>DATCCC010000033.1:0-27158 GCA_036511495.1 Acidimicrobiales bacterium | reverse complement strand
TAGACCCACAAATCATTAGTGGTCCAACGGGGTCACAAAGTGGAGCCTCCGCGGGTAGTTTCCGGCAATGACTTCTAGTCGACTTGGATCCCAAAGCCAGTTATTTTGAGGCGTGAACTACCTAATCTGCACACCGGAGATAGCCCGCGCAATGATGAGTCGCTGGATCTCGCTGGTGCCCTCGAAAATCGTGTAGATCCTGTAGGCGCGACCATAAGTACTGGTCACGGTATCTTTCTAAGTGAGCTAGACCCACAAATGAGTGGTGAAGACCTGGTTTGGACCCATTTGGGTCCGATTGCAGTCCCCGTTTGTGGGTCTAGCACAAGCGTCGGCGTGAATCGCGACGGGAAACATCTCGGACGTGCGAAACAAAACCAATGATGCCGCGCCCTTACCGTCAGCCGAAAGATCGCCTTTGAACAGAGAGCGACTCGCCCCGTAGTTCAGCCTCGGGCCAATCACTGAACTCTTCGGGCACAACTCAGGTTTAGCAATGCGGTCACATCGGTAGCGATGAATTGAGAAGGTACAGAGTGCAGGTTCACGTCAGGTCTCCGACACCAATAATCGATCTTCAGGCAATCCGATTTGGTTCACGCTTCGACTAGCCAAGTTTCGTTGCCAACAACAAGTAGCGATGTTCATTGGTCACCACACCATCGGCGGTAAGCGAAGATGAAAGAAGTCGGTTGATCGCATCGGCGTCTTTCTCGGAATCGAAGCCGCCAAAATCGGAGTGCGCTACGTCCAATGCCTGGAGCCAGAACACTAGCGAGTCCATATCGCGAATCACGTAGTCAACGTCGTATTCATCAAACCGCTCAACAAGAAATCCAGCTTGAACAAACATCTCGGTACTCATTGGTGCAAAGGCATTCGCTTCCAGTTGAAAGGCATCTCTCACGTTCTTCATGTTGTGTTCACCGACTTGCTGAGTAACAAAACGGCCGCCCGGTCGAAGAAGCCGGTGGACGACCTTTGTCTCAAAGGGGGCGTGCCGATCGATGACTACGTCAAACTGTTCCAGAACTTCCGCGCCGGTGCCAGTCTCAAAATGGACCGACGTTGCACCCTTGCCTGCGGCAAGTTCCCGCGCCCTACCAATCATCTCGGGGTCGGGATCCACGCCGAGTAACTGACGCGCGTCGCTACTTAGTTCGAGCAAACGCTCTCCGCCACCAGTACCAATGTCGATCACGGTATCGGTGGCTCGAAGATGGCTTCTAACGACCGATACGTACTCCCACGGCATTGCCGGATGAGATGTATTCATTCGCGAGAAGTCCCAGCCCTTACGTCGTCCTATTCGAGAGCTGATAACACGCAGATCGGCAACTGAGTAGTGCTCTTGGAAAGTCACGTAGTCACCCTAGAACTGAGAGTTCGACCAGAACTAAAATCTAACTATCACTCCGACGTCTAGAAGAATCAGTACATCCAACGCGGAAGCCGCCAGTGAGAGGTGGCGTTTCTATTCCGTCGGGTCACAAAGTTGAAACCACACGGTCTAATCCAAACGCCAGTGCGAGATGGCATTTTGTCAAGCCGGGCAACAGAACACAACCCGCTCGGACTAACCAACGCCATTAGGTTGCACGTCTCTCACATCGGGCCCCGATGACACGTGCTTGGCGAGTAACCCACTGATGTCCTCCAAGGCACATACTTATAGTAGTATAAAAGTATGAAAGTTAGCATGAGTTTGCCCGACGAGGACGTCATCTTCCTCGACGCGTATGCCACGGAGAAGGGACTCCCGTCTCGCTCGGCTGCGCTCCACAAGGCTGTGCGACTGCTTAGGGCAACCGGCCTCGGGGCCGCCTATGAAGGCGCCTGGGCCGAGTGGTCCAACGAGGATCAGCAACTCTGGGATCCCACCGCCGCAGATGGGTTGCATTAGTGCGCCGAGGCGAGATCCACGTTGTCAACCTTGATCCCGCGAGGAGCGGCGAAGCAAACAAGCGACGACCCGCCGTCATCGTGAGCAACGACGGAGCAAACGTTACCGCCGAACGAACTGGCCAGGGGGTGATCACCGTCGTGCCGGTGACCTCGAACATCTCGCGCGTCTACCCATTTCAAGTGTTGCTTCCTGCAAGATTGACAGGGCTGGAGCACGACTCCAAGGCTCAGGCAGAGCAAGTCCGGTCCATTTCCGTCGAGCGACTGGGTCTCGCGATCGGAGAAATCCCTCAAGAATTGATGACTGAACTCGATGAGGCACTTCGTCTCCACCTCGCACTCTGACTACCGGGGCCCCTTAAAGTAAGAGATTTCATAATTCGAACCGAGCTCTCACCCGAGTCAGGTCGCATTCTGTGAACCCGGGTCTTCGTCCATGCGACGATGCCGTCGAAGACCGTGCGGATGTAAAAGTCACGAAGATGGACCCACATACTCATCAACGGGTCCAGTGGCACCAAAGTATTTAAGCTCCGAGCCTCATCGCCGTTTCCCACAGTTAGCCGTCAAGAGATTCAAAAGCCTGTTAACTTAGAGCTTGGACTACCTGATCTGCACGCCAGAAATGGCGCGCGCGATGATCAGTCTTTGGATTTCAGAAGTCCCCTCGAAGATTGTGTAGGTATTAGAGCGACGTGTAACTCTCCTGGTCAGGAGTTCGTTCCAGATTTGAGCGACCCATCTACGACCAGTTTCGACTCGACTAAGGGTGGTTTGGGCCAATTTCGCCTCTGTTTCATGGGTCTCTCAATTGCCCAGTTGATGGTCGAAATGAGTATCCGAACAGGCGCTTCAGGTGGCTGATTCTCTGATAGCGCGAACTATATCCGCGGTCCAATTCCAATACGTCGCCCCTGACCCCGCGGATATCGTCTAGTCATCTTGGAAAGAGCGCGTCATGATATTCCTTGACCGCGAGCACTGCGTCCGCGCGGAGCTGATTGCCATCCTCTTCGGGGTGGTCGATCAAAAACTGGGATGCATACGCAGAAGGACCTTGATCGCTTTCATATGTGAAGTTCGACAAGAGTTCGTCAAGTGAAGTTCTGGTCTCGCCAACGAGGTCCATCGCAAAAATAGTCTTGGTACGCTCAGCGGCATTTCGGGGGCCTCCCTCGTTGCCGTGTAGCAGTACGAAAGCAATGTCGTACCAGTCTTTCTCCTTGCGGCGGCTGTACGCTGCGGCGGATTTGGCCAGAAGAAAGCCAGCTACCCCAGTGACATTGACCTCAACGTCGTAAAAGACACCACCGACTTTCGAACTCAGAGGGTGACGAACAAAGTCACGAGACGCGAATCGGGTTCCTCGAAGGTTGACTGCCCCCAACGCGTCGCACTCGGCAAAGTTCACCGTGGCGCTAGCAGGTTGGTCGTCGAGATCAGTAAGAAGTTCGAACTTGACAATAGCTTTCGACTCGTCCGCCCTAGTCTGCCAACGCCAAGTTCTCCCATCAGTTGACTCGAACTCTGCGTTTTTAAGTGCCTGCTCCAGTCTGGCCGCGTTCGTCGCGCCTGCGGCAATTTCGAGGTCAACTTGGACATCAATATCGGTTGTCCCAGCATGCATCTTTCCTGACTTGTCGCACAACAGCTCGGGCACAAGTCCGCCGAGGACAACGAATTCCGGCGTGCGCCCGTAGTGGTGCACCACTCGCACAAGCGCTTCTTCGGCGGCCTTGCGCGCCGGCCGAGATCGAGTTGGCTCATTGGCCACGAAACACCTCGCGGAGGTGCTCGGCCGCTTCTTCACCTCGAACTCCTTCGTGACGAAGATCAGCGTACGTCCGAGGCCAGGAGGTTACCCATAAGCCATCCTTCTCCTGAATCAGTTGCTTCGTCGCCCGCGTCGGAAACGGCAACAGAAGAAGACGACCTCCCTCCATCGCTTTGAGCCCGGCCCGTCGAGCGACGTGGAGCATCTCCGATTCTCGCGCCGCACCCACGTACACGACACCGGTGGGCGTTTCAGTCAGATATGGGGCCTGGACTGACGCAGCAAGTGCGCCGGCGATGGACCATGGAACGCGGGTCATTGTCCACTTCTGCCCTATCTTCTTGATTTCAGAGAAGGGTTCACGCCAAAGTAATCCGCACCGAAGTTCGAATTTGGGCCGACGCTGATGGGCCGCTTCTGAATATTCATCGAGCAGGCGATCAAAGTCGATAACCTTTCGACCCGACTGCGGTCCACGTGCTTTTGGCGCATGAAGGAGACCTCGCCCCACTAGGAATGCGAGTGCCCTCACGGCGGTACTCAGTGAATTCCCGGTCGCGGCTGCGACTGCTTCGGCCGTGGGAGTTGTCCCAGAAAGGATGGCTTCGGTGATGCCGATGGCAGCCGATGTCCAATCCGTCGACGATCGACGAACCTCAGGGAGTTGACCCGAGAGCGCGATAACGATTGAGCCGATCTCGATACTCGCCGCGCCCCTCTCGTCCGCCCAATTAATTCCCTCTTCAGCAATCGCCTGCCGCGCTGCGACAGAGAGTCGAGACGCGGCGATGACGTCTGGTTTCGGTCGAGCCTTCATCGCCATCTGGACGCCTCGGAAGTCACCTCGACCGGCGTACCGGACACGAAGCGATGCCCCCGCTACGTTTACCCTGACGTCAATTTCGTCCAACGGTTCAACTGTGATCCGAGTTCCCACGGGCAGAATCGTGGCGAACAGAGTCCTGACCCGCACCAAAAGTGGATTATCAGCGCCTGTAATCATCACAAATGAGCATACCTCCACGAGCCCAGATGTATGACAATTCTGGATATAAGAGGAAATCGACCCGCTCTTTGCTTATAACCCGTCACAGCCAGCTCGGTTCAAGCCGCCAACCTTGTCAGGGCCGTAGGCCGTCGAATCGTGTTGGTACCTCTCCCGAAAAAATCCATGCATCCGGCATTGTCAGATCTGACCAAAACCGCACTCGGTTGGCAGAGTCATCTGCGCCTAGTAAACAGGTCATCGCGGTTCCGTGGGTGACTACACCGATCGGACCTTCACTCGGGCGACCTACAAGGAGGGCTTCCAAACGTGCCACAACTTGTTCGACGGATTCCCATCCTTCAATTACATCGCCACACAAATAACGTGCGACGAGAGTGGCAAAGTTGTCGTCAGTCCACGGACGCTGCACCTCACGGAGTCGATCATCGGTAACAACGTTGACTCCAAGAACTTCAGCTAGCACCGTTGCGGTTTCCCTGGCTTTCTCCTCCGGGCTGGTGACTATTTGGTGAAAGCCTCTCTGGGCTAAGGAGACGCCGAGTTTGTACGACAACTCCTTGCCCCTCATCGACAGTTGCCACTCCGCGGGTGGTCGATCAGGCTCGACTAATGGTTCCGCGTGACGAATGAATATGACATCTCGTAGCAACTCAGGGCGGAGGCTATACACGTCAACCATTCTTCCAGAGGCCCTACGTGGGCCCATTGGCGCCTTGCGCCAGCGGGCCGGAACTTCATTGGTTCATTAATAGGTCCAACTGGCCCTTAAAGAGGAGTCTCCGAGGGTCGTCACTAACGACGGCTTCGAGCCGCCTTTGAACGCAAAAGCCTGTTAACTTGCCGCTTGGACTACCTGATCTGCACACCAGAAATGGCGCGCGCAATGATCAGGCGCTGAATTTCAGAAGTCCCCTCAAAGATTGTGTAGATCTTTGAATCGCGGTGCCAGCGCTCGACCGGGTAGTCGCGCACGTAGCCGTACCCTCCAAGGATCTGAATCGCCTCTTCGGTGACCTTGACGGCCGTTTCGCTCGCCATGAGTTTGGACATCGAACCTTCGCCGCTCGTGAAGGGCTTTCGGGCGGAGGCCATCCAGCTCGCTCGCCAGACCAGCAAACGTGACGCGTCAATGCTCATCTTCATGTTGGCCAACTTGAAGGCAATCGCCTGATTCTCGATAATGGCCTTACCGAACTGATGGCGCTCTTTGGCGTAATCGAGCGAGTACTCATAAGCCGCGCGCGCAATACCGAGTGCCTGCGCGCCAACGGCTGGTCGCGTGGCCTCAAAGGTCGCCATGGCGGCCTGGCCCGAGGACCTCTTACCTTCCCTGGCACGCGCCAACTTCTCGTCCAACTTCTCTTTGCCACCCAGCAGACAACTCCCAGGAACGCGACAGTTCTCGAGCACGACCTCGGCGGTGTGGCTCGCGCGAATACCCATCTTCTTGAACTTCTGACCCATGCGAATGCCGGGCGTGCCCTCGGGCACGATGAACGAAGCCTGACCGCGACTGCCGAGCTTGGGCTCGACCGAAGCGACGATGACGTGGACGTTGGCGATGCCGCCATTGGTGATCCACGTCTTCGTACCGTTCAAGATCCACTCATCCTTCGCCTCGTCGTAGATGGCGCGCGTGCGCAGTGACGAGACGTCACTGCCGGCGTCGGGCTCCGAGACGCCAAAGGCCGCGATCTTGATGTCGTCGGGCGTGCCAAAACACTGTGGTACCCACTCCATCTGCTGCTCGGGCGTGCCGTTGGCGACGATCGCCGCCACGCCCAAGGTCGTCCCCATCAAGGCCATGCACAGTCCCGCGTCACCCCAGGCGAGTTCTTCGAGGGCGATCATCATCGACAGGCCCGTCGGGTCTCGAAAGGCGTTCATCATGAAGTCGAGTCCGTAGACCCCGAGTTTGGCCGCCTCTTCAATGAAGGGCCACGGCGTCTCTTCGCGCTCGTCCCACTCAGCGGCAATGGGGCGCATCTGTTGTTCGGCGAAGCCGTGCAGCCAGTCGCGCAGCGTTATCTGGTCTTCGTTTAAATCCATCGAAAAATCGCTCATGGTGCACCTTGGGGTCGAAAAGTTACTTGCCGGTAACTAAACGTACCGTAAAAGCCCCGGTACAAAAAAACAACCGCCGCCCGAAGGCGGCGGTTGTCTACAACAGAGAATGGTAATTAGTTAAGAATGACGCGCTTAGCCAACGGGCCACGATCGCCGGGTTCGATATCGAACTCGACGGCCTGTCCCTCAACGAGCGTCTTTCGCCCGTCACCTTGAATCTCCGAGTAGTGAACAAAGACGTCAGGCTGGCCATCGACAGCGATGAATCCCCAACCTTTTTCGTCGTTGAACCACTTAACGGTTCCTGCAGCCACTGTGGGCCTCCTTGATTACTTTTACTTCCGGAACTCCGGTTTTGGGAGGGAACCACAACGGCAACCTCAGGGACAACGTTACTTGGTGGCGACCATAGAGAACAAGGGGAATTAGGGCCGTCGAATTATGGTGCCCGAGGCACCGTCTTCAACAATCCAGCCACGAAGGACCAGTTCGTCACGGAGACGATCGGCTTCGCCCCAGTTCTTGGACAATCGAGCGGCGTCGCGCGCCTGAACCAGGGTCTCAGTGACCTCGTCCACCTCGTGGCTACCGGCGAGTAAGGAGAGTCCCATCGCCCCAAAGAGCACGTTGACGGCGTCAGCCAATCGACGAGCGGACTGTTCGTGACCGTCGTCGGCGCTGGCGTTCGCGGTAGTGATCGCGTCGAAAAGTTCCGCCACGGCGAGGGGCGTGTTGAGGTCGTCGTTCATCAGCGCTACTACTCGCTCGTAGAGCTCGAGCGACTCCTCTTCCCACGAGTGTTGGGCGGCGACCACGAAGACGTCACCGCCCAGATCCTCCAAATTGAATCGGCGTGCGAGACCATCGAGACGCTCGAGCGCACGTTCGGCGTCAGCGATCGTTTCGAGGGTGACTTCAACCGGCGAACGATAACGCGATCGCAGCACCAGCAGTCGAAACGCGCGAGGGTCAGTCTTTTCCAGGAGGTCCGTCAGCGACGTGAAGTTGCCGAGCGACTTGCTCATTTTCTCCCCGCCCACCATCACCAAACCATTGTGGGCCCAGTGTCGCGCGAAAGCCTTGTGCGCGGCCTCGGCCTGGGCGCGTTCGTTCTCGTGGTGGGGAAACTTGAGGTCGAGTCCGCCGCAGTGAAGATCGAAGTCTTCGCCCAAGAGGCCGAGGGCCATCACCACGCACTCGGTGTGCCAACCGGGTCGTCCATCACCAAAGGGTGCGGGCCAGCACGGCTCGCCGGGCTTCGCGTTCTTCCAGAGCGCGAAGTCGAGCGGTGAACGCTTCTCTTCATTCGCCTCCACCCGAGCACCCGAGCGAAGACTCTCGAGGGGCTGTCCGGCTAGGAGTCCGTAATCATCGACGCACGAGACGTCGAAGTACACGCCGTCACTCGTCACGTAGGCGACGTCACGCTCAAGAAATGACGCCACTAATTCGACCAACTCTTCGATGTAGCTCGTCGCGTGCGGCGCGTCGTCGGGTCGGGCCACGCCCAGGCGGTCCATCGCGTCCCACCACTCGCCTTCGAACTGTTCGACAACCTCGCTCTCGCTTCGAGATTCCTGACTCGCTCGCGCGATGATCTTGTCCTCAATATCGGTGATGTTCGAGACGAAGTGAACGCTCAGGCCCTGGAACGTGAACCATCGTCGCGCGATGTCCCAGACCAGCGTGAAGCGGCCGTGACCGAGGTGGGGCAGATTGTCAACCGTCGGTCCACAGACGTACATCGACAGGCGGCCGGGGCTGCGCAGTTTGAGGTCACGGACCTCACCCTGGACCGTGTCGTAGAGGCGAATCACTGTTCTAAACTACGCCAACCATGCCAGACGCCTCCACACCCACGCCCCACCGGGTGCCCGAAAAGCCCACCGTGGACGGCCTCGAAGCCACGTGGCTGGCGCGCTGGGACGACGAGGCGACGTACCGCTTCAACCGCGACGCGCCTCGCTCGTCGGTCTACAGCATCGACACCCCTCCCCCGACGGTCTCTGGTGCGCTCCACATTGGCCACGTCTTTAGCTACACCCAGGGCGACGTCATCGCGAGGTTCTGGCGCATGCGGGGTAAAGACGTCTTTTACCCCATGGGCTGGGACGACAACGGACTACCGACGGAACGACGGGTCGAAAACTTCTACGGGGTGCGCTGTGATCCGAGTCTCCCCTACGACCCCAACTTTTCCGCGCCGGACAAGCCGTCGGATAAGAAGGTCTCGATCTCCAGAAAGAACTTCGTCGAACTCTGCCTTCTCTTAACGTCCATCGACGAAGAGACCTTCAAGACGCTGTGGCGCAACCTAGGTATCAGCGTCGACTGGAGCCTCGAGTACACCACGATCTCACCCCACGCGCAGGCCATCTCCCAACGCGCCTTCATCGAAATGCTCCAACGCCACGAGGTCTACTCGAGCGTCGCGCCCACCCTCTGGGACGTGGACTTTCGAACGGCCGTCTCCCAAGCCGAGCTCGAAGACCGTGAACGACCCGGTACCTATCACCGCGTCGCCTTTCAAAGAGCCGACGGCGACGGGGCCATAGAGATTGAGACGACGCGGCCCGAGCTGTTAGCAAGCTGTGTTGCGCTCGTTGCGCACCCCGACGACGAGCGCTTCAAGGCGCTCTTCAACACGTTGGTCGTCACGCCACTCTTTGACGTCGAAGTGCCACTGCTCGCGCACGAACTGGCCGATCCCGACAAGGGTTCGGGCGTGGCCATGATCTGCACCTTCGGCGATACAACCGACGTCGTATGGTGGCGCGAGCTCAAACTCCCCACGCGCGCACTCATTGGCCGTGACGGACGATTCCTTCCCGCGGACTTTGGCTCGGCGATGTTCCCCTCGCGCAACCCCGAAGGCGCGAACACTCTCTATTCTGAGATCGAGGGCACGACGGTCAATCAAGCGCGGGCCACGATCGCCGACGCGCTGCGCGACGCGGGTGCGCTCATTGGTGAACTTCGCCAGATCACCCACCCGGTCAAGTTCTACGAGAAGGGTGAACGGCCCTTAGAGATCGTCACCTCACGCCAGTGGTTCGTCAAGACCCTCGAGCACCGCGACGAGCTCCTTCAGCGTGGTGAAGAACTCCACTGGCACCCCGACTTCATGAAGCACCGTTACCGTTCGTGGGTCGAGGGACTGAACGTGGATTGGAACATCTCGCGCCAGCGGTTCTTTGGCGTGCCCTTCCCCGCCTGGTATCCAACCAACAGCGCCGGCGACATCGACTTCGATCACCCGCTCTTGCCCCCGTTGGAGTTGCTGCCCATCGATCCCTCGAGTGACGTCCCGGCGGGCTTCAACGAAGCGCAGCGCAACCAGGCGAACGGCTTCGTGGGCGACCCCGACGTCATGGACACCTGGGCGACGAGCTCGCTCTCTCCCGAGATTGCCGGACACTGGGGCACCGAGCTCTTCGACCACGTCTTTCCGATGGACCTGCGTCTACAGGCCCACGACATTATTCGTACCTGGCTCTTTTCAACGGTGGTGCGCAGCCACCTCGAACACGACAGTTTGCCCTTTACCAACGCACTCCTCTCGGGTTGGGTACTCGACCCCGATCGCAAGAAAATGGGCAAGTCCACCGGCAACGCCGCAACGCCCCTCCCACTACTAGAACAACACGGCGCTGACGCGCTTCGTTACTGGGCCGCTTCGGGGCGCCCGGGCACCGACACCACGGTTGACGAAGCTCAGATGAAGATCGGGCGACGCCTCTCGATCAAGGTGCTGAACGTTTCGAAATTCGTGCTCGGTCGCCTCGACGACGCCGATCAACTTTCGCCAAGTGACGTCACCGCTCCCCTCGACCAAGATCTCCTCGGCCTCTTGGGCCAACTCGTCGTCGACGCGACCACGTCGTTCGAGAAGTACGACTACGCGCGCGCCCTCGAACGCATCGAGTCATTTTTTTGGAGTTTCTGTGACGACTACGTCGAACTGGTGAAGATCCGCGCTTACGGCGAAGGCGACGTGGTCGACACCACCTCGGCGCGAGCGACGCTTCGGATCGCCCTCTCGGTTCTCCAACGCCTGCTCGCGCCCTTCCTCCCCTTCGTCACCGAAGAGGTGTGGCGCTGGTGGCACGACAGCTCGGTGCACCTCGAGGCGTGGCCGAACCTCGAGGAACTGGGCGCGCTGAACGCTGATCCCGGGTCGATCTATTCGCCGGTCTGTGAGGTGCTCGAGGCGATTCGCCGTGAGAAGAGCACCGCCAAGGTCTCTCAGCGCGCCGCTGTAGAGCGCCTGAACGTGCACGCACCCGAAGCGTTCGCCGCGGCCATTCGAAAGAGCGCCCACGATCTCATCAAAGCTGGCAACGTCCACGTCTTAGACGTCGTCGACGCCGTTGAACTCACTATCAACGTGACGCTCGCCGAGGGTTAGACCAGCACCTGGTCAGAGTAGGCGTCGCGCACCGTGACGGCGTCCACGTCGACCTCGTAGATCGCGTACTGATCCCACGCTCGCGCCAGCGCCCGGGCCTCTTCTCGAGATACGTCACGTAGTCCGACGCCCGCTTCGTCCGGCCAGCGGCCGAGCGCGTCACGGCTGAGCACCTCGACGTAGCCGATACCTCGACGCTCGAGCAGTGCGCGCAGCGCCCTGCGACGAATCTCATTCTCTTCGGCGCTCAACTTAAGTGAGTACGGGTTGTCCGACGTCACGACGAAGAAGGGTCCAAGTAAGGACGCCGCGGCCGACGCGTCGCGCCACGTCGCTGGTTCGACCTCGACCTCGAGTCGCGTGGGCGGCGACTGGTAACTCGCCACCAACTCGGGAGTGAGCGCCGAGCGCTGGAGTGCGACCGACTCGGCGAAGGCGACCGCCGCGCGCGTCGTCGCCGACGTCCGCGGACTGGCCGTGACGTCAAAGGCGTGTTGGGTAAAGGGCAACTCAACGTAGTAGATCGGCGCGAACGCGCTCTGGCGAAACTTCGTGACGAAGGCGCGCGCGACGTTCACCTCGACGAGCGTGTCGTTGACCCCTTGAACGACGAAGAACGGTGGCGAGTGGGTCGCAATTCGTTCGTACGGCGAGAGCGAGAGGTAGAGGCCCTCGTTGCCGTCGTAGGGAACCTGCACCACGCGACGCTCTAACAGAAAGCGAATACCGCGCCCGAGTCCGCGCCAGTGCGTCTCGTCGCCGGTCATCTCGAGCACGCCATAGAAAGAGAGCGCGCCGCGCACCGACCAGTCCGTGACGTCGCGGAGTTCGCTCGGTCGCCACGCGGGATCGTGGGCACTCAAGGCGAGCAGGGAGGCCAGGTGACCGCCGGCCGATCCCCCCGCGACGACGACCCGGTCGGGGTCGCCGCCGTAGGTGGCGATGTTCTTCTTGATCCAGCCCAACGCCCTCGTCGCGTCTTCAATCTGCGCGGGCCAGGGATGGTGTGGCGCGAGGCGGTAGTTGCTCGCGACCACGATCCAACCGCGACGAACAAACTCGTGCAACATCGGTCGGCCCTGCTCACGCTTATCGCCAAAGGTCCACGCGCCGCCGTGCAAGTAGTAGATGACGGGTGCGTCCTTCGCCGTCGTGTCGAGACGCCACACGTCGAGGCGGTGACGCTCGAGCGGTCCGTAGACCAGGTTTTGATGGAGTTGCATGTCACGGGGGTGAAAGGGGACCTGCAGGGCCGTGCGCCACCAGGTGCCAAAGTGGTCGTCACGTGGACGAGGGATCGTCAGCGGTCGATCGGGCGAGCGCTCCATGGCCCGGCGAACGATGGAACGCGAGTAGAAGAGAATGGCGATGAGGGCGAGATTCTCAGCGATGACGAGGCCCGCCACGACGAAGACAATGAGGCTCAACCAGTGGGTGGTGGGCCAGCCCCACCACCACAGCACACCCAGCAGCACCGCTTCGGCCAGTAGGCCCTGTCCCGCGAGTTCGCCGGCCGCCCAGCCAACGGGATAGGCCAACGCCGCGAAGAGACCTCGTCGACCGGGGCGAAGCGCCGTACTGGCCGACAGCACCAGAAAGGCGCTGGCCAGCGCGACGAAGTATGCCATCCCCTTATTCTGACGGAACTTTACGTTGACGTGTCGGCCTAGGCTCGAGAACGTGTCGACCTGGCCCGTGGCTCTTGAGAGGCTTCGAGGGACCGTTGGCGTGTGGACAATGGCGCACGAGACCGTAGCGCCACAACAGAGCGGCGAGATCGCTCAAGAGATCGAAGAGCTCGGCTACGCCGCACTGTGGATTCCCGAGGCCTGGGGACGTGAGGCCTTCACGAGTGCCTCTTTGTTGCTGACCTCGACGACGTCGCTCGTCGTGGCGACGGGGATTGCCAACATCTGGGGGCGCGACGCCGTCACCGCCTCCAATGGCGCCAAGACCCTCAGCGCCGCCTTCGACGAGCGATTCGTCTTGGGGCTCGGGGTCAGTCACGAGCCCCTCGTGGCGCGACTGCGCGGTCACGAGTACAAAACACCCCTCAGCGCCATGAGAGAGTTCCTGCTCGCCATGGACAGGGCCCCCATGTTCGCCCAGGAAGGTTCGACGCGCGTCGCGCGCGTGATCGCGGCCTTGGGGCCCAAGATGCTCGAACTCGCCAGCGAGCTCGCCGACGGGGCTCATCCGTACCTCGTGACGCCCGAGCACACCGCGATTGCTCGCTCACTACTCGGCGACAAGTTCCTCGGCGTCGAGCAGTCCGTCGTGCTCGCCCAAAGTCGTGAAGAGTTCCTTCGTCGAGCGCACGCGCACCTCGAGATCTACACGGGACTCGACAACTACAAGAACAGTTGGCGCCGTATGGGTTTTGGCGACGACGACTTCGTGCGCGGCGGATCGGATCGACTCTGTGACGCAATGGTCGTGCACGGCGACGAAGACGACGTGCTCGCGCGCGTCAACGCCCATCGTGACGCCGGCGCCGACCACGTCTGTCTCCAAGTACTCGGGAACGATCTGGGTACGCCACCGCTCGACGAGTGGCGACGTCTCGCGCCCGTTGTCACAAAATTGTGAATCGCCGCCGATGCCCGAGTCGTAGTCGTTCACAACTCTCGTGTTTGAACCGACGAAACTGCACCGCATATCTAGCTGATTGGTGCGAACACGCTCATTAGCGTGTAATTTCACAAGGTGACCGATTCTCTTCGCGAAAACACTACGCGCGAAATCCTTATTGAAGCGACGTCGAAGCGTCTTTGGACGGTCGATGAGAGCGAACTTCGCATCCTGGACATCTGTCAAGACACGAACTTAAGTACCAGCGTCATCTACGGCCACTTCCGCTCTCGTCAGGGTCTCATCAACGCGTCCTTGCTGCACATCTTCACTATCGTCACCCAAGAGATCATTGGCGACCTCGAGACCGTGATATCCGAGCCGCACGCGCCGAGTTCGTTCGTGGACACACTCTATGAACTCCTCACCAACCCCACGCACGAAACGGCCATCACCCGTCAACGCCAGATGTTCTTTCGCGTCTCCGCCACCGCGCTCTCTCGACCCAGCATTCGCCCCGGATTCCTGCTCCTCTACAGTCAGTTCATGGCGCGCGTGGACGAGATCTACGACGGCTTGGTTCGCGACAATCTCCTCAGCGATATTCTCACCGGACACCAGTGGGCCCTCTTCTTTGAGGGCCAAATGCTCAGTCGAGCCTTTCACGACCTCTCATCGAACTGGGATCAGCAAGAGGACTGGAACCGAGCAGCGGACCAAATGTTGAACGCCGCGAAGCCCGAAATCGTTACGTAGTTCATCCGATACATCGCTCAATCAGATCGCAAGAACCCGGTCCCTTAGAGTTCGTCGGGCCCAAAGATGACGACGGGGTCGCCGCGCGTTCCGCGCAGCGACCGCACTAAAAGGGCCACCATCGCGAGCCACGCGAACTCCACAAAACCAATCCCGATCCAGCCAAACGTGATGACTAGCAGACCGATGAGGAAGCCCTTCAAGATGCCAAAGTGAATCATGCAGGCAATCTCCATTGGGAACCACGCGAAAAGCCAACTCACGAACGGGGCCGCCACGACCGCCCCTAGGCGTCGACGCCAACCGAGATAGATCCCGAGCAGTGCCGACACGCCAAAGCCCGTCATGGTCACGGCGAGCGACGGCGCAACGACTTCCATAAAGAGAATGACGGTCATCGCGATTGCCCAGAGCACCACGGGCGTCGAGACGTTGCCCCGAGCGCGCGTGCGAAACTGGTAGACGGTGCTGCTCACGCACCTAACTTAGCCAACTCCTCGTTTCGCGTGGCAGTAGCCACGATACGCTGGCGCAATGACCAGAGGCGTCCTCGCGGTACTCGGTTCGGGAGAGACTGCTCCGGGAATGACCAAAGTCCACCGCGAACTTCTGTCGCGCCTCAGCCCTCTTCGAGCCGTCAATCTCGACTCCGCCTACGGCTTCCAACTGAACGTGCCTCAGATGAGCCAGAAACTTGAGGAGTACTTCAAGGTCTCACTAAACACCGAACTGACAACCCTGCACTTCACCAACTTCGAGAAGTCGAACGAGTTAGAACGAACCCTCTTCAAGCAACAGGTCCGACAGGCCAACTACGTTTTTGCCGGACCAGGTAGTCCGTCCTACGCGCTCGCCCAATGGACGCCACTGGACCTCGGCAGCGACCTCCTGAGCGTGCTCGAGGCCGACGGAACGCTGTGCATCTCCTCCGCGGCCGCACTGACCCTCGGTGCCTTCACCGCCCCGATCTACGAGGTCTACAAGGTCGGCGTCGAGCCCTACTGGCTGGCGGGCCTCGATATTCTGGCCGCCTACGGCCTTAACTGCGTCGTCATCCCCCACTTCGACAACAACGAAGGCGAGAACTACGACACGCGCTACTGCTACCTCGGAGAGCCGCGGCTTCGATTCCTCGAGCATCTCCTCCCCGACGGCGTCTCCACGCTCGGCGTCGACGAACACACCGCCCTCATCTTCGACTTCTCCAACGACTCGCTGCGCGTTCAGGGACGGGCCAACGGCTATTGGAGGTCCAATGGCGCCGAACGAATCCTAGAAAATGGGTCGACGACTTCCATCGCGGAACTCCGAAACGCTCCTCTCGTGCCACGGGCAACGACGCACGTAGAAAACACGGAACTCGAGGCGAAGGAACCAGCCGAACTGGGCCGGGTGGCCCTTGACGGTGGTCCCGAATCCGTGAAAGCCCTGGCCCAGCTCGTTCAACTCGCACAAAGCGGTGGTCACGGGTTCATTGATCCGACCTCACTCATTGAAGGCGTCTTGACGGCACGGCGTAGCGCCCGCGAATCGGGACTGTACGAACTAGCCGATCAGCTTCGAGATCTTCTCATCGACGCGCGGGTCGAAGTCAACGACACCGCCGACGGCACGTCGTGGTCGCTTCGCTAACGCTGTCGCACCACTAGAGCCACGCACACGACGTTTCGTGTAGCTCGTCCGTTCACCCGCACTACGCACAATGGGCCCTCTCCCGAAGGAGAGGGCCCATTGTGAAACTTGTAGAGGTACTTAGTGTTGGCTGTAAGCCCTGTGAATAACGATGCCACCAGAGAAGCTGAAGGTAAAGGTGTGAACACCCGCCTTGCTCGTCTTCCTCGCGGTCACGTTAAGGACAAGCACATTGGCGCCACGGCTAACAACCCTCACGACTGTTCCGCGAGCGTTGCTCGTTGCCTTCATCAAACCGGCCAGGTTACGACCAAAGACCGCTACCTTCACGGTCTTGCCAGTCGTCACGCGGCCACTGATCCTCGAGATCGTTGCCGAGGGAACTGGTACCGGTCCACCGTTGACCGTGATCGCGGCTGACTTGCCATTCGGGTTGGTCAAGGTAATGCTCGTTGTCGTACCCGCGGTCGCGGCCGAAGTGGTCGAGACCACGAGGGTCGCTACCGTCGGCGTGACGCTATCCACGGAGACGCTAAAGGCGCTGTTGGACGACGTCGCCGTCAGACCAGTGTCAAAGCCAGCACCCGTTACTGTCACGACTGTTCCTGTAGAGAACGTCGGGACGTAGAGGGGCACCGAACTAGTAACGACCGGCTGGTCAGTCGATGGTGGGATTATCACAGCCGTCACCGTGAAACTCGCGGTAGCCGTGCCACCGTCAGGGTTCGTAACGGTCAGGTTGTAAACACCAGGTGTCACTGTCGCGGCTACTGCCACGGTCGTGCCAATAGCACCCGCGGAAATTACCGCGGTGTTGCTCAGGGTAACGCCCGTGGGGCCAGTTACGGTCGCACCGAACTGGAAGCCCGTACCACCAATGGTCACACTCTGACTGGTTCCGGCAGTGATCGATACGCCCGTGGGGTTAGCCGTTGGCGTACTGATCACGACAGCAGCAACCGTGAAGCTCGCGGTGGCAACGCCACCGTCAGGGTTCGTAACGGTCAGGTTGTACGTACCGGGGGTCACGCTGGACGCCACTGCAACCGTAAGACTGATCGCGTTGGCGGACAACACTGCCGCGTTACTGACCGTGACGCCCGTAGGACCGGTCACCGTAGCGCCAGCCTGGAAGCCAGTTCCACTGACCGTCACGCCGGCACTAGTTCCGTCAGTGATTGTCGCACCCGTGGGCGAAGCAGTGACGACCTTAGGCGGCGCGACTCCGCCGTCTAGGGCGAACGTTGCCGTTCCGCCGTCGGGGTTGGTCAGAGTCACCGTGGTTGAAGTACCGCTCACGTCGGCGGCCGTCGTTGTAACGAGCAACTGAGCCGAAGTCGAACTACTGAATCCAACTACTGAGACGGTGTAGGCAGCGTTACTGCTCGTAGCGGTCATTCCCGCTTCGAAGCCCGTGCCGGTAACCGTTATCTGACCGTTCGTGGTGCTTGGCGCGACGTAGTACGGCGCACCCGTCACGGTTGGGTTGGGGCTCACAATGAGCGCTCCAGCGTCCTTGACGAAGCCTCCTCCAACTGGGTTGGTAACAGTAATGTCAGCGGAAACCGAACTCGAACCCACATTCGATAACACCGTTACCGGGACCGAAATGCTGGTCGTACCGGTAAGTGTTGCCGTACCAAACGTGGCGAATCCGGGCACCGATGACGACACGACGACACCGGTAGCAAAGCCCGTACCAGTGATTGTTAGCGTGATCGTCTTACCTGAAAGCACCGTCACCGAGTTACCGCCGTTAATGCCAGTTCCGGGGGTGATTGTCGGAGCCGCGCTAACAGAGATCTGCGCTGTCGACGTTCCAAAACCGCCGTTGGCGTTCGTCACGATCACGGTCGAAGCAGCAGCCACGCCACCAGTAGCGGCCAACGTCGCGGTGATGGTGTTACCCGTCACGCTCGTCACCACTGCGGTAAGACCTGGGTTGCCGAATGAGACCGTGGCGCCTGGGAAGAAGCCAGAACCCTTAATCGTTATTGGAACACCCGTCGACGACGAAGCAACCGTGATCGGCGTGATGGAAGTAACCGTCGGGCTGAACACCGTCGTCACTGCAGGAGCAGTAACTTGCTCAGCCGGCAATCCGTTAGGCGTGAAGGTAAACACGATGTTTGACGTGAGCGGCGCCGCGAAGGTTGCCCCAGAAGGGCTTCCCGTCACAACGACTGTCGCCGACGTGGCACTAACAATTGTGCACGCACCAAACGTCCAACCAGCAAGCGTCGCGGAACACGTTGAGACGGGCGACGTAACCGGGAACCCTGTACCAGTAATCGTGAGAGTACCGGTGAAGCCGTTACCGACTGCTGAAGGGCTAATCGCCGTGATGGTCGGAGCGGTCACCGTGAGCGCGTTCGCGAAAGGCAAACTCTGGCCAGTGCCACTCGGTTGAATGACAATGAGCGAGTCAGAGCCACTGAGGGCGCCCGCGGCAACGTCAACGGCAAAGGTCATCGACGTCGTGCCGGTAACTGCCGGCGCCGCGTGCGCGGTTACGCCACTCAGTACCAGACCTGATCCGTTCACGAAGAGCACCGTGTCACCAGTAGCGAAGCCAGTACCCGTGACCGTGATCGTCGATTCTGACGCCACATTGGGAGTAACTGGGTTCACCGTAGCAGTGACCGCGCTAATCGTCGGCGCCGCCGTAATCGCAAAGACTGCGGTCGTGTTGGTACCCGTGTTTGTACCGTTCAAGAGCGTTACCGTCACGGGCAAGTTCGCGGTCAGGGCGGCCGCGTTGGTAATCGTTATTGGAACCGTCACCGTCGTCGTCGTCGCCGCGGTATTAGCTCCAAAGGTCACACCAGCTTCTGAGGAGGTGACAACGTCATTCCCGGCACCGGCGACAAAGCCCGTACCAGTAATGACAATCGACACCGCAGTCGCACCCTGTGCCAACGTGGTCGGCGCAATGGAGGACACCACAATAGGTCCAATGACCGTCAACAAGGTGAAGGCAGGCTCGTAGCCGCCCGAACCGTTGGTGAAGGAACCGGTTACGGTTCCCGTTCCCTGAGTGATGATCCCACCGGTTACAGCGATGCCTGTACCGTGCGGGTAGGTGAGTGCCGTGGTCAACGGAATCGTGAGACCACCAGCAACGTAACCAGCTGCGATGGTTCGAGTTTCACCGTCAAGAGCACCAGTGACAGTTGGGGCAATCGTAATCGTGCCACCAGCCGCAAACCCTGCCGCAGAAGCAACAGTGACTACAACTGCACCAGCAAGAGTGGCGCCATTGAGTGATGTCGCTGCTGCCGGCTGAGTAGCAGGAATTGTCACTGACACTGTTGCGGTGTTACCCGAAGCAGACGTAACTGTTCCAGTTGCGCCGCCTACAGTGCCCGTGCCAGCAAGGGTCATCGTTGTACCGACGCCGAAGTTGAAGCCAGGAATGGTCACCGTGTCGGTGTAGGTGCCTGGAGCCAGCGAAGGAGCTGAGGCTCCAAGAATCGTCGAGACGTCAGCACCAGCTGCAGTGAACGACCCAATGTTCGCAATGGATTGGCTCGCGCCCACACCATTGTTAATTGACACACTGTAGGGACCGAGCGGAAGCAGTACTTCGACCTCTGTGCCAGCAGCGTGAGCGTGAGCGAAGGTGGTGATGCCAGTCAACGTCACGACACCAGTGCCGGTATTTACGGCTGAACTAACCACGGCTTCGGTATTGGCTCCGTCAACAATCTGGAAGGTTGTAACCGCTCCAAGTCCACTGGCGGCTGCGAAGGCCGCAGGAATCGTGAAACTAGTGGCCCCAAGAGCAACCCCGGGGGACAACGTCGTAAAGGCGTAACGAGGAACCTTCACCGAGACGGTGGCCACGTTGGCCGCAGAGACGGCGGTCACTGTGGCGGGCAACGTAAGTGCTGGGTCGCCAACGTTCGCGACGGTGGCTGTTGAACCGGTTGTAATTGGGAACGACGTACTACCCGTTACCGTAAAGGTCTCAACCGGGTTAGCGGAAGCATCAATTGGGGCGGCGCCACCGATCGATGGCGCCGTGGGCGCTACGCCCGCAGCGGCCTCGCCGATGCCCAGTGCGCCAGTAGCCGACGTGGCGACACTGCCGTCAGAGTTCGTCACAACAACCGTGTACTGAAATGGACCAGCAACGTACGTGGGGTTGGTGATCGTGAAAGGTACCGTGATCGACGTCGAACTAGCGACTGTTGCGGCGCCGATGCTTACGCCGGCGGGCGTGGCAATAGTTAGTGAAACAACGGCGCCGGCGACGAAGTCAGTACCAGTAAGGGTCACAGTCTGAACAGACGATCCTGCCGATGTTGGAATACCAAGGCCCGCCGAAGGAGCGACGGCCGTGATGGTAGGACCAGTAACAGTTATTCCGACGGACGCGGTTCCACCGGTCGTGGGGTCAGTAACCGTAATCGTCTGAGCGCCCAGCGTCGTTGTAGATGCTGTCGTAGCGGAGATGGTCGCGCTCGTAGCAGAAATGTCTGTAATCGCCCCAGCACCACCGATTGGATTCGCGCCAAGAGCGGTTGCTGCCGCCCAGGTGTCACCAGTCGCAAGACCAGTACCCGTCAAAGTAACGGTGTGCGGTGAACCCGTCGCCGTTGCCTGGAGGGTCGTCGGGGACGTCGCAGAAAGCGTCGGCGACTGAACGACGGAGAAGGCATTCGTCTGGGTCACCGTGCCGTTGGCGTCAGTGACCGTCAAATTGTAAAAGCCAACTGGGGTCGTCTGACTTGAGGTCACGACGTCCGTGAACACGGTCGTGCTTCCCGCAATTGAAGTCGCGAACGAGACGCCGGGGGCGTTCGTCGTGAGAGTTTCCGAGCCCGTCGTGCCAACAAAGTTGGTACCGGTAATGGTTAGGGTGCCCGTCCATCCGGACCCAAAGAGAGCAGGCGTGGCGAACGAATTCGCAACACTGATCAGCGTTGGGGTCGCGGCGCCGGCGGTACTCGAAAGTGCTACCGGCAATGCGGCAGCAACGAGCACAGCGCTAACAGCGGCTGTCTTGGTTATGTTGCGAGCTATCCGTCGCAAAGTATTCATAAAGAATCCTTCCTTCGTAGCGGCGTTTGATTTCACTTCACTCCATTCACAGGGGCCGAATGCAATCGGCCATTACTTGGGCACAGCAATACAGCAAGAACTAGCAAAAGGTGGACGCCTCGTGACACGTGGCGACCGTTACTACAAGAGCAAGTATAGAGAGGCCCTATGGCCTCGGGCGAATACGTCATAGTTTCGTAATGAGAGTTCTTTCTTCGTTCATTTAGGGGAAATCCTCGCAAAAATCCTGATGAATAAGGGTGTCGACCATATCTGGCCCGCGAGAGCGTTGGCGGCAACTACTAGCGCGACAAATCGTCACTTATTTGTAATCCCAACAACGAGCGCGAAATGGCCCCGAAACGCCCCGGTTTTATAGTTAGAAATATTGACAACAACAAGCACGGCATTGCAACGAGGCGTGGAATTTTCGCTGGTTCTAGATCAATGTTGGTGACGACTCCCGGCAACGTTTTTTCAGCATTTGAACATCGGGATTTCGTAGGACACGCGACGTCGCGACGCTCACAACGATGGTCTTCATCTGAATCATTGGTCGCCCCTAATGGTTTCATCGCTCATCCGTAATCAGCCACGAGATCGACGACGCCACTCGTGGTCAGCAGTCCCCAATCGTCAAATCCCAGTAAACGAGCACTCTTTGGCTCTTCTGGGCGACGAGTCATCACTTTGAGCCAGAGCAACCGGCGCGATCTTCAGCCGGGTCGCCACCAACAGCGTGGTTCACTGGATCTTTCCCGAGAGCCACCACAAAGTGGCCCAATTCGCTCGGCGTTCGAGCGATTACTCAGCCAATGGCGCAACGATTAGGACCGAGTTCGATCTCCGCGGCGTCACCCACGACGTTCGCGCGACCTTCATTAATAAGGACAATCTTCTTATAGTTCGGCGGACGATCCTTCACGTTGGCGATCGCCCACGCCACGAAGTCCGACTCGCTCAGCGCCAAGGCGGGCAGCGTGTGACGAAGTTCGCCGAGGGGCTTAGCGACGAACGAGCCGGCGACCACGTTGACACCGGCTCCGTAGTGCGCGGGGAACACCATGACCGAATCGTCGAGTGGCAAGACTCGATCGTGAAGGCTCTTATAGAGATGGTGAGCGAAGGGCTCGGCCTGTTCGGCCAAGTCGGGTCGCCCGACGCTCTCGAGAAACAGCGTGTCACCAGTAAAGATGGCTTCGTCACCGAGTTGGTACAACGTCGAACCTTCCGTGTGACCCGGCACGCTCACCGCCGCCACGCTAAGGCCGACCCCGGGCGCTAGTTCAATGAGCAGTCCGTCGACGAGGGGTTCGAAGTCGTAGGTGAAAGGGTCAGAGGGACTGAGTCGCAGCGTCGCGCCGGTCGCGGCGACGAGCGCGCGGGCACCGCTTAAGTGATCGGCGTGAAGGTGGGTGTCGAGCACGTCAACGATGCGCCAACCGTGCGAGGAGGCGACGTCGCGGTAGCGATCAACGTCGAGCGAGGGATCGATGACGAGCGCTCGCTTCCCCGCGCCGATGACGTACGAGAGACAGCCCTTCCCACGGCGGCGAAGCTGCACCACCGTCGCGTTACCAAAAAGTG
The DNA here is from genome assembly GCA_036511495.1 of Acidimicrobiales bacterium. Lineage (GTDB taxonomy): Bacteria > Actinomycetota > Acidimicrobiia > Acidimicrobiales > RAAP-2 > RAAP-2. The sequence continues at coordinate 4,403 of DATCCC010000033.1, read as the reverse complement.
CCTCGACGGTGTCGTAGGTCGAAGCCCACGCGCCCATGCCGCCATTAAGTACTTGACTCGTCACGCCCCGAGAGCGAAGAACTTCCGCGCCCTCGGCGGCGCGTAGTCCCTTCGCGCAGATCATCACGACGTGTCGCTCACGCGGTACTTCACTGGCGCGACTGGCCAACTCGCCGAGAGGAATATTGACGGCGCCAGGAATCTGCCAGTCGGCGAATTCGTCCGGCTCACGAACGTCCACCATTAAGAGGTCAGGGTCACCGTCGAGAAGATGGACGAGGTCGTCAGTTGAGAGAAGGGTGATACCAGCGTCGTTGCCCATGAGACGAAGTCTAGGAGTAGATTCAAAAAAAGTAAGGTCCTCTGGACAGTCGAAACCGCAAAGAAATGGAGCGTCCGCAATGCCCGTCAGTGAAGTCAGTGCCAGCGAAGCCCTCGAACTCCTTGAAGGCGACGCCTTTCTCCTCGACGTACGCGAAGAGAGTGAGTGGGAGGCCGGTCACGCGCCGATGGCCTCATTGATTCCTTTGGGCGAGCTCCCCGATCACCTCGAAGAGCTGCCCCGTGACCACCTCATAGTCTGCGCGTGTCGATCAGGTGGACGCTCACTGCGCGCGGCGACCTTTCTTCAAGAGAATGGCTTTGACGTCGTCAACTTGACGGGCGGCATGATGGCGTGGTTCGCCGAGGATCTGCCCTTCGAGAGCGACAGCGGTGACGCGAGTATCGAGTAGATCGAAGCGACGCAGCGGCAGTTTCGAACCAATCGAGGTCAGTGGCTCGAATGCCGCACGTTCTTTTTGCGACCCTCTAACCCTGCGTGGTGCCGGTTGGCACGGTGGTGGTAGTGACGGGAACCGAAACCGACTGTGGCGCAATGACGTTCGCCCCGTTGAGATTCAGAGCCTTCCTCAACGCTGTTCCGAGGTACTTCGAGTATTGAGGTGTCAGGTGAGCGCCGTCAAAGAACGGCACCATATTGTTGATGAGACTCGGGCAGAGGTTGTCGTCACAGAACCACGGCGTGACGTCGATGAACTTTGAGCCGGTCGAGGTAGCAATGTTGCTCGTACGTACGGTGTACCCGGCCCGCGTCTTTGAGAGTGGCCAGAGGCAGCTCTTCTGCGTGGCACCAGTCTGAAGAAGACAAGTCGGTGGGCTGGGAATCTTGGGGGTGTCACTCAACACGATCACCTTTTTCGTCAGTTGCTTGAGTTGGTTCAGCATCACCGGTTCACCCTGCGCCCACTTCGATGAACCGGTGTACGTACCGACGACGATGACGTCGGGGTGCAGTCGCTTTATGATCGATATCGCTCGGTCGTACCACAGCGCACAGTGATTTTTGGCATCGTAGTGATTATTGAGATTCACCATCTGTTCGAACCCACACGCTTCGTGCACGAGGGGGTAGAACTGCCAGTTGTCGGCTTTGGCCGCGACGGAGAGTGCCGGCACCCACATTGAGGCGTGTGAGTTCCCCATCACCACGACCGTCTTCGCCCCTTTCGCGTCGCCGTACTGACAGACGTGCCACGACGGTGTGTTGTAGGCGTCGCAGTCACCGAGGTACACGTGATCGGTACTCGCGACCGACAGACTCGGGATGGTGTTGGTCGGAACCGGGGCATTCGCTTGCGCGGCCGCGACGGCATTGGCCACCGCCGTCTCGACCGACACGTTGGCACTCGGCGTCGACGCAGCAACGGCCGACGTGGGCGTCGCGAGGGCGATGGTCGTGACGACGAGCGCCACCGCGAGCGGTCCCGGCACGAGCGCACGACACGACTTTTGCACGAACACTTTGGTGTGACGCAGTAGGTTCGCAAAACCGCTCGGCGAGAGCGCCGAAAGCAGTACAGCCTCGGCGAGTCCTCGAAGTCCTTGAGTGTCGCCTCGTAGTGGGTTCTTCGCCTGGGTGCGAGAAATGGACGTGTTCTGCGACATGAGAGTGGTAATTCCTTTGATTTTTCGCCCGCGCCTTGCGACCTCGGATCTTTTCTACCCCCACGAACCTTAGGGTGCCCCTACTGATGTAGGCGATACACCCAAACAATCTCTGATGGTTCACAAGGTGGAAAGTGAGAACTTTGACGACGACGCTTTCAGTAATTCGTAGCCAATCGAGATGGTACTGGACTGCCTTGACGTAACTTGTAAGTCGCGCAGCGCGCAGCAATGTTGCTCATCGTCGTTGCACTAACTCGTGAGTGGTGCTAATGGTGATCGCCGTGCCAGCGGCGCCGCGGTCGTCGTCACGTTCGAAAGTCTGAGCGCGCTCTACAAGAACGTGAAGGTTATCGGCAGCGAGCTCGCGGCGGCGTAGATACTTCGCGCAGCCTTGGCGGCGGTCACGACGCAGGTGCCGGCACTACTCGCCGAGAGGCTCGATCCCGAGATGGAACATCCCGTGCCGGTTACCGAGAAAGTAACCGCTCCCGTGCCCGAACCGCCCGTTGTCGTGAGCGTGATTGCCGTGCCAGCGGTGCCGGTCGTCGAGACATTGGAGATGCTGAGCGTGTTCTGCGTGGCGAGGGAGAACGTGAAGGTGACCGCCAGCGAACTCGCGGCTGCGTAGATGCCACTCGCGGTTTCGTGGGCGGTCACGGTACAGGTGTCGGCACCACTTGCCGAGAGGTAGTAACCCGAGATGGAACATCCCGTGCCGCTCGCCCGGAAACTAACAACTCCCAATTCCGAACCGCCCGAGGTGGTGAGCCTGATCGCCGTGCCCGCGGTGCCGCTCAATGTCGCGTTCGAGAGGCTGAGCGTGGGCTGGGCGACGAGTGAGAACGTGAAGGTCTTCGTTACCGAGGTCGCGGCGCCGTAGGCGCCACTGGCGGCCTTAGCGGCCGTCACAACACAGCTGTCGGCACCACTCGCCGAGAGGCTCGAACCCGAAACGGCACACCCCGTGCCGGTGACCGAGAAAGTGATCGTCCCCGTGCCCGACCCGCCCGAGCTGGTGAGCGTGATTGCCGTGCCGGCGCTGCCACTGATCGTCACGTTGGAGACTCGGAGCGTGGCTTGGCTTGCGAGGGAGAACGTGAAGGTCGTCGCCGTCGAACTCGCGGCGCCGTAGACGCCACTCGCGGCCTTGGTGGCGGTCACTAAGCAGGTGTCGACACCACTGGCCGAGAGGCTCGAACCCGAGACGGAACATCCGGTGCCGGTCACCGAGTAACTCACCGCTCCCGATCCCGAACCGCCCGAGGCGGTGAGCGTGATGGCCGTACCGGCGCTACCGGTCGTGGTGACATTGGAGACGCTGAGCGGGGCCTGCGCGCCGAGCGAGAACGTGAAGGTCACCGCGACCGAGCTCGCCGCAGCGTAGATGCCACTCGCGGCTTGGTGGGCGGTCACTTTGCAGGTGTCGGCACCGCTGGCCAAGAGGCTCGAGCCCGAGACGGAACATCCCGTGCCGACGGCCCTATAGCTCAACGCTCCCGAACCCGACCCGCCCGTCGTCGTGAGCGTGATTGCCGTGCCGGCGGTGCCGGTCTGGGTGACATTGGAGATGCTGAGCGGGGCCTGCGCGGCGAGCGCGAACGTGAAGGTCTTCGTGGCCGAGTTCGCCGCGGCGTAGATACCGCTCGCGGCTTCGTGGGCGGTGACGACGCAACTGTCGGCACCGCTCGCCGAGAGGCTCGTACCCGAGACGGCACACCCCGTGCCGGTGACCGTGAAGCTCACCGTTCCCGTGCCCGACCCGCCCGAGCTGGTGAGCGTGATCGCCGTGCCGGCGCTGCCACTCGTCGTCACGTTCGAGACTCTGAGCGTGGCCTGGCTCGCGAGAGCGAACGTGAAGGTCGCCGTCGCCGAGGTCGCGACGCTGTAGATGCCACTCGCGGCCTTGGCGGCGGTCACTAAGCAGGTGTCGACACCAGTCGCCGAGAGGCTCGAACCCGAGACGGCACATCCCGTGCCGGTAACCGAGTAGCTCACTACTCCCGAGCCCGACCCGCCCGAGGTGGTAAGCGTGACCGCCGTGCCGATGGTGCCGGTCGTCGTTGCATTCGAGATGCTGAGCGGGGACTGCGCGGCGAGCGAGAACGTGAAGGTCGTCGCCACCGAACTCGACGCGGCGTAGATGCCACTCGCGGCTTGGTGGGCGGTTACTCGGCATGTGTAGGCACCACTGGCCGAGAGACTCGTTCCCGAGACGGAACATCCCGTGCCGCTCACGTTGAAGGTCAGCGCCCCCGTACCCGAACCGCCCGTGGTCGTGAGCGTGATCGGCGTGCCGGCGGTGCCGGTCGTGGTGACATTGGAGATGCTGAGCGGGGCCTGCGTGGCGAGCGCGAACGTGAAGGTTTTCGTCGCCGAACTTGCGGCACTGTAGATACCACTCGCGGCTTCGTGGGCGGTGACGACACAAGAGTCGGCACCGCTCGCCGAGAGAC
>DATCCC010000032.1:0-13655 GCA_036511495.1 Acidimicrobiales bacterium | reverse complement strand
GGTAGCCTTACGGTTGACCCCGTGCCGCTGACGATCACCGCCTCCTCGGAGACCTCGACCTACGGCTCGGCGCCCGGAGCGATCACCTCCTCCTACAGCGGACTCGTGAACGGGGACCTCGCTCCAGCGACGTTGCCCACGTGTTCGACCGCGGCCACGGCCTCCTCGTCGGTCGGTTCCTACGCGACGACCTGTTCGGGCGCGGCTGATCCCAACTACACGATTAGCTACGTGGACGGTTCTGAAGTGGTCACGCCGGCCACACTCACCGTGACCGCTACTAGTGCTTCGCGCGTGTACGACATGGCGAACCCAGCGTTCAATGCGACGTATTCGGGCTTCGTGAACGGGGACACTTCGTCTTCCGTTGCGGGCAGCGCGAACTGCTCAACGACCGCGACGGTCGCTAGTTCTGTGGGAACGTATCCGATCTCGTGCACCATTGGAAGCCTCAGTGCTGAGAACTACGTCTTCGCTTTCGCGAACGGATCGCTCGCCATTACTCAAATGCCGACGACGCTCGTGATAACGAGTTCGCCGACGTTACTCAATGGTGTAGTCACGGTCACGGCAAGCGTCACTGAGAACTTGACGGGAAACCCAGTGAACGGGGGCACCGTGACCTTCACCGCGGGCGCGTCGAGTGCGACGGCTAACGCGCCAGGCTTCTCGGCGCAACTGACCCTGGTCAACGGGGTGTACACACTGAACGCCGTCTTTGGCGCAGACAGCAACTATGTCGGCTCGAGTAGTTCACAAACGCTCTACGCCTATCAGGCTTCGAACTTCGTGGTCTGGGGCGCCAACAGCGGGGGCGTGAAGATCGGTGCGGACCTGAACTTCTGGGGTTCGCAGTGGTCCAAGCAGGTCACTGGCGGCAGCTACGGCGCCGGCGCTTCGTTTAAGGGATTCGCCAGCTCCGTGAACAGCGTTGCGAAGACCTGGTCGACGGCACCCGGAAACTCGAGCGTGCCACCGACGAGCGTTGCTCAATACATCGGGGTCATCGTCACCACCAACGCAACAAAGTCCGGCAGCACCATTTCGGGCAACATCGCCGAGATCGTGATTCTGAAGGTTGACAACCCTGCGGGTTACTCAAACAACCCGGGTCACCCCGCCAGCGGAGTCGTTCAGTCAATCGTTAGCTAGCCTCTACCCGCCCCTGGTGTCAGTGATGCCAGGGGCGGGTCGGTTGCTACATCATCATTGGTTCCTGGCGCCCCGGCCGAGCAAAGACTGCGGATCCCAGGGCGCATCGTTGATTACAACACGTTCAACAGTCCATGAATTCACGAGTCAAGGAGCAACGGGCCACCGGTCGAGGTTCGAGGCTCACTTCTATAACTCCCTCGGGTCAGAAAGCGTGGCCGTGTTGGAATTGATTTTGTCTCGGCGCTCTCAATTAACTGATTCGAAGCGAGCACGCGCTCGCGCGAGCTCACCCGGCGCCCTCCAACTTCAAAAGTGCAGTCTTCACCGCGAGACCTCCGGCGTAGCCACCGAGTGTGCCGTCGCTTCGCACCACTCGGTGACACGGAACGACCACAGGAAGCGGGTTGGTTGCGCAGGCCGAACCGACCGCGCGTACCGCCTTCGGATTTCCGACCAGCTTCGCGACGTCCGCGTAACTCTCGGTATGCCCATAGGCGATGTCGGGAAGATGACGTTGCACCAGTTGACGGAAACCACTGGAGAGTGACATGTCCAAACGCACGTCGAAGTTCTTGCGGGTGCCGGCGAAGTACTGATCAATCTCGCGTGCGGCTTCGTCCAATCGCTTCGGGGCGCGAAGGATTCGTGGGCTGAGTTTGGTCGCGAGGACGGCAAGGACCTTGTCGTAATCTTCGCTGGCGAAGGCGACGCGCGCCAAACCTTTTTCGGTCGCGGCGAGCAACAACGATCCGACGGGCGTATCAATCGTCGTGTAAGCAACGTCGAGAATCTTCTCACGATCCGCCGCCTCGCCGAGCTTGTCGTGAAGTCGCTCCAATACCTCTGGTCCCGCGGACGTGGCCGCGCGCAACGCAGTTGCGGCCTTTTCCTCCATCGTGTCGTTCATCAGTGTGCTCCTCTGCCATGTGCGTCGAGATAGGTGGTCCGCAGGGTCTTAATGCCGTCGGCGGCAGCCCTGCGCGCCGCGTCCGCCGTCCCGCCGAGAATTTCGGCAACGTCGAGGTACGGCAAGCCAGCGACGTAGTGGTACGCAACGGCTTGACGCTGCTTCGTAGGAAGACTTTTCACCGCGTCCCACAGCTCCTGGTCTGTCGTTACTGAAACTTCGATTGCTGAGCTCTGTTCGGGCAGTTCGTCCACAACGACAACGTGGTGCCTTTGGGAACGGACGATGTCAATAGCCTTGCGATGAGCGATGGTGACGAGCCACGCCTCTATGTTCGCGTCACCCGCGAGATCTGGATAGGCCCGCATCGCGGCGAGAAACGTTTCGGACCACGCGTCTTCGGCATCGTGAAGGCCTAGTGCGACCCGACACACGCGTAGCACCGTCTGCCCGTGCTCCCTTATGACGCTCTCGAAAGGCCGCTTCATCTCCATCACCATGTAAACGCGGTAGCACGCCCAAACGTGAGGTCATCTCTCAAAACATTTCCCCTACTCCGTCAAGTCGCCATCCTTACCGAGCACACGACGGGCGGGCACGAATTCAGATTCCGTTGAGGGCGGCTCGTTGGAATCCTCAATGATTGCCCCGAGATGATGAACTGCTCTAACCGCAAAAGAGGGACCTCCGAGACAGAATCTGGCGATGGACGACGTATCGGGCGCTACCTCGACGCTGTCAGCGATGACGTGCGCTGGGGTGACGGCGAGGACGCAAGAACGCTTCGAGGTCGCTCCGACGTGCTTGCCACCTGGGGACGAGTGGAACCATCACGGAACTCGCCACTGGTACCAAGGGCATCCTCTGCGGATTTGATCTTCAAGTTCCGCGCGAGCACCCACGAGCAGGTCGAATCTACGAAATCAAGCCCTTCGATACTCACAGTTCAGCCACGACGGCCGCGGGCGTGGCCTAAGTCACTCGGGAGTTCCTCTGTCGTCACAGGACAATCACTTAGAAAGATTCTCTCTCGACACCACGATCGCGACAGTGTGAAGTCGATGGCCGCTGCCATATTCCAGACAGAGGACATTAGGTTTTGTTAGAAGCAGTCTTGTGTCCCTGGAGAGGAGCCGGTCGTGTGGGTTCGCGGAGTCGTTGGTGTGCTGTTATGTCTCACTGGAATCGTGTGGATTCTCCAAGGAACGAACGTCATGCACGGTTCGGGCATGAGCGGTCATGGCGGCTACGCGGTCCTCGGCGCCGCGGTGTTCGTGACTGGGGCCGCACTTCTCACCTGGGCTTGGCGCATCCGCGCTAGTCATTCACGTTGAGACGTTGAACCACGCCAGCATTTGAATTGGTGTGGCGTGTGGTGCCCCGAATCATCGCTTTACCCCGCACTCATGTCTTAGCTTTTTCTAACAAGTCCGGCGTGCGAGGCAAGCACGTCGTTCATACCAGCGACGTCGCGTTCGTAGAGGTGGGCCGATTTGACGGTCATCGTAAACGCTCCGACGTCCGAGGCAATCCTTTCTCCGACGTGTTGTTGGAGGTAGGCGAGTTCCACCAAGTTAGCGAATCCCTTGGTTCCAAAATCAATGCTGTGCGCGTAGACAACCAACTGGAGCCGACCCTCACTGAGAAAAAAGTCGAGCAAACTAACGCACGGGATGTAACTGGTGTCGGTGAGCGGCTGCAACGTAGTGATGGTGGCGCTGCGCGTTGACGGGTCCGTCCTTAGTCGCTCAACGACCCAGTCGATTTGGTTGAGGCCTCGGTGTTCGTAGTCGTAGAGTCGAGTGGCGTAACTATCAGCGTCGCCCAACGCCGCCACGCGAGCTGAATCGGTGAAGTTTGCGTGCATCCACGCCAGACGCTCGGGGTCACCAAGTTGCGCAATTACCTCATCGTCGCCGCGGGCTTCGGCGACGTGCAGGGTCACCATGATCAATTCACGTATGGCGAGCCCGTCGTACACCGCGACGTCTCCCTCGGCGAGAATCTTTGCGCCAATTGCAATCCACGCCTCGCCGATCGTGCGTGCCGTAATGCGCCTCGACGAATCGTGGTGTGCGTCTGGTCGTAGCGGAAGCGATTCCTTCACGTTTCAAGTGTAAATCGACCCAGTCGACGTCGAAGAAGGCTTTCTAGTTCGGAGGAGGACTCGTCAAGGGTCCGGGAAGAGCTCTCTGATCGACCTGGGAGCGCGCAGAAGATAGCTTTCGAGCAGCAACGCTTGGAGTACCTCTTCGTCAACGTCGTCGAGGCGAATCAGCACCGCGCCGTGCCCGTCGTAGTGCGGCGCGGTAAAGACTGAGCCATCACTTTCGGCGAGCAAAAAATCCTTCTCGTCGTGTTGACAATAAACCACCAACACCTCTGCGTCACCTACGTCGGACTTTGACTTGTCGCGAGTGCCCCACATCCGACAGATGCCTTTACCGCGCACCTTCAGGGCGGGGGTCCCGTAAGAAGTCGACAGAGTGACCTCTGGCAGGTGCGCGCACAAACGAACTACGTCATCGAACGTGGCCATTGGATCCCACTTTGTGATGAAAGGGCCGATGGTAGCTCAGTAGGTGAAACTGCCGAGTTGACGAACTCTATCTGGGTGAATCGATTCATCAAAAATAATGAATGCGCCGTAGGAAACAGCCCGAATCGACCATCACACGGTCATAGAGGTCCCCGTCGATTGGCAAATCGCTGGGACACGCCGTTTCCAGCGAAATTGAAGGACCATCATGAATCTCCGCATACGCTCCATCGCGATCATTGGCACTGTCGTGCTGGTGGGGAGCGGGGTCGCCGACGCGAACGGCGAAACTGCCAGCACGACCTCATCTAAATGCTCGGCCCGTCTCAGTCCAACGAAGAGGGCTTTGTCACAGGTAACCATCGATAGAAGGCCGAGGTGACCGGCTACGTTAAAACTCACCTCCTGGAACGCACAGGGACGGACGGGAAGTTCGGGTGCGCAAGGAATACCTGGCGTAGACGGTACCGCCGGTCTAGCAGGCATCGCTGGCCCAACGGGCGTTGCTGGTCCCTAGGCTCAATCCCAGCCGTAGGGGGTGTCGCGGAGGTGACCCACCTTGTGGAGCAAAACTCGTCAAGATGTTTAAGCGAAGTTCAAACGAAACTTCTTAGACCAACGGGGGCTCCATGACAACGGATCGACCGGGGTCACCTCAACATCACCTTCGGATTTCGCGAGCTCACGCGCTTGGTGGCGTCGCGTTAAGTCTCGTGCTTCTCGGCATGTCGAGTGGCGTCGCGACCGCGCAAGGCTTCACACCAAACGTGTCTGCCCTAAGCGCATCGTCATCCTTGTGCACCGCGTCAGCAATCCGCGAGACCGCCTCGACAGACTTGCCGCGGTACGGGCCAGGGAGCGTCGTGAGAATGACCGCCTCACTACGCAACACATCAAGTTCGACGTGCAGCGTGGAGATCGGCGGTATGTCTCCCTTCTTCAACGTCACCAACTCGAGCGGCGTCGTAATCTGGAGCGGTTGCAGTTCCGGCGACGAACCCAGTAAATGCCCTCTGTACCTCATGGACAAAGAGTTGTCACCAAATCAGGTGTATTCGAAAACGGTGACGTGGGACCAGCGCGCGGGCACGCCGCTAGCGCGCGTGCCCACCGGCACCTACACCCTCTCCACTCAGTTCGATGGCGTAACCCGCCTCGCTTCATCAAGATTCGCACTGACGCTCGTTTCGACCTCGAAAACCTACACCGCAACACAGACCGACAACGGACGAAGCTACTCGCTGCACCGTGGTGACAGCCTCATCGTGCGACTTACTAGTCCATCCATCTATACATGGTCAGCGGCCGTCTCTTCGAACCCGGCGATACTGCGACGCACGTCGAGTACGGCGGGCGCCACGTCAATTTCCATCTTCGTCGCCGGCGCCACCGGCCACGTGCAAATTACCGCGACGGATAACCCGACCTGTTATCCCGAGTGTCTACCCCCGAGTCAACTTTTCTCGTTACACGTCTCCGTGGTCGCGTAACGTCGCTCCACGAAGGTCCCTGGCACTACGGCTCCGCGAAGAGCGCGATAGGGCAGCGCACGGTGGCCTACCTCTCGCGTCGGTCAAGTCCACGTACGACCGCCAATTCGGGCCGAGGATACGCTTGACTACCTTGACAAAAGCCCATGACCTCAATCGCTGACGTCCTTGGAGGTCGTTACCGCCTTGTTCGACTACTCGGTCGAGGCGGCATGTCCGACGTGTACGAGGCGCTGGACGAACAAAGCGGCGACACCGTTGCGCTAAAGATTGTCCGCTCGGGCGACCCCGAGTTCGTTCGCCGACTGACCCTCGAAGCGCGAGCCCTCGAGAGCTTTGAGCACCCGGGACTGATCACCCTGCTCGATACCGGACTGACCGGTGATGACGCGTACCTCGTGATGGAGTTCGTCGACGGACCCACCCTTTCGACGTCGCTGCAAAGTGGACCACTCGGCGCACCGCAAACCGCGTCGCTGGGAGCGAGGTTGGCCGACGCGTTGGCGTACGTGCACGAGCGAGGCATCGTGCACCGCGACGTCAAGCCGTCCAACATCTTGCAATCGGCTCAGGGCGAAGCGTGGCTCGGCGACTTTGGCATCGCTCAACTTCACGACGCGACGACGCTCACGGCGATGGGGACAGCGCTGGGGACCGTTGTCTATATGGCCCCCGAACAACTTGAAGGCGAGCGCGTCGGCCCGAGCGCCGATATCTGGTCACTCGGCATTGTCTTGCTCGAATGTCTCACGGGACGACGCGCCTACGAGGGCTCGCCCAGTGAGATCGTGGCACGCCGAATGGCCGGGCCGGTTGCGCTGCCTGAGGACTTACCGGCGCCCTGGAAGCTGGTGCTGAGCGGAATGCTCGACTACCGACCCGAGCAACGCCTCGACGGCCGCCAGGTCGCCGCGCTTCTCTCGTCGTCGGCGTACGCGGCTCCGTGGCAGCCATCGAGTGCTGACGTGACCGAACGAGTGACGCCCGTAGGCCCTAACGATCTCACGGTACTCATGCCAGGTGGTGTCATGCCCGTCGCGGTGGCGGGTGATGAGACCCTCGTCACGCTCCCTGCTCGACGCGCCGCCGCGCCCCCCGCTCGCCCAAGGTGGCTCGTGCCCGGCGTCCTCTTGGCCCTCGCCGTGCTGGTCTTTGGTCTGATTATTTGGTTGCCTTCGAATCCCAAGAATGTTCCCCCTACGACGACGACGCAGTCGACAACCACCACCAGCGCGTCGAGTTCCACGTTGATCGCCAACCTTCTGAATGACTTGGCGACCGGCCAGGTTGCCGGTACCGTTGACCCGGGCTCAGTACAAAGCATCACTCAAGACGCTGAACGGGCCCTCTTTGACCAAACTTCGAGAAACTCGGTCGCGGCAGAAAACGATCTCCAACAGGCGGCGTCAGTCATCGCGAACGGAACACAGGGCGGAAAGATATCTCAGAGCGAGGGTAAATTACTAGAAAGTGATCTCTCGGCACTCGCTCGTTCGCTCGGCGTCAGCGCTCCGAGCACCACTACCACCTTCGCGCCGCCCGGGCCAACGCCACCCGGCAATAACGGAAACGGTAAGGGCAAGGGTCCGGGCCACTAAGTCATGCAGCCCACTAGTCCGTCGTCGTTAGTCCCGCGTCCATTTCAATGGTCCTCGAAACTTCCACCGCGTCGAGCAGTCGGCGGTCGTGCGTCGTTAACAACAACGTTCCACCAAAACTCGACAACGCACTCTCTAACTGTTCAATCGCCGGGAGGTCGAGATGATTCGTCGGCTCGTCCAGCACGAGGAAGTTCACGCCCTGGGTTTGAAATATTGCCAGCTCGGCACGGGTTCTCTCCCCCGGTGAGAGCAACCGCGCGGGACGCGTCACGTGACTCGCACTCAATCCAAACTTTGCCAACACCGAGCGCGCCTCCGCCTGAGTGAGATCCGAGCGGTCACAGACATACCGCACGAGGTCGTGATCGCCCTGGAGAGCCCGCCGATCTTGACCGAGCACACCCACCACCACGCTCGGTCCCAACCATCGTTCTCCGCGAGTGAGGTCAATCGTTCCGAGCAACGTCTGAATCAATGTCGACTTTCCCGAGCCGTTACGGCCCGTCAAGGCGATTCGCTCGCCCCACGAGATCTCAAGATCAAGTGGGCCCAATCGAAAGGTGGCGCGATCCACGACGACGTCGCGCAGTCGGGCCACGACATCACCAGCGCGCTTTACTTCGTCAATCGAGAAACGTAGATCCCATCCTTCAAAAGGCTTTTCTACCACGTCCAGATTCTCCAGCCTCCTTTCAGTTTGGCGAGCTTTCGAGGCAAGTTTCTCGGTTCGATTGATGCGAAAGTCTCGTTGAGCCGTGTCGTGGTCGGTCGCATTTTTGATCTCATTTCGAACACCTTCTACCGCCCACTGTCGCTGACGTTGCGCTCTGGTCGTGAGCTGATCTTTCTGGCGCCGATACTCGTCAAAGGACTCGCGCGCCAGGCGCAACGCGTTCGCCTTCTCCGCTTGGTAGCCCGTCCACCCGCCGCCGTACTCCTTCGCCGTGTGGTGATGTTCGTCGAGTTCGAGCACCGAAGTCACGGTGCGTTCGAGAAATGCTCGGTCGTGCGACACGATCACCGTCGCGCCCTCGCGTCGTCGAACCCACGATTCGAGACGGGCCAGCCCCTCGAAGTCCAGATCGTTCGTGGGTTCGTCGAGTAGTACCACGTCAAAGCGCGAAAGTTCGATGCCGGCGAGGGCGACCTTGGCCTCTTGTCCGCCCGAGAGCGTCGACGTCTCCCACTCAGCGACTGAGGTGACACCGAGTTCGTCGAGCACGGTCCGCATCCGTGCATTGAAGGTACTCGCGCCGAGTGAATCGAAACGATGCAGCGCTTCTTCGTAGCGGCGATCGGCCCCACGAGAGTTCGACGCCAAGTCACTTCCCGCCTTGACGAGGGCGACCTCCGCTGCCGTGACGCCCGTTCGTCGAGCCAACGCGTCCGCGACGCTCTCGCCGGCGCGGCGTTCGTGTTCTTGGGCCAAGTAACCAACGCTGGCGCCGGGTGGATCGAGCGTAATCGTGCCACTGTCGGGCGGTTGGAGACCCGCGAGAAGTTGGAGCAGAGTTGATTTTCCCACACCGTTAGGCCCTATGACCCCGAGACAGCTACCCGGTCCAACCTTGAGCGACACGTCATCAAGGATCGTTCGACCTGCCCGCGCGTGCGTCAACTTGGACGCGGCGAGCACCGCGAGGGTGAGGGACGACGAATGAAAAGGGTGCGACAGGGGCATCTGAAATCTCCACGAACGAGGGACAAAGTTCAATCGAGAAATTCAGGAATTAACGCATTGCTGCATGGTAGCGCGTGAAGCTCGCCAGAGCGAACACGAGTGTGTCGCCTCTACCTCGCGTGGGCGCGCGTCAACAGCGGCCATCGGCGAGACAACTTCGGCGCTAACGGACCGCTGGTGCAGCGCCATTGATCGTGAAAAGTAGCGGCGACCAAGTGGCAGAAGAGGTCGCCGGTGAAATACTTTGGCGTGATGACGGATCTCTCGGGTAAACCACTATCCCTCAAACTCGGTATCAAGGAAGATTCAACGCTGGCGTTGCTGCACGCGCCAACTAGCTTTCGCCTGAACGTCCCGCCAGGTGTCATGGTGAAGCGCGTGGCGAGGGGTCACGTCGACGTCGTGCTGGGATTCTATCTTCGAGTGTCACGACTCGAACGAGAGATCGAAACTCTTGGTCTCATGGCCTTTCCCGCGGGCGGTCTGTGGATCGCGTGGCCAAAACGAGCGTCTGACGTCGCCACCGACGTTACGGATAACGCCATTCGAGAGATCGCGTTGCCCTTAGGGCTCGTCGACAACAAGGTCTGCGCGATGGACGAGACGTGGACGGCGCTGCGCTTGGCGTGGCGACGCACGCGTCGCTCTTCGCGCGACTAGCGATTTCTCTGGAGGTTCGCGACGAGTCGCGCCGACGGAGAGCGTTGCGAGAAATACGTGAAAGTACGCGCCAAAGTCGCGCACGATGGACCAAAGTGAATCAGCCAACCAGGCAGTTTTGACTACACGAACCGAGCGTGAACGCGCGAAACTAGAGGGATGGTCCCCGAGTACTACGTAGAGCACGCGGTTGCTAGGTTTCGGTGTGACGGGTGCTCTCTTTCCAACGACGGAGCGTCGCGCGCACCGTGTCACCGGGGGTGAGAGCATTCGAAGTCGTCAAGGACTCAGCGCTTTCGCGCTGGTCGCTCTTCTCGTCACGCTGAGCGCTTCGCCGCTCAGCGCGCTCGGCGTCGCGACGGTGCACAACCCCAAAGCGAACATCACGCCCCAGCCGAATTTTCTCCAATCGGCCGTCTGTACGCGTAACGGAAGTACGTGGAACTGCGCGAACCCGTGCGTCTCCTCTCAGACCGCCGGCTTCGTCGCCTACAACAACAGCCCCGGCTGCACGCAGTACTTAGTGCAGATAGTTAACGTCGCGCGAAAAAGTGAGAACCTCCAGCCCATGGTGTTGCCCACGAACTGGTATTCGTTGACCCCCGCCGAGCAGCTCTTCGTCCTAGCCGACTTAGAGCGCCGGGCTCGAGGACTTCCCCCGTATCTCGGGATCAACAAGATTCTCAGTGACGCTGCGCAAAGGGCGGCGCAACGTCAGACGGACCCCACGACCGCGGCGGCTTTCCCCATTGGTCTCGACGCCGAGCACGTTCCGGGCATGGGCAGCTTGTGGGGCACGGGATTCTCGGCGATCGAATCGGACTACGAGTGGATGTACAACGACGGCTGGAGTGGACAACAATCCACTACCTTCAACATCTCGTGCACCTCGGCGAGCGCGAGCGCGTGTTGGGGACACCGCGACGAGCTCTTGGGCTTTGACGGAACCTACAACCCCGGTGTTGGACTGTCGTGCAAGAACTGCGAGATGGGTGTTGGCTTCGCCGAGGTGAACGGACACGGTTCCTTCGCGGACCTTATTGAGCTCCCCAAGTCATCGGCCCCGCCGATGACCTTCACGTGGTCGAAGAACGTGGTGCCCTACTTATCGCAGTGACGCCACCAGAAGGAGCGTCCTTCGAAACGACTCAGACGGGGACCGCGAGCGTCAAGAGTCGTGTCGTGACGACCACGCGGCGGTTGGCTGAGCGGCCGGAGGACGTTCCGTTCCAGGCCACGTAATGCTGCGAACCCAGACCCTGCACGGTCATCGTAATAGCCCCCGTTACGCGCAAATTCTTCAGGTATTGGCGCAAGAGAACTTCGACGTTGAGGGCGCGTTCGCGACTCAGGCGCTCATTGGTGACCTGCGTGCCGACGTTGTCGGTGTAGCCAGCGATGATGACCGACGTCGCCCCGGAACTACGTATCTGTTGGGCGAGCGTCTCTAACTGGCGCCTCATTGCCGACGTCAGCGTCGTTGTCGTCGAGCCAAAGGGGCGCAACGTCAAGGCCGGGACTTTGGACACGGACACGCCTAGCGAGACGGCACTGAGAAATCCCGAAGCGGCAAAGCCTTGAGACTGCAACGTATGGTTACCGGCCGCCAGCGACATCGGAAGCGTCAACGTGACGCTGTACGAACCCGAAGCATTGACCAACACCGAGCCGAGAATGACGCCGCCGGAGAAAAGATAGAAATCCACGGTCGAGCCCGGCAAGAATCCGGCCCCACTAAAGGTAACGGGGGCGCCCGTCATAATCGTGACCTTGGTGTTGGCACCTTGACCGACCAACGAACCAGCCACGACGCCCATCGAGACAGTGCCCGATGCGATGGTCACGGTGTTACCAACCAAAGTGACGGTGGCCGGAACGGTCGTTCCATTGGAGGCGATGACGATGGCCTGACCCGGCGCCACCTCGGTCGTACCGGGCGTTGACGTGGGCGTCAAACTGACTTCCCTCGGCGTTACCGGCGCCGAGGGCAGCGACGACGACGAGTTCTGCCCGGAGGCCTGTGCGGACGCGACGACGCTGAACGTGACCGGAGAGTTATTGATCAGTCCAGTCACCAGACACGACAAGCTCGTCGTTACGCAACTAGTCGAACTCGACGACGCCGTGACGGTGTAGGTGAGTGTTGAGAAAAAGGCCGCGCTCGTGGGGGCGCTCCAGGTGACTATGGCTTCGCCATCATCTGGTGCCGCCGTCACGTTGAGTGGGGATCCCAGGACGGCACTACGAACGGCGATGACTTGTCGCACCGAGAGCGCTCCAATGTTCGAACTGGCGACGATAATGCACGTGCCAGTGCTCGTGAAGGTAACGAGTTGCCCGTTGAGCGAACAGCCAACCGACAACGCGTCGAGGGTGAAGGCCACGAGGCCCCCGACTTCTGAGGCCCGCACCGAATAGGTAGAGCCAACCGTGGGCAACGTTGGCGGCGTCGACGTGAGGACAATGGGCGGCGGCGTCGATACGCCCGAGAAGATCGTGACGGTCTGCGAGGCCACGATCGCGGCGGCGAAGTTGGTCGTGGCCAAGGCGCCCACGACAATGACGCACTGCCCGGTGCTCGTGGCGTTCACCACGCCCGCCGACGTCACCGTGCAATTGCTCGCGGTGCTATCGATCGTGTCAACGGAGTAGATCAACGACGCACCCGGGTCGGTGTCGTTCGAGAACGCGGTGACGTTGTACGAGTTGGGATCACTCAGGTTGGTGCTACTGGTCTTAGAGAGCGCGATGACCTGGGTCGCCGGATTCACAGATACTGACGACGTAACCGACGCTTGCGTGAACGAGCTGCTCGCGGCCTTCGTTACCGTGACGAGGCAACTGCCCACGCCCGAGAAGATCAGCGCGCCACTCACATCGAGTGAACAGCCGGCCGATCCCGAGGACGGCACCGAGTACGTCACCGCGCCACTGCCGGAACCACCGCTCGAGGTAAGTACAAGAGTTGACCCGAAAGTACCGCTCAGGGACGTCAGGACTACGGGAACTTGGGTTCCTGGCAACGACGAAGTGGCGTAAGCGCCAGTGCCCGTGTCGTTGGTGGCGGCGACGTCGAACTCATAGGTCGTGCGGTTGGTGAGACCGGTGACGAGGTAAGTGGGGCCGGTGGCACTGGTAGTGGCGGTCGTCCAGTTGGCGCCGCCGTCGGCGGAGTACCGCACGGTGTAGCTCGTGATCGTGGCGCCGCCATCATTGACCGGGGCGCCCCAGGTGACGAGCGACTCGTTGTTGGCGATACTCGACGCCGACACTCCCGTCGGAGCGTCGGGCACGGTCGAGACATTGGAGGGTGGAGTGGCGTAGGCACTCATCCCCGACGCGTTGGTGGCCGCGACCTCGAACTCGTACGTCGTGCCGTTGGTGAGACCGGTGACGGTGTAGTTCGTGCCGGTGGCACTGGTGGTGGCGGTCGTCCACGTGGTGCCACCGTCAGCGGAGTACTGCACGGTGTAGCCCGTAATGGTGGCGCCGCCGTTGGTCGGCGGGCTGTTCACCGGGTCGACCCACGTGACGAGCGACTCGTTGTTGGCGATACTCGACGCCGACACTCCCGTCGGAGCGTCGGGCACGGTCGAGACATTGGAGGGTGGAGTGGCGTAGG
>DATCCC010000031.1:0-22216 GCA_036511495.1 Acidimicrobiales bacterium | reverse complement strand
GGTGCAACTCGTCACGCTCACCACGCCCGAAACGGCGGTGAGGCCGGCGCACGAGGCCAACGTGCCACTCGAAGCACTGAGGGAGATCGTCGTAGTGGCACTGGTGACGATGTTGCCGGCCGAATCCTCCACCTTCACGACCGGCTGCGTCGACAGGACTGCGCCCGAGGCGCCACCCACCGGCTGGGTGGTCAAGACCAACTTTGCGGGGGCGCCTACGACCACATTGAAGCCGCTGCTTGTTACGGAAGTCAAGGCGCCCGACGTCGCGTAAAGGGTATAGCCCGAACCAAGAGCGTTGATGGAAAGATCGGAGAACGTCGCCGATCCCTCGACCGCGGACTCAGGGGAAGTGCCCGAAAGTGTTCCCGAGCCCGGATTTGTACCGAGGGCTAGAGCAATCGAGGCGCTTGAGGTAGTGACGACCGTTCCGGAAGAGTCCTCGACACTTACGACGACCGAGGGTGCAATCAACATGCCGTCTGCGGTGTTTGAGGGCTGGGTCGTAAAGGCCAGTTGTGTCGCCACGTTGGAAATATCGAAACTTGCGCTCGTCGCGCCCGTCAGGCCCGTACTTGAAGCCGTCAGCGTTACACCCGAGGCGTAGGCGCTGCCGGCGCAGCCGGCGAAGCTCACGACGCCGTCAATCGGCGTCGCCGAATTTCCCGACGTACAACTCAGTGTTTCACCGGCGTTTAGTGAGAGTGTCACCGTTCCCACGTAGTTGGTCACTACGTTGCCGGCCGCATCTTCGACAGTGACCACGGGTTGTGTGCTGAAGGCCGACGACGCGCTCGCGCTCGCTACGCCAGTGGTCGCGGCCGAGAAGACGAGTTTTGCCGGTTCGCCAACGGTGACGGTGAAGCTGGCGCTAACTCCCGTGACGAGGCCACTCGCGCTGGCACTCAGTGTGTAATTGGTACCGACGAGACCCGAGAACACGCAACCCGTCACGGTCACGACGCCCGAGTTGGCACCCAGTCCCCCACATGAGGAAAGCGAACCGCCGGAAGCGCTGAGGGTGATCGTCGTCGACGCGCTCGTCACGACGTTGCCCGCCGCGTCTTCCACTTTCACTACCGGCTCGCTCGTGAGCGCGTTGCCCGAAGCATTGGCTGTTGGCTGTGTCGTAAAGACGAGTTTGGCGGCCGCACCCACCGTCACGTTAAAACTGGTGCTAATCGCTGCAGTTAGCGATCCGTCACTTGCCGTCAAGGTGTAGCCGTTTCCAGCGAGACTGACCGCACAGCCTGAGAACGTGACGACGCCTGAACTTTCAGTCTGCGCACAGCCCGAGAGTGCCGCGCCGCTCGAGCCCGTCGACGGTGTTATTGCGAGCGACACCGTCGAGTTGTCGGGCGTCACGAGGAATCCGTACGCGTCTTCGACGTTCACGACCGGCTGGGTCGAAAGAGTGGAACTGCCCGTTGAATTACCTGGTTGTGTCGAAAAAACGAGTTGCGTGGGAATACCAGTTGAGACCGTGAAGGCACTACTCGTCGCCGAACTCAACGAACCGTCGGCAGCGGTCAAGGTGTACCCCGCACCCGCCGTGTCAATCATGCAACTCGAGAACGTGACGACGCCGGAATACTCCGTACCCGAGCAGCTCGGCGAGAGATTCGCTCCGTTGGTCCCGGTACCTGGCGTAATAACCAACGTCACTGGCGAAAGGTCCGTGGTCACGATATTGCCCGCGGCGTCTTCGACCGCGATCACCGGCTCGGGAGTTAGGGGCGAATTGATAGTGGAACTACCCGGCTGTTCGATATAGACCAACTGCGCTGCGGCGCCCGGCTGCATGATCGGACGGGCCAAGGGATCATCCACGATGAAGTTATTCGAAGCGAACCGGCCATTTTGGGTCTCGGTGACGCTCAACGTGATCCACTGCTCCGCGTTGGGCACGCACGTTGTTTGAAAGGCCGCGCCATTCCAGTAGCTCACTGACGTTATTGCGGCCGTGTAGCCAGTCGGGAGAGTGAAAACAACGTTGGCCGCCCCGCCGCATGATTCAAAAAGAGCGGCTGGCTGCTGTTGAATCTGAGTAATGACTTCTTCCGAAGCACTTCGCAGCACCGTATCGAGAGTCGCGACGTCGCGATACGTCCCCGAGGCCGTGATTGACGTCGCAAAAGAGACCAGTAGCGCCACGGAGGCCACGCCGAGTATGACGAGGGCGATGAGCACCTCGACCAAGGTGTCGCCCGCTTCAGACCGATCTGTCGTATCGCGAACGCAGCGACGCGCAACCCTTCTCAGCCAATCAGGCGCGTAAAGCTTCATTGAACAGCAACTTTCGAGTCCGTCTCAACCATCGAAGAGAGTCTTGACCACATCACGGCAGTAACAGTCCCACGAAAGCCCCCTGAAGACCCCCTCCGACCAGGACGATCTTCAGGGACTGCGGTGTTAGGGCGTCCAGTATGACGGTGCCGGTTTTGTCCGAACTCTGGGTCGCCGAGCACTCCACTGTCTGGGTACCCAGCCCCGTTAGGTTCTGGGTGTTGGTTGCCGGCGCCACACTGTTGCACGCGTTGCCGACCGGCGATGTCGGGCTGTTGGGAATCAGGTTCAAGACCTGGTCAGAACTCCAGGTGAGGGATTCATTCGTGTCGGTGGACTCCGCGTCGCCAGTGACGAGCTCCCAGTCGGTAGCTGGGACACCGCGCGAATCGGTGACTCCAAAGTTAGTGAACGTGAGCGTGCTCGTTGTCCCCGAGTTCGTTTGATACAACGCGGGTTTGTTGGGAACGCCGGTGTAGAAGCCGTTGTTGCCTAAGAACGCTTCGCTGGTCGGCGGAGCAGCGTAGGTGGGAATGGCGTGCGCCGCGACCGGCGCCCCCGAGGTCGAGAGGTCGAATGACAAGGTGAAGGGTGTACCGGTGATCGCCACGGCGAAGGCCTGCCCACCCGAAGTTGCTTCACTGACGTTGTAGGAGCTGAAGTCAACGAAACAAAGAGTCGAGGCGTAGGTGCCGGTGCCGGCAGTGGCAAAGCCACAGCTCGCCGAGGGAGTGGTCGTGGAGAGTGAACCTTGTTCGCTCGGCGGCAAGTTTGCCTTAGGAACTGCCGACAGTGCGAAAGTGAGTTTGGACTTTGGTTCACTGAGGGTGAATGCGACCTTGTTCACGCTCTGTGTTGAAGTCCAACCCGCCGTCGCCAAGGTGCTGGCAGCGGCGGGAGAGATTACCGGCGGCGGTTGACTGTCGAGCAGGTCCGAAGAGACGATGGTCGAAGACGTCGGCGTCGAGGAAATCCCTGACGAGCAGTATTGACGCAACAGAGAGTACGTTGAACCCGTCGCGGTTTCGACGTACGAGACGACCGTCTGATACACGTCCGTTTGTACGTTGAGGTTCCACTCAAGTCCGAGCAGCTGGCTCCCGGTGCCGCACTGCGACGCGGTGGGATTCACCGTGATTTGCTGCGCACTCTGCACGTCGGTTTCAAAGTACGACGAAATAACCTGGGCGTCACCGGAGGCGGAAAGGCGATTCGACACACCTGTTTGAAGTGAGAACACCGCGAGCAGACCCGCCGCGATTCCTCCTATGACGAGGGGAAGTACCACGACCATAATGAGTAGCTCGATCAAAGTAAATCCAGACTCGGACTCATCGCGAACACCGACGACGCGCACAGCTCGTGATGAACCATTAGCGCGTCGCGAACGACCGCGAAAAACCCAGAGCCTTTGGCTCTTCACTAAACCTTTACCTGACTGTAAATGCCGTACATGGCAGTGACCAGGGCAACCGCAACGAAACCAACGATCAAACCCATGAAAATAATGATTAGCGGCTCGAACAGCGCCGTCACCTTGTCGACCTTCGTTTCGAGCTCGCGGGCGTAGTAGTCAGCGGCGATTTCGAGTTGTTGATCTAGGGTTCCCGTCTCTTCGCCCACGCGGAACATCTGCTGCGCCGCGCCGGGAAAGAGTCCGGTGCGGGTAATCGGGCCAAAGAGGCCCTGGCCCTCGAGCATCTCCTCACGCACGCCGTCGAGCGCCTTGCGGTACACCGCGTTATTCGCCGAGTCCGCGGTAACGGCCATGGAGCGAGGTAGATCCACGCCGGCCTTCAGTAACGAACTGAGAATTCGACAGATTCGCTCGAGAATCGCCGTCTGGGTAAGGTCACCGAACACCGGCATTCGCAACAACAGCGCGTCCAACCTCGCTTTGCCGCCGACTGAGCGTCGCGTCAGGATGAACCCGGTAGCCAGCCCAATCACGACCGCGAGGATCACGAACCACCACTGGGTGAGGAAACTGGAAAAGCCCAGAATCATGCGCGTGGGAAGTGGCAGTTTGGCGTGGAACGAGTTGAAGAAGACGACGAAGCGTGGCAGCACGAAGAGGGCGAGAATGCCAACCGTCACTACCGACATGCACGCGACGACCGCCGGGTAAATCATTGCCGCCTTGACCTTCGTACGAGCCTTGGTGTCCCTCTCGATGTAGTCAGCCAACTGGTTCAAAACGTTGTCAAGGTTGCCGGTAAGTTCCGCCGACTCCAGGATTCCCACGTAGTAGTTGGGGAACGCCTCGGGATGCATGGCTGCGGCAGCAGCGAACGTGTCGCCACCGCGGAGCCCCTCGAGGACGTCTTTGAGAATGGCCTTCAGGACCTTCTCCGAGGTCTCGTCCTCGATCACGTCCAGCGCTTCCATTATTGGAATACCGGCCTTCATGAAGACCGCGAGCTGGCGAGAGAAGTTCATGACGTCCTTGCGCGGCACCTTTTTCTTGGTGATCTCGAATTTCAGGATGCTGCGCGGTTTGCTGACGCCAATGGGTTGAAGACCGCGTCCGATGAGGGATTGATGGGCGGCGCTGATCGAGGTCGCCACTTCGACGCCCTTGGTCTTCTCGCCGTCCTCGTCCAAGGCTACGTAACGGTACTTAACAGCGGTATTTGCTCGGCTCATAACGTGTACACGCTCCTTATGACTTCGGCTACTGACGTCACGTCGTTAGCGACGAGACTTATTGCTTCTTGGCGCAACGTGCGCATTCCCTGCTTTACGGCTAACGCACGGAGTTCTTCCTGGGTCGCCCATCCCACGATTAAGCGCTTGATCTCTGGGGTCATGACGAGGAGTTCGTAGATGCCAATTCGGTCCTTGTAGCCAGTGTCGCTACAGAAATTGCATCCGCTGCCCTGATAGAAGACGTCTTTGGGTGGTCCGCCACTGTCTTCGTAGAAAATCCGTTCTTCTTCGCTCAGCGTGTACGTGGTCTTGCACGACGGACAGATTCGACGCAAAAGGCGCTGACCAACGACGCCGAGCACCGAAGAGGCGATAAGAAACGACTCAATGCCCATATCCAGGAGCCGGTGAAGCGCCGAAACCGAGTCCGTGGCGTGCATTGACGAAATGACGAAGTGACCGGTCAATGCCGACTGCACGGCCACGCGCGTCGTCTCAACGTCACGAATCTCACCTACGAGGATTACGTCGGGGTCTTGACGGAGGATCGACTTCAGACCCGTCGCGAAGTTGAGACCCGCTTGCTCGTTGGTCTGTATCTGATTGATTGAGGGAAACACGTACTCAACCGGGTCCTCAATCGTCATGACGTTTTGCTTCGAGTCGCTCACTTCGCCCAACGTTGAATAGAGCGTCGTGGTCTTGCCACTACCCGTCGGTCCGGCGCACAACACCATGCCAAAGGGAGCGCGGACCAACTTCAAGTACGTTGCGTGCGTGTCGGGTGGCATACCGAGGTCGTCCAAACGAAGCACGGAGCGGGTCTTATCGAGAATTCGCATGACGCAGTTCTCGCCCATGATGGTCGCCACGGTCGCCACGCGAACGTCGACTTTCTTGTCGTCAATCGTGATTGTGAGTTGGCCGTCTTGCGGGCGCCGCCTCTCAACGATGTTCATGTTCGCCATGATTTTGATGCGACTCACGAGCACCGGGCCAATCGCCGCGGGAAGTTTGAGGATTTCGGTGAGCGCGCCGTCGATTCGAAATCGAATGCGAACGTCTTCGTCAGTTGGTTCAATGTGCACATCGGAGGCGCGGTCGCGAATCGCTTGAGTGAGAATGCGGTCGACGACCTGCACCACCGGCGCGTTATCGCCCAGAATCTCCGATTCGACACCGTTAACGTTGCGCTTCCTCGCCTCCTCCACCGCCTCGAAGGCTTGCACGAGTCGACCCACGTTCCCGAGAGCGCGGTAGTTGCTGTCGATCGCCCAACGAATGTCGCTCATTGGTGCGATCATGATTCGCACGCTGCGACCACTGATGCGCCTAAGCAGCGACGTCAACTCGTCACTCGGTTCGGCGACGGCCACGTTTAAGACGTCGTCAATGAATCGAATTGGGATGACTAAATTTTCTCGGGCAACACTCTCTGATATCAACGCCAGCGCGTCCGGATCGATATTCTCGCGACGTAGATTCATCGACACGAGACCGAAGAACGAACCCAACACATCAGCTAAGACAAGTTCGTCGAGAGCGCCGATGCTCACGAGCACGTTGCCCAGTTTCTGACCCGACTCGCGTTGCTCGGCGAGTGCTTGATCCAACTGAGCTTGGGTAATGAGATGGCGGTCTAAGAGGTGATCGCCGAGTCGGCCCCTCTCTTTGACTTCAAATTCGTTAGGTCCCGTGGGATCACGCGACGGTAGTCCACCGTTATCGCCCGGCGACGACGCCGTTGCGTCGTAGGCATTTCGGCGAGCTTCGAACGTGACACCGGCGTCGTTAGGGAACTCCTGATCAAGCGTCACTACGGGACGAGCGGTGAGGCGTTGCGTCGAGGCGAACGATGACGTGTCCGATTTTGTTGGTGGTGTCGCACCGCGTGCACCGACGTGACCCGTCGAAATCGAAGTGTTGTCGACTTCTCTCGACGAGACGTCATCGGGCTTTTTTGAACCGGGTTTTGAGCGCGGAGCCTTTTTTTCTTTCTTCTTAAACTCCATGTCCGCCTCGCAGAAAATTCAAAAATGTCGTCATAACCAATGTATTTCGGTGGTCAAACCATTAGCCAAACGATCGTCGTGGCAACACTCAATCTTTATCGTGAATGTGCAGTGACTTGTATCAACTTTCTAACAACAGTCGTTTTCGAGACGTAACTTCGTTGTTAGTGACATGCTTGACCATCCCAGAACTAGGTCGCGGTCGTCAACGCTCATTGTCGAGTAACGACGAATTCATTTCTGGTCGCGATACTGCAACGAATTGCCGGTTGCTGCGATGGTGAGTGAGTTTGTAGCGCCGCGTTACGACGTCATCATTGCCACGCGAGTGACTGTGCGACGAAAGAAGTACCACGTTGACTTCACGTGATGAGCGCGCAACGAGACTGATAGTGTCGAAATTGCGAAGCGCTAAGTGTTCCCGAGTGACTTCTTGTGGACGTCAAAACTTTCGAGGGGGTGACGCGAAATGGTGAACGAACCCTCTTCCCTCAAAGCGGATCAGGATCGAGAGTTGCTCTCTCGCGAACTCTCACGAGCGCTCGAGCGCGACCAATTCTTCCTCGTCTATCAACCAACAATGGATTTGCAATCAAACGGTTTCGCCGGTGTCGAGGCGCTACTTCGATGGCGCACGGACGATCGTGGCGTCGTAAGGCCCGATGTCTTTCTTCCCGAGCTCGAGCAAAGTGGTCAGATTGTCGCAGTTGGAAGGTGGGCGCTCGAGACCGCGTGTCAACAGGGTGCGGCGTGGCACGCGAAGGGTTACCGCTTTACGGTGTCGGTAAACATTTCAGAAAAGCAACTCGAATTGACGACGTTCGTCGACGACGTTCGAGGGGCGCTGTCCACTGCTCGTTACGATCCCGCCCTGCTCGTGTTGGAGTTCTCACAGGAATCATTGTTGAAAGGTGGCGCGTCGACGTTGAGCACAATCGAACAGCTGAAAGTAATCGGCGTGCGTATCGCGGTCGACGACTTCACACCGGGCGTCTCACCATTGTCCACGCTTCGACAGATTCCCATCGACATCGTGAAGCTCGATCGAGACTTTATTAATGGGATTACAAAGTCCCCCCAAGATGTCGAACTCGTACAGTCGCTCGTGCAACTAGGCAAAACTCTCAACCTGTTGATTGTCGCTTCGGGGATTGAAGACGTTGATCAACGTCGTCACCTCCAAGTCAAGGAGATTAACTTCGGTCAAGGTTTCCTCTTCTCCGCTCCACACGAAGCCGAACAGATCGATCAATTTCTCGAAGACTTTGCAATTTTCTCCGGCCGACCTCTCTAAGGTCGACGCCCACGTTCCATCGAGCTGTTCGCCTGCTCGCTAGTGTGACGCCCACCGTTCCCGGCAATCACTTCTCGTCGCATATTCTCAAGGTATTGAAAGCGGACAGGAAGAACGTCTCATGGCTGAAGAGTTTTCCGACAACCAAGGCCGTGATGAATTGACGAACTCTCTCGACGTCGCGCAACTCGAAGCGCAAAATGTAGATCACATTCGTCTAGAAGATATTGTCAAGCGCCACGCGAGTGCCCTGGACAAGGCCGAAGGACTGCTGCAGGGTAGGGCGCCCACGTTCGACATCGTTTTGATTCCCCTGCTCGATGTCGTCGTACCTTCCCTCGGCAACTGGTGTTACATGGACTTTGGGGACGAACTGGGCGCACCTCGCAAGGTGGCGATTCGTCATCGTGGTCTCGGACACGAGGGTCGAGAGGGCGAGAGCGAAGACTGCTACCAATCTCTGCTCGCTCGAGTGCCCGACGTTGCCCAGATCACCACGCGCGTCAGCGCCGGCGGCGCTAACGAGGTGTGGCCCCAGCAATCTGACTCGGGTGTTCCATGGTGCGTCGTCGTGGGCCTTCGTGTGAACAACGTCCCCTTCGGCGCAGTCGCGTTCGTCACCGATGAAAGTCGCCCGGGCTTTGGACCACACGAGATCGCTGTGGCCGAAGAGATCGCCAGGAATACGTCAATGGCGCTCGAGCGAACGCAGCTTCGTCTCGATGCCCGAGAGTCCGTACGCCGAACCCAACATATTGCCAGTCAACTCCACCAACTCATCGCCGCGTCGTTCACCGTCAATGCTTTGAGCGACGAAGACGACATCGCTTCGAGCGTGGCCGCCAGTGCACAAAGCGTTTTTGGCGCGGACAACGCCATGGTCTCACTGGAAGGCGACCGGAGCACACCGTTGCGCGTAATCGCTCACCGGGGCAAGCACGCCGCCAGCGCGAGCGCGCACGACGTGTCCGAGTTCGGCGACTTACCAAAGCTTCGAGTTGGCATGACGGTGCCGTGGACCGACGGCGACTGGCTCGTCGCGCCGGTACTGGAGCGACGAGATCAGGCCCGTGGTGTGGTGGCGATTCGCCGCGAATCCGGACCGCCGTTTAGCGCGGAGGACGTTGAGGTATTGACGCTGTTGGCGCAAACCGCCTCGACTGCCCTTGGCGCCGCGAAGATGAGTCGAACCATCCACAACAGTGAAGCGCGTTGGCGCGCACTGGTTGAGACCGCGCCAGTGGGCATTGTCGAGATTGACGCCTCGCGAAGAGTCCGCTGGTGGAACCAAGCGGCCAGCAAGATATTTTCGTGGCCCGAACCCACTGGCGACCTCGAGACCCTCGAGACCATCGCGCCGCGCTTCCCTGAGGCGGCGTGGCACGAACTTCGCTCGTTATGGTCCGACGTACTCAACGGCGGCGCGGGACTCGGCCGCGACTTTCTCGACATTGAGATGGGGGCGCGACGCCGGGACCTCGCTGCCTCGGCGGTCCTCCTACCGCTACGCGGCGACGGTTCTAGGGGTATCTTGACGCTGATTGACGACGTCACCGACCAACGTCAGATGGCAACCGAGAATCGCTTCGCCCACCGAATGGAAATTCGTGGTCAAGTCGCGAGCAACTTGGCGCACGACTTCAACAATCTCCTGACCCTAATCTCTGGCTACGCGGAGATCCTTTCGCAAAACCTCGCTTCCGACGAGCATTCGCTGAAAATGGTCACCGACATTCAAGCGACCGCCGCGAGAGCTTCGGGACTTACGGGACAGCTTCTGGCCATCGGGAGAACCAAGGCCGCCGAGCCGGTAGTCGTCGATCCCGTCGCCGCCATTCAATCGATCAGCGAAGTTCTCGATCGAATCCTCGGCGTCGACATCTCACTGGTCTGGTCACTCGCGCCTTCGTCGCCGAGCATCTTCGTTGACGCTGATCAATTTGAACAGATGATGCTGAACCTCGCGCTCAACGCGCGCGACGCCATGGCCGCGGGTGGCCAACTGAGCATTTCGGTTGATGACGTCACGGTTGGCACGCCCGCGACACCCGAGACCGACCTACCCGAGGGAAAGTACGTCCAGATCAAGGTTGCCGACACCGGACTCGGAATGGACGAGGAGACTCGGCGACGATGCTTCGAGCCGATGTTCACCACCAAGGGTCCTTTCAAGGGGTCGGGTCTCGGACTTTCCGCCGCTCGTCGCCTCGTCGAAGAGAGCCGCGGCGTCATCCGCTGCTCCAGTGAGGTTGGTTACGGCACGACCTTTGAAATTCTCCTCCCCGCCACGGCGCAGGGTATCGTCCGTTCGTTACCGTCGAAGTCTCCCGGTGAGGCTCTGGCGTCGACCACGGTGCTACTGGCCGAAGATGACGAAGACCTTCGACGACTCATCGGACAAGTGCTCAGGAGAATTGGCTATCACGTGCTCGAAGCCAGCACCGGCGAGCAGGCAATCGACGTGGCTCGCAGTCACGATGGGGCCGTACACCTCCTGCTCAGTGACGTCATCATGCCCACGTTGTCGGGGCGCGACGTCGCCCTAACGTTGCAAGAAGAAAATCCCGACCTGCTCGTCCTCTTGATTTCCGGAAGCGAAGACGCCACGGTTCTCGACGGTCTTCACCCTGAGTCGGCCGCCTTTCTTTCTAAGCCCTTCAAGCCCAGTGAACTCATCGATCGGATGTTGCGACTACTCGCCAAGTGACCACGGCGTCGCTGGCTCTCGTCCACAGCGGGAACTCCCGATTCAAAAGACACGTCGCACCGTGGTCGAACCACGCGACTGAGTCTCGGAGTGCTTAAGTAGGTTGCTCTTCGGTATCGACCTTCACCACGGGACTTGCCGCGACGGCACCCGGTTCGAAGCGATAGCCGGCCCCGCGCACCGTCCGTATCCAAAGGGGACGATCAGGGTCGACTTCAATCTTCGTTCGCACTCGTCGAATGTGTTCCGTGACGGTCGCTTCGTTCTGCCAGTCACTCGACGACGACCACACGTGTTGAAGAAGTTGGTCGCGCGAGAACACCTGTCGAGGTGAAGACGCCAAAAAGACGAGCAGCGCAAACTCTTTAGAGGTCAACTCGAGGAGGTTTCCCGCCAACTTCACTTCGTGAGTACTTTCATTGATCTCGAGTTCGCCGAAGCGCATATTCGGAGTGTCGATGCCCGAGGTGGTCGAGTTGGAGTTAGAACGGCGCAAGACCGACTCGATCCGCGCCGAGACTTCGCCCAGCGAAAATGGTTTGACGATGTAATCGTCGGCTCCCATCTTGAGACCGGCAATTCTCTCCGACTCGAGACCCCGACCGGTGAGAAAGATCGTCGGCACGTCACTAATGAGCCGAAGCTCTCGAAACACTTCGCGACCGTCTTCGGTGCCGAGCACGATGTCGATGAGGACGAGGTCGGGAGCCTTCGACGACGTGGCACTGAGGGCACTCGCGAAGTCCGGGGCCACGAGCACCTCGTAACCTTCCGAAGTCAAAAACGTCTCCAACAACCCAACCATTTCGAGGTCGTCCTCAACCACCAGAATCCTTGTCAAGACAAGCGGCTCCAGGGTTGGCGCACCGCCGCCTCAACGTTGAGCACCAGACCGCTCACCGTGACGAGCGCACGGGCTCCTCGTCCCAAAACGAAAGGTAGGGGTGTCATCACGATGATTCTATGACTACAACAGTTGTTTTCTTGGGAGGAAACGACCCACTGCGAGCAGCGCGTGCGCGCACACGATCACTTCGCCGTCGCAACAACTATCACCGTTTCACCAGTGGGCGGCACTCTTGGAGCACCTTTTACGCTTGGCGATCGGCCTGCGCCTCGTCAAATACGCGCAGCGCTCTCGGGCCCCAGACGGTCCCCGGTCCCCCATTCATCGCAACCGCGACACCAATTGCTTCCGCGACCTGTTGGCGCGAAACGCCGTTTCGACCGGCGCCACGAGCGTGCGCGACGATGCAGCCGTCGCACTCTCTGGTTATCGCCACTACGAGAGCCAGCAGTTCCTTGACGCCACTCGTGAGTTCGCCGCTGGCCATCGCCGCCGCCGACAACGTCGCGTAGCTCTTCATGACTTCGGGTATGAGTCCCGCTAAATCCTTCGCCGGTTGGCGGAGCTCTTCTCGAATTTCGTGCATTGTGTCCATTACCACCTCCGTAGGTGAGCGTAGCCACTGGCCGTCGGACAAAAAGATTGGACCGATTTCGTAAGATGGATTCATGAGCGCTATTGACGATCTTCTCGCCCACAACCGCTCCTACGTGACAGCTCACGGACACCGCGAACTCTCGACGGTGCCCCAGCTCCACTTGGCGGTCCTCACCTGTATGGACTCGCGCCTCGACCTCTTTGGCGCGCTCGGCCTTGATCTCGGTGAGGTGCACTTGGTTCGAAACGCGGGCGGTCTCGCGAGCGAGGACGCGATCCGCTCATTGCTCCTCAGTCAGCGACTCCTCGGCACTCGTTCGGTCATGGTCATTCACCACACGCGCTGTGGACTCGAGTCCTTTGACGAAGAGACGCTGGTGAACGAGATCGCGAGCGCCCTCGGCGAGCGCCCTCCGTTTCGCCTCGGCGCCTACCTCAACGTTGACGAGGACGTTCGCGCCACCGTCGCGCTTCTTCGCCAGAGTCCCTTCGTCGACGACACCGAGATCCGGGGCTTCGTCTTTGACGTTGATGACGGCGCCCTGCGAGAAGTGGCGACGCCCTAAAGGCTCTTCTTAAAACCCTGGCTCGTCTGTTCAAAGCCCTGAGCCGTATAAAAACGATGGGCGTCGCTTCGAACGTTGCGACTCGTTAACTGCACGCGGTAACAACCGCGTTCTCGCGCGAGCGCTTCAGCGCCCGCGAGCAACAGCGTGCCGATTCCTTGGGAGCGAAGGTCGCCTCGCACGTGCACACTCTCGAGTTCCGCGCACCAACCTCCGGTGTGTTGGAAGTGAGGAAAGACTATGACTTGGCAGACTCCCACCACCTCACCGCCGACCTCGGCGACTAAGACGTCGCCTCGACGTCGACGGGTCTCTTCGACTGCCGCCCAGTACGCCTCGAGATTCTCCTCGTCCTCTACTTCGGGGGTGAGCGATCCGCCCTGGACGACGAGTGACGCCGCTTCGAGATCACCAATCTCTATCGGGCGAACGAGCACGTCCACTCGTTAGCTACGCGGATCGATTGGCGTGAGCACGCCCACGCTTCGTTCGATCGCTTCGGCGGCGTCGAGACAGAGATCCTCGCGGTAGAGATCGCCAATGACCTGTACGCCGGTTGGCAGTCCGTTCGCGACGCCCGTCGCCACACAGGCGGCGGGCAGTCCCAAGATGTTCGCCGGCAAGACGAAGCGGACCATTTCAATCACTTTCATCGCCGACTCGGCGTCTTGAATGTCGAAGCCGTGCACGAAGGGTGGCTGCGTCCACGTGGGTCCGACAATCAAGGGATACGTCGTCAAGAACTCTCGCCACCCTCGTGCTACGCGGTAGCGCGTTTCGAACATGAGCTCGAGGGACTCGGGCGTCGCCGGGGGAAACTCCATGTAGGTCAGATCGAGGAACTTCTTGCCGCCATCACCCAAGAGTGGGTCGAGACGGCCCTTCAACACGCCCAGCGTCGTCGTCATCAACTCAGCCCAGGCGAAGTACGCGTCGAGCACGAGTGGAACCTCAACTTCTTCCACGTCGTAGCCCGCGGCTTCGAGCGCTCGACCCGCGACGCGCACGCCCTCAGCGACGTCCTTGTTCGTTTCGCCACCGG
Organism: Acidimicrobiales bacterium; assembly: GCA_036511495.1. GTDB lineage: Bacteria > Actinomycetota > Acidimicrobiia > Acidimicrobiales > RAAP-2 > RAAP-2. The sequence continues at coordinate 8,216 of DATCCC010000031.1, read as the reverse complement.
GTGGTTCAGGTACGAGGGCCACGCGCTTGGAAACCGGGCATCCCAGTAAGGGGACGTCGACGGATTGGGGGTCGCCGTGGTGCGAGCCCATCACCGCTTCGAGACCGCGACGCACGTCGTCCACGTTGCGCGCTAACACGCCGTCGACCAACATGAATTGAGCGTTGATGGCCATCTCGTAGAGGGCGCTCGGGTTGCCTTGGGCGACGCGACCACGCGAAGGCTTTATTGAGGCAATGCCACAGCAGTACGCCGGGTTGCGCAGCGATCCGCCAATGTCGTTACCCAGTCCGAGCGGACTCATGCCCGAGGCGATGGCGGCCGCTTCTCCGCCCGAGGAGCCGCCGGTCGTGTAGCCGCGCTTCCAAGGATTGTGCGTTGCCCCAAAGAGCGACGACTCAGTATTAAGACGTAACCCGAGGTCGGGCATGTTAGTCCTCGCGAGCACGACCGCGCCCGCAGCACGCATCTTGTCCACGATTGGTGAGTCCGCAGCGGCCACGAAGTCCTTCAAAGCCACGGTACCTTCGGTCGTCGCGTAACCCGCGACGTCGAGATTCGACTTGACGCTAAAGGGCACGCCGTGGAGGGCCCCGAGTGTGGCACCACTCTTCAAGGCCGCATCCGCGGCGTCGGCGTCGGCGAGTACTTCGTCGGGGCGCACTTCGACAACCGCGTTCACTTCAGCGTTGACGGCCTCGATGCGCGCGAGATGAGATTCAGCGACCTCGCGCGACGACGTCTGTCCATTTCGAATGAGCCCAGCCAGCGTCGAGGCCGACTCCTGCCACAGTTCCTTTGCCATAACTTCTCCCCCACAACAGTTGTTCTGGGTAGTTTGTCACGTCTTCGTCTGACGAAGAATCAGCCGAAGCGACCCTCGATGTAGTTCAACGTGCGCTCGTCGTCAGGATTCGCGAAGATCTTCGAGGTCGGACCAAACTCAATGAGTTCACCCGCACGGTCCTCACCCATGAGCAAAAACGCGCAGTCGTCCGAAACGCGCAACGCCTGTTGCATGTTGTGCGTCACGATGACGATGGTGACGCGATTCTTCAGCTCGCCCATGAGTGACTCAATGGCTTGCGTCGAAATCGGATCCAGGGACGACGTGGGCTCGTCCATTAACAGGATCTCAGGTTCTACCGCCAGTGCACGAGCTATGCACAGACGCTGTTGCTCACCACCTGAAAGAGTGACCGCGTGCGCCTTCATCCGGTTGGTGACACTGTCCCATAAGTTGGCGGCGACCAGCGCCGATTCTGCGGCCTCGTCGAGTAGCGACTTCTTACGAATACCGTTGAAGCGAAGGCCCGAGACCACGTTGTCATAAATCGACATAGTCGGGAATGGATTTGGTCGCTGAAAGACCATGCCAATACGACTACGCAACAGCGTCGTCGCGAGACCACTCTTGTAGATGTCGATGGGACCGAGCTTGATCTCACCCGTGACCACCGCGCCCCTCGTGAGGTCGTGCAAGCGGTTGAGTGCGCGCAACAACGTGGTCTTACCCGAACCTGATGGTCCGATGAGGGAGGTGACACGGTTGGTGTGAACATTGAACGTAACGTCGCGCACCGCGGTGCGGCCATTGAAGGCAACGGCGACGTTGTCGAGGCTCATCGCGACGCGTCCGCGAGTTTCGGTGATTACCTGCTCTGTGGTCTCGCTCATCAACATTTTGGATAACTCAACGGAATCCATTAACGCCTTTCTCTTCTCATTCGGGCTGCGACCAGGCGGCTTCCAATACTCAAGACCATGATAAACAGCACGAGTATGAGGGCCACACCCCAGACCGCGGACTCCTCCTGGGAGGACGTAGTTGGGTCGGGGAACTGATTCCACTTATAGATCTGTAAGGGCATCGAGATCATCGTGCCCAGGGGATTCAAATTGAGAATTCCCGACCCGTAACCCGTCACAAGCAGGACAGGGGCTGTTTCACCCATCGCTCGTGCGAGCGAGAGCAAGGTGCCGGTGATAATGCCGGGCAGGGCCGCGGGCAAGATAATCCCGCGGGTCACCTTCGAAGGTCGAGCCCCGAGCGCGAGACCGGCCTCACGCAAAGTCTGGGGCACGCCGCGCAGGGCGAGTTCCGATGACTTGGCGATGACGGGCACAATCAAGATGGAGAGCGCAAAGGAACCAGCGATACCGGAGTACTGGTGGTTCATTCGTGTCACGATGATTTCGGCCGCGAAGACGCCCAAAAGAATCGAGGGCATGCCCGTCATAATCTCGACGGCCGCGCGGAGCGTATTGGCCACGCGTCCGTTCGACTCGGAGAGATAAATGGCCGTCGTTATGCCGACTGGGATGGCGACGATCGCGGCCAGTCCCACGATGACCACCGTGCCAATAACCGCGTTCCGGATCCCACCGATTGAGCTAAGCACCGCGTATCCCTTGGGAGGAAGGCCACTAATAAAGGGAATGCTCAAGTAGCGCCAACCCTTCGAGATCAGCGAATAGAGAATTGAGACGAGCGGAATCAATGAAATTATCAGCGCGATCGCCATCGCAAATTCGAAGCCGCGCGAGAACGACTGTCGTCGGCGTAGCGACTGTGCCGCGAGGCGCTGGATCGCGGCGCGGCGCTCGAGAATCGGATCTGGCGGCAAGTTATAGAGAAGGTCGGTCACGAGGCACTGGCCTTGCGCGTGAGGTACCGGGCACCGGCGTTGACACTCGCCGTGATGACCATCAGCATGAGGGCGAGGGCGGCAAGAGCGGAGAGGTCTTCCGTCGTTGCCTCGCCGAATTTCGTGGCGATCATTGAGGCGAGGGTGGCCCCGCCGGAGAAAATTGAGTGTGGGAGATAGGTGCTGAAACCAATCACCATGGCGACAGCAATCGTCTCGCCCAGGGCGCGCCCGGCAGCGAGGGCGATGGCCCCCAGGATGCCCGTCCGAGCGGACGGCACGATGACTCTCGTGAGGGTGCGACTACGCGTGGCACCAAGGGAGTAGGCACCCTCGAGGAGGTCGCGTGGGACGACGGCGATGACGTCACGAGAAATCGCGACCATCGTCGGCAGAATCATGATGGCCAGGACGAGGCCCGCGAGGAAGATAGATAAACCCACCGTCTGGTGAAAGATGTTCTTGAAGAGTCCGTTGAAGACGACAACGCCCCAGAGTCCGTAAACGACCGAGGGTACGGCGGCCAAGAGTTCCACGACGCTCGATACCACGGTGCGAGAACGCTCCGGTATGACGTACAAGATCGCGAGTGCGGTCCCAATACCGATCGGCACGGCGAAGAACAACGCAATAGCCGTGGTGATGAGCGTGTCGAGGATGAGTGTCAGCGCTCCGTAGGGACCGTTGCCGACACTAAAGACACTGCTCGTGAGCAAGTGATAGTTGTACTGCTTGATGACGGGCCAGGCGGAGTTCAGCACCGACCATACGAAGACGAGCAAGACGGCGCCAAAAACGAGCGCGACGCCCCGGGTGATGAGCGTGTACGCACGATCAGAGGTTGCCGAGCGGGAAATCCGCTCGGCAACCTCTGACGGTGAAGCCTCCTTATTGGGGGCTAGTGACATTAGTAAATTGCACTCTTCCTAGTTGAGACCAAGGAGGGTTCCGCCGAAGGTCAGCGTACCGATCTGCGCACTGGCAAGTGCCGAGACCGCACTTGGTAGCGGAACGTACCCTTCTCTCACCGAGATGGCCTGACCGCCGCCGCCTTGGACCGCCCAGTCAAGGAACTTCGCGACCACGGTTGCCCCCGTCAGACCACCACCGCCGCCGGACGCGTCGCCCGAGAGTCCTATGGTCTTGAAGTCGTTGGGGACAACTGCCCAGCTGTAGGTCGAGATGGGGTACGCGTTCGCGGCCGAACCATTGGCGATGTCAAAGCCCTTGACGACGCCGTTCGCTCCCTCTGTTGGGGGCGAGAACGAACCAGCGTCAGCCTGCACCGTCTTGGTGGTCAACGACTCTGCGTTGCCCTTCGCGTTCACGATCTTCACGCCGGGAAGTTTGTTCTGGGCCAAGTACGCGAATTCGGCATAGCCAATGGCACCCGAAGTCTGCGTGACGTCATAGATAACACCCGCTGACTTCTGCGCGCCGACTGCGTTGGAAGCAGTCAAGCCCGAAGGCCACGAGGTGCCGGGCCATGCCGTTGCCGCCGTGATGTTCGTGTTGTTCGAAAAGACACTCTTCGCTGCTTGCGCCAGGTACGACTGGAAGGCGTAGGTCGTGCCCGAACCGTCGGCGCGATACACCGGGGTGATCTTGAGGTTCGGGAGGAGACTGGTCGTCTTCTTAGAGATGACCTTGCCCTTACTGTTCTTCTTGACCGTGATCTTGACGAGCTTCTTGTTGAGCGCCTTGATTGCGGAATTGTTCCAATTCGTGATAGCTCCGGTGTAGATCTTGGCCAGAACGCTCGCGTTCAGAGTGAGCGACAAACCCTTGGGCCACTGCTTGGTCACCGACGACGGGAAGTTGTAGGTGATGGCGACGCCACCGAGGACGATTGGCACCTGCGTGTAGTTGGATAACGTCGTCGCAGCCGAGGAAGCGTTCATATATGAGTCGAGTGCCACGTTGCCGCCGGTTCCAGTGAGCGTTCCCATTGGAACGTCAGTGAAACCCACTTGGAATGTGCCAGCGATGACGCCCTTCTTTCCAGCCGATGAACCGACGCCGTCGTACAGCGGGAGATTGTTTGGCACAGCAGACGCACCCGACTTGTTTGAGGCCTGGGTTAAGTAGATCGGAATCGCCCCATCGAGGAACGGCTCGTCAAAGGTAGAGCCGCCAAAAACCGAAGTGACACCCGCGTACGAGGTGCCAGAGTACGTCAGGTCACCCGAAAGCGTGGCTGCCGCACCCGCCGTAGTGGCGATCAGGCTAGTAGCGAGTCCGAGTGCGCCCAGTGTCGCAAGTAACCGGCCTCCTAGTTTCATTTTCATTTCGAACTTTCCTCCTAAAGAAAGTGATGCCTTTTGACTCGACCATTCGACGATCGAACGTTGAGCCACTTGCAACCTAGGAAGGAAAGGTAAACGGAAAGTGACGAGGAATAGCTGGGCGAGTGAAATGAAAAAGAATTAGTAAAAGGCCTATGAAATCAGGGTTTTAGTCGCAACAGCTGTCGCGCCACCCACAACTCCGACAGCGATAGTGAGCGTGCTCGGGAATGAGCGACGAGCCACAGTGCGGACATTCGCTAAAGACCGCCCACGGACTGGCGCAAGACTTCGCTGCGTCACTCTTTGGTGACGACACGGGGCCCGGGTCGAGAGACATCGTTCCATTGTGGTCGAGGTCAGTCCCGACAACGGTGACCGCTGACGCCCCTTGAAAACCTCCTCGTCAGAGGGGTGTTGCGCCCTCGGCTTCGGGTCCGAGCTGACCGAGGCGGTAGTGCGAGCGACAGAGCACCTGGTAGTGCACCGCCCCTTCGCTGACGTCACCGGTGACGAACTGGGTCCCCTCGCGCGCCACGACGCCATCCACGACGCGAGCATTACAGCGCCCCTTTTGACCGCACCAGCACGTCGAGGTCAACGGCAGTTCGTGCGCCCAGTCCGAGATCGAGAAGAGTCGGGCCGAAGCGGGAAAGATATTGAGGAGAAAGTCCGCCGAGAGACCAAAGGCGTGCACGTCGACACCGTGGTCGTCCACCAGCCTCGCCAGTTCATCGATCTGTTCGACGCTCGCGAATTGCGCCTCGTCAATGACCAGGATCTTCACGCCGCGTTCGACGAGGCGCCGGACGTCATCACGAATGTCGCTCGCGGGCGCGATGGCTTCGGCGGCGGCTTCAATGCCAATTCTGCTCGTTACCATGCCGTCAGCACTACGATCGCCGAAGGTCCACAGGGCGACGTCACTACGACTCTCTCGCAGTTGCCAACAGAGCTGGAGCGCGAGGGTCGATTTTCCAGCGGCCATGGTTCCGTAGGTAAAAGTAAGTTCAGCCATCTCTTCCTCTCGAAGGTCTAACGATACCGCCGCGTTTCGCGAGGGCGTAGCGGACTCGTACGCAAATCCGTCCCCTCACTAGATTGGTCCCGTGGAACCCGTGATGAGAACCATCGCCCATGTTCGAAACGAACGTCGCGAAATGATCGACGACAACTGGGACGACTTTGTATCCATCATTGAGTTGGCCGACGACGTTCCTGGTGCGGCGCTACGTGGTCTCGAGGAGTTCTCGCACGTGGAGATCGTCTTCTTCGCGGGCCTCGCCGAGAACGTTCCGCCGGGTCCCTGGCATCGCCACCCTCGTGGCAACGAGGAGTGGCCGGACGTTGGCATCTTTGCTCAGCGCAACAAGGATCGACCCAACCGCCTCATGCTCTCGGTCGTGGCCATCGAAAGAGTCGACAAGCGTTCTCTCGTCGTTCGAGGTCTTGACGCCATCAACGACACACAAGTGCTCGATATCAAACCCGTCTACTCCTGGAGCGGACCGCGCAGTGAACTACGTGTCGCGACGTGGAGTGAGGAACTCGGCGAAAACTACTTCTGAGTGGTGGCAATGAACCCGTTGAGCACGCCAGCAAGTTCGGGGCCTCTTTCCTCCTGTACGAAATGCCCTCCCCCTCCAATGGTGGTGTGCGCCTGACCTTTCGTGCCGGGAATACTGCGGAGGAACTTTTTGTCGCCGCCGCGAGTAATCGGATCGCCGTCAGAGAAACACAGAAGGAACGGCTTCGAGAACTTGCCTAGCGAGTCCCACGCCGCGACGTTGGCGTCGTGGGCCGGATCCTCGGGCGTGGTCGGCACCAACTTTGGGAACTCACGCGCGCCCTCTTTATAGGACTCGTCGGGAAACGGTGCGTCGTACGCGGCGACGACTTCTTCACTGAGTCGACTTACGCAGCCGCCAGAGATGATGCGCCCGATGGGCAGTTCGGGCGCATTCTGGCTGAAGTCTTGCCAGTCCAGGAACGCGTCGTTGGGCTTCTCGTCGCCCGTTGGAAGTCCCCCGTTCGATATCACGACGCGCGCGTAGCGATCGGGGTGCTCGGCGACGAGGCGAAGTCCCACGAGAGCGCCCCAGTCTTGGCCGAAGAACGTAACGCCAGAAAGGTCGAGATGATCGAAGAGCAACTCGCGCGTCCACTCGACGTGGCGAGCGAAGGTGTACTCCCTTCGATTGGACGGCTTATCGGAACGACCGAAACCAATGAGGTCGGGTGCGATCACGCGATGGCCGGCCGCGACGAGACCGGGGATCATAAAGCGGTAGAGATACGACCACGTCGGTTCACCGTGCAAGAGCAGTACCGCGTCACCGTCGCTCGGACCTTCGTCAAGGTAGGCCATTCGAAGTGTCTCGCCGCCCGTGGGATCAACGACGTCGACGTACTTCGCCTCGAATGGATAGTCAGGTAGGTTGAAGAATCTTTCGTCGGGTGTTCGCACGCGTTCCATGGTCTCTCCTATTGGCGCGCCATGCCCTCGCGGGCAGCGGTCGCTTGCTCTTCGCCAAAATGCTGACTTATTAGTTGAATGTCTACACGTTTGAGGTAGCCCTCGAAGGGAAACTCGTCGTCGTAGTAGGTCGAGACCGGAGAGGCGTGGTCACTGCCGATGCTCATGCCCGAACTCGAGATGATGCGCATCAAAAAAGGCAGATGCTTCGTGCCGACGTCGGCCCCGTTCACCATCAAGGTCACCTCGGCGTCACTCTGGCCCCGTCGAAATTGAAGTCCCACGGTGGATTCTCCGGCGGGAACCTCGACACTGGAAATAAGTACGTGGTGATCACCAAAGATGTTGTAGTCAAAGACGAGATGGTCGTCGTGAATGAAGAGGCTAAGACCCGCGTTCTCGTTACCCGTGGCCATGATCACGCCACCCGAACCACCAACCCGATCGACGCGCGCGTCGAGGTCCCAACTGCGCCCGCCGATGCCGGCCGCCGCCTGGGGCGGCACTGGACTGATCGGGGGAAGATACGTGTAGTGGCGGCTGGTGGGGTGGGGTGAGTGGTCGCGAAAACGCGCGCCAAAGAGCTCGATGCCTCGATCGTCGAGGGGCAACGCGCCGTAGATTTCCGCGTCGTGCCACCAACGCTCAATAAGTTCGTCGAGCTTGTCCGGTCGTTCGCTCGCGAGGTCGTGACACTCCGACGGGTCAACCTCGACGTGGTAGAGCTCCCAGCGATCGTCGTCAAACGACGCACCGTGAACGTGTCGGGTAACGGCCTTCCACCCCTCGTGGTACATGGCGCGATGT
>DATCCC010000030.1:0-34802 GCA_036511495.1 Acidimicrobiales bacterium | reverse complement strand
AATCACCAGGCCCGAAGCCGTGGTGGCCTCAGCGCTGTTGGGACGAACGACGATGCGGTCTTCTAGTGGGTGCAACTTCATTCTTCTTGCCTCCTGAGCAATTAGCACTCGATACTTGCGACTGCCAATTTAGCAGCCACGGCGCCTAAGTGCCAACGGGGAGTGGCCGCCTTCTATCCTGCACGGGTGACTCTTTCCCCCCTACAGAAGCGTGATCTTCGACTCTTGGCGCTCTTTCGGGGCTTTTCCTTCCTTGGTGACGCAATAGCCCTGATCACGCTCTACTTACGTATCGCCCAGCACGGGCAGGGCTGGATGATCGCGGCACTGTCGATCGCCGCGGCTCTGCCCCTGGTCCTCCTCGCCCCTTTCGCGGGTTACGTCGTTGACCACGTACCGGCCAAGACTTTTCTCGCCCTGCTTTGTCTCGGCGAAGGCCTGGTCTGTGTGGGTATTGGGCTCTGGCACGGTGACCTCGCCACCATTTCGCTGATGGCCTTGCTGACCTGTGGCGTGGCCTTTTCGCTGCCCGGGTACTCGGCCCTCGTGCCGACCTTGAGTGGCGAAGAGAACATTGTCGTTGCGCAGTCCACCCTCCAGTCGGTCCAGGGCATCGCGATCACCGCCGGACCAGCTCTCGGAGGCCTTTTGGTGGGGGCCCTCGGTCAAAGTTGGCCGCTCTACTTTGACGCCATCAGCTTTGCTTTGGCGGGACTGGGCACCCTGATGCTGCGCACCGATCGACGCCCTATTAATAGGGCTCACGGCGAGAAGACCGAGCAGGAGATGAGCGCCGGGGTTCGACTGATCTTCTCCGACTCGTACCTGCGCCCCGTGGTCGTCACGGTCGCCGTCTTCATGCTCTCCATTGGGGCCGTCAACGTCGCCGAGGTCTTCTTCGTCACCCGGACCTTGCACGCGAGTGACCTGATGTACGGACTGGTGGGCACGAGTTTTGGTGCGGGTTCCATTGCCGGGGCGCTCAGCGCACGCGCGCTCAATCAAGAGCCTCTCTCTTTGGTAAAAACCGCCCTGCTCTGCGTCGCGTTCATTAGCGCATTGTTGGGCGCCGTCGGACTGATGGAACACGTCGCCTACATCTTTCCTCTCATGGCCGTCACCGGCTTCGCGGCGGGCGTCGTGAACGTGTCAGCCTCGACGCTCCTGGCGGTCCAGACCCCCGAAACACTTCGCGGGAGGGTCTTCGCCGCGACCGGTGCGCTCTTCACGAGTGCCGAGATCAGCTCGATGGTGCTCGGCGGACTGCTGCTGACGCTCGTGGCACCCCGGACCATCTTTCAATTGGCGGGCGTCTTGTCGATTCTGTCGGTGTTGATTGTTGGTCCCCTAGAACTGCGCACGAGTCACCGCGCGCACAAAGCTCAGCGCCCCTAGGGCGAGAGACGCTCAACGCGCCACGTCGCTCCTTCCAACTGATAGACAACTCGGTCGTGCAGCTGATCGTCACGGTGCTGCCAGAACTCAAAGCGGTGAGGCGTGAGACGAAAGCCACCCCAGACGTCGGGTCGTGGCACGTCGTGGCCTTCGAAGAGTGCGCCAACTTCCTCGACGCGCCGCTCCAGCGTTTCGCGGTCGACGAGGGGCTGGCTTTGACGACTCGCGTGCGCGCCCAACTGGCTACCCCGAGCGCGCGAGGCGAAGTAGACGTCGGACTGAGCGGCGTTCATTCTCTCTACCGTTCCTTCAAGACGAATCTGACGGCCTAGGGGTTCGCAGTACCAAAGGAGGGCGGCGTGCGCGTTGGTGGCGAGCTCTTCGCCCTTACGCGATTCGTAGTTGCTAAACCAGCCAAAGGTCTCACCGTCGTGATGACGCAGCAGCACCATGCGAACACTCGGGAGGCCATCGGGCGTCGCGGTCGCCAGCGCCACGGCGTCGCGGTCGGGCATCTCGGTGCTCGCTTCATCGAACCAGCGCTGAAACTGAACGAAGGGATTGGGACTGACGTTCGCGACGTCCAGTGGCACCCAACGCTCACTCATCGAACGTCCGCTAACTGCCAGTTCGGTCGTGCGGAGAGATCAAGATCGCTCGGTCCGCTGGCGCGAAGGCGGTAAAGCCCCGCCGCGCCAATCATGGCCGCGTTATCGGTGCACATCGCCATCGTGGGCAAATGAGCGACCAGTCCAAACTCTTTGGCGAGTTCACTGACGCCCGAGCGGAGCGCCGAGTTCGCCGCCACACCACCCGCTAACGCAACACCATTTACTTCGTAGCGCTCGAGAGCTTGGCGGAGCTTGCGCAGTAACTGTTCAACGAGCGCTCTCTGAAAGGACGCCGCGACGTCGGCGAGACCAATTTCGAGATGCTTCTCGGTGGCGCGAACGACCGCCGTCTTCAGTCCCGAAAAAGAAAGGTCGAAGTCGTCACCAATCATCGAGACGGGAAGCTTCATCGCCGTGGCGTCTCCCTCTTTCGCGAGTGCGTCGATCTCTGGACCACCGGGGTATCCGAGGCCCAGCCATCGAGCGACCTTGTCGAAAGCCTCACCCGCGGCGTCGTCAATTGTCTCGCCCAGAACCTCGTGATCACCGGGACCTCGTTGAAGAACGATCAGACTGTGTCCTCCAGAGACCAAGAGCGTCATCAGCGGCCACTCGAGATTGGCCGTCTCGAGCAGCGGCGCAAAGAGATGGCCTTCGAGATGATTGACACCCACGAAGGGCACGTCCCAGGCGAACGCGAGCGCTTTCGCCATCGAGAGACCAACGAGTAGCGAGCCAATAAGTCCCGGACCACTCGTCACCGCCACGCCGGCCAGCGTCGGCGCTTCAACGTCGAGACCGGCATCTTCGAGAGCCCGTCGCACGACCGAGGCAATGATTGCCACGTGCGCGCGTCCCGCGAGTTCCGGTACGACACCGCCAAAAGCGCGGTGCACGTCGATGGAGGACTCCACGACCGAAGAGAGTACGTGCAGGTGTTCGTCCACAACGGACGCGGCTGTCTCGTCACAACTCGTTTCAATACCCAAGACCAACGTCACTCTGCCAGCGTAGGGCGGGGTCGACTCAGTCGAGATCGGCCCACAAGATGAGCGCGTCTTCGTTCGTGCGCTCGTAGTAGTTCTTGCGCACACCAACGGGTGAGAAACCGTAACGAAAATAAAGTCCCTGCGCCCGCGTGTTGGAGACCGCGACTTCGAGCGTCGCGCGCTTCACGCCACGCTCTTTCGCCACGACCCACGCCTCGTCCATCAACGACGTCGCGACACCTTTGCCTTCGTGGCCGGGCAACGTACCAATAGTGTTGACGTGCAGTTCGTCCATGACGTACATGATGCCGAGGTAGCCAATGAGTTTCTTGTTATCGACAGCCACCGTGTAGCGACGGGTCTCGGTGTTCGTGATCTCGTCGAGCAGCATCGCTCTCGTCCACGGTTCGGGAAACTGGGCGACTTCAATGGCGAGCAGTTCGGGAACGTCACGTCGTTCCGCCACGCGCAGGGTCCAAGAGACGCTCATGGGAAACGCTGGCGCGTGGAGAAGTTCGCTACGGCGTCCGACTCTCGCAAGTACAGCGGCACGATCTCCGCGCTCGCGGGTCGGGTCAAGCCGAGTCGCAGCGCTTCTAGGGGTGACGGAACGAGCTGTTCGAAGATCGACGCGTTCGTAACGCCGAGAAACTCGCTCTCGTAGCGCGCGACCCCGTCGCCAGTAAAGGTGACTCCTAATGCATTAGTGGTCCACGCGGTCGTGACGTCCGCGGGCACGGCGACGCTCGGCTCACTCTGCGCGACGACGCCCTCATCGAGGGAGAACGTTTGAATGAAGACCTCGCCGCGACGCCCGTCAACGCAGGCCACGAGCGTTCCTCGCACCCCCGCGCCGTGTGCGCCATAGGCGAGAAGTTCGAGTGACGTCACCCCGACGAGATCGGCACCCGTCGCTAAGGCAATGCCAACCGCGGTCGCGATGCCGACGCGCAGACCAGTAAAGAGTCCCGGGCCGCGATCAACGACGACGCGGCCAATGGACTGGGCTGACAACCCCACCTTATTGAGCAGCTCACGAATGCCCGGCGTCAGGGCTTCGGTGTGGTGACGTTCGTCGTCGACGGTCAGCGTGAACTCTACGCCTTCGCTCGTGCGCAGCCCCATGGCGCACGCCGGCGTCGCGGTCTCGATGGCGAGAATGTTCACGACGTCGCCCACGTGGTGAGTTCAGCACTGCGCGTCTGTGCCACGACGCCTTCGACTCTCAGCGTGCGACCCTCATCGTCGTCGATGGCAAAGTCAACGGCCAACACGTCACGGCCAAAGACGGACGAGGCAATCTCGCCCCACTCAACGAGTGCCACGGCCGACTCCTCGACCAACTCACCCAAGTCCAGATCCATGACTTCGCCGATGCTCTCGACTCGATAGACGTCGGCGTGATGCAAGGTCGATATCCCTCGTTGATTGACGCACTCGTGCTGACGGACCATGGTGAAGGTCGGACTCGTCACCCGCTCGTCGACTCCGAGGCCTCGGGCCACTCCTTGGACGAAGGTGGTCTTACCCGCACCGAGTTGACCCGAGAGCAGGACAATATCGCCCGGGCGAAGGACGTGGGCGAACTCCTGACCGGCGCGCTGGGTATCAACGGCACTGGCGCAGTAGCGCTGCCAGCTCACGGTGCCCCCAGGAGTTGACGCACGACCCGAAAGTCTTGGCGCATGAGGTCGGCCACGCCAACCCCTCCGCGCAACGCCGCCGCCGGGTGATAGGTCGCCAATCCCGGCGCTGAACCGACGTTCACGACGCGGCCGTGAAACTCGCGCATCGGCTCGCTAAAGCCAAAGACCGAACGCGCCGCCGTGTTGCCCAGCGTGACGACAACGCGCGGCGTGATCAGCTCGAGTTGTTCATTCAACCACGGCCGGCACGTGGCGAGTTCGTGGCGCGTTGGCGTGCGATTGGCCGGAGGCCGGCACTTAACGACACTCGTGACGAAGCACTGCTCTCGGCGAAGGCCAATTTCTTCCTCGAGGAGTCGAAAGAGCAACTGACCGCTTCGCCCAACAAAGGGCTCGCCGGTTTCGTCTTCCAGGCGACCGGGCGCTTCACCGATCACCATCAGTTGCGGAGCCAGCGGACCAGAGCCGACCACGACTCGTTGTCGCGTGAGTGAGAGATCACAACGCGTGCAGGTGGGAAGTTCGGCGAGGTCGTTCACGACTTAGTCCACGAGTACGCGAGCGACGCGCGCACTGAGCCCGCAGAGAATCTCCCACGTAATGGTGCCAGCGAGGTTGGCCCACTCTTCGCCCGAAATCACTTCGTTGCCTTGGGCCCCGAGGAGCACCACGTCGTCACCGAGGACCACGTTGTCGTCACCCACGTCGATCAGCAACTGATCCATCGTGACGTTGCCGGCGAGTGGATAACGCTTGCCATTAATGAGGACCTCGGCACCGGCCTCGAAGAGGCGCCGGGGGTAGCCGTCGGCGTAACCAAAGGGCACGGTGACGACCGTGGACTCGGAGCCGAGCGCGCGTTGGCGACCATAACTCGGCCGCTCGCCCGCGGCGACTCGGCGCACGGCGACGACCTGGGCGCGAAGCGTGAGGACGGCCTCAAGTTTGAGACCCTTCTCTTCGAGCGCGCCGGCGAGCCATCCTTCGGGCAGGTAGCCGTACATCGCAAGACCGACACGAACCATTGAGAGACGGGCTTCGGGGTACGCGAGCGCGCCGGCGGAGTTCGCGCTGTGGAGCACGCGCGGCGTGATACCTCGCTCGCTAAGTGCGCCTACGATCTCGCCAAAGAGTTTGATCTGGCCGCGGGTAAACGCTCGATCATCGGGGCTCGAGCCATCCGCCACGCTGAAGTGTGTGTAGAGACCTTCAAGGTCTATCGAGGGCGACGCGAGCAGTAGATCAACGACCTCGTCGATCTCGTCGGGGGTGACACCCGTGCGGTGCATTCCCGTGTCGACTTTTACGTGAACCGTGTAGCGCCCGCCGAGTTCTTCTGCCGACTCCACGGCCGCCTTCGCGCCAGCGAGGGAACCAATGGTCAACGTGAGTTCGTTTTCTAGAGCGTCGCGAATCGTCTCGGGAGGGATCTCGGCCAGTAGCAGTATCGCCGCACTGATGCCGGCACCTCGCAGTTCAATCCCCTCGTCCACGATCGCCACCGCGAGGGAGTCGGCACCGCCATCGAGCGCGGCCTTGGCGGCTAATTGAGCACCGTGACCGTAGCCATTCGCCTTAACTACGGCGCAGAACCGCGCGTCGCCGACGACCTCATTGAGGACGCGAATATTGTGCGCCAGAGCCGGAGCGGAGATCTCCGCCCAGGCCGGACGGCGCACGCCTTCAACGGGCACTGGATTCGCCACTCGCCGATGAGCCAACGACAAACGCGGCGGCCGTCACGTCGGTATGGGTCATGGAGAGATGTAACGACGTCACGCCCGCCGCTTGAGCCAATTCGCGTGCCGTCCCGTGCAGGAGCACGCTGGGTGCGCCCACGTCGTCGGTCGTCACTTCAATCGAACGCCACGTCGTCGCGCCAACGCCAACCTTGAAGGTCTTGAGGACCGCCTCTTTCGCCGCGAATCGAGCGGCGAGTCGCTCGGGGCGAGAGCGAGCGTCGCGTTGTTCGGCGTACGTGAAGAGTCGCTCGACGAGACGGGGATGGCGCTCGAGCGCCAAGCGAAATCGCGCAACGTCCACGAGATCGACGCCAACGCCCTGCGTGGTCACTACTCCACCGTCACGGTTTTAGCCAAGTTGCGAGGCCGATCAATGTTGCGGCCAAGTCCCTTCGCCACCGAGTACGCGAAGATCTGCAACGGGATGATGTCCACCATGGGTGAGAACATTGGCTCGGTGGCCGGTACTCGCAACACGTAGTCCGCAATTGACTCGATGGACTCGTCGTCGTCGGTCGCCACCGCGACCACGCTCGCGCCGCGAGCCTTCACTTCGGCCAAGTTGGACAACATCTTGTCGTGCGTTGCGGGATCGGTGACCACGGCCACTACCACGACGCCCGGTTCGATCAACGCGAGTGGTCCGTGCTTGAGCTCTCCGGCCGGATAGCCCTCGGCGTGTAAGTAACTGAGTTCTTTCAGCTTGAGGGCACCTTCGAGAGCCGTAGGGAAACCCACGTGTCGCCCTAAGAAAAAGAAGTCGCGCGCGCCGCTGAGTTGCTTGGCCACGTCTTGCACGTTTCCACGACGCTCGAGGGCACTCGCCACTTGGGCGGCGACGGCGTTCAACCCAAGAAAGAGGGCGTCGACGTCTATCGGGGGCAAGGTGTCGCGAAGTTGGGCCAATCGCAGCGCCAACAGTTCCAGCGCCGCAATCTGTGCGACGAAGACTTTCGTCGAGGCGACCGAGACTTCGAGGCCCGCGCGGGTGTAGATGACGGCGTCGGACTCGCGCGCGAGTGAGGAGTCGACGATGTTGGTGACCGCTATCACCCTCGCGCCGCGACGTCGCGCCTCGCGGATCGCCTGGATCGTGTCGATCGTCTCGCCACTCTGGGATATGCCAATGACCAAAGTACCGATCTCCACAATCGGATCGCGGTAGCGGTACTCACTCGCAATATCGACGTCGACACTAATTCTGGCCCAGCGCTCAATGGCGTACTTGGCGACGAGACCGGCGTGATGCGACGTGCCCGTCGCGACGATGACGACGCGCTTCACGCCACGAAGCTCCTCATCGGAGATTCGCAGTTCGTCAAAGGTAATCGTGCCGTCTTTTCGACGACGATCGAGCAAGGTTGCGCGAACAGCGTCGGGCTGTTCGTTGATCTCCTTGGTCATGAAGTCCTCGTGGCCGCCCTTTTCCGCAGTTTCTAGGTCCCAGTCAATGGAGAGGGGGCGAAGGTGAACGGGAACGCCGTCGAGGTCGATCGCCCTAAATCCCTCGGGGGCCAGGCGAACGATCTCGTCGTCGTTCACGGCGTAGAAGGCCGTCGCGCGATCGAGAATGGCCGGTATGTCGCTCGCGAGATAAGTCACGCCCGGTGCGGTACCAACGATGAGCGGCGAGATTCGCCGGGCCGCGACAATGACGTCGGGCTCGGTCGCGTCCATGGCCGCCACCGCGAAGGCGCCGCGCACCACGAGCAAGCTTCGTCGAACGGCTTCAATGAGTTCGAAGCCGTTCGCGCGCGACTCTTCGATGAGGTGCGCGAGTACTTCAGAGTCGGTACGCGAACTAAAGAGGTGGCCCCGCGACTCCAGTTCTTCTTGAAGTTCGGTGTGGTTTTCGATGATGCCGTTGTGGATGATGGCGACGTTGCCCGAGCAGTCGAGATGGGGGTGGGCGTTTATTGCTTCGGGAGCGCCGTGGGTCGCCCAGCGCGTGTGGCCAATACCGGAGGAGAAACCAAGAGGGGCAAACTCACACTCGTCGCGAAGGGCCTTCACGGACTCGGTCCCGACGGCCGTACGGGCCCTCCACGTTTCACCAGGGCGCACGAGCGCGACGCCCGCGGAGTCGTAACCGCGGTACTCCAAGCGCGCGAGGCCCTCGAGCAGTGTCGCCAGAGTATCGGAGGATCCAACGACCCCAATAATGCCGCACATGACCGATAGCCTACTCGTGGCCTTTTAGTCCTCTTTCGACCAGCGAACTACGAAGGGTACAGGGCCTTTAGACGTTCACTAAAGACTTCCACAAACTCCGCGCTCAACGCTTCGATCATTATTCGAACGAGCGGCTCGGTGCCTGAGGGGCGTACCAAGAGACGCACGTCGGCGCGATCGACCGAGTACAACACCAAAAGTTCGCCGAAGAGTTCTTGCACTTCGTCGTCGTTGAAGTGTTCGATTGGCACACTAAAGAGTTCTTGGGGCACGCGGCGCCACGCGCGTCCGGCGATCTCGGCGAGCGGGCCACGCCGGACAATCAACTCGGCCAACAGCAGTCCCGTCAAGAGGCCGTCACCGGTCGGTGCGACGTCGCGAAAGATCACGTGGCCCGACTGCTCCCCGCCCAAGAGCCAGGACTTCTCTTCGAGCGCGAGCACCACGTTGCGGTCCCCGACGTCGGTCTCTTCAATCTCGACGCCCGCGGCCCCGAGCGCTCGGTACAGCCCGAGATTGCTCATTGAGGTGACGACCAAACCACCGCCGAGCACGCCACGCTCGAGGCGATCAAGGCTAAAGAGCACCATGAGGTCGTCGCCGTCGCGAATCGTTCCTTCGGCGTCGACGGCGATCAATCGGTCCGCGTCGCCGTCAAGGGCGAGTCCTAGGTCCGCGCCGACTTCTCGAACCCGATCGATCAAACTCTCCACGTGCGTTGAGCCGGACTCTTCGTTGATGTTGCGACCGTCGGGTTGGTCGTGCAGCATCACGAGTCGGGCGCCGGTGGTGACAAAAAGTTCGTGGGCTACGTGGGACGCCGCGCCATTCGCGCAGTCCACGACAATCGACAGTGACGAGAGATCAGTCGGCGCCAGTTCGCGCAGGTGTTCAACGTACTCGCGCTCGGCCGCGTCGTCGATGGCAACGTCGTCGAAATCGAGTGACGAAGGGCCGTCGGCGAGATTCAGCGCACTCTCCACGGCCGCTTCGGTGGCGTGATCGAGTTTGGCGCCGCCGACGCCGAGGACCTTCAGCCCGTTGTCGTAATAAGGGTTGTGCGAAGCCGACACCACCACGCCCGCGCCGCCTCGTTGTTGGGCGATGACCGCGACTCCGGGCGTCGTGAAGTATCCGAGGTTCACGCCCGTTGCGCCACCGTCACGAAGACCACCAAGAACGGCCGCCGCGAGTGAGGGCGAACTCTCTCGCGTGTCGTAGCCAACGAACACGGGAACCGAAAAGACCGAAGCCACCGCACGACCAAGTCGGTAGGCGAGAGCGAGGGTTATCGCGTCGCCGGCCCGACCTCGAATACCGTCCGTGCCAAAACGCACGGGCATAGCCATTACCGCTTGGAGTACTGCGGAGCCTTGCGAGCCTTCTTGAGTCCGTACTTCTTGGACTCTTTCTTGCGCGAGTCACGAGTAAGTAGTCCGGCCTTCTTCAAGGCGGGACGAACACCCTCGTCAATCTTCAAGAGCGAACGAGAGATACCGAGACGCAACGCGCCGGCTTGACCGGCCACGCCGCCGCCTTCAATGGTGGCGTCGATGTCGTAGGTCTGTTGGGCGTCAATGAGGCGCAGGGGCTCCATCACCATCTGGCGATGCGTGGCCGAGGTGAAGTAGTTGTCAAAGGCGCGCGAGTTAATCGTGATCGTGCCGGTGCCGGGACGGAAGCGAACTCGAGCTACGGCTTCCTTACGTCGTCCGGTCGTTTGGGTAAGAGGTATCGTCATCTTGTTCCTTAACCGCGACGAATCGCTGAGGTATCAAAGGGCGTGGGGGCTTGCGCGATGTGCGGATGCTCGGGACCGGCGTAGACGAACAGCTTGTCCATTTGGGCGCGGCCCAATCGATTTTTGGGCACCATGCCGCGCACGGCGTCGGCGACCAGCTTCTCCGGGTCCGTGTCCATCAAGGTCTGCCACGAAGTCGCGCGAAGTCCGCCCGGGTAACCGGAGTGGTGGTAGTGGAAGTTCTGCGCCAACTTGTTAGCGGTCACGACGATCTTGTTGGCGTTGACAATGATGACGTAATCACCCGTGTCGACGTGAGGTGCAAAAAAGGTGCGATGCTTTCCGCGCAACAGCGAAGCGGCGACCGTCGCGACGCGCCCGAGGATGAGGCCCTCGGCGTCAAGGACGAGCCAGTCGCGCGTTAACTCACTCGTTTTTGGTGAATAGGTCTTCACAACACTTCCTTCAGCGAAATCTTCGGATCAGCCCCAACGGGGTCCGAAGGGACTCTCCATCTTACGAAATTCCGGCTCCTCTAAGCAAGTTTGGGGTTTCGAGCCCCGAAAGTACGTCGCGCGCCACCACGGAGGACACGCGAGTACTTTGCGGCGCTGCAGGCCACAGGGCACTCTTTGAGCGTGTTTCAATACCCCAGACGTGACCAGATGGTCACACGCTCGCCGGGATCGAGCCACTTGGCGTCACTCCCCGAGACGCCGAAGACCTGGTAAAACTCGCCAATATTGCGCACAGTCTGATTGCAACGAAACGCCGCCGGTGGTGAGGTTCGAATGCCACGAGACGTCGGTCGTGGGCACCAGCCGACCGAGCAAAATGTCGCACCCATCTGTCGCTAATCGTGCACGACGCGTACTTAGATTCGGCTCATCAAGAATCAGATTGGGTCGATGAAGAATCGCCACTGTCACCAGAGAGTGATTGAGGTGCAACAAAGCCCGCCGAGAATCCGCTCGGCGTTCGCTGGGGAGGACGATGAGGCGACTCGGTAGAGAGGCGCACGTGGGGGCGCGGTCCCGACCACGGCGCCGGGGGCGCGACGATGCGAGCGGCGAGTCGGTAGGCAACTTTCTCGTAGTTCACCCGCCAACCAACGAAATCGGGCCACGCCTCTTCGGCGCTGCGTTCCATTTCGAATCCGGTCTCTCGCATCATGGTGACGGCCTCTTCGAACTCGGCGTACGTGAGTTGAATCGGGCCCGCCGGATCGGGATCCGATTCGACGTCCCAACCGAGTGTCAACGCAATGCGATTGAGCGCCGTGAAACCCATACGAAGACAGAGTCGGGCGTTCGAAGATCCTCGCGCCGGCGCTAGCGAGAGATGCAAGGCGGCGGCGTCCAGTACCGACAGCAGTCCCACGAGCCACGAGTACCACGGTTCCGGTGAGCGAAAGAGAAGAAGGACCGGGTACGTCGTGTGGCTCTCCGCCAACTCCGCGGACCACTCCTCCCACGTGGCGTAGAAGTCGGGAAGGGTGTCGGTGATGCCGACGATCTGGTGGCGCATCAAGATCTCGGGCCCCCACGCCGGAACACCCGATCGACTTTCGAGCAGCGCCACCAAACTCTCACGTCGATTGAACGACGCGTAGAGACTCGGTAGATACGCAATCTGGAGCGTGACGACCACGACCCACGTCGCGCCGGCGATGATGTCGAGCGCGACGTTCGCTGGGCCGCCCGCGTGAATCGCGCCCACCGTAAAGAGACTCGTCGCGGCTTGTTGGAATGCGTCAGCGAAGTTGTGAGTCGTCGAGTACAACATCAACGCGAAGGCGACGATGAAACCTCCGGCCCAGGAGACGAGTTGGGCCACAATGCACACCGGACCAGTGGGTGCGAGGATGGCGTCCTTCGTTTCGTATCGTGTGGCCACCTGCGAGAGACCAACAAAGGCCATTCGAACGAGCGAATTAATCTTGAGCGATATTCTCTCAAAGCCCCGAGGTCGACGAGGGAGTACCAGCGCAAAGAGAACGTTGGCGCCGACAATGATACTGACGAGTGTCCCGAGAACGAACAACAACACGTTCATGAAAAATCACTCATGGGACCCGCGAATCCAAGGTGCTCAGTTGGGAGAAAGTCTTGTTCACTACCACTGGGCACCTTCTCTCGGCTGTGTCGCGATGATAGGTCAAGGGTGCGCCCGCAAGCGACGAACGGCGTGCGTTACCTGACTTCTACGCGTCGGGGTAACCAACACCAATCAGCGCGAGTCCGCCGGCGGGGGCCGCCTGAGGAAGTTGGTAACGACTGAGACTCTCCAAGCGTTCGTGAACAATGGTGGGCTGGAGTTCCCCTTGACCGACCGCCACCATGGTCGAGGTGAGACAGCGCACCATGTTGTGACAGAACGACTGCGCGCGGATGGTGAGACGCACAACGGGTGCGTGGCGTGGACTCATCAGCCACTCGTCGGCTAATCGCTCCCAGCGTGCGACGAGCACGCGTCGAAGCAACGGCTCGTTGGCCGCGGCGTTTGTCGGACGGCGACAGAAGGCACGGAAGTCGTGCGTGCCGAGCACGTCCTTCGCCGCGCGGTTCATCGCCTTGAGGTCGAGTGGTCCCGCCACCGACCAGGCCCAGGCATTGGTGGACTCGAGTCCCGGAGGTTGTGACTCCAGCACTAAGTAGCGATACTCGCGCCACTGTGCTGAAAAGCGCGCGTGAAACTCGTCGCTTACGGGTTCGGCCCTCAGGATCTGCACTCGTCCGCGCATCTGCTTGTTGAGTGAACTCATGAGTCGCTCACTATCGAGTGAGCGGACTTGGGTGACGACCGGCAAGTCAACGTGGACGACCTGTTGAAAGGCGTGCACGCCGCTGTCGGTTCGACCGGCACCGACGATGAGCGGCTCGTTTTCGAGTCGAAGAGTATTCGCCATCGTCGCGCGAAGCAGCCCCACGACCGTGTCGTGCCGGGGTTGGTAGGCGAAACCGCTGAAGGCCTGACCGTCGTAGGCCAGGTCGAGGCGCCAGCGTTGCGTGGCGCCTAGTGGATCAGACGAATTCAATGCGCGCCATCGGGGCGTTGTCGCCCTGACGCGGTCCGAGCTTCAAGATGCGCGTGTAGCCACCAGGTCGGTCGGTGTAACGAGGCGCAATTTCGGCGAAGAGCTTGTGGGTCATGTCCTTGTCGCGAATGAACGCTACGACGCGACGGTTCGCGTGGACTGAACCTTCGGGCGAGTTCTTCGCGGCCGTGACGACCTTTTCGACGATGGGACGAAGCGCCTTGGCCTTGGCCTCGGTCGTGACGATCGACTCCGCGGCAATCATGGACGCGACGAGGTTGCCCATCATCGCCTTTTGGTGCGCTGAGTTGCCACCAAAGCGCTTGCCTTTGGTTGGAGTTCCGCGCATGCTTAGTCCTCGATCCGCAGAGAAAGTCCGCGCTCGTCGAGACGGTCGTTGACGTCCTTCAACGACGTGGCGCCGAAGTTGGTGATTGAGGTGAGGTCGCGCTCGGTGGCGTTCACGAGCTGGGCAATCGTGTTGATGCCCGCGCGCTTCAAGCAGTTGCGCGAACGCTCGGTGAGACCCAACTCTTCGATACGGATGTCGAGTTCGCTCGCGGCGGCCTGGGCACTGCCCACGTCACCGAGTTCGAGTGAGGGTGCCTCTTCGTCGAAGCTCGCGATCAGCTCAACGAGTGAGCCGAGCGTCTTGCCAGCCGAAGCCAGCGCTTCGCGCGGAGAAATCGATCCGTCGGTCTCAATGTCGAGCACGAGTCGGTCGAAGTCCTTGCTCTGCTCGACGCGTACGGGCTCGATCTCGAAACTGACGCGACGAACGGGCGAGAAGATGGCGTCCAGGGGAATAACACCAATGGTGGACGAGCCCTTGTTGCCTTCGGCGCCGACGTAACCCTTACCGCGCTCCACCGTCAGTTCGAAGGTCAACGCGCTCTTGGGTGAGGTGAGGTACGCGAGGTGTAGGTCACCGTTCAAGATCTCCACGTCGGCCGTCGTCGACAGATCGGCGGCGGTCGCTGGACCTTCGCCCCGCTTGTCGAGACGCAGTGTGACGGGCTCGTCCGAGTGCACCTGCAAGAGCAGGTCCTTCAGGTTCAAGGTGATGTCCTGGACGTCCTCCTTGACGCCTTCAATGACACCGAACTCGTGCAACACGGCATCGAACTTGACGCGCGTCGCGGCGGCGCCGGGAATCGACGAGAGCAAGGTGCGACGCAGCGAGTTACCGAGCGTGTGGCCAAAGCCGGGGTCGAGCGGTCCAATGCCAAAGGACTGGCGGTTGTTGACCTCGTCGCCGAGAGCTTCGATGGTGGGTCGTTGGATAATCAACATATGGGACTCCTAGGGGTATGTAAAAAGATCGGTTACTTGGAGTACAACTCGACGATGAGTTGTTCCTGGATCGACTCGTCGATCTGCTCGCGCTGGGGAACGACGCGCACGGTGACGTTAAAACCGTTGTCGCCCTTTTCGAGCCAGCCCGGCACGGTGCGGTCCAACACGTCAAGGTTGCGCTTGACGTTGAAGTTTTCGCGGGTGACGGCCTTTAGGGACACAACCTCACCGGGGCGAACCCGGTACGAGGGGATGTCCACGCGCTTGCCGTTGACACTGACGTGTCCGTGGCGAACGAGTTGGCGGGCCTGAGCGCGCGAGGCGCCCCATCCCGCGCGGTAGGTCACGTTGTCGAGACGGGTCTCGAGGAACTGCAGAAGGTTCACGCCGGTCATGCCGGGGCGGCGGTTGGCCTCTTCGTAGAGATTACGGAACTGCTTCTCCAGGATGCCGTAGATGCGACGGGCCTTTTGCTTCTCGCGCAGCTGGGTCAAGTACTCAGAGCCCTGACGCTGGCGGTCGCGACCGTGCATGCCGGGCGGAAAGGCGCGAACGCGACGGTCCGAGTTCTCAGCAACGGGGCACTTCAAAGTGAAGCAGCGCTCACCCTTGAGGTAGAGCTTCGTGCGCTCACGTCGACAGAGTCGACAGACGGGTCCGGTGTAACGAGCCATAACTGTTCCTTAACCTCGACGGCGCTTTTTAGGGCGACATCCGTTGTGCGGCAGTGGCGTCACGTCTTTGATCGCGACGACTTCAATGCCAGCCGCGGCAATCGAACGAATAGCGGTCTCGCGGCCCGAGCCGGGACCTCGGACCAACACGTCAACCTTCTTGACGCCGTGTTCCATGGCGGCGCGTGCGCACTTCTCCGCGGCTAACTGCGCGGCGTAGGGCGTGGACTTGCGTGATCCTTTAAAACCAACTTGACCCGACGAGGCCCACGACAACACGTTGCCCTCGGGGTCGGTGATCGAGACGATCGTGTTGTTGAACGAGCTCTTGATGTGCGCGACACCAAAGGCCACGTTCTTTCGTTCTTTCTTGCGGGTCTTGCGGACCGCGGTTGGCTTAGCCATTACTTCGTTACCTTCTTCTTGCCGGCGACGGTGCGCTTGGGACCCTTACGGGTGCGCGCGTTGGTGCGAGTGCGCTGACCGCGAACGGGGAGGCCCTTGCGATGACGAATGCCCTGGAGCGAGTTGATCTCCATCTTGCGCTTGATGTCTTGGGTGACGTTGCGACGAAGGTCACCTTCGACGGTGACGTTCTGGTCGATGTAGGTACGAAGCGCGTTAACTTCAGCCTCGCTGAGATCCTTCACGCGCGTCGACTCATCGACACCAGTAGCGGCACAGATCTGTTGCGCGATCGTGGGACCGACACCAAAGATGTACGTGAGTGAGATAACGGTACGCTTCTCGCGCGGTACGTCAACTCCAGCAATACGGGCCATCGTTTTTCTCCTAACCCTGACGCTGCTTGTGGCGCGGGTTCGCTTCACAGATCACGCGAACAACCCCGGCCCGTCGAATGACCTTGCACTTCTCACAGATGGGTTTGACGCTCGCGCGAACTTTCATTTGATTACTTTCTCGATCTTCTAGAACTTGAGTTATTTGTAGCGGTAGGTGATGCGCCCGCGGGTCATGTCGTAGGGCGTGATCTCTACCTGAACCTTGTCGCCGGGCAAAATACGAATGCGGTGCATGCGCATCTTTCCCGAACTGTGCGCGAGAACGTTGTAACCGTTCTCTAACTCCACACGAAACATGGCGTTGGGTAGGGGCTCGACGACGGTACCTTCTACGGTGAACGCGTCTTCCTTTGGCTTACTCAGGTTCTTTCTCCTTGTTACGTGACTACTAGGCGCGCAGGAGCAAAACTCCTCCACGAAGAGACCTCAAAGGCGAGCCCCGAGGTCGGCTTTCTATTCTACCGGAAATTCTTAAAAACGCAAAAACGACGCCAATTTCAAGGAACTTTGGCGAAGTTCGAGGACCGATTGGTCCCTAGAAATTCTAGTCGGAGAGTACTAATGAGGTTCCAGCACCGGCTCCTTGGTACCCGGGTCCTCGTGGACGACGCCAAATGACGAGGTGACGTCATTCCCAAGGTCCAATTCATCGCGCCCTTCACGCCAAAAGCGAACGCTGGCCGGGAAACGAAGCATTCGCCGTGACGTTGACGAGTCTTGGCGCGAGGACGAAAGTGGTTTAAAGTTTCACCAGAACTACTATTTTTCCCGCCAAATAGCACGCCAGAAAGTGTCGGATCTCCGTTGAAACTGCCGTCGATCGACCGCGACCCGCCACTCGTCGATGGCGACGGACCCGCCAACGAAGACCCGAGCTCGCCGGTGAATCGCCGCCCGTGACTGCCAACTCCCTCTACCAGCTTCTTCCGCGACGTACCCGCAATGGCGACCTGCAGCCCAAGGCTCACTTCCGTGGCGACATCCAAGGCCTGCGGGCGGTCGCGGTCGCGGCGGTCATTCTCGACCACGGCAAGATCCCCGGCTTTGGTGGGGGTTTCACCGGGGTCGACGTGTTCTTTGTCATCTCGGGATTCCTCATCACCAACCTGCTCCTCAACGACGTGGCCAAGTTCGCGAAGATTCGCTTCTCGACTTTTTACGCCCGCCGAGCGGCCCGCATCTTGCCCGCGGCAACGCTCGTCATTGTCGTCACCGCCATTACCTCCGTGGCGATACTTGGCGTACTCCAAGCCCGTTCGGTCATGGACGACAGCCTCTGGGCCGTCTTCTTCGCCGCCAACGTTCACTTCTCGTCAGTGGGCACGAACTATTTCGCCGCCAGTCACGCCACGTCACCGCTGCTGCACTACTGGTCACTCGCCGTCGAAGAGCAGTTCTATTTGGTGTGGCCGGCGCTGCTCGGACTCGTGGTGTTTTTCTCACGTAAGAAGGGCAACGGCCACGTGCCTCGAGTCCAGATCGCTACCGTTCTCGGCCTCATCTTCGCGAGCTCGCTGTTCCTCTCCGTAGTCCAAACGAATAGCAATAAGACGGCCGCGTACTTCTCAACGTTCGACCGAGCCTGGGAGCTAGCGCTCGGCGCTCTTCTCGCGGTGAGTCTGCCCCTCATCACAAAAATTCCGAGTGCGCTACGCGCGTCGCTGTCGTGGGCGGGTATTGCGGGCATCATCACCGCGACGTTGCTGTTCAGTGCCTCGACCGCGATCCCCGGTTGGCGCGACCTTCTCCCGGTGCTCGCCTCGGGCGCGGTGTTGCTCGGTGGCGTCGGCACGCCCGGTGGCGGTGCCCATCTGCTCTTGTCACTACGACCATTTCGGTTCGTTGGCGACATTTCCTACTCGCTCTACCTTTGGCACTTCCCGGTTCTCGTCTTGGGCAAGGCCTACTTTGGCGCGAGTGACACGCTGGGGGTGCGCTTGGCCCTCATCATCGGCACGCTGCTCCTCGCGACGCTCTCGTACTACCGATTTGAGAATCCACTGCGGCACGCGCGAATTCTTCTCCACCGTGCGTGGCACGGACTCTTGCTCTGGCCCGTGGCCACGGGCCTCGTGTTGATCGTCGTATTGATCGCGACCCCCACCGTCCCCTTCGCCGCCGCGACGGGACCGGCGGCCAAAGTTCCCGTCGCGCTCGCTGTCGCGACGGCCGTGACCGCGGCCGAGAATAACGCACCAGTGCCACCCAGGACGTCGCCGAGTCTGCTCAACGCGCCGAGCGATAGCGAAAACATCGGCGGCTGCAGTGGTTATTTAAAGCTGCGAAACAAGATCTGTGAGTTCGGCGACCCGAGCGGGACGAAGACGATCGTGGTCTTTGGTAGCTCTCACGCCACAATGTGGGTACCCGCCATCGCGCGCGCCGCCAAGGCCGAGCACTGGAAGTTTTTTCCCGTCGTCAAGGAGGCCTGTGGCTTCGACTTCTACACCGCCATCGCGCCGGGAGTCGGCCCGAAGAGCCAGTGCCCCCAGTGGTACACCTGGGCTAAGACCGTCATCGCACGCCTTCACCCGAACGTCATCGTCGTTGGTAGCTACACGAAAACCAACGACTGGTTCCAAGGCGAAGAAACCACCGTCGCCCAGTTAAAGCCACTCACCAATCGACTGGTCTTGCTCAGTGACACGCCGTGGATCCCGAGTCCCGCGAACTGCCTCTTGGGCTCGGGTGCGACGCAGAGGAACTGTCTCTGGCACGAATCCGCGAAGAGAGTCCGCGCGCAACAACTAACGAACGAAGTCGCCACCCAAGAACAGGTGAACTACGTCAACGTCACGCCCTGGTTCTGTGACGACCAACTCTGTCCGAGTCTCATCAACGGCATCGTTCCTTACAAAGACGGCGCCCACGTGACGCCCCAGTACTCCTTCTACCTTGGTACGGCCATGCAGCAAGCACTGAACCTCAAGGGAACGAAAGTGGTTCAGCCAACATCCGTCTCACTTCCGCCGACAACAAACACGACGACGACGTCAACGACCACGACGCTCCCCTAGCCAGCGTCGCTCACCACGACTTTGGAATCACCGCCGTCATCGCGTCGGCGATGAGTAGGTAGCCTTCGTCGTTTGGGTGATCATCGGGGCCAAAAGGCGAGGGTTGGCACATCCACGTGGTGTCGCACGCCTCTTGCACGTTCACCGGGATAGGGCCAACGTTGGCGATCGTTTCTCTCGTTGCGTTGTTCATCTGAAAGGTCGCGGGAACGTTAGCGACCGCGACGCCCGCGCTCTGGTACGCGCTGGCGAGCACCGCGTTCATTTGATTCATCGCCACCAGCGTCGCCGTGGCTTCAGCGGGACCTGCGGGGCCGTCGAAGTAGTGACTGAGAAACGGGTCGTAGTACTCAAGTCCCACGAACTTCACGTGGGCGCCGGCGGCGTGCTTTAGGTCGTTCAAGAGTCTCGGCATGTCGACTTTGACGGCGGCGATTCCCGCGGCGACGCACGGCTCATTAATCGTCGTGGGCGAAAGGCACGGACGAATATCGTTGAACCCGATATCAATGCTCACGAGCCCCGGTCCGCCCTGGTGCGCTTGGAAGAACGAGAAGGCCTGGCTCAACTGCGTCACGGGCAAGGCGCTGCAGTGGTCTTTCACCTTGGTATTAAGAATCGTTTGCACGGTCTCACCCGGACAGCCAATTTCCGTCAACGAGAGCGCGACGCCCTTGTAGCTCTCGAGTTGGACGACGTCGTTGGAGTAACCGTCTCGTGTTGTACGCGAACGATGATGGGGGATGCCGGTTGGCTCGACCCCTAATGACGAAGACCCACCAATGTCGAGGTAGTACGACGAGAAGGTTATGGGTGTTGACGTTGGCGCGGCACTCGCCTGTGGCCCGGAGGTCGAGCGATCAACGAAGATAACGCCCGTCACTACCGCGAGCACGAGCGCGACGAGGACCCCGAACCTCACTCTTCGATAGACCATCTTCCTCAAGAATCTTCCGTCTCTCGTTCAAAACTCTTCGTTGCGACGCGCTGGCCGTACCGGGACGGCCAGCGACACCTCAAAGCCCTGGTGTTGAACTCCAATTATAAGACAACGTCCCCGTCGCGGGTCGAGACCCGCGAACAGTGAGGGGCCACGTTGTAGGAAGTAGACAACCACTCCGTACCGGAGTTTGCTGTTGGCGACCAACAAGCGCTGCGCACCAGTGGCGCACGGTCACGAGTGAAGATTCAAGAGATGTTTAGGTCCGCACATTCGTTAAAACGTGCGGACCTAAACAGTCTTGAGAACTACGTCCTAGCTCGCGGTGTAGTAGCCAGCAAACGTACAAGCCGGCGTCGTCGCCCCACCTCCGGAACCGATGTAGTTTCCTCCACCGGCGAAGAGATTGACGTACGTTGAGCCGTCGGCCGAAATCATCGACGTTGATCCATCACTAGGGCCAGTGAAGTCGGGACTTCCTTGTGTTCCGGACGTTCCCCTTCCAGCCTGCTCGATGTTGCCCGACATCCAGTCAGCGACGCCGTTGTATTCGCCGTAGTAGTCCTGGTAGGCCGAGTGGTCTTGATTCGTGGTCACGTAGGTCTCGGAGGTTACGTACGATCCGTCCGTATAGCAGTAACCCGTAATGGTGAAGGGTCCTACCATCGCGATGGTTACCGTGTTCGCCGACGAGTAGCTGGCCCCGGGCGTGTTCACCGTCACGTTGTAGTTCGTGACCCCCTGACCCGAAGGTCCCGGGTTACCCGTAGCGCCCGTGTAGCCCCTCGTACCAGTGGCGCCCGCAGGACCCGCGGCGCCAGTGTCGCCCTTAGCGCCCGTCAAACCAATGGCACCCGCTGGACCCGTGGCACCAGTTGTGCCGTTAGCGCCTGTCAAACCGATGGCACCCGCAGCACCGGTGGCGCCATTTGCGCCGTTAGCGCCTGTCAAACCGATGGCACCCGCAGCACCGGTGGCGCCATTTGCGCCATGCAGTGCGGCCCTCGCCGACGTACTCAAGTTGCTCAATGAAATGGCACCCGGAGCAATCTGTCCCGAGTTGCTTACAACCCACTTCGAGGCCGCACTCACGGCCATTGGCATAAACCCAACCGCCAAGGCTCCCGCCATGACAACTGCAATTGCTTTCTTATTCACTAAATCCTCGTATTCATTGGTTAGTTGCGTTGGTTATAAACCTGAACGCATGTTTTTGACGGTGCAATTTCCACTCAATGCCCCGTTGGTACCCTCCACGGTGAGGGACCACATCCTTGTAATTCAACAAAAAGTCCGGCATGAGCTTGTGAATGTTTAGCACTTTTTAGCGAACCCTCGGAAAGCCTTCATTGTTTGTGCTGGTGGCAGCCCTTAACGGGAGTCTTGACCACAGAAACGCTGCGCAAATAAGGACACGTGAATCTCTACGTCCCTTCGCCCACCTCCATTGCCACGCGAGAGCGAGCGCGCCGAGAAACCTACTGCGTATCACCGTTACGGCATCTGGGCCATCGCTAAGAACCCGTCGCGGCCTAGGGCAACAGTTGAGAACTGACGGATCAACGTCTGGGTAACCGCGAGTTCGTAGCTCGCGGTGTTACGAGGCCAGCGTAAAGACTTCGGGGCCGTTCTCGGTGACCGCGATGGTGTGTTCGAAGTGTGCAGAAAGTTTGCCGTCTTCGGTCATGACGCTCCAGTCGTCGTCCAACACGTACGTGTCGTACGTTCCGACGTTCACCATCGGTTCGACGGCGTAGACCATGCCCTCTTTCAAGGTTGGCCCCGGCGAGCCGGGCCAGTAGTTCGGTACTTGGGGACTCTCGTGCATCTCGGTACCAATGGCGTGGCCCACGTACTCACGCACCACGGAAAAGCCGGCTTCTTCAGCGACGTGTTGAACGGCGCGGCCAACTTCGTGCAGACGACCACCGGCGACCAACTGGTCAATCCCCGCCCACAGCGAGCGCTCGGTGACTTCGATCAGACGCTTGGCGAGTTTGGAGATCTCCCCGACGCCCACGGTGTACGCGGCGTCGCCGTGATAGCCCTCGATAATCGCGCCGGCGTCAATGGAGATGATGTCGCCCTCTTGCAAGACGTAGTCGCCGGGGATGCCGTGGACGATCATGTCGTTCGGGCTCGTGCAGATGACGGCTGGAAAGCCGTGGTAGTTAAGAAAGTTGGAGCGTGCACCACGCTTCGCGAGTACGTCAGCGGCCAGGTTGTTGAGTTCCATCGTGGTGACCCCGGGACGAATTGCCGCGCGGGTGACGTCGTGCATCTCGGCGACGACGTGGCCGGCCTTGCGCATCTTGTCGAGTTCTTCCTTCGAGCGGATCACACCAGGCCCCGGCCCTTCAGGACAGCGTTGATGGCGTCGGCGACCGCGTCGACACTCTCATCACCGTTGACCGTCTCCAAGATGCCCTTCTTTTCGTAGAAGGACAACAGAGGAAGGGTGTCGCGTTCGAAGGTCTCGAGGCGCTTTTGTATCGCCTCGGGTTGGTCGTCGCTGCGCTGGACGACGTCACCACCACAGACCTCGCACGTGCCCGATATCGCCGCGGGGTCGGTGTCTTTGTACGACGTGCCGCACTCTTGACAGACGCGACGCGACGAAAGACGGGCCAGCACGAGTTCGTTCGGTAGATCAATACTGATACAGAGCTTCAGTCCATCGACGCCAAGAATCTTCTCGAGTGCCTCGGCCTGGCCGATATTGCGGGGGAAGCCGTCCAGCACGCCGCCCTTTTTGGCGTCGTCGGACGTAAAGCGATCTTCGACGAGTTTGTTCACGAGATCGTCCGAAACCAGACCGCCCGAGTCGAGGACGGACTGAACCTCTTTACCGAGCGCGCTGCCCGCTTGAACGGCGGCGCGAAGAATGTCGCCGGTCGAGATGTGCGCGAGGCCGTACTTGTCGCAGAGAAGTTGGCTCTGGGTACCCTTGCCGGCGCCCTGTTTACCCAGGACGACGAGATTGAGCTGGCTCGTCATGACTAACGCTTCAAGAAGCCTTCGTAGTTACGCATCATGAGCTGTGAGTCGATCTGGCGCATCGTTTCGAGCGACACTCCGACGGCGATGAGCAACGTCGTGCCGTAGTACGGGAAGCGGTTAATACTCCACAGCGCCATCAGGATGCTCGGTGTGACGGCCACCGAAGCGAGGAAGAGTGCGCCGACGACCGTAAGGCGCGACAGCATGCGCGCGAAGTACTTCTCGGTGGGCATGCCGGGTCGAATACCGGGCACGAAGCCACCCTGTTGGCGCAGCATCTCGGCCTGTTGGTGAGGCTCGAAGGCAATGTAGACGTAGAAGAACGTGAAGGCCACGATCAAGAGGAAGTCCGAGGCGATATAGAAGAAGTTCGTCGGGGTGAGCGAGTTCGTCACGAAGTGCTGAAAACTCGCCCAGGGCACGATGTTGGACATCAAGACCGGGATGTAGAGAACCGACGAGGCGAAGATGATCGGGATAACGCCGGACTGGTTGACCTTTAGAGGTATGTAGGTGGAGTTGCCACCCATCTCTCGTCGCCCGACGACGCGTCTCGCGAACGTGACGGGAATCCGGCGTTGTCCGTTGTCCATAAAGACAATGAAGACAATGAGGGCCAAGGAGATCACGAGAATAATGAAGAACTTGCCCGGACCTCCCTCCTCGTAGACCGCCTTACCGCCCGACGGAAGTCCGGCAACGACGTTCGCGAAGATCAAGAGACTCATCCCTTGTCCAATGCCGCGCTGGGTGATGAGCTCGGCGAGCCACATCACAAAGGCCGTGCCGGCCGTGAGGATGATGACCATGAAGAGACCGAGCCACAGCGTGAAGCGAGGAATCAAGTTGATGTTGAATCCGAGCAAGGCCTGATCGTGACCGTGGAAGGCGTAGATGAGGCCCGTCGACTGCAAGAGCGCGAGGCCGATCGTGAGATAACGCGTGGTCTGGGTGATCTTCTTTTGACCAACGGCGCCTTGGTCGCGCCACTCGGTGAGTTTTGGGATAACGGTCGTGAGGAGTTGGATGACGATCGAACTCGTGATGTAGGGCATGACCCCAAGACCAAAGACCGCGAGACGCGTCAACGCCCCCCCGGAAAAGAGGTTCAAGAAGCCGAGCACGCCACTGGCGCCGGCCTTGGACTGCAGTGCCTGGACCTGGTGCCAACTGACCCCGGGGATCGGCAGGTTGGCGCCTAACTGGTAGAGACAGATGATCCCGATCGTGAAGAGAACCTTGTTGCGAAGGTCCGGTACACGAAAGATGTTCCCAAGTCGCTGCAGCACTTTTCGACCTTATCGGTTCTGGTGTTGGTTACCCGACGCCGGTGGACGAACGGAGAAGGGCAGGTCCAGCAACGTCGTCGTACCGCCAGCGCCCTCGATGGCCTCTTTCGCCGAAGCCGAGAAACGATGCGCGGAGACGTTCAGGGCGCCGGGAACCGAACCACGGCCGAGCACCTTCACGAGATCCTTTTTGCGACAGAGTCCCTTTTCGACGAGTACGTCGTGGGTGATGTCGGTGATACCAAGTGCGCCCAGGGCGTCGAGGTTCACGGGCGTGTACTCCACGCGAAAGGGGTTCGTAAAGCCCTTGAGCTTGGGGATGCGCTGAAGAAGGGGAATCTGTCCACCTTCGAAACCCTGAGGGATCTGACGGCGGGCCTTCTGACCTTTGGTGCCACGGCCGGCGGTCTTGCCGCCCTTACCCGCGATACCACGGCCGACGATGCGCTTGCGCTTGATGGAGCCGGCGGGGCTTTTGAGATCGTGCAACTTCATTCGTTGACCTCTTCTACTTTGATCAGGTGCGGTACGCGAGCGATCATTCCGTGAATTTCGGGACGATCAGGTAGCACGTTGGACTGTCCGATACCCCTTAGTCCGAGCGCGCGAAGGGTCCCACGGTGCTTGGGCTTGGTGGCGATAGCGGAACGAATTTGGGTGACCTTGAGTTGCATGGCTAGCCTTCCGTGACCTTAAAGAGGTCGCCATCGCGCTGACGTTCGCGGTACGCGCGAAGCGTCCCAAAAGGAATGATCTCGTCGGCGGGCTTGTCGCGAAGAGCGGCGAGCTCTTCGGGGCGACGGAGTTGCTTAAGACCTTCGATCGTGGCGTGCGCGACGTTAATGCCGTTACTCGAACCGAGTGACTTGGCGATGATGTCCTTCACGCCGGCCATCTCCAAAATCGCTCGCGCCGCACCACCGGCGATAACGCCGGTACCCGGAGCGGCGGGCTTCATCAGCACTCGCCCGGCGCCCGAACTGCCAATGACGGGGTAGACAATGGTCGTGCCGGCTAAAGGCACGTCGAAGAGGTTCTTGCGCGCTTCTTCGATGCCCTTTTGTACGGCGAGGCCGGCCTCTTTGGCCTTGCCGTAGCCGAGACCGACTTTGCCCTTGCCATCGCCGATCACCATGAGCGCGGTGAAGGAGAAACGACGTCCACCCTTAACCACTTTGGACACTCGGTTCACCTTGATGGTGCGCTCTTCGTAGACTTCTTCACTCATTAAAACTCCAGTCCGCCGGCACGTAGGGCGTCGGCGAACGCCGCCACTCGGCCGTGGTAGTCGAAGCCACCGCGGTCAAAGACCACCGTGGCGATGTTGGCTTCTTTGGCGCGGGTCGCGAGCAACGTTGCCACTACCTTCGCCCCTTCGATGTTGCCACCGGTCGCGCTCTTGAGGGCGCCCTCGACCGACGAGGCCGCGGCCAGGGTCCGGCCCGTGGTGTCGTCGATGATCTGCGCCGAGATGTGCTTATTGGTGCGACTCACCGCGACGCGGGGGCGCTCGGGCGTGCCCGAGAGGGTCTTGCGCAGTCGACGATGACGACGCTGGCGAAGTTCACGAGTAGTGCGTGCCATTACTTTGCGGCCTTTCCTGCCTTGCGCGCTACTCGTTCTCCGAGGTAGCGCACACCCTTGCCCTTGTAGGGCTCGGGTTTGCGAAGTTTGCGAATGTTGGCGGCAACCTGGCCGACGATCTCTTTGTCAGCGCCCTTGATGATCACGCGCGTCGGAGTCGGCACCTCAAAGGTGACGCCCTCGGGAGCGGTGAACTTCACGGGGTGACTGAAGCCGAGCGCCAAGTCAATCGCGCCAGGTCCGGCGGCGGCGGCGCGGTACCCCACGCCAATGATCTCGAGCTCTTTACTCCACCCTTCGGTGACGCCGGTGACCATGTTCGCGACCAACGTGCGCGTGAGTCCGTGCAACGCCTTTTGCGAGGTCTCTTCACTGGCGCGGTCGACGACGAGCGTGTCACCTTCCTGGGCCATGGTGATGCCACTCGGAACGTTGCGGGTCATGGTCCCGTTTGGACCCTTGACCGTGACGACGTCGTCGGCGTAACTGACCGTGACGTTGCCCGGCACGGTGATGGGACTGCGACCGATTCGCGACATTAGTTACCCTCCACTAGCGAGGTGATCGAACTACCACACATAACAAAGAACCTCGCCGCCCAACTTGGCCTTGCGCGCTTCGCGGTCGGTCATGAGGCCGTGACTCGTCGAGACAACGGCCACGCCAACTCCACCAAGCACTTTGGGCATCTGGTCGGACTTCTTGTAGATGCGAAGACCGGGCTTGGAGATGCGCTTGATGCCAATGATGGTTTTCTTGCGATCTTCTGAGTACTTGAGGTTGATCTCGAGCTGGGCGCCGGGCTTGTTCTCTAGTTGCGTCACGGTGTAACCCGAGATGAAACCTTCCCTCTTAAGGACCTGGGCCAAGTTCTCTTTCAACTTCGAACTCGGCATTTTGACGCTGTCGAACATGGCGGCGTTGGCGTTGCGAATGCGCGTGAGCATGTCGGCAATGGGGTCAGTCATAGTCATAACAGTCCTCCTACCAACTCGCCTTAGTGACGCCGGGAATCTCACCGGCGTGAACCATCATGCGTAAACAGATTCGGCACAGGCCGAACTTGCGATACACCGAACGCGGACGTCCACAGCGCTCGCAGCGCGTGTACGCGCGCGTCGAGAACTTCGGGGTCTGCTTTTGCTTAATGCGAAGAGCTTTTTTTGCCATACTTAGCGAGTCTCCTGCTTGAAGGGGAAGCCGTAGGCGCGCAGAAACGCGCGACCCTGCTCGTCGGTCGCGGCCGTAGTGACAATGGTGATGTCAAAACCACGGGGCGCGTCAATCTTGTCGTAGTCGATCTCGGGGAAGATCAACTGGTCGTTCACACCAAAGGTGTAGTTGCCGTGTCCGTCGAACGACTTGGGCGACAGTCCACGGAAGTCGCGAATTCGAGGAATCGCGAGGCTGATCAGTCGGTCGAAGAACTCCCAGGCGCGGTCCCCACGAAGGGTGACTTTGACGCCAATGGGCTGTTCTTCGCGCAACTTGAAACTCGCGATTGACTTCTTCGCGCGCGTCACGACCGGCTTTTGACCCGTGATGAGTTCGAGGTCGCGCTGGGCGCCCTCGAGCAACGAGGCCTGCTGGGTAGCTCGCCCGACGCCCGAGTTAAGAACGATCTTCTCGAGACGCGGTACCTGCATAATGTTCGCCAGACCCAACTCTTCCTTGAGAGCCACGCGGATCTCTTGGTCGAAGCGGACCTTTAGACGTGGACGTGTCGTCGTTGTCATAGAACCTCTCCACACTTACGACAGACGCGCGACTTCGCGTCGTCAACGATTTTGTAGCCAACTTTCGCGGGACCCTTGTGCTTAGGACACCAGACCGCGACGTTGGAGGCGTGCAGTGGCATCAACTTGTCGATGATGCCGGCCTGCATGGTCGAGCCACTCTGCTTGGTGGCGCGCTTGGCGATGTTGACGCCGTCCAAGATGACCTTGTTCGACGACGGCAACGCCTCTTCGACTTGGGCGCGGGCCCCACGGAACTTGCCCGAGAGAACCAACACGTCGTCACCCTTATGAATTTTCATTACAACACCTCCGGCGCGAGTGAAATGATGCGCATGAACTTCTTGTCGCGAAGTTCGCGACCAACGGGACCAAAGATGCGCGTGCCACGGGGCTGGAGTTGATCGTTGATCAAGACCGCGGCGTTCTCGTCGAACCTGATGTAGGAACCGTCGGGACGACGCTTCTCCTTGGCCGTGCGAACGACCACGCAGCGAACCACGTCACCCTTCTTTACCGCAGCTCCGGGGATGGCGTCCTTCACCGTGGCGATGAAGACGTCACCAATCGAGGCGTAACGACGACGTGATCCACCGAGCACGCGAATGCACAGGACTTCCTTCGCGCCGCTGTTGTCGGCGACCTTGAGGCGACTCTCTTGTTGAATCATCGAGCACGCTCCACGATCTCGGTCAAGCGCCAGCGTTTGAGCTTCGACAGGGGGCGCGTCTCTTGGACGCGAACCTTGTCACCAATCTTCGCCTCGTTCTTCTCGTCGTGCACGTAGAGCTTCTTGGTGCGCTGAACGGTCTTGTCGTAACGAGGGTGACGAACGCGTTCGTGCACAGCAACAACGAGCGTCGAGTTCATCTTGTCCGAGATGACGATGCCCTCACGAACCTTGCGGGGGTTGGCGCGTCCGTCGTCGGCGGGGTCGGTGGCGCCGGCGTGCATCACGTCGGTTTCGACGGTGCTCGGCTCGACGGCCAACACGTCGGTCTCGACGGTGCTCGGCTCGGTAGCCATAACGTCGGTTGCCACGTCGCCGGTTTCGTCTGGGGTTACTTCGTTGGTTTCGTCACTCATGACGCACCGCCTTCTTCTAGAGCTTCGTGGGCGACGATCTCGCGTTCGCGTAGAAACGTCGAGAGTCGGGCGATGTCTTTCTTCACTGAACCGAGCCGTGCCGAATTGTCGAGTTGTCCGGTAGCGAGTTGGAAGCGCAGGTTGAAGAGCTCACGACGAGCCTCACCCAGACGACTGAGCAGTTCGCTGTCACCGAGGAGACGCATCTCCGCCACGTGTTCTTTGGTCTTAGCCATTAGATCGTCACCTCCGGGGCGCCGTGCGTGCCAGGACGCACGACGAACTTGGCCTTAATGGGCAGTTTTTGAATCGCGCGCTCCATGGCGGCGCGGGCCAAGGTCTCGTCGACCCCTCCGAGCTCGAACAACATGCGACCGGGCTTCACGACGGCAACCCAGAACTCGGGATTGCCCTTACCGGAACCCATGCGCGTTTCGGCGGGCTTTTGGGTAACGGGCTTGTCGGGAAAGACACGAATCCAGACCTTGCCACCACGCTTGACGTGACGGGTCATGGCAATACGAGCGGCCTCAATCTGGCGAGCGGTCAGCCAACCACGTTCGAGGGCTTGAATGCCGAAGTCACCGAAGTTCAGGTCCACGCCGCCCTTGGCCATACCGGCCCGACGACCGCGCTGCTGCTTGCGGTACTTAACTTTGCGGGGCATCAACATGGTTACTCCGCGTCCTTTCGAAAGTGCGGCGTGTCAGTGTGCTCACTGGCGGTACGACGCTCGATCTCTTCTTCGACGGCGAGTTGCGCTTCTACTTCTGGGGTGGAAGCCAACAGGTCGGCCACGGGAGCGTCGACACTGACGTCGTCGAGGATCTCCAGCGTGGTCTCGTGTAGTTCGCCCTCAGCGACCTTGTCCGACACACTGCCCTGCATCTCTTCAACGACGACGTCCTCAACGACTGGTTCGGCGTCCACGCGACGACGACCGCCGCCGGCCCGCACGACGCCCTTGGGCGCTGAGGATGAAGAGCCGACGGGCATGGCGTCGCCGGCGGCCATGGCGGCCTCGCGGACGATCTTTTCGTCGTTCGTCAACTGGTAGGGCAAGATGTCGCCCTTGTAGATCCAGACCTTCACGCCCACGCGGCCCGTCGAGGTCCGCGCCTCACGGAATCCGTAGTCAATGTCGGCGCGCAACGTGTGCAAGGGCACGCGGCCTTCGCGGTACTGCTCGCGACGCGACATTTCCGCGCCGCCGAGACGACCCGAGGCTTGGATCTTTACGCCCAGCGCGCCAGCCTTTTGGACGGTCTGGATACCGCGCTTCATCGCCCGGCGAAAGGCCACGCGGCGCAGCAACTGGTCACAGATGCCTTGGGCGATGAGTGCGGCGTCGAGCTCGGGCTGCTTGATCTCTTGGATGTTCAACGAGATCTTGTTCTTCTGACCGGTGATCTTCTCGAGGTCCTTCTTCAAACGCTCGGCCTCGGCCCCGCGACGACCGATCACGATGCCCGGACGGGCGGTGTGGATGTCGACGCGGATGCGGTCGGAGTTGCGCTCAATCTCAATGCGGCTCACCGCGGCGCTCTCGAGCTGCTTGGTGAGGTAGTCGCGAATCTTCCAGTCCTCGATGACGAGGTCCTTGTAGCCGCGCTCCTTGAACCAGCGCGACTTCCAGTCCGTCGTGATACCGAGACGGAAACCGTAGGGGTTTACCTTCTGACCCATTAGTTGGTCTCCTCCGTGGTGTCATCCGACACCGTCTCTTCGTTCTCTACTTCGTTCTCTTCTTCGGCCGCCACCACTTCGGGCGCGGGCGTTTCGTCGTCGTAGTCGCTGATGGGCGTGGTACCGACGTCGTCGAGCACGACGTCATCGCTGGCGTCGCTCTCAATCTGTTCGTTCTCGGTGGCCTCGAGATTGGCCTCGGTCTCGGCGGCGGCGTCGAGTTCGGCCTGAGCCTCGTGGGCGGCTTCGCGCTTATTGAAACTGGCGGTTTGGTCGGCGCGACGGCGCGAGGACTGCACGCGTCGTGAACGACTCGCCACCGCTTGGGCACTGCGGGCGTTGCGCATGAGTGCGAGGCGCTCTTCGTCCATGCGCGAGACGATCACGGTGATGTGCGTCGAGCGCTTAAAGATCTTGCCGGCACGACCACGCGCGCGAGGTGAGAAGCGCTTCATGGTGATGCCCTCGTCGGCGAAGGCCGCTGAGATGTAGAGCTCTTCGGCGATCATCGCGTCGTTGCTCACGGCGTTGGCGACGGCCGAGGCGAGCACTTTGGCGATCACGTCGGCGGCTTCGCGACTCGTGCCAGCCAAAATCTCAGCAGCCGTCGTCACGTCCTCACCGCGCACGATGTTCAGTACCACGCGAGCCTTGCTCGCCGACATGGGAAAGCCGCGCAGCGTGGCACGGGTGCCCGGACGTTCGTTGGTCTTGGGACCGGTCATTAGCGCCGACCCGTCTTTTCCTGGCCCGCGTGAAACTTAAAGGTACGCGTGGGGGCGAACTCGCCGAGCTTGTGGCCGACCATGGACTCGTTCACGAACACCGGCACGTGACGACGACCGTCGTGCACGGCGAAGGTGTGACCGACCATGTCGGGGATGACCGTCGAGCGACGGCTCCAGGTCTTGATGACCTTCTTCTCGTTGGCTGCGTTCATCGCGTCCACCTTCTTCAAAAGGTGGGTGTCGATGAAGGGACCCTTTTTTAAGCTACGTGACATTGTCTACCTACCTCCGCGCGCCGCGTCCACGGCGACGACGAATAATGAGCGCGTCTGATGTCTTTGGCAGACGCGTACGACCTTCGGGCTGACCCCACGGCGACACCGGGTGGCGTCCACCCGAGGTCTTGCCTTCGCCACCACCGAGTGGGTGGTCGACGGGGTTCATCGCCACACCGCGCGTCTGGGGGCGAATGCCCTTCCAGCGGTTGCGGCCGGCCTTACCGATCTTGATGAGTTCGTGCTCGGAGTTACCAACGATGCCGAGCGTCGCACGACAGTCAATGGGCACGCGGCGCATCTCGGTTGAGGGGAGGCGCAGCGTGGCGAAGCCACCGTCCTTGGCGACGAGTTGCACGCTCATGCCGGCGCTACGGGCCATCTTGCCGCCGCCACCGGGGCGAAGCTCGACGTTGTGCACGGTCGAACCAGTAGGAATGAATCGCATCGGCAAGGTGTTACCCAAGCGGATGTCGGCCTTGGGGCCGGACTCGACGTAGTCACCGACGCTGAGACCATTCGGCGCCAAGATGTAGCGCTTTTCGCCGTCGGCGTAGTGCAGCAACGCAATGCGACACGTGCGATTGGGGTCGTACTCAATGGTGGCGACTTTGGCCGGGATGTGATCTTTGTTGCGCTTGAAGTCAACGATGCGGTACTGCTGCTTGTGACCACCACCGCGGTGACGCGAGGTCTTGCGGCCGTAGTTGTTGCGACCACCCGTTTTGGGCTTGGGGGCGAGCAAGGATTTTTCTGGCGTCGTCGTGGTGAGTTCGGCGAAGTCCGAGACGGTCTGGAAGCGGCGACCGGGGCTGGTTGGTTTGCGGTGACGTAATGCCATGGCAGTCCTTAGTTCTCGAAGAGGTTGATCGTGTCGCCTTGACGCAAGGTGACGATGGCTCGCTTGGTGCTCGGCTTAGCGCCGCGGACGCCGGTGCGACGGTTGCGCGTGTTCTTGCCCTTGCGGTTCAGGGTGTTCACGTTGATGACCTTGACGTTGAAGGCCTGCTCGACGGCGTTACGTACGTCGATCTTGGTGGCCCGAGGATCGACGACGAACACGTACGTGCCCGCGTCCATCAACTTGTAGGTCTTCTCCGAGACCACCGGGCGAATCAGAATGCTCATAGCGTCGCGCATTAGTTGGTCTCCTTAGCGGTGGGCAACGTGGCGTCGGTGAAGAGCAGCCAGTCACAGTCGAGGACGTCGTAGGCGTTGATCTCGCCGGCGTCGATGGTCTTGACGTTCATGAGGTTGCGGAAGGAACGAAAGGCCGTCTCGTCGTCGCGCCCGAGCACGACGAGGATCTTGCCCTCAAGGCCCAGGACGGACAACGCGGTAATGGCGTCCTTGGTCTTGGGCTCACTCCAGGCGTCGAAGCTGTCGATGAGGGCAACGCGCTTCATCATCGCGCGGTCACTGAGCGCTGAGTAGAGCGCCAAGCGAATCATCTTCTTCGGGGTCTTCTGCTCGTAACTACGAGGCTTGGGTCCAAGCGCAATACCACCACCGGGGTAGTGCGGCGCGCGGATGGTTCCCTGACGAGCGCCACCGGTGCCCTTTTGGTTGAAGGGCTTTCGCCCACCACCGCGAACCTCTTTACGGGTCTTGGTTGATTGGGTACCCGAACGCTTCGCGGCGAGTTGGGCCTTAACGACTTGGTGCATCACGGCCATGTTCGGCGTCACGCCAAAGAACGTTGGGTCGAGGTTGACACGGCCCAGCGAAACGCCCAAGAGCGAGTGGCGCGTGATGGAGTGCTTGACCAACGCGGGGCGGTCCTTCTTGACGGGACCACGAAGGGTGAAGACCTCACTCATCGCTGACCTCCGGCCTTCATTGGATTCTTCACCGACGTGCGCAGCACGACAACGCCGCCACGTGGACCAGGAACGGCACCCTTGACGAGGACGAGCTGACGATCAACGTCCACGGAGATCACTTCGAGGTTGGTCGTCGTGACTTGCTGGC
Organism: Acidimicrobiales bacterium; assembly: GCA_036511495.1. Taxonomy (GTDB): domain Bacteria; phylum Actinomycetota; class Acidimicrobiia; order Acidimicrobiales; family RAAP-2; genus RAAP-2. The sequence continues at coordinate 1,384 of DATCCC010000030.1, read as the reverse complement.
CACCCATGCGACCGGCCATCTTCGTGCCCTTAAAGACACGACCGGGGGTCGCGCAGGCGCCGATGGAACCCGGAGCACGGTGGTGCTTGTGGTTACCGTGCGCGGCGCCTTGGCCCTTGAAGTTGTGGCGTTTCATGCCACCGGCAAAGCCCTTGCCCTTGGACACGGCCGTGGCGTCAATCATCTCGCCCTTTTCGAAGGAGTCGACGAGAATCTCTTGACCCACGCTGTAGCCCGTGACGTCATCGAGGCGAAGCTCAACGAGCTTCGTGCCCGGGGCGACGCCGGCCTTTTCGAAGTGGCCGAGTTCGGGCTTGGTGAGGGTGGAGAGTCGGCGCGTACCCCAGGTCACCTGGACCGCGGAGTAGCCCTCCTTCTCAGGAGTCTTTACTTGGACGACGCGCGCTGGGCTGACTCGGACCACCGTGACCGGGATTGCCCGGTTTTGGTCGTCCCAGACCTGGGTCATTCCCACCTTCTCGCCGACGATCGCTTTGGCCGCCACGTTTTCCTCTTCCTCTTCTTATCTGCACGTCGGACTGGGCCGACATACAGACGCTCCGCCGGGCCAATAAACCCGAACGGAGCGCTCGACTTGTTGGTTCAGCGTTCCAAAAATGGCAACTGAACACCTCTGTTGTTGCCCCATTCGTAAAGAACGGGGCTATTAACTCTACACCTAGAGGCCCCGCAAACGCAAAGGCGGGTCGTGGCCTAGTTACACGATGTCACTGGGCCGTGGCATCGCGTAACTAAGGGCCGGTAGAGCCCGGTGGGTTCAGGCCCGCGCTGGCCGTGAATCAAGGCCACTACCCAAAGGCGTTTGCGGGTTTAGGTGCTTAGTTTTGGCGAATCTTGATCTCGATATCCACGCCGGCCGGCAGGTCGAGACGCTGCAGCGAATCGACGGTTTTGGCCGTGTGGTCCACAATGTCCAAAAGACGCTTGTGGATACGCATTTCGAAGTGTTCGCGACTGTCTTTGTGCTTGTGGGGTCCACGAACCACCGTGTAACGGTGCTTTTCGGTCGGGAGGGGCACGGGGCCCTGAACCCGAGCGTTCGTGCGCTCAACCGTTTGGACGATCTTTGCGGTGGACTGATCCAGCACGCCGTGATCAAAGGCCTTCAATCGGATACGAATCATTTGTCGGTTGTCGGCCATGACCAGTCCTACTTCAGGATCTTCGTGACGCGGCCAGAACCCACGGTACGGCCACCTTCACGAATCGAGAAGGTCAAGCCCTCTTCCATCGCGATGGGCTTACCGAGGGTGACGGTCATGTCAGTGTTGTCACCAGGCATAACCATCTCGGTGCCCGTAGGCAGCTCGATGGTACCGGTGACGTCAGTGGTACGGAAGTAGAACTGCGGACGGTAGTTGGC
>DATCCC010000029.1:0-122277 GCA_036511495.1 Acidimicrobiales bacterium | reverse complement strand
CCTCAGGCAGGAAGCGCCATTGGCACCCGGTGTGCGAGATGTAGAGCATCGCGTCCACGACGTGGCGCAGGTCGGCTCCGTGTTTCGGGCCTCGTTTAGTGCAATGCGCAAGTAGGGGTTCGAGGAGGCTCCACTGGGCGTTGGTTAGGTCACTTGAATTGGCCACGACTTGATAGTGCCGGTCGTGGCGCTTGGGGCACTCGCCAAATAGAACACACGCTCTTAGTCGGTAGTCTCGGTCGCTTCGCCACGCGTCCTCGAGGAGGAAATGCCGACCGCAACTTGTTCAAGGGGAAAGTGGCACGCCGCAACGTGATTCACGCCAAAGGTCCGTAGCGGCGGCTCTTGCTCGGCGCACAGGTCTTGAGCGCGGTCGCAGCGCGTGCGAAATCGACACCCGGAGGGAGGATCGAGCGCACTCGGTAACTCTCCCTTGACGATCTGACCGCTTTTGGCGCGCTCGAACTCCGGTGAGGGAATCGGAATTGCCTCGATTAATCGGGCCGTGTAGGGGTGAACGGGGTGCTCGTAAATCGTGTCGCTCGGCCCGATCTCCACCATCTTGCCGAGGTACATCACCCCTATGGTGTCCGCGAGATACTTCACCACCGCGAGGTCGTGCGAAATCACGATGTAGGTAAGGTCGTGAGTGGACTGCAACCTCCTCATGAGGTTCAGCACTTGAGAACGAATCGAGACATCGAGCGCACTGACGGGTTCGTCAGCGACAACGAGTTTCGGATTAAGGGCAAGCGCCCTCGCTAAACCAATGCGCTGACGCTGTCCTCCAGAGAACTCGTGAGCGTAACGATCGACGGCGTCGGGCGCCAAACCGACGTCGGCGAGTAATCCTTGAATGATCTCGTTCTGCTCGTCGCGGCTGCCGATGCCTTGAATCGCTAAAGGTTCGCGCAAAATTGCTCCCACCCTCATTCGGGGATCAAGCGACGCGTAGGGGTCTTGAAACATGAGTTGAAAGTTGCGACGTTGCGCGCGCAACGTCTTTCGGTCGAACTTCGTGATGTCTTGACCGTCGAACAAGATCTCCCCCGAGTCGGACGTCTCGAGTGCGGTGACGAGACGACCGACGGTGGTTTTGCCACAGCCGGACTCGCCCACCAGGCCGAAGGTCTCGCCTTGGCGAACACTGAACGAGACATCCGAGACCGCGTGGACCCGGTGCTTGGCGCCGCGCGAGAACAGACCTCCCGACACGGGAAACTCCTTAACGAGATTCTTCACTTCCAGAAGCACGCGCGCTTGGCTCTCTGGCGCTCGACCTCCGAATCGTCGTGACGCTGACATGTCGAGCGGCCCGTCAATCGGGTGCCAGCAGGCGAAGGTATGCGCGTCGCTCGCGCCGTCCAACGGCGGTTCGTCCGTTCGACATTTATCTGTCGCGCGCTCACATCGCGGCGCGAATCGACAACCTAACGGTGGGCGTTTTAGGTCAGGCGGCAGACCAGGAATGCTGTACAGACGCTGCTGGTTGTCCTGCTCGAGGCGTGGGATCGAGGCGAGGAGGGCTTGGGAGTAAGGGTGGCGCATCTCATCAAAGAGCGCCTCGGTCGAGCATGATTCGACTGCCTTCCCCGCGTACATCACCATCACTCGATCGGTACGTCCCGCGATGACGCCCATGTCGTGAGTTATCAAGAGCACGGCCATGCCAAGTTGTTCTTTCAGACCGCTCAAGAGTTCGAGAATCTGAGCCTGGATAGTGACGTCCAGCGCCGTCGTTGGTTCGTCGGCGATCAACAGCTTCGGGTCACAGGCGAGGGCCATCGCGATCATCACGCGCTGGCGCATGCCGCCCGAGAGTTGGTGAGGGTAGTCATCTAAACGTTCTTTGGGTCGTGGCAGGCCAACGAGACCCAACACCTCCACCGCTCGATCGAGAGCGTCGCGGTGACTGGCGCCGCGATGGATGCGAACCGGTTCCGCCACTTGATCGCCAATGGTTTTCGTCGGGTTCAACGATGTCATGGGATCTTGAAAGATCATCGCGATGTCGTTTCCGCGAATCTCGTGCATCTCGTTGTAAGTGAGCGGGGCCAAGTCGCGACCCATGAACTCGACACTCCCGCCCGTGATGTGTCCGCCCGAGGGTAAGAGCTGCATGATCGAAAGGCCCGTCATCGATTTGCCGCAACCGGATTCACCGACGATGCCGAGCGTCTCGCCGGCGTCAATATGAAACGAGACGCCGTCCACCGGAGTCACTGACGAGTGCCTCATGTCGATGCGGACCACGAGGTCCTTGATATCCAAAATCCGACTCACGGGATCTCCTCTTCGCTGAGTCCGTTCGTTGCTAAGACCACGCATTCTTTCAGCAGCGTTCCTCACTCGCGTAGGCATAGTGTAGATGTCCGCGGACGAGGACATTGGCGAGGGCTTCGACGCCACCGATAGTGTGGAGCTAACGCCTCGCGGATCTCTCGCACGTGGTCGCAGGCTCAACAAAGAGTGGTCGCCGTGTCGACCGAAAGGCGACCAGCATGCGCATTTTTGATTCGAACTGGATGCAGATCGAAGAGTATTTGACCCACGATGACCGAATAGTGCTGCCGATTGGCTCCACCGAACAACACGGATTCCTCTCGCTCGGCACCGACGCACTGTGCGCAGAACGCGTCGCCGTCGAGGCCGCCGAACCCCTCGGCGTTCCCGTGCTACCCGTCTTGCCTTTTGGCATGGCGCCTTACTTCACCGCGTACCCCGGCTCGATGAGTCTTCGACTCAGTACCTACATCGAAGTCCTGCGCGATCTATTGGACACTCTGGCACTGCAAGGTTTTCGCCGTATCGCGGTAATTAATGGTCACGGTGGCAACGCGCCGGTCGGTGGCCTTATTCGCGAGTGGCTGTGTCAACCCCGCGAAAAAGAGGTCCAAGTGCTCTTTCATAGTTGGTACAACGGACCAGAAACGGTCATCGCGGCCAATGAGTTCTGCGTCGACCAGATGCACGGCGCGTGGGTGGAGAACTTTGCGTGGACGCGCATCAAAGGCGCCGACGCGCCGACGCCCAAGGCCGTGGTGCCGCGCGAACTGTTGATGAACCTCGGTCCTCTCGCGATCCGTGAATTCGCGCCCGACGGTGCCATGGGAGGCCCATACGAAGCCCCCGAGGACGTCATGGAAAAGGTGTGGGCCGCTGGGGTCCAAGAAGTACGAACGATTATTGAATCAGGATGGGTACGTCACTAATGGCACATGAAAATCAACCACTCTCGGGCAAGGTCGCGATCGTCACCGGTACCGCGCAAGGAATCGGGCGAGGGATTGCCGAGGCGTTGACCCGCGAAGGGGCGACGGTCCACGGTATCGACAAGGACACCGTGGACGTCACCGACTCATCATCGGTAAATGACTTCGTGGCGAGCATCGGCGGCGCCGACATTCTGATCAACAGCGCCGGCGGCGTGCGCGGCCAGGTGGGTCGGCCAATTGAAGAGGTCACCGACGAGCAGTGGCGCGACGTCGTCGAGTCCAATCTCACCGGCGCCTTCATCTGCGTGCGCGCGGTGGTGCCATCGATGAAGGAACGCGGCTGGGGTCGCATCGTGACGATCTCTTCTGGCGCCGGGCGCAGCGTCAGCCTCACGGGCATTCAGGCCTACGCCAGTGCGAAGGCCGCCCAGATTGGTTTCACGCGTCAGATGGCGCACGAGCTCGGTCGCTTCGGTATCACGGTGAACTGCGTGGCCCCGGGCTTCGTACTCTCGAACCCGACGTCCATCGCCCAGTGGGAAAGTTACGGCGAAGAGGGACAGCGCAAGCTCTTAGACGCAATTCCCACGCGCCGCCTCGGAACAGCAGACGACATCGCCAACGGCGTTCGCTTCTTCGTCAGCCCCGACTCTTCGTGGATTAGTGGTCAGACTCTCTCCGTTGATGGTGGCCATGCTCTCTATTAATCCGGACACTCAGCACTACCTCGACGAGTTGGCGGAGTACGTCGCAATTCCGAGCATCTCTCGTGACGCGTCCAGCGACGTGATGAGCGACGCCGCTAACTGGCTCGTTCGACAACTCGGCTTCGCCAACGCTTACGTCGATACGACGGGCGGACATCCCCTCGTGCGCGGCGAGTGGATTGCCGATTCCTCCGCGCCCACGATTCTCGTCTACGGCCACTATGACGTACAGCCGACGGGCGACCTTGACGAGTGGATCACCCCGCCCTTCGAACTACGCGTCGACGGCGACGTTATGCGCGGTCGCGGATGCACTGACGATAAAGGTCCCGTCTACATCGTGTTGAAAGTCGCCCAAGCCTTTATGGAACAAGAGGGCCGACTTCCCTTAAACGTCAAGTTCCTCTTCGAAGGCGAAGAGGAGATTGGTAGCCCCCACCTGGACGCGTACGTGCGTGAGCACGCACAAGAATTGGCGTGTGACCTGGTGATCTCGGCGGACGGTGCCATGTGGCGCGCCAGCGAGCCTTCACTCTCGTTGATGTCAAAGGGTCTCGTGACGCTCAGTGTTGAAGTGCACGGTGCGAACGACGATCTTCACTCGGGTCGCTTCGGAGGCACGGTTGCGAACTCGATTCACGGTCTGACGCAGATTATCGCCAGTTTGCATTCCCCCGATGGCAGGGTTGCCGTCGAGGGTTTCTACGACGGCATCGCGCCACTCAGTGACGAACGCCGCAGTGAGCTTCGTGCGGTGAGCTTCGATGAGGATCAGTATCGCGAACAACTCGGCGTCACTGAGGTCTTTGGCGAAGCGGGTTACTCCACGATTGAACGGCTCTGGGAGCGTCCGACACTCGAGGTAAACGGCATCGAAGCGGGCGGCAAGTACACCGTCATTCCCCACGTGGCCAAGGCCCACATCTCGTGTCGCCTCGTACCAGGCCAAGATCCTTCGCACGTCCTGTCGTCGGTCATAGCCCACATCGAACAACAGGCGACGCCGGGACTAACCGTCATCGTTCTGCCCGACGCGGCGAAAGTGCCGGCGTACACAATTAGTGCCAATCACCCGGCGGTGCGTGCGGCGACTGAGGCATTGGCCGGTGTGTACCCCGGCGAGAAGGTGCTGCTCGCGTGCATCGCGGGAACACTCCCGGCAACAGCGCTCTTTGAGACTGAACTCGGCACGAAGACGCTGTTCTTCTCATTTTCGACAGCCGATGAGAAACTGCACGCGCCGAATGAATTCATGCGCATCCGTCGTCTTGGCGAAGGAATGCGCGCGTGGGAACAACTCTGGCGTCTGTTGGCCGATGGTCCGCACCGCTTAGAGAAACTCTCTCCAGTCCATGGCTGAATCGGCTCACGCTGCCCTCGAGCAGTTGAACGATGACTTCTTCAAAGTGCAAAACACCGTCGATCCGCTCTCCGCGACACTTCTCGGCATCTCGGGCTACGACGACCTACTGCCCGATCCCAGCCGTGCTGGTGCCGCCAAGGGGGCAGCACGATTCCTCGCTCTCGAGGAGCGCCTCGACCGGCTCAACGTCGACGAGATGTCCGGCGCCGATCAGATCAACGCGGCGGTCCTTCGTCGCCTCGCGTGGGGTGCGCGCACGGACCTCGAAGAAGGGATCTGGGAGGCCGACGCGGCCGCAGAGGGCTACGCCTCGCCTCACGCCATGGTCTTCATGTGTGTGCCAGCCGCGGGCGCGATCGATGAAGTTTCGGCGAATGACTACCTCACACGACTTGGCGGTCTCGGCCACTTCTTCGACGCACTCACCGCTCGCTACGGCCAAGCGAACGACGACGTTCGCCACTCAACTCACGTCGGTATTAACCGAGCCCTCGACCAGTTGCGGGGCCACCTCGAACTAGCGATTGAGGACGACACCCTCGCCAATCCCACGGTCGGTGGGTCTGTCGACGCCGAAGACTTTCTCGCGAAGTCTCGATCGCTCGTCACCGACGTGGTGCGTCCGGCCATAGCGCGTCTGTGTGCGTACCTCGAACACGACATGTTGCCGGTGGCCCGCGACGACGAACACGTGGGCATTTGCTGGGTCGATGGAGGTGCGTCGTCCTATCGAAAGGCCGTTCGCCGTCACACGACGACTGAACTCAGCCCCGACGAGATTCACACCATTGGCCTCGAGCGTCTCGAAAGCCTCCAGGGACAGTGGTCAGCTCTCGGCGAGCGCGTGCTTGGCGAAAGCGACGTGCCCACCGTCCTCTCGCGCTTACGAGAGGATCAAGCACTACGTTTCACTTCGTCCCAGGAGATCGTGACGGTCGTCACCGAAGCTCTCCATCGCGCCGAGGCAGCGCGCAACGACTGGTTCCCGCCGTACGAAATCGCCGAGTGCGTGATTGAAGAGATACACCCCATCGAGGCCAAGAGCGCCGCGCTCGCCCACTACCGCCCGCCGGCCCAAGACGGTAGTCGCCCCGGCGCGCACTGTGTCTTGACGACGAACCCGCAGGAGCGTTTCACGTACGAGTACGAAGCTCTGGCCTTTCACGAAAGCACTCCGGGGCACCACCTTCAAATTGCCACCGCCCAGACCTTGAGCGAACTGCCGATGTACCGGCGATTCCTCGACGCTCAAGTGTGCGGCTTCGTCGAAGGCTGGGGGCTCTACAGCGAAGGCCTCGCGGACGAAATGGGACTGTACAGTTCCGATGTCGCTCGCCTCGGAATGCTCTCCTTTGACGCGCTGCGCGCCTGTCGACTCGTGGTCGACACCGGAATGCACCATTTGGGTTGGTCGCGCCAACGCGCCGTTGACTTCATGTGGAACAACACCGCGACCACCGCTTCGAACGTTTCGAACGAGATCGACCGTTACATCGGCTGGCCCGGACAGGCCCTCGCCTACATGATCGGGCGACGCGAAATTGAACGCCTTCGCGACGTCGCGATCCAACAACTCGGCGACGGCTTCGACGTGCGAGCTTTTCATGGGATCGTGCTCGGTAACGGTGCGGTGCCCTTAGACGTCCTCGAGTTCATCGTCACCACGTGGATCGAACAGCACCGAGCCTGACACCAAAACCGTTACAAAAACCAACCACCGAGGAGATTTCATGCGCGTCACCATCAACGACAATGAATTGAACGTCGAGGTCCTAGGCGATAAAGGGTCACCCGTACTCATCGCGCACCACGGGGGCGGGGGTATTGGCTCACTCGCTGAGCCCAAGGCCACCTTTGGTCCGCTGGCCGACCTGTACCAAGTCGTCGTCTTTGACGCGCGCGGCTGTGGGCTCAGTGAAGGTAAGCCGCCCTTCTCCCATGAACAGTGGGCCTCGGACGTTGATGAGCTGCGCAAATGGATCGGCGCGGACCAGATTGTCATCGCGGGCGGGTCCTACGGTGGCTTCATCGCGATGGAGTACGCCGTGGCGTACCCCGAACACACGCGGGCAATGATCCTTCGCGACACCTCGCCCGACAATTCGAACCTCGAGCGAGCTTTCGAAAACGCCCGCACGCAGACGCGGATCGAGATCAACTGGGACAACTTCAACCGTTACTGGGAGGGGCGCATCACCGACGATCAAGATTTGAAGGATCGCTGGGAGGAGATTATCCCCCTCTACGACTTCGAGTACGACCCCGTGAAGACTAAAGAGCGAGTGGAAGCAGGCATCTATCGTCACGAGGCCCACAACTGGTGCTTCCTCTACAGCATGCCCAAGTACGACCTACGACCCCAGTTGCCGAACGTGAACTGTCCGACGCTCGTGACGGTCGGTCGAACCGACTGGGTCACGCCGGTCTCCAGCGCCGAGACGATCGCCTCGCTCATTCCCAACGCAACTCTGGTCGTCTTCGAGAAATCAGGTCACTCGCCCCAATTCGAAGAGTTCGACCATTTTCAAGCGGTGATGCGCGACTTCCTCGCCACGCTCGATTGATCAGCGACTACTCGACGAGTCCTCGACAGAGTAAGACAACGGTGATGAACACGCGATAGAGCTCGAGCGGATCGACCTCGACGATTTCGGCACTCAAGTCCCCGGTACGCACGACGCCGTGCACGCGCGTGGCCAGATCGGCGTAGTCACTCGTTCGAAACGTGATGGCCATCGTCACGGGCAGCGTGAGGACCGGCGGCGTCGCCGACGGGATTGACGCCGTGGCGAGCGCTGCCTGGTCGTAGATCAACCGGCAGGCCTCACTGGGGTGGAGCGAGTTCGCGGCGAAGCGCGTCACCGACTCTTTGACGACGGCGCTGAAGGCACCAGGCGCAAAGGGCGCCAGCTCGTCGGCGGTGATCTGATCGCCGCTCACCAGCACCACCGGCACGCCGTAGGCCTGCGCCACCAAGGTGTTGATCCCCGCTTCACCCGCGACGACGCCGTTCAGGGTAACTTCCGCGAACGCCGTCGGAAAGTAAGTGTGGGAAAGATTCGACGAGCGACTGCCCATCGAACCGTGGTACGAGATGAAAAAGACCGCGTCAAAGGTCGCGTCGAGGCCCTGCATCATGTACATCGGCTTGAAGCGACCCGAGAGGTAGCGCGCCGCGCCGGCCAGGGCGTCGGGGCGCAGGTTCGCCATCTTCGAGTGCGCGTCGTTCACCAAGAACTCCGTGGCGCCCGCCTTCATGGCACCCTCAATCGCGGCGTTGATCTCATTCGTCAAGAGGCCGGTGTAGTAGTCGTAGAGATGGCCACCCACCATCACGTGATCCCAGTCGACGACACCGGCGGTGCCTTCCATGTCCGACGAAATGTAAATCCTCATCGCACCGCTCTCTCGAAGATTTCCGGCACGTTGCTCGACGTCGTCATCACGTTGTACGTCGATCCCGACTGACCCGACGCGCCACCGTGGCGACCATCAGGCGTGAGACAGAGTGTGCGAAGTTCGGTTTTATAGGCGTCCGGCAACGTGTCGGCTTCGCTGAGCATCGATCGACAGGCTTCGGTCGGATCAAGGCCGCGAGCCAGTGCGTCGACGACCATACGAGCGCCGGTCACGCGCATGCTCATCTCGCCGCGACCCGTGCACGCAGCACCACCAAAACGGAGGTCGCAGTAGTTACCCGTGCCAGGCAGAGCGGAGTCGCCAACGCGTCCGGGATACTTCCACGGGTAGCCGCTCGTCGAGACGCCCACTACCATCTCCCCCGACTCGTCCAGCGCGATCACGTTGATGGTTCCCCACGGACCGTCGTGAGGATGAAAGTGCCTCACTAGTTCAATCGCCGCCATGCGATAGGCGTCATCACCAATCGCGGCGCTGGTTTTCTCTCCTTCGACCGACTCGTGCGACGGCGCTAGAGCCTCGCGAAACAAACGCGCCGCCTCGTCCGTTAGAAGTTCGCCGCGCTCAAAACCCAACTCGTCGGCGAAGAGCTCAGCACCGGCACCGACTAAAAGACAGTGCTGGGGCAACGTTTCGAGCACGGCCCGGGCGATGGAGATCGGATGGGGAAAGTTACGCACTGCTCCAACGGCCCCAAAGGCGCGCGTCGAACCGATCATCAGCGAGGCGTCAAGTTCGACCTCGCCGCGAGCGTTGGGCAGTCCTCCCGTTCCCACGTAGTGGTCCTCGAGATTGTCCTCGCAGCGCCGCAGCGCCTCTTCCACCGCGTCGAGCGCGGAACCCCCCTGGCGCAAGAGATCCATCCCGGCGGGCAGGCCCGCTTCGGAACGTTCGCTACCAATGATGATGGGTCCAGTCATGTCGTCACTTCTTTCTCTAGATTGTCCCGTGCCATTTCGCTCGTCGCACTAGCGACTCGCGGGTTCGCGACGTTCCACGGCGAGGAGGCCTTCCACCACGCGCGCAGCGCACAGCAGCGACATGTCGGTGTCGCGCGGCGAAGAAAGCTGCAAGCCGATAGGGAGACCTTGGTCACTGAAGCCACAGGGCACCACCACGGCCGGGTCCCCGGTCAGGTTGAAGGGGCTGGTGAAGTACCCCTCGGTGGCACCGTCGGGCGTGTCAATTGGCGGCGTCGTTTCGGGGGCCACGTAGGGCGTCGACGGCGTGAGGAGCACGTCGATGTTCTCGTACAAGGCGTCCGTCGCGGGCAAGAGACGGGCTCGCGTGGATTGCGCCTCGTCGTAGGAACCACGAGTGACTTTTGACGCCGTGAGCAACAACCGTAAAGTCTCGGGACCGTAGTGACTCGGGTCGCTCTCCACTTGTGCTTGATGAACCCGCCACGCTTCGTACAAGATGATGTCGTCAAACGTTGATCGCATCTCATCGAGCGCGGCCCCGTTTACTTCAACGATCTTCGCACCAACGCTCACTCGAGCGAGCGCGTTCGCCAAAACACGCCGTACTTCTGTCGAACTTACGGGATCGTCAAGCCACGTCGTGATGACGCCCACGCGGAGTTGACCCGACGGCGCCGCCAGCACCTTCGATCTGGTCATCGCCGCGAACACCGTCTCGGCGGTTGCCACGTCACGCGTTAGCAGCCCCACGTGGTCGAGCGACGGCGAAAGGGCCTGCACACCCGTCACGTCGAGCTTGCCAAAGGTTGGCTTAAAGCCCACGACGTTGCAGTAGTGCGCTGGGATACGGATAGATCCTCCGGTGTCGGTGCCAAGTGCTACCTCGCACGCACCAACGCCCACGAGGGCCGCCGATCCACCACTCGAGCCACCCGCCGTGCGACGTGAATCGTAGGGATTCATCGCCTCGGCGACGTCCGGGTTCAAGGCGCCGGCGGCGTACTCCAACAACGTCGTCGTCGCGAAGACGTCGGCCCCGGCCTCACGCAGAATCGAGATAATCGGCGCGTCGGCCAGCGCGGGCGGCCCGACCATGTCGTGCGGGTTCCCGTTGCCGCGAGGTACGCCCTCGACATCGATGAGGTCCTTCACCGCGATCGCGACACCGTGTAGTGGGCCCTCGGGACGACGCCTGGGCGCCGGGAGCGTCCGCACCACGGCGTTCAGCGGGCGGCCGAGACGTTCGGTGCGTTCGTAGGTTGCGAGAAGGTCGAGGTTCGCCACCTCACAGGTGCGCTCGCCGGCCTCAATGGCGTGAATCAACTGCCCGACGTAGTTCGTGAGGGGCCCTTTCAAATCGTGCAGCAGATCGTCGACTTCGGTCTTACGTTTACGCACCATGAGGTCGCGGTAGATTCCGCTGTGCGACTTGGCGCTGCCACGATTGAACGTCACCAACCGAGCCAGCGAGCCCTCGAGATCATCGGGCTCGAATCCATCGAATCCCTCGGGCGGAACGGGTGACTGCGCTAAGACCTCGCGAGCGACCGCCAACATCAAGGTTCGATACCGAGGATCTTCCAGCGAGTCGGCGATGGATAAGTCCGACACCGCACCGGCGTAGAGCATCGCCCCGTAGGCCTCCTTTCCCCAGAGGTAGCCCATAATGTTGTCCGTCGCCACCGCGTAGGGCAGCGCCGCAACCAGTTCGACGACCCTCGGGGTCACCACCGACTGAAAGGGCTCGCCCACGCGAAAGGTGCCAATGTTGCCCTGCATGATTCGACCGGGGCCCATGACGTCGGCGCCAAAGTTCACGAAACTGACGATGAGCTTCTCGCGCCCGGCCGCGGCCGCGAGGACCTCCGCCGTGAAGCCATTCTGAAAACTCACGACGTAGCCGCCTGGCGCGATGCGCCCCTCGAGCAGCGCCGCCGCCGACGCGGTGTGATGACTCTTCACCGCAATAGCGACGTGGTTAATCTGCGCGGGTAGTTGGTCGGGGGTGATCGCCTTTACCCGAACGTTGAAATTCTCAACCGGTCCTTCAATCGTGATGCCGTCGCGATTGATCACTGCGACGTGATCGACATCGGCGTCACAGAGCACCACGTCGTGACCAGCTCGGGCCATGTGAGCCCCAATCGTTCCGCCGATGGCGCCAGCACCAATGATTGTTAACTCCACTACCGCACCATCCTCTAGGAAAATTAGATGGAGAAGCCGTCTTCTCCGTTACTCAATGTAGCCGTCTCGCCTTAGAAGCCACTGCGCACCGCAGCGTCAGCGCGCCTCCATCCGTCGCCGGTACAAGCGCTCGCTCGACAGAAAAATCTACGCAACCAGCGCGCGGAGTGGCTCGACGTACTCCGGATCACTACGCAGATACGAGCCTCGGATCACTGTCCACGCACGAATACGAAATTCGTCGAGTCCGGCCGCGACAAAGGACCGAATGCGTCGCTCGGTCTGTGCCGCGTCGGTCAGGCGATTATCGAGTGGGTTCCACAGGAATGACGGCACGTCGTGTTCGCGATCAGCCGGATAGGGCTTGGGGTCGATAGCGACGAAACGCTCGCCCGAGCGAAGGACGTTGTGATGGTGAAAGTCGCCGTGAACGAGCCACTCGGCACTTCCTCCCGCTATTTCGTCGAACAACGCGCGTCAAGGACGCCAGTGGCCGGGCTTCGCGTTCGGCTTCGTTGAGCCAACGCACGACCTCGGGCCCAACCGGTCGAAACGGGGAGCGCGCTGGTAGCCACAGACGTGTGGCGAGATTGACCGCAATGTCGGTTGCTTCTTCGTCACCGAGGTGGCTGATGTCGCTTCCTGGTAGAGCCCGCTCCTCGAGCAGCGCTACTCCCGAGCGGCGTAACAAGCGCACCGCGCCGTCGCCGTCCCAGAGTTCGAGCACGTCGCCTTCATGGAGTGACTCATCGTCACCGCCCCACGGCACCTTGAGTACCCGGTCCTCGCCCACCGGTACGACGTACGAAGTGTTCGAAAGCGCGAAGGGTGCGCCGAGCTGAAGACCCCACAGCGCACTCAACGACTCGGCGGACTTTCGCGCCGCCGTGAGATCGACCATTGGTTCAAGCTCGGCACTCACTTCGTCAACTCGCACCCTCTTCGCGTACAAAATGAGTCAGCCACACCTAAGGCCAGACTCCCTAGTCGGTATCGCCACCAGAGATATCTGAAACCTTCTGTTTCCCCGCGGAGACGAAGGGCATCATTGTGCGCAACTTCTTGCCAATCTCTTCGATGGGGTGCTTCTTTCCGGCGTCACGAAGTTCGCGGTACCGAGGGCGGCCGATCTCGTTCTCGAGAATCCACTCGGCGGCGAAGGTGCCGTCTTGAATCTCGCCCAAGATCTTCTTCATCTCCTTCTTCACGTCCGCGGTGATAACTCGAGGACCGCGCGTGAGGTCCCCGTACTCCGCCGTATCCGAAACGCTGTAGCGCATGCCGGTGATGCCCTCTTCGTACATCAAGTCCACGATCAACTTCAGCTCGTGCAGGCACTCGAAGTACGCACTCTCGGGTTGGTAACCAGCTTCCACCAACGTCTCGTACCCGGCGCGCACGAGCTCCGTCACGCCTCCACAGAGCACCACCTGCTCGCCGAAGAGGTCCGTCTCGGTCTCTTCGCTGAAGGTCGTCTCCAACACACCGGCGCGCGTCGCGCCAATACCGTCGGCGTAGGCCAGGGCGATATCGTGGGCGTGGCCCGTGGCGTCCTGGTGGACGGCGATGAGTGCTGGCACGCCGCCGCCTTCGACGTGGGTGCGACGAACTAAGTGGCCGGGGCCCTTCGGGGCGACCATCGCGACGTCAACGTCCAAGGGTGGCTCAATCAAGTTAAAGCGAATGTTGAAGCCGTGCGCGAACAACAGACACTTGCCCTTGGTGAGGTGCGGCGCGATGTCGGCGTCGTAGGTCTTCTTCTGCTCGGTGTCGGGAACCAACACCATGATGACGTCGGCTTCGGCGCAGGCGTCAGCAATAGAGAGCACGCGTAGCCCCGCCTCTTCGGCCTTCAGAATCGAGGAGGACTCCATGCGCAGCCCAACGCGCACGTCGTAGCCGCTCTCGTGCAAGTTCAGCGCGTGGGCGTGGCCCTGCGACCCGTAGCCCAGAATCGCGATCTTTTTGGCCTTCAAGAGTTCGGGCTTGGCGTCCTTTTCGTAGTACATCGTCGTCATCGTAAAAGTCTTTCTCTCTGGTAGTTGGTTAGGCCGAGACCGTCTGTGCGAGTCTAGGGAGAGCCACGCGACCGGTACGCTGCAACGCCACTTCGGAAAAGCTCTCGAGCGCCTTCTCTAGTTGATCGCACGCGCTGGGCGGTCCCGCGAGCATCACGGTCACTGACGTAGCGTTGACGTCAACTATCGAAGCGCCCGCGTTGGCAACGACGTCGAGCACGGCGCGTCGATCGTTTTCGACGCTGAGTGTCGCAAGCAGCAGTTCACGTTCCGTCGCGTCCTTAGGCGCGAGGTCAGTGATCTCCACCACGTTGATCAACTTGTTCAGTTGGCCCACGATCTGCTCAAGCGGCGCAGACTCGGCGTCAACAACGATGGTGACCCTCGAAAAGCGGGCGTTACCCTCGGCGGGGGCGACGGCCAGCGAGTAGATGTTAAAGCCGCGTCGGGCGAAGAGCCCGGCAATTCGAGCGAGTACGCCGGCTTTGTTTTCCACCAACACCGACAAGATATGGTGGCGAACCGGCGTGTGGCTCGTGGCGCCCAAGTATGGCTCGGGGGCGGTCATCGCGATTCTCCTCTCAAAGACGGGTGCACCATGATGTTGTCGTTCGAGTCACCAGCGGCGACCATCGGAAAGACTTTCTCTTCAGAGTCCGTGCGAAAGTCGATGACCACCGGCACGTCGTTGATCAAATTGGCCTGTTCGATCACTTCGTGCATCTCCTTCAGCGTGCGGGCGCGAAGTCCAACGCAGCCCATTGCTTCGGCCCATTTGACGTAGTCGGGCAGGTCCGCGCTGAGGTAGACCTCGCTGTAGCGCTCTTCGTAGAACATCTCTTGCCACTGGCGCACCATGCCGAGGTAGGCGTTGTTGAGAATCGCGACCTTGATCGGAATGCCTTCGGTGCGAGCGGTGACGAGTTCTTGAGCGGTCATCTGAAAACAGCCGTCGCCGTCGATACACCAGACCGTGCGATCGGGTCGGCCCACCTTGGCGCCAATGGCCGCGGGAACTCCGAATCCCATCGTGCCCGCTCCCCCGGAGTTGACCCAGGTACCGGGCTCTTCAAATTTCCAATGCTGCGAGGCCCACATCTGGTGTTGTCCAACACCCGAGGTAACGATGGTTCCCGGCGCGGCTTTGGCGGCGATGGCCTCGATGACGTGTTGGGGACGAAGCGGACCATCAGTCGCCGGTTCGTCGTAAGCGAGGGGGTAACGCTCTTGCCAAGTGTGAATCTCTTTCCACCACACGTCGAGGTTCTGGGGCGTCGCCTTCGCCGCCTCAAGGGCATTCAAGGCCACCACGACATTGGTCTGCAAGGTGACGTCGGCTTGGCGAACTTTGTTGAACTCGGCGCGGTCGATGTCGACGTGAATGATTTTTGCGCCCGCGGCGAAGCTCGAGATCTGTCCCGTCACCCGGTCGTCAAAACGAGCACCGAGCGAAATCAGTAAGTCTGCTTTCTGCAATGCGGTCACCGCGCTGTACATGCCGTGCATGCCGGGCATGCCGAGGTGTTGGACGTGCGAGTCCGGGAACGCCCCACGCGCCATCAGCGTGGTCACGACGGGCATCTTGGTTCTCTCAGCGAAAGCCAGCAGCTCCATGTGGGCTCTGGACTTCATCGTGCCACCACCGACGTAGAGCACCGGGCGCTCTGAGGCCCCAATAAGCTCAACGGCCCGCGCGACGGCAGCATCGTCGATGGCGATCTCGGGGTGATAACCGGGCAGGTCCAACTCTTCAATGGTCGTTGGGTACCACCACTCCATCATCGACTGCGAGATGTCCTTGGGCAGGTCAATCAGCACTGGTCCGGGTCGGCCGGTCGTGGCGAGATAAAAAGCTGAGGCGACGACGCGGGGAATCTCGTGCGCCGACTGAATCAGAAAGTTGTGCTTGGTGATGCCCATCGTGATACCGGTGATATCGCACTCTTGAAAGGCGTCCGAGCCAATGGACGCGGTGGCGACTTGGCCGGTGATGACGACGAGCGGCGTGGAGTCCATGTGCGCGTTGCCAATGGGCGTGACGATGTTGGTCGCCCCCGGGCCACTGGTGACCATGGCGACGCCGGGGCGACCGGTAGCGAGTGCGTAGCCCTCGGCCATGTGGCCGGCCCCTTGTTCGTGGCGTACGAGAATATGGCGAATAGAGGAGTCGAGGATGGGGTCGTAGACGGGAAGAATCGCGCCGCCGGGCAGTCCGAAGATGGTGTCGACCCCCTCTTGTTCCAGGCTCTTGATAAGTGCTTGCGCTCCGGTGAGTTGCACAATGCTCCTTCGTGTTTGGGTAATAAAAAAGGCCTCCCGTTTCTGGGAGGCCTCCGGTGTACGTCTACGCGTGACTACCGGCGCCAAGCCTCTACTACTACCAGAATCTCGGTGCGCGTCTTCACGTCGTTAGTTTAAGCGCAAAAACATCTCACGCACAACACGACTAGCGGGTAGTGGCCTTGATTCACGGCCAGCGCAGGCCTGAACCCGCGGGGCTCTACCGGCCCTTAGTTACACGATGCCACGGCCCAGTGCCATCGTGTAACTAGGCCACGACCGACTAGCGCGTCGTCACCGCACCCTTCTCTGCCCCCTGGGCCAGACGGGCGAACTTTTCCAGTACTCCCGTGGTGTACCGAGGAGTAAAGGGCGCGATAACCCTCGCTCGCTCGGCCAATTCATCGTCGTCGACGAGAAGGTCCATCGAGAGGCTGTTGACGTCGATAGCAATCAGATCGCCGTCTCGCACGAGGCCAATCGGTCCGCCATCGAACGCTTCGGGTGCGACGTGGCCCACACAGAATCCGTGCGTTCCTCCGCTAAATCGACCATCAGTGACGAGCGCGCAGTCGGCGCCTCGGCCCACGCCCTTCATCGCGCCGGTGACGGCGAGCATCTCACGCATGCCGGGTCCGCCCTTGGGGCCTTCGTAGCGAATGACCACGACCGTGTTGGGCGAAATCTCGTCGGCCATGATGGCCTCCATCGCGAGGTCTTCACCGTCAAAGACGCGCGCGGTTCCCGTGAAGGACATCTGATCGAGGCCCGCGACCTTCACCACAGCTCCCTTCGGCGCGAGTGTGCCTCGCAAAATCGCGATGCCACCCTGCACGTGAATGGGCTTCGACATCTCGTGTACGACGTCGCCATCGGGCTTACGGGCGTGGTACGCCTCGAGATTCTCCGCCATGGTCTTGCCACTCACCGTCATAACGTCGCCGTTGAGTCGGTCGTTCTCCAAGAGGTGTTGGAGAACGACGGGAACGCCACCAATGTGGTCGAGATCACTCATGTGGTACTTCCCGTGGGGCTTGGTGTCGGCGATATGGGGCACGCGCTTAGCGATCCTGTTGAAGTCATCGAGTTCGAGGTCAACGCGCGATTCGTGGGCAATCGCCAGCAGGTGCAGCACCGCGTTCGTCGAACCGCCGAGCGCCATCACCACGGCAATCGCGTTCTCAAAGGCCGGCTTGGTCATGATGTCGCGTGCGTTGACGCCGAGGTCCAAGAGATTCAGTACCGCGATCCCCGAATCGTAGGCGTACTGGTCACGCCGTTGGTCAATGGATGGTACGGAAGCACTACCGATGAGCGACATACCGAGGGCCTCGCCCACACTCGCCATCGTGTTCGCGGTGAACATGCCGGCACAACTGCCCTCGCCGGGACAGGCCGCGCACTCGATGGCCTTCAACTGCTCGTCACTAATCGCGCCCACCGCGTTCGCGCCCACCGCCTCAAAGACCGACGTGATGTCGAGCGCTTCACCGTTCAAGTGACCCGGCAGGATTGTGCCGCCGTAGAGAAAGACGGTGGGTACGTTGACGCGACCGGCGGCCATCAACATGCCGGGCAACGATTTGTCGCAACCCGCCAAGGTGACCATGGCGTCAAATCGCTCGGCGTGCATCACGGTTTCCACCGAATCGGCGATGACTTCTCGCGACACCAAGGAGGCGTGCATACCCTCGTGGCCCATCGAGATCCCGTCTGACACCGCAATGGTCACGAACTCAAAGGGAATACCACCGGCGTCACGAACGGCGACCTTCGCTCGTTTGGCCAATCGATCAAGGGGCAAGTTGCACGGTGTCACTTCGTTCCAACTCGACGCCACGCCAATTTGAGCTTTACTCATGTCGTCGTCGTCAAGTCCCATCGCGCGCAGCATCGCGCGTGCGGGCGCGCGACCTTTTCCGAGGGTCACGTCAGTGCTTCGAGGAGTGGGATGAGTTGTCATTGACAAAGTCTAAGAGCAGCGCGATGAGTGCCCACTGTGCACGAAATCACTTCGCGTTGACCGACTAGACAGTCAATTGGTAACTCTGGTCTACGGTATCCAATGCCCCGAACCCATACCGATCTTTGAATACGGGTCAACTACAATTGTCTGGTGCCAAGCGATCCTGATGCAACTGGTCGCGAACCGTCCAAGAGAACGATTGCTAACCAGGAACGCCTGGCGAAACTCGGCGAGGCAGTCAATCAACACACTGACACGCGTTCTCGCCGTTCGCGACGCAAACCGCGAAGTCGCGGCCGTAAGTGGGCGCGCCGCGCCATCATCACCATCGGCGTAGTGGTCGTTCTCGTCGTGGGCGCCGTCGTGGGTGACTACTACTATCTCGGCTCTCTCGTCAATAAAGTAAACGTCAACACCTTGCAAACGGTGAAATCGTCAGAGAACATCCTGCTCATTGGATCGACCAGCCGGTGCGCCCTCAAGGTCCAAAACAAAGCGTACGGACTGTGCTCCCAGGGCGTTACCGGCGTCAACAGCGACATCGACATGATTGTCCACCTCGATCCAAGTACTGGCAAGGTGTCATTGCTTTCAATCCCGCGCGACCTCTTCGTGCCCAACGCCCGCATCATTGGCGCAAATAAGATTGACGCCGCTCTCGCCGAAGGTCCGAGCCAGCTCGTCACCGCGATTGAAGAAGACTTCGCGATTCCCATCAACCACTACGTCGAACTGAACTTTGACACGTTCGCCAACGTCGTCAATGCCTTGGGTGGCGTGAAGATGTACTTCCCTATCCCCATCTTTGACCAAGAGTCCGGCCTCAACATTGAGCGTTCTGGTTGCTACAACCTCGATGGCTATCACGCGCTTCAGTTGGTTCGAGCGCGCCACTTGCAAATTCAGCCCAACCCTTCCAATCACGATCCGCGCTCATGGCCCCAAGAGGCGCTCTCCGATCTTGCACGCATCCGACGCACCCACGAGTTCCTTCGAGTCCTCGGCGCAAAAGTAGCAGCGCGCGGTATTGGCAATCCAATTACTGACCAGGCCATCGCGACGGCGGTGCTGCCCGACCTGACGGTGGACAGTGGATTTAGCGAGGGGTCGATGGTCAGTCTGGCTAAGAATTTTGCGCACACGAGCCTCACCGGTTCTCCCCAGTTCACCTATCCCGTGACCAACGTCGAGACGGGGCCACTCCAGTACCAGGGCTACTCCTACGGCGACGTGGTATTTCCGGTGCAGCCCGACGGTGTGAGCACCGTCAATCAGATCTTTGGCGTGGCGACGGGCGACAACTCCTTCACCGGCGCGGCACTCCCGTCGCCGTCCAGCTTCAAGATCGCGGTCGAAAATGGAACGGGCGTCGCCAACCAGGCGTCCATTATCGCGCAAGCGCTTGGCGCTAAGGGGTTTCGCGTCGCCTCCACGCGTAACGTGACGCCACCGGGCCCCGTCAGTGAAACGGTCGTGTGGTACGGCGGTCCACCGCCGCCGGCCCACGGAAACTGGACGAGCCCCGGCCTCGCCGCGGCGCAGGCCGTGCTCAATCAGATAGAGGGGCCCGCAATTCTCGGTTACGACCCCGCCAACGTCGCCGCTGGTTCACTCGTCACCGTGGAGACCGGCACGGGTATAACGATCACACCGGCGCCCTCGGTCAAGAAGACAACGACGAGTTCACACACCACCACGACGACGAGTTCACACACCACCACGACGACGCAGGCAACAACAGCGGCGCCGTACAACCCACCGGGCATAAAGGGCAGCAGTGACTTCACCGCCCCCAGCTCCGTGAACCAGGCGCTCGAGCCGTGGGACCCACGAGCTTGCAACGCGGCTGGGACGGGGCCAGCGACCGCCGCGTCGCCGTAGTTGATGAACGCTGTTGAGAACCAGTTAGCGAACCGTATCGGCTGGCTCGTTACAGCGAGAAACTCAACGCCGGCTTTGTAACTCAGCGATAACGGCTCTGCCGTTGGCCTGACCGCTCGTCAACCTCATCACTTGGCCAATGAAGAACTGGGCAAGTTTTTCGTCGCCTTCGCGGTAGCGTGCCCATTCTTCTGGGTGCTGCGTGATCAGTTGAGCAACCGTCGCGCCAAGTGAGTCCGACGAGAGCTGTTCAAATCCTTTGGCGCTCGCCACAGCGCGGGGATCTCCCCCGTGTTCGAGAATCTCCAACAGCACCGTCTTCGCTTGGGTGGCCGAAAGCTCGCCGTCCTGCTCCATTCGCAAGGTGGCGATGAACGACTCCGGTGACAAATTCGCAATGTTTTCAATGCTCGCTGCGAGTTCATTGGCCGCACGAGCCAGCGCCAGCGGCGCTTCGATGCTCGCGTCAATGGCCGCGAGCACGAAGGAATCGAATCCGAGATCAACAACGACTTCGAGAGCGTCTAACTGTGATGACGCTGGATTCGACAGCCGCGCCAAGAGAACGGCCCGTCGCTCGGCCGGCAGTGCGCCCAGCGAGGCGCGGATCCGCTCCTGCCACGCCTCGTCGGGCGCTAAGTCGACGAGGTCGGGCTCTCTGAAGTAGCGATAGTCCTCCGCCTCCTCTTTCACTCGCATGGTCGAGGTTTCGCCGAGACCTTCATCCCAGTGACGAGTCTCTTGGCGAACTTTCCCACCACCTTCAATGAGTTCGACTTGGCGAAGAGCTTCGTAGTCAATTGCTCGCTGGAGGCTGCGAAGTGAGTTCAAGTTCTTGATCTCGCAGCGCGTCCCTAGTGGATCGCCGAACCGGCGAACGGAAACGTTCGCGTCCATGCGCATCGATCCCTCTTCCATGCGACCATCTGAGGCGCCGGTCGCGATCAAGATGCCACGAAGTTCTGACGCGTACGCCCGAGCTTGGGCCGAACTTCGAATGTCGGGACCCGAAACTATCTCTACGAGTGGCACACCGGAACGGTTGTAGTCCACCAACGACCGATCGGCGCCGTGAATTCGACCACTGCCACCGAGGTGCGTGGACTTACCCGTGTCCTCTTCTAAGTGCGCACGCTCAATCGTCACCCGCGATCCATCGGGCAGGTCCAAGTAGCCACCGGAGTTGATCGGCAGGTCGTACTGGCTGATCTGAAAGTCCTTGGGCATGTCAGGATAGAAGTAGTTTTTGCGGTGAAACGTTGACGACGCGATCGTCGAGTGCAGCGCGAAGCCAATAGCCATCGCCAAATCGACGGCGTGAACGTTGAGTACCGGCAGCGACCCCGGGAGTCCGAGACAGACCGGACAGACGTTGGTGTTCGCTTCGGATCCAAAGGCGTTCAAACAACCACAGAACATCTTGGTGGTGGTCTTGAGTTCCGTGTGAACTTCGAGTCCCACGACCAACTCCCAACCCTCCGGCATCGTCACGATCGACCATCCGCGACTTCGAGCACGCGCGAAGCGGCAAAGAGCTGCGCCTCGCTACGACCAGGTCCGAGCAGTTGCACGCCCACGGGCAGTCCGCCCTCGCCCGTGCCAAAGGGCACCGAGATCGCGGCCTCCCCGGCCAAGTTGGTGGGAATCGTAAAGACGTCCGAGAGGTACATGGCCATCGGATTACTGGTTTTCGCACCGAATTTGAAGGCCACCGACGGGGTCGTCGCGCCGAGCAGGAGATCGGCCTCGTGGTACGCGCGGCGAAAAGCGTCGATCATCTGCGTACGAACTTTCAGGGCCTGTCCGTAGTAGGCGTCGTAGTAACCAGCCGAGAGTGCGTAGGTGCCAAGCATGATGCGTCGCTTCACTTCAGCGCCGAAGCCCGCGGTACGCGTGGCTTCATTCATCGCGGCCACGTCTTCTCCGTCAATTCGAAGTCCGTAGCGCACGCCGTCATAGCGCGCCAGATTGCTCGAGGCTTCGGCCGGCGCGAGCAAGTAGTACGCGCTGAGTCCCAATCGAAACTCGGGCACCGAGAGTTCGACAATCCTGGCTCCGGCGTCGCGCAACGCGTCAGCCGCGCGTGTCACCGAAGCGACGACGTCGTCGTCGGCTCCTTCGACGAGCTCACGCACGAGGCCAAACCTCTTGCCCGCCACGCCGTCACCGACGTGGGCGACCAGTGAAGGCGAAGGCTCCGGCAAGGATGTTGAGTCCATCGGGTCGTGACCGGCGATGGCTTCAAGCAGCATCGCAGCGTCCGTGACGTTCTTCGCGAAGGGACCAATCTGATCGAGTGAACTCGCGAACGCAATGAGGCCGTAGCGTGACACCAGTCCGTACGTGGGCTTCACGCCCACGAGTCCACAGAGCGCGGCGGGTTGGCGGATCGAACCGCCCGTGTCCGAACCAAGCGCAATGGGCGTCATGTCCGCCGCCACGGCCGCGGCCGAGCCACCCGACGAGCCGCCGGGTACTCGCGAAGGATCCAGCGGGTTTCTCGTAGGTCCGTAGGCCGACGTTTCGGTGGAGGAGCCCATCGCGAACTCGTCCATGTTCGTCTTTCCCATCGGCACCGCACCCGCGGCGAGCACCCGATCGATCACGGTGGCGTTGTAGGGCGGTAACCACCCTTGAAGGATTCGTGAACCGGCGGTCGTCGGCACGCCCACTTGACAGAGGTTGTCCTTTAGCGCGACCGGCACACCCACAAGCGAACCAAGATCATCACCGGCGGCCACGCGCTCATCGACGCGTCGAGCGGTCGCTAGCGCGCCTTCTTCGTCGACGTACAAAAAAACATTGAGGTCTTCGTTTCGCGCACGAATCACCGCGAGTGCCTGCGTCACCTCAGACACTGCCGAACTCGCTCCGCTCTTAACGTCGCTCGCTATCTCCGCGGCACTTCTCACGGCGCCTCTCCCATAATGCGCGGCACCGCAAAACGCCCATCTTGCGCGTCGGGCGCCATCGCGAGCACGACGTCACGCGAAAGACTTTCGCGCAGCACGTCCTCACGCACGACGTTGATCAGACCGAAGGGGTGGGCCGTCGCGACGACGTCGTCAAGTTTCAATGCCGCAATGTCGTTCGCGTGCTCAAGAACCTGACCGAGTTGTTCAGTGAACTGGTCGAGTTCCGTCTCGCTGAGAGCGAGACGGGCGAGTTTGGCGACTTTGGCGACGTCCTCTCGTCGAAGGGGTGAGCTCATTACAAGAGAACCCGCGCGAGAAAGTCCACGGTCGAGGTCTCGACGAGCTCTTGGTCGTTGTCCATCGTCGCGACGTGATACGAGTTCTCCAGCCAAACTCGTTCGATGGGACCGGCCACGTGCTCCATCAGGGCGTCACCGTTGTCCGACGTGACGACGTGATCGTCGCGACTCGAGAGCAACAGACTGGGTGCGTTGATGAGGTGCAGATTCTCGTGCACCACCGTGATGCCTTCGAACAGGCTCTTCGCTGGGGCGAGGGGCGTCGCGTCGTACGACGCCTCCAACGTGTTCTCTTTCTTGATGTCCGAACCAATGGATTCGATGGACTCGATACCGGCGTCGAGCAGTGCGACGAGTCCGTCGAACGTCTCGGTCGGCGGCGGCTTCACGAGCGGATTAATGAAGACGCAGCCAACCACCGAAGGGCGCACTTCGGCCACGTGCGCGGCCAGGCCACCACCCATAGAGAGACCCACGACCGCGACTCTCTCGCAGTGCTCAGAGAGCGTGTCGTAGGCGACTTCTGCGGCCCTCGACCAGTCGGCCCAGGTGGTCGTTGTCATGTCCTCGACGGTCGTGCCGTGTCCGGGGAGTCGGGGAAGCTCCACGCTGTAGCCCACCTTGGCGAGCAGTTCCGCGAGTGGGCGCATCGACGCGGGATTGCCCGTAAATCCGTGCAGCACTAAGACTCCCAAAGGTCCCGCGTGGTGAGAAAAGGGCTCGCAGCCCGCCATAATGTCTACGGTCATAGGCCCCCAGACTACTGGGAGATTTTGAGCGACTTCTTGGTTCGGTCTCGGGGAATGGCCCGCATGAAGGTCGCCGCCACGAGACCAACGCCCGCGACGCACGCACCAATTATGAAGGACGTGTGAAACGTCGAAAGAAGCGCCGCGCCGGGGTGAGAGTGGCTTAGTCCGCGACGACGAGCGATTGACTGTTGGACGGTCTCGAGCACTTGAATTCCCGCCACTTCGCCAACCTGCATGGCGAGCAACTGCGCGGCCGACATGACGCCAAACTCGCTGACCTTGACCTCGTTCGCCATCACCGAACTCGACGACGGCATCGCCACGCCCATACCGAGGCCCGAGAGGGCTAGAGCGATCGCCACGACCCAGGCGCCCGAACTCGGTTCGAGTAACGCGAAGAGACACATCGACGCGGTGAGAAATGCGGCGCCGGCCACGGCACTGACGCGCTCACCAATCCGTATCGCGACGTAGCCCGCGATGGGTGAACAGATCGCGAAGGTCAGTGGTCGCGCAATCGCTAGTGCGCCGACACGAGGAATTGAGTAGTTGTAGCCCTGTTCCATCAGTAAGGGAAAGAGAAAGAACGCACCAAAGTACGCGAAGTTCGCCGCCGCTCGAAGAATCATCGGCATGACGAAGTTGCGCCGTCGAAAGTAATAGGCCGGAATGAGCGGATGTTCAGCGTGGTGGAGGCGGTAGATAAACATCCACGTCATTCCCGCACTGAGAATGAACATGCCGAGCGTCCAGGGGCTGGTCCAGCCAAGCGAGGGGCCCACCGAAAGACCGAGCATGAGCATGGTGACGGCAATCGACAACGACCAACTGCCGATCCAGTCCATCTGCTTGAACTCTTGACGAGCGCGAGCCTTTTTTTCGGCCTCCTCCTCGTCTAAGCCACGTCGACGGGGCAGCACCGTCACCACCACCGCAAAGGCCACCACGATCAAGACCAGTTGAAACCAGAAGAGCGCTCGCCACCCAAAGGCCGCGATGATGGGCGAGCCGAGTGACACTCCAATGACCGGTCCCCCGGCCC
This sequence comes from Acidimicrobiales bacterium, assembly GCA_036511495.1. GTDB lineage: Bacteria > Actinomycetota > Acidimicrobiia > Acidimicrobiales > RAAP-2 > RAAP-2. Next base: position 97,309 of record DATCCC010000029.1, on the reverse strand, counting down.
CCACGAGACTCCACCATCCCATGGCCTTGACGCGTTCTTCGCGCGAAAAGACCATGTTGATCAACGCACCCGACGCGGTGCCCGTCGCCGCGCCCTGAACGCCGTCGAGCGTGCGCGCGAACAGCAGCATGTCGACGTTGTGCGAAAGAGCGGTTAACACCGCCGAGACCATCGCGCCCAACAGACCGAAGAGGTACAGGCGACGATGGCCGTAGATGTCGCCGGTCTTACCGAGCATCGGCGCGGCGAGCCCGTAGGCCAAGAGCGGACCCACCATCGTCCACGTCAGGACCGTCACCGACGTGTGGAACTGTGTCGCCACCGTCGGCAGCGCCACAATGAACACGGTGAAAGTGAAGTTCAGAGCGAAGAGTCCCGCGAGCAGCGACCACAGCACCCACCATGGATAACGCGACGACGATTCGGCCTTGGTTTGAACACGCTGGCGAAGTAACAAAAACCAGTTGAGGTCGCTGCCCGCTTCACTGCCGAGTGTGCCAAAGGCCGCACTGGCCGGATCACTGCGGGCGTTTAAGAGCCCGTCAGGATCTTCCCGATCGAGGTGGGTCTGCGGGCCCTCGTCGCTCACTAGAGCAACGTAGGCAGCTGTACCGCGAGCTCGCTCACCGACCAGCGGTCGTTCTTCTCGAGGGTCTCGGTCATCGTCCAGTTCTGGAATTTTCGAACGGTGCCGCCCTGTACGAAGTAGACCTGTCCCGTCGCGGCGCAGTCCTCCATCGCGAGCGTGGCCACCAATGGCGAAATGTTCGCGGGGTCCCACACGTCAAAGACGGCCGCGTCAGAGGGCTTAACGACGTAATCCGATAGTCCGGGCGTCGACTCAGTCATGCGCGTTCGCGCAGCGGGCGCGATTGCGTTGACGCGAACCCCGTAGCGACCGAGTTCTTCGGCGATGATTACGGTGAACGCGGCGATGCCCGCCTTCGCGGCGCCGTAGTTCGACTGACCGACGTTGCCGATTAACCCTGAAGTGGACGACGTGTTGATAATCGATGCCTTCACGGTCTTGCCGGCTTTAGCCTGCTCGCGCCAGTAGGTCGCGGCGTGGCGCGATGGCACGAAGTGGCCCTTTAGGTGCACGTTGATCACCGAGTCCCAGTCGGCTTCGCTCAGATTGACGAGCACGCGGTCGCGCAAGATGCCCGCGTTATTGACCAACACGTGCAGGTCACCAAACGCCTCAATGGCGCTGTGCACGAGACGCTCGCCGCCGGCCCAGTCGGCGACGTTGTCGTGGTTGGCTACTGCTTCGCCACCCATGGCCTTAATCTCGGCGACGACCTCTTCGGCGGGCGAAGCTTCACTCTGGGAGCCGTCAAGACCGCCTCCGAGGTCGTTCACAACGACCTTGGCGCCTTCGGCGGCGAAGAGCAACGCGTGCTCGCGGCCAATGCCTCGTCCCGCTCCGGTAATGATGGCGACGCGACCGTCAAGTGCTCCCATGGAGTCCCCCTTGTAAAAGATGTGGTGCACCGATTGTAACGACGAATACGAGAGGACTAACTTTGACCCCGTCGCCAAAAGTACGGTGGGCGCGCGTGCGCGTGATAGTGGTCGGGGATATTGCGCATGTGGTCGTCAATGCTCCAGGACGTCTCGGCAAACTCGGCCGCGGCAACGACGCCTAGCACGTCGTGAAGATGGCGCTTGACCTCAGGCGGAGGCGAGGCGTCGTGCACGCGCCAGACCACCATCGGCACGAGACAGATTTCACAGTCGCCGATCCAACACGTCTCATCTTCGAAGTAACGCTTGGTCACGACCGCTGCTTCGCAGAGTTCGCAGCCTTCGCTCATTTCACGGTCAAGGTGACGTAGGTCTTCGCCTTAACCATGGTGCCCGCTACGGGACTCTCGGAGACGACTTTGGTCCACTTCGTGGAGTTGTGGCCCGGACCGACCGTGGAAAAGTACAACACGGCCTTTTTCATCGCGGCGTACACCTGGGCCTGATCGTCACCCACCACGTTGGGCACGGCGCGCAGTCCCGCGACGGCGACCGTAGTGGTCGTGGTGGGCGACGTGGACGACGTCGTGGTCGTCGTGCCACTCGTCGTCGTGGTCGTGGTTGCCGTAGCCGCTCCCTTGGAGATCGAAAGGATCACCGTCGCCTCGCGTGGCACGGCGAGAGGATTTACGGTCTTGTGATAGAGGACTCGGGCCACGTCGTTCACCGGCGTCGCCGTTGAAAAGATCGCCGCTGACGTGGGGCACTGCGCTTTGACATTCACGGCGATTAGTTCTGCCGTTGCGGTGGCGCAACTTTCGCCAACGAGGTTGGTGGGCAGTTTCACGCTCGCGGGACCCGTTGACACACTCACCTTGATAACGAGGCCCGACTTTGCCGTGGTACCCGACACCGGCACTTGACTGACGATGTCATTAAGCGGCACGGTTTGGGAGTGGACCCGTTGCGTGATCGACAACGTAAAGTCGTCTCCCACCAGTCTCGCCGACGCCTCTGAGGAGTTCAGCCCCACCAGACTCGGCACGTCGTGCTTCTTCGTGAACACGCCCAACTTCCACGCCGCGCCCGCGCCCACGGCGAGAACGACGATGACGAGCGCCACGATTAAAAATCCCCAGCGACGGCGCGGCGCGCGCGGTAAGTCGTACTGGCCTCGATCGAACCTCGGGGTGCGACCAACGGGACCGCCGGGTTCGTTGGGCGCCGCGTGAGCGGGCACGCGTCCGCGCGGTACTCGGGCAAATCCCTCACGCGACACCGACTCCGTGGCACCCGTGACTTGATCGGCCGAGGGTGGCTGAAAACCAATAGAGCTGCGCGGCGCTTGGGGGGCGTAACCCGCTAACAGCGGAAGCTGCTCGTTGCCCGGGCGCACCACCAACGGCGCGGTGTCGCCGACGACGCCGCCTAGACGGGTCGAGAGTTGTTCGGCGTCGAGGCGAAGTCGCGGATCGGGCACCGCGGCTTGGGCGAGGATCATGTCAAGGGTCCCGAGATCGAGACGCACGGGCAGCGGCGCGTTTAGACGAGCGCGCAACATGGCTTCCGGTGTCGCTCCCTCAAAGGCCGCGCTTCCGGTGACCGCCTCAAAGAGAATGAGCGCCAACGCGTAGACGTCACTCTGAGCGGTCGCGGGTTCACCCACGGCCTGCTCGGGTGAGAGATAGCGCGCGTCGTCGAGCGTCATTCGTTCGCGGTAGGCAGTCGCGAGGCCGGCCAACGCGATGTCACTGACGCGAACTCGTCCCTCGTCGTCAAAGAGCAACTTCGAAGGCGAGAGCGAACCGTGGACGAAGCCTTGTTCGTGCACGTACGCCAGTGCACTCGCCACGTCGCGGCCCAGCTTGGCGCTGTCGTCCACGCTGAGCTTGCGCCTCGCGTTCAACACGTCCTCGAACGAGCCACCACTCAGGTACTCCGAGATCATGAAGATCGCGCCGGACTCTTGACCTCCGTCGAAGACGCGCGCGAGGTGCGGGTGGCTCAGTGTTGAGGCACGAACGATGCGGTCACGAAAGGCTCGACGTACCTCTTCATGCGCCGCGAGTTCCGCGAGCAGCACCTTGACGACGACGCGTCGATGGAGTGAAAGATCTTCGGCTGCGTAGACCTCGGCCGTTTTACCAACGCCGATGAGTTCGAGGATTCGGTATCGTCCAGCGATGATGTGGCCGAGGGAAAATGTAGACGCCATCGGCTAAACCCTAGTAAGGAAGCTCTAGGTCAGCGTTGCGTTCCACAGGCCAGTGGAAAGCAGTGTTTCAAACTCACTAGCGCTCACCATTGGAATGCCCAACTCTTGGGCTTTGGTGAGTTTCGACGCCCCTGGTGCGTCGCCCACGACGACGCAGAAAGTCTTTTTCGACACGGACCCTGGCGATGAGCCACCGCGCGCGACGATTGCCGCCTCGGCTTCGTCGCGCGTGTATCCCTCGACTGATCCCGTCACGACGACGGCCTTGCCCTCGAGCGTCGCCGCTGCGGCGTTTCCGGTATCAGATTCGACGAGCGAGAGCCCCGAAGTCACGAGCCGAGCAATGAGCTCTCGACTCTCCTCTTCTCGACACCACTGGTAGACCGACTGCGCGATCACCGGTCCAATGCCGTCAATCGCCTCGAGTTCTTCGAGGGGCGCGCCCGCCAATACTTCAAAACGCTTGAAGCGCGCGGCGAGCACCCGCGCCGCCACGGGTCCGACGTGTCGAATCCCAAGTCCCACGAGCACCCGACTCAGCGCCATTGACTTGGCGTCGTTGATCGCGCGCACGAGTGAGTTGGCCGAGAGATCACCGAGTCCTTCAAGCGCCGAGAGTTCTTCAACGCGCAACGTAAAGAGGCCGGCCACGTCCTTAATGAGGCCCTCACTCAGCAGTTGGCCAACGCGCTGTTCCCCGAGCCCTTCGATATCGAGAGCGCCCCGCGACGCGAAGTGCACGACCTGCTCAAGAAGTTGGGCCGGACAGAGCGGGTTCACGCAGTAGGTGTCGCTCTCTTCGCCTCGCCGCTCGAGGAGGTGGCCACACTCGGGACAGACCGTAGGGAACGTCCACTTCTTCGCTCGGCGCTTACCCTTTTCGTTGACGGCACCCACAACCTCGGGAATGACGTCGCCGGCCTTTCGAACAATGACGAGGTCGCCCGGACGAACGTCCTTCAAGGCGACCTGGTCCTGATTGTGCAACGTGGCCATCGAGACCGTGGATCCGGCAACCACCACGGGTTCGAGCACGGCGAAGGGTGTGGCTCGACCGGTTCGACCAATCGAGACGTCGATAGCGAGCAGGCGAGTCGTGCGCTCTTCGGGAGGAAGCTTGCGCGCGATGGCCCACCGCGGCGCGCGACTGGTAAATCCCAACTGTTCGCGCTCGGCGAGGTCGTCAATCTTGATGACCACGCCGTCGATGTCGTAACGAAGATCATGTCGATGCTCTTCGAACCAATTACTGGCGCCGATCATCGCCTCGGCGCCAACTTCGAGGCGCGACTCACTCGCGGTGAGAAAGCCCCAGTCGCCAAGCTGGCGAAGGGTGTCGTGGTACAACGTGAACGATGGCGTACCCTCGAGATCGACGAGTTGGTAGGTGAGAAACGACAGCGGACGCTTGGCCGTGGCGTTCGGATCTTTTTGGCGCAAACTTCCCGCCGCCGCGTTGCGAGGATTGGCAAACTCCTTGAGGCCAGCTTCTCGCTGTTGACGATTCATCTCTTCGAAGTCGTCTCTCGCGAGAAAAACCTCTCCGCGCACTTCGACGCGACCACGCTTCATGCCCTCGAGCGATTTGGGGACGTTTCGAATTGTGCGTACGTTCTCGGTGACGTCCTCGCCCACCCGACCGTCTCCTCGCGTCGCGGCCTGAAAGAGTTTTCCGTCCACGTAGGTAATGGAGAGCGCTAAACCGTCAATTTTGGGCTCAACCACGAAACTGATGAGTGCTGGATCGAGCTGGAGACTCTTGGCGACGCGATCACTCCACGCACGAAGTTCCTCGACGTCAAAGACGTTGTCGAGGCTCAGCATCGCGTCGCTGTGGCGCACCTCTTTGAAGAGATTCGAACTCGACGCGCCGACCTTCGTCGATACTGAGCTCGCGTCACGTAGTTCGGGATGATCTGCCTCTAACTGGCGAAGTTCTCTCGATAACGCGTCGTAGTCGGCGTCGGGAATACTCGGTTCATCCTTGATGAAGTAGGCCTCGTTGTGACGAGCTATTTCGTCACGCAGAAACGCGACGCGCTCGGCGGCTGTCACGAGGACGTAACGATCGCCGCGCCTTCTACGACCGTGGGATCATTGACGCGGTACAAAACAACGGACTGTCCGGCCGCGACGGGTCGCGAGGGAGCGTGTAGGTCCAGCCACCAACGGCCCTCGTGACGAAGGGTGGCGAGTTGTGGCCGACCGTGCGCGCTGCACTGGGCGAGGACGGTATCGCCGTCGTGCAGCGACCCTCTCGCGAAACTCAACGACTTCTCGTCAAGGTTGATCGACGAGATGAGGATCTCTTCGAGGCGCCCGACTTCGACGCGCTTTGCGACGAGGTCGATGCGCGAGACGTAGCGTTTCTCGCCGTCGCGACCCGGCAACACACCACGACGTTGACCCACGGTCATTAACTCTGCGGCGTGGTTTTCACCAAGCTCGTCACCCGTCAGCGAGTCGACGATCGTGGCCGTCGTTAACGGGGCTCGTTGGCGCAAGAAGACTTCTCGACCCTTGGAGGCTTCGATGAAGCAGACGTCTTGACTGTCGGGCTTGTCCCAGGTGCGAAGGCCGAGGCGCTCAGCGTAGAGTCGAACGTCGCTCTTGTTCAAATGTCCAATGGGCAGTAACAGCATGGCAAGTTGGGCCTCGCCGAGGTATCCCAACACGTAGCTCTGATCTTTTTGGTCGTCGGCACCGCGCACGAGTAGGTGCTCGCCGTTGCACTCAACGACCTGAGCGTGGTGGCCCGTGGCCACGGCGTCAAAACCCAGCCGCGTCGCTCGCTCAAAGAGCAGATCGAACTTGATATGACGATTGCACTCAATACAGGGATTAGGTGACTGGCCGGCCAGGTGTCCTTCGACAAAGGGCGCCACCACGTAGCGCTCGAACTCTTCGGAGTAGTTAAAGACGTGGTGGTCGATGCCGAGGGTCTGCGCGACACGTCGCGCGTCGTCAACGTCGGCGACCGAGCAGCACCCCGAGTCCGAAACGCCGCCCCAGAGCTTCAAGGTGGCGCCCACGACCTCGTGACCCTGCTCGATCAACAAGCCGGCCGCGACCGAGGAATCGACGCCGCCACTCATGGCTACAAGGACTTTCACGTAACTAGTCTGCCAGGCGTCACGACAACTACGCCTCGGACCTCAATCGATAGACCACGGAAGAAAGTATGCGAATCAACGCGTCGACGTCGCCTTCGGTCGTTTCGCCACCCATGGAGAAACGAATCGATCCCCTGGCGCGCTCGGGCGCGACCCCCATTGCCGCGAGTACGTGACTCTGGGTCGCGGCGCCACTCGAGCAACTCGCCGCCGCCGAGGCGCAGACGCCCTCTTGATCGAGGAGAAAGAGCAGCTCGTCACTGGCGAGGCCGTCGAAGGTCACGTGCACCGTGCCCGGCACGCGCGCCGCGCCGGGCGCGGTAATTAAGCAGCCCGGTAGAAAGCTCAACGCCGCCATCAACTTGTACTGGTAGTCAATGACCCGGTCGTTGACGTTCGCCATCTCACGCTTGGTCACGCGCAGCGCCGTGGCGAGTCCGACCGCCGCCGCCACGTCCACCGTGCCGCCGCGACGTCCACGCTCTTGTCCCCCACCCGGCGTGACCGCGTCAAAGGCAACGTCGTTGCGCACAATCAGCGCGCCACTGTTGACCGGACCACCCAGTTTGTGCGCGCAGATCGAGATGAGGTCGCTCGTCGCGGTGACGATAGGCAGATGCAACCAGGGTGCTGCCGCGACGGCGTCGGTATGGGTCGGAATTCCGCCAGCCACGACGCCTTTGGCGAGGGAGTTCACGCCGTCAAGTGGCTGGCACACGCCGGTCTCATTGTTCACCGACATCACGCTCACGAGGGCGGTGTCGTCATTCAGTGCGTCATGCAGCGCGTCGAGATCGACGACGCCCTCGGCGTCAACGCCGACGTAGCGGACGCTCACGCTGTCGAAGTCACGCGCCATCATCTCAGCCGCGTCGGTGACCGCGTGGTGCTCGATTGTTGAAAGTACTATCTCCGAACGTTCGTGCTCGCGTCGATGATGATTCGTCACGCCCACGATCGCGAGGTGGCACGACTCCGTACCGCCCGCGGTGAAGATCACGCCGCCGGGCTTTGCTCCGACAAAGGCCGCAACTTCGTCGCGCGCCTCTTCAATCGCGCGCCGGGCCTCGCGTGCGGCGCGGTGACTCCCCGAGGGATTGCCAACGACACCGTGTTGCCAAGGCGCCATCGCCTCAGTGACCTCGTCGAGGCGAGGGGCCGACGCCGCGTGGTCGAAGTAGTACTGCGCGCTCATGCGACGAAGTACGACTTAGCGTTCGTGAACTCGCGCGCGCCAAAGGCCGATAGTTCGCGCCCGTACCCAGAGTTCTTCGTCCCGCCAAAGGGCAGTTCGTTCATCGACACGACCACAGCGTTCGCAAAGACCGTACCGACGTCGAGTCCCTCGATGGCCTCATTGATTTCATTCTCGTCTTGAGCCCAGATCGAACCACCGAGCCCCCAAGGCGTGTCGTTCGCGATCCGTATTGCGTCGTCCAAGTCGTTCGCCACGTAGACCACAGCGACGGGGCCAAAGAGCTCTTCACAGCCGGCGCGTGAATCGGCGGGCACGTTCGTCAACACGGTCGCGGGGTAGAAGTAGCCCTTCCCCTCAGATTCTGCGCCACCGGTCAAGGCGAGCGCACCAGACGCGAGCGACTGCGCAACTTGCGCCGCCAACAGGTCACGTTGCGATTTTGAAACGAGTGGTCCGAGTTCGGTCGCGGGGTCCATGGGATCGCCGACACGAACCTTGCCCATCGCGGCCACGAACTTCTTCAAGAACTCATCGGCGCGTTCGCGCACGACGATAAAGCGCTTCGCCGCGATGCAGGCTTGTCCGTTGTTTTGGATGCGTGCCAACACGGCCATGGGGATGGTCACGTCCATGTCGGCGGAGGACGCGACGATGAAGGGGTCTGATCCGCCCAACTCGAGCACGCACTTTTTGAGGTTCTTGCCGGCAAGTTCTGCGACCGAGCGACCGGCTCGCTCGGAACCAGTGAGCGTCACGCCCACGACGCGAGGGTCCGCGATGATACCGGGTACTTGATCGATCTCGATGAAAAGATTGGTGACGACGCCCGGCCCGAAGCCGGCCCGCAGGAAGAGGTCTTCTAAGTACTTGGCACAGCCCGGCACGTTGGGCGCGTGCTTGAAGAGCACCACGTTGCCCGCCATCAACGTCGGCACCGCCATGCGAATGACTTGCCACAACGGAAAGTTCCACGGCATGACCGCGAAGATCGCGCCGACTGGTTCATAGCGAACACCACTTCTTGATCCCTTGGTGGGAATGCGTTCTTCTTCCAACATTGACTCCGCGTGGTCGGCGAAGTAGCGCATGGCCATCGCGCATTTCATGACCTCACCCTTGGCGGCGGCGAAGGTCTTGCCCATCTCGCTCGTCATCAGTGCGGCCACAACGGGCACCTCGCTCTCTAAGAGCTCCGCCGCGCGAATCATTACCTGCGCGCGCTCGTCGAAGGACGTGGCCCGCCAACTTTGGAACGCGCTAGCGGCAACGTTCAGCGCCCGATCGACGTCGGCGGGGCCGTGCGCGGGGAACTCACTAATGATCTCCCCGCTCGCGGGGTTTATTGCGACAAAGGGCATGGGCTTAGTCTGCCAGCAAAAGCGGTGCTTGATCCGGGGCCAGCGCCATGTCGTTCCAGAACTCGGGGATGAAAAGTCTTATGGAGAGGAGTAAAAGCACGAGGACTTGCACCGACGCGAGCGTCACGTGGCGTACGCCGTAGACCCTGGCGAGATCGGCCTGAATGAAGGCGCCCAGGGGATAGAGCATGGAAAGAGACAGCGTGTAGAGCGCGAGGATCCTTGATCGCTCGGCACGCGGCGCGTGGAGCTGTACTGAGGTGTTAAGACCCGACAAGACACCCATGTAGGAACCGCCCAACAAAACCAGCGCGCCGAGCGCGACGAAGAGATTGGGCGAGAAGGCGTAGAGCAAGAGCGACAGAGCGAGCACGCCCACCGATCCCTGCAACACCTTGAGTCGCGAGGTTCGTTTGGCCACGCTCGGCAAGGTGAGGGCCGCCGTCACGGCGCCCCCACCCTGGGCCGTGACCAACCACGCCGTGTTGGCGTGCAAGACGATGATCGCCATCGCGGGAATCAGAGCGATGAAGGGGCTTGCGGTAAGAGCGACGACGCCCACCGCGATGATGGGATTACGACAGCCCTTGGTGGCCCAGGCCTTCTTCGCGCCCGCGACGGTTTCAGCGAGAAAACGAACGCGCGCCGTTGGTTTGGCGCGCGCGGGCGTCTTGACGAAGGAAAAGATGACTAAAACGAAAACGAACGACGCGGCGTTGATCGCAAAACAGAGTCCGACCGAACCGAGCGCGAGCGCCACGGCCGCAAAAACGGGACCAATGACGCGGCCCAAGTTGAACTGCGCGGACGAGAGCGACACCGCGGCGAGTACCTCGTCTTTCTCCACGAGGTCGGGTAACAACGACTGCCACGCGGCCCACGACGCCGAGCCACAGAGTCCCTCACCGATCGCGAGATAGACCGCCAACGAAGGCGAGAGGTGATGGGTGATCGCGGCCACCGCGAGTGCGCTGGCCGTGCAGGCCATCAAGAAGTTGTTGAGTTGGATCCAGCGCTGGCGACTCCAGCGATCGGCGACGACACCGCCCAGAGGAGCACCAATGATGGCCGGCGTCCAGGCCGCCACCGTTAGTAGTCCAAGCCACACGGGGTTCTTGGTCGTGTCGGTGAGGTAGATGCCGAGTGCGACGTTTTGCATCCACGTGCCAATCGATGAGACGAACGAGGACGTCATCGAGAGTGCGAAACTTCGGTGCCGCAGAGGGGTCAGCGAAGCTAATGCCATGAATAGTCAACCTACCGGGCTCAGCGACCCGTTGCCCTCACGAACGAACTACGTCTTATCTTTCTTGCTACGAGGACGAAGCGCAAACCACCACACCGAAATAATCGTCGCCAGCGCGCCCAGGACCCCGAGGCTCGACTTAACGGCCCTACCCTTGTTGTTTTCGCTCACGTAACCATCGTAACGAGCTAAGTGCCGGGGGCGAGAGCCCCCGGCACTTAGTTGGACCACGGTGAGATCGTCGTCTTACTTAGAAGCCTCGACGGAGATCTCGATGGCGATCTTGTTGCTAACGATCAGGCTGCCATTTTCCAGCGCACCCTCGAAATTGACGCCAAAGTCCCGACGGTCTATCTCGCCGGTGGCTTCGAAGCCAGCGACCGTGACGCCCTCGGCCATGGATGGACCAGAACCCAGGTATTCGAGGTCGAAAGTGATCGATTTGGTGACGCCGCGGATGGTGAGGTCGCCGACGAGAACGAACTCGTCGCCCTTGGCCGCGAGGGACGTCGACTTGAAGTCGAGCGTGGGGTACTTCTCGAGTTCGAGAAAGTCCGCGCTCTTCAAGTGACCGTCGCGCATCTCATTGTTCGTCGAGATACTGCCCGCTTGGACGGTGAACTCAACAGAAGACGTCTCGGGCGTCTCGCCTACCGTAAAGGAACCGGCGAAATCGCTGAAAATACCACGAACTTTCGACGCGACGAGGTGGCGAGCGATGAATCCAACGCTCGAGTGGACGGGGTCGACGGTGTAAACGCCGGGAGCTGGAAGGTTGCTCATCGTGAATCTCCTACTTATCTCTAGACACTTGCTGTGTACGCTCACTATAGTTGTATATACAACTACTTGTCAAGAAGTATCTTTTGAGACAGCTAAATGCTATGCTGGGGCTATGGAGGTTCAACCCATTGCCTGTCCCTCGACGGATGAGAAGGTCGCCCTTTTTGGCCTGTTGCTCGAGACGAACGCCCGACTCTCGAAGGACCTGGGCGCCGAACTCGAAACCTCGTGTGAGTTGCCCCTCGCCTGGTTCGAGGTTCTTTTGCGACTTCGCCAATCGCCCGAGGGACGTCTCAAAATGAGTCAGGTGGCCGACGCAATCGTCCACTCCACCGGTGGCACGACGCGCCTCATCGATCGTCTCACGGAAGCTGACTTGGTCAAACGCGAGCACTGTCCGAACGATCGTCGCGCCATCTTCGTGGCCATTACCGACGCCGGCGGCGTCAAGCTCGACGAGGCCCTCGGGGTTCATCTGCGTTACTTGGACGATCACCTCGCGGCTCGCCTCAGCGCTAACGAGCGCTCATCGCTGACGGCATTACTAACCAAACTCAACGCGCCGCGTTAGACCTTTCGGACCCACGCGTTCGCCTCACGTTCGTCATCGAGTTCAAGTGCGGTCCCCTCACCGACGCCCTTGGTCGTCAGAATTTCAGTGGCCAGTACTTCGCTGGCGAGAAGTGAGAAACCATCCTCCAAATCGTCGAGTCCCGTCACGTGCAACACGATCCGGTCCGCCACGTCGAGACCGGAGTTCTTTCTGAGATCCTGGACTTGGCGAACCACGTCGCGCAGGTATCCCCGACGCCGTAAATCATCATCAAGGGCGAGGTCGAGCGCGACCACTTCGGCGCCGTCGCGCGACACGGCGTAACCGCCCTGGCCCTTCACGCGAAGTTCGAGGTCCTCGCCACTCAGTTCGAACACGCCCGTCGACAAGTTGACGCTGATCGATTTGCCCGACTCGAGAGCGGCCGCGGCTGCCACAGAGTCGAGGGCGCCGAGGGCGGGCTTGAGTTCCTTCACCGCTTCGCCGAGTCGCGGCCCCACGACACGAAAGTTGGGTACCAGTTCAAAGGTCAACACGTCTTCGATTTCGCGTCCGTACTCGAGCAGGTCGACGTTGAGTTCATCTTCTACGATGCCCGCGGGTGGCAGCGAAGAACTCGGCGCAAGAAAAACCAGCGCACGCGAAAGGGGTTGGCGAACCTTGACGCCGGCCTCGGCTCTTGCGGCACGCCCGAGCGAGGTCAGGCGTCGCGCGACGTCCATCGAGGTCTCGAGTGGCACATTGCACCGATCGAGGTTGGCCTCGGGCCAGTCAGCGAGGTGCACGGAGTCCTCGTCGCTCGTGTGGTTGAGCTCTTGGTAGAGACGCTCGGTAACAAAAGGACAGAAAGGCGCCAGTAATAAGGTCACGCGCTGGAGAACTTCGAGCAGCGTGGCCTGGGCCGCGAGAGAGTCCGACCGCGGGGTTTTTGGGTCCGTGCGCCAGAAACGACGACGGCTGCGACGGACGTACCAGTTCGAAAGATCGTCGATCAATGTGGCCAGGGCGTCGGTGCCACCGAGGGGCTCGTAGCCATTAAGAGCGACCGTGACGGTGTCGGTCACGCTTTCCATTCGCGAAATGATCCACTGATCCATCGCGCTGCGCTCTTCGAAGTCTGGAATCTCGGCGTCGTCAGGATCGAAGTCGTTAAGTGACGCGTAGGTCGTAAAGAAGCTGAAAGTATTCCACAGTGTCGCGAGCGTTTCTCGAAACGAGGCGTCAATCGCGCTCATTCCGGCGCGCGTCGAAGTCCAGGGGGATCCTTGTGAGAACATCCACCAGCGCAGGGGATCCGCGCCCCTGGAATCCAACACCTCCCATGGGTCGATGACGTTGCCGACCGACTTACTCATCTTCTTGCCACTCTCATCCACGATGTGCCCAAGACAGAGCACGTGCTCGTAGGGCTTCGCGCCAAAGACCAACGTGTTGACCGCGAGCAACGTGTAGAACCAGCCCCGTGTCTGATCGATGGCTTCGGCTACCAGTTGCGCGGGGAACTGCATCGCCTCGGCACTCCCCGCGACGTGGGGGTAGCCCACCTGCGCGGCGGGCATCGAACCCGCGTCGAACCAGGCGTCAATGACCGGTTCCACGCGCTTCGCCTCGAGACCACAAGTCGGGCATGGCACCACGACGTCGTCGATGTCGGGACGATGAGGCTCGACGTCACTGAGGTCTCGTCCCGTGAGAAGAGAGAGTTCGGCGCGCGATCCAACACACGTCAGATGATTGTCCTTGCAGCGCCATATCGGCAGGGGCGTACCCCAGTAGCGATCGCGCGAGAGCGCCCAATCGACGTTGTTGGCGAGCCACTCGCCCATCCGTCCGTCGCGGATGTGCGCGGGGTGCCAGTCCACCGTCGAGTTTTCCAACAGCATTTGATCCTTGAACTGGTTCGTCGCGACGAACCAGCTGTTCTTGGCCCAATAGATCAGCACCGTGCCACTACGCCAGCAGTGTGGCAGCGAGTGCGTGTAGTTGAAGCGTCGGATCAAGAGACCACGGCGATCGAGTTCGTCGTTGATTTCGTGATTGGTCTCACGAACTTTCTTTCCCTCGAGCCAGGGGACGGCGGCGGTGAACGCGCCGTCGGGTCCGACTGGATTCAGCGTCGGCAGTCCGTTCTCGCGCGCAATCTGGCGGTCGATCTCACCAAAGCCTGGCGACTGGTGGACGAGGCCGGTACCATCTTCGGTCGTCACGTAGTCCGCCCCAACGACGTAGTTCACGTCCACGCCCTCGGGCATCGCCACGTCGCTGAAGGGCCGCTCGTAGTGCACCCCCAAGAGCGCGCTGCCGAGGAACGTGGCGCTCGACGCGGCGCCTTCACCAAAGACGGACTCGACCAAGTCGTTCGCCACGATCACGCCATCGACAACACCGTAGGTCACTTCAGGATTCACGGCCACGGCGACGTTGGAGAGCAACGTCCAGGGCGTCGTGGTCCACACCGCTAGATGCGTCGCACCGCCAAGCTCAGTTCGCTCGCTGACGTCAGTGAGGCGAAGGCGCACGTAACAACTCTCGTCCGTTTCGTCGGTGTAGACACCGGGTTGTCCCAGTTCGTGTGACGAGAGTCCGGTCTCACAACTCGGACAGTAGGGAATGACTTTGAAGTCTTCGTAGAGAAGACCCTTCTCAAAGAGTTGTTTCAGGTGCCACCACACCGACTCCACGTAGGAAGCGTGGAACGTGTAGTACGCGTGCTCCATGTCGGTCCAGTAGCCAATGCGTTCGGTGAGACGTTCGAACTCACCAATGTAGGTAAGGACCGACTCGCGACAGAGCCGCGTGAACTCTTCGACTCCCACTTGCTCTTCAATCTGCTTCTTGCCCGAAATCCCCAACTGCTTTTCGACCTGCACCTCAACGGGTAGACCGTGGGTATCCCAGCCCGCACGACGCGAAACGTAGCGCCCCTGCATTGTTTGATAACGACAGAAGAGGTCTTTGTAGACGCGCGCCCACACGTGGTGCAGTCCGGGCTTGCCGTTGGCGGTGGGCGGACCTTCGTAGAACACCCAGGGTTCGCCACTTTCGCGCAACTTCATGGATCGTTCAAAGACGTTGTTGGCCTTCCAGCGGGCGAGTTCGGCCTCTTCTATGGCCACAAATTCGAGTTCGGCGCTGACCGGGCGAAACATGGTTCTCCTTTTATGAACTCTCTTATCGTAGTGAACTCGATGAACGCGCCGATCTGACATCTACTGTGGTGAAGTGTCAGATCTCGTTATCAGCGATGAACCCATTACGTCCAGTGGCGCTCTCAGCGTCTTTCACGCCGCCATCGATGAACTGAATCGCCGCTACGGCGGAAGTGACGAAGCGTTGCACTTACAACTCGACGAGTTGATGGCGCCGAGGGGCCTATTTCTCGTCGCACGACTCGACGATCACCCCATTGGCGGCGTCGGTGTTCGTTCCATTGGCGACCCGGTGTTACACCTAGGTGAGATCAAACGCCTTTGGGTGCGCCCCGATCAGCGTCAACACGGCGTCGGCACCAAGCTCATGAGCGAGATCGAAGAACGCGCCAAGAAAAACGACTTTCTCGGTCTCTATTTAGAGACCGGCTACGCGCAGCCCGAAGCGTTGGCTCTCTACGAGAGCACCGGTTGGGCTCGCGTCGAGGAGTTCCCCGAGGGGTCATGGTCATACCCCGGGGCGTACCGATTCGCGAAGGTCCTCTAGGCGAAGCGCTCGTCGAGCCACTCCGGGGTGAGTTCGTCGAGTGACGCCAGCACCAGGTCCGCGAGAGCGAATTCGGGGAGATGCCGATCGCCACTAGTAGGCACGGCAACGACACTCATGTTCCCCGCCTTCGCCGCTAAGACGCCCGCCGCTGAGTCCTCCACCACGAGACACGCTCGGGGCTCGACGTCGAGAGCGGAGGCGGCCGTGAGGAAGACGCCCGGGTGCGGCTTGCCGTAGGGCTCGACGTCGGCCGAGTGGATGGTGACGAATCGGTCCAAGAGCGCAAAGTGCTTCAAACAGCGAACGATGAGTGGCATCGGCGTCGAGCTGGCCAACCCGAGAGGTCCGCGCTCACCCGTGAGATCGAGCGCCCACAAAGCACCGGGCAGTAAACGACCTTCGCTTTCGACGAGATCACCTACGCGAGCGAGAAGTTGGTCGGCGACCTCATCGGGCGACGAACCCGGCCAGGGGTAACGGGCGTGCCAATAGTTGACGACTTCGTTGACGAACATGCCTTTGGTGGATCGGCTGGCCTCTTCGAGCGGTACACCCAACGAGCCAAAGATCTCAACCTCAGCCTTGTGCCACAAGATCTCTGAGTCGAGTAAGAGACCGTCCATATCGAAGAGGGTTGCTCGCAAACTCACCTCGTAACCTTTACACACCTCGAAGTACGGTGTCTCAATGACCGTACGAACGTCGCAACCTGAGGATGTTGCGTCAATCGTCGCACGCGTGCGGCAACGTCTCGCCCGCGACGCGCAGGTGACACCGCTGCTTAATCCCAGTTTTTCAGAGGGCGTTTTTTCACACGCCCTCAGCCAAGTTCTAGACCAAACGTGGGTCGACGTTGAAGATGGTCTAATCGTCGGCCATCTCTACGGCGCGCTGTTAGAGAGTTCCGAGTACGGCAACGGTGCGTGGGTTGGACCTGACGGCATCTCCTTCGATCGTGACGACGTGCTCGTTGCCCTCTACAGCACAGCCGGATCGGCCTGGATCGATCATGGGGCCCTCGAACACTACGCGTGGGTCCTCGACACGAAGGAGGACACGAGGTCCTGGTACGAGTTGGGATTTGCGCGCATGCACCTTCGCGGAGTCCTCGCGCTCGATGGCCCACGCCACCACACCTTGGCGCCGGGCTACAGGATCCGCCGCGGGGGACCGGGCGATTTAGCTCTTGCTCTAGAGCTCGACCGCGTGCTCGACGAGGCTCAGCGTCAGGGTCCGAGTTTCTCGCTCTTCCTCGAACACGCGTCCCGCCCCGAAGAACTACTCGAGTCACTCGAGGACGACGAGGTACATCACTACGTTGTTGAGTACTTGGGCCAAGGCGTCGCGCAGTGTCTGACCTTTCCACTCGAAACTCGGCGAGGTTCGTTCGAAAGGACGCTCCATGTCAGTGCGGTCGCGGTTCGTCGCGAACACGAACATCGAGGCGTCGCCACCGCCCTCATCGACCACGCTCTAAATAACGCGTTAGAGACCGGGTTTAACTACGCCGAGACGAACTGGCGCGTGACGAATCGTCGCGCGGGAGACTTCTGGATTCGCTACGGTTTTTTGCCGACCTACGTACGTCTTCATCGCACGATCGGGTCTGGCTAGTGCAGCGCGGACTCGATAGCGACGACCAGCGCGGGATCTTCCGGCGTGACCATCGGACCAAAGCGCGTCACGCTCCCGTCACGGCCAATGAGGAACTTCTCGAAATTCCATCGAATGTCGCCGGTGTAGCCCTCAGCGTCGGCCACTTTTTCGAGTTCGGCGTAGATGGGGCTCTTGTTCTCCCCGTTGACGTCAATTTTTTCAAACATCGGGAACGTCACGCCGTACGTCGTTGAGCAGAATGTCTGAATCTCATCGGCGCTGCCGGGCTCTTGTTCGCCAAACTGATTACAGGGGAAACCCACCACGGTGAAGCCTTGGGCTGAGTATTTCTTTTGCAACTCTTCGAGCCCTTCGTACTGCGGCGTAAGACCACACTTCGACGCGACGTTCACAATAAGAATGGCCTCGCCTTCGAAGCCGGTGAGCGAACTTTCTTCGCCCGCGAGAGTGTGCACTGGTGTGTCGTAAATAGTCATGTCCGCACCCTAACGCTGAACGAACAAAAAATGCCAGGCGTAGGCTCGACGCGTGTGGGCCTTATCTATTAGCGACAAAGAACTCGAGTTAGTCGAGCGCGACGAACCCGAGCCCGGTCCCTACGACGTCGTCGTGGCCGTTCACGCGGCGGGCATTAACGCCGCCGATCTCTTGCAACGACAGGGCTTTTACCCAGCCCCCGCCGGTTGGCCAGCGGACGTACCGGGCATGGAACTCGCCGGCATCGTGAGCGCGGTCGGCGACCGAGTTGTCGAGCCCCTACTTGGACGAAGAGTGTGCGCGGTCGTAGGCGGTGGCGCGCAAGCCACTCACTGTGCCGTGCCGTCGGAGCACCTGCTGTTTCTTCCCGATGACGTTGAGTGGGATCAAGCCGGGGGCTTTCCCGAAGCGTTTACGACGGCGTACGACGCACTGGCCAGCCAGGGAAATCTCCATTCGGGCGAGCGCGTCTTGATCTCGGGCGCCGCGGGCGGCGTTGGGGTCGCCGCCGTTCAAATCGCTCACGCACTGGGCGCGCACGTCACCGCGGTGACGCGTACGAATGAGTTTCATGCTGCGTTGCGGGAACTCGGCGCCGACGACACGATCACGCTCGACACCGTCGCGACCATCGAACCGGTGGACGTCGTACTCGAACTCGTTGGTGCGGCGCACCTCGAATTGGCGCAGCGCGTATTGAGTCCCTTCGCGCGAGTCATCGTCATTGGTGTGGGCGCGGGAAGTCGCCTCGAACTCGATCTCTTGGGAATGATGAGATCGCGTTCGACGTTCACTGGATCAACGTTGCGCTCCAGGTCGCGCGAAGAGAAGGCCGACGTCGCTCGCCTGATCGGCGACGCGCTGCTACCGCGCTGGACCAAGGGAGAGCTCACGGTGCCGCTCGCGCGCGTCTTTGATCTACGCCATGGTGGCGACGCGTACGACTTTTTCGCGCAACCCGGAAAGTTCGGCAAGGTCGTCCTGCGCATGGACGAGTTCACGTCCCGTTGAGCTCTGGCCCCATTCCTCGTCCCCACCCTTCACGCTGTGACCCCGCGCGCGAGGACTACGAAGCAATACTGATCGCCCACGAGAACGCGGTCTTCAACGGCGAAGCCATCTACAAAGATCCTTCGACGGGCCTGATGGTGTTAACCGTGGCCACACATTTGGCGCGCGGCACGTGTTGTGAGAGTGGCTGTCGCCACTGCCCCTACCTAGAGGAGTGAGCGAAGGGGCGTGTAGGGAAGACCCAAGGCGTCAGCGACGGGTCCGTAGGTGACGGCTCCGTTGACGACGTTGACGCCTTCGGCCAGCGCGTCGTCCGCCACCACCGCATCGCGCCATCCGTGACGCGCGAGTTCTAAGACGTAGGGCAACGTGGCGTTGGAGAGCGACTTCGTTGACGTGGCGGGAACCGCGCCCGGCATGTTCGCGACGCAGTAAAAGATCGAGCCGTTCACTTCGAACGTTGGATTCGTGTGGGTCGTTGGACGCGTTGCTTCAAAGCAGCCCCCTTGGTCGACAGAAATGTCCACCAATACTGAACCAGGGCGCATACGACTGACGAGTTCGTTGCTGACGAGTTTGGGCGCCTTCGCGCCCACCACCAGTACGGCACCAATCACGATGTCCGCCTGGAGACAGGCCTCTTCAATAGCCAACGTCGACGAAGCGATTGTCTCCACCCGCCCGTCAAAGTGGATGTCCACTTGACGTAGTCGCTCGAGATTGCGGTCAAGGATCTTGACGTTCGCGTGCAGTCCCGCGGCCATCGTGGCGGCGGCCAGTCCCGAAACGCCCGCGCCAATGACCACCACGTTCGCTGGTGCCACGCCGGGCACGCCCGCGATAAGCGTCCCGTGTCCCCCACCCGGACGCATGAGGTGGTGTGCGCCCATAAGTGGCGCCATGCGTCCGGCCACTTCACTCATTGGCGTCAGCAAGGGAAGAGAGTTGTCGCGGAGTCGAACAGTCTCGTACGCGATCGCGACATTGTTGGCCGCCACTAATGCTTCAGTGCACTCTCGCGAAGCGGCGAGGTGCAGATAGGTGAAGAGAATCTGATTTTTGCGAGCACCGAGCCGTGGGTACTCCGGAGCGATTGGCTCTTTGACCTTTAATAAAAGTTCGCTGTCGGCCCAAACCTCGACCGCTTCGTCGACGATCGTGGCTCCGTTCGCCACATAGTCAACGTCGGGAATCGAAGAACCAACGCCCGCGCCCTTTTCGATGAGCACACGGTGTCCCGCGACGGCGAGTTCACGTGCACCCGCTGGCGTCAACGCCACGCGGTACTCGTCAGTCTTGATCTCTTTAACTACGCCGATGATCATCGTTGATCACCCTTTCACTCGATACAACGCCGCCACCACGCTACCCAGTCGCCGAAGCTAGAAACCGCAATGGCGACGACACTAAAAATCGAGGTTATGCATCACGTGCTTGAGGCGCGTGTAGTCCTCAAAACCGTAGGCCGAAAGATCCTTGCCGTAGCCGGACTTCTTGAAGCCACCGTGGGGCATCTCGGCGACCAGGGGAATGTGCGTGTTGACCCACACGCAGCCAAAGTCGAGATCTCTCGCAAAGCGCATCGCGCGGCCGTGGTCTCTCGTCCACACCGACGACGCCAGCCCGTAGTCAACGCCGTTGGCCCACTCGAGCGCTTCCTGCTCGTCGGAAAACTGCTGAACGGTGATGACGGGGCCAAAGATCTCGTTTTGAATCATCTCGTCGTCTTGGTGCAGACCCGCGACCACGGTGGGCGCGATGAAATAACCCTCGTCGCCGACCCGCGAGCCACCCGCTACGACCGAAGCGTGTTTGGGCGCACGACCCAAGAAACCCGTCACTCGTTGAAACTGACTGAGATTATTCACCGGGCCAAAGAGCGCGTCGTCGTTGTCGGGCGTCCCGATGACGGTGTTCTTTGCCTGCTCCGCCAGCGCGTCAACGAAGTCTGCGTACACGCCCGCACCCGCCAAGACGCGCGTCGCGGCCGTGCAGTCCTGACCCGCGTTGAAGTAACCGGCGACAGCGATGCCCTCGACGGCCGAGGCGATGTCGACGTCGTCAAAAACTATGACCGGCGCCTTCCCGCCGAGCTCGAGGTGAACGCGTTTGAGGTCCTTGGACGCGGCGCTCGCCACTTCCATCCCCGCGCGAACCGATCCCGTGATCGACACCATCGCCGGGATTGGGTGATCAACCAACGCGCGACCCGTCTCCCGGTCACCGCACACCACGCCAAAGACACCTTCGGGCAGCACTTCGGCCATGAGTTGAGCCATAAAGAGCGACGAGGCGGGCGTTGAGTCGCCGGGCTTTAGAACCATGGTGTTTCCCGCCGCTATCGCGGGCGCCCACTTCCACACCGCCATCATCATGGGATAGTTCCACGGCGTTACCGCACCGCACACGCCCACCGGCTCTCGGCGAACGTAACTGGTCATTCCTTGCATGTACTCCGCCGCGCCACGACCCTCGAGCATGCGAGCCGCGCCGGCGAAGAAACGAATCTGATCGATCATGGGTGGTATCTCTTCACTCATCGTGAGCGAGATGATCTTTCCCGTGTTCTCCGACTCCACCGCCACGAGTTCCTCGGCATTCGCTTCGAAGAGGTCAGCAATCTTCAGTAGCGCCAGGGATCGCCGTGACGGCGTCGTGCGCTTCCACGAGGCGAAGGCCTTCGCCGCGACTTGGAGGGCGTGATCAACATCGGCTTCGCTCGATACGGGCATTTCGGCGAAGGCCTTGCCAGTGACGGGGCTGAGCAGTTCCACGTACTTACCGCTCTTCGGCGCGACGGATTCGCCCCCAATAAAGTTGGCCAAACGACGCATAGACGCTCCTGAAGTCGGGCTATTGAGTAATAGCACCCCCCGCCACTCTGCCAGAGATTGACTGGTTTTCGCAACCAAAAAGTGAGATATACGTCACCGCTAGGTCATTTGACGACTCATTTCGTCGTTCAATGCGCCTATACTGTCATTATCCGCAGTCTCGGAGCCGCAGGGCGTCCGAGCGGGGAGCAACCAATGCCAGGGCCAAAACCACAACGCGAGAGTCAAGCGAACGACGAGCGATCCAACATTGAGCTCATCAACACGGCTCCTGGAGTACTTGACGCGCCGGATCGAAAGATCATCAGTCTCTTGCAACAAGACGGACGAAGAGCGTACGGCGCCATTGCCGAAGAGGTGGGACTCTCCGAAGCGGCCGTTCGCCGTCGCGTCCAGCGACTTCGCGACTCCGGCGTCATGCAGATTGTCGCGATCACCGACCCACTGCAGCTCGGTTATGGCCGCGAGGCGCTTATTGGCATCCGCGTGCACGGCGACGTGCGACTCGTGGCCGACAAGGTTGCGTCCATCGATGAGGCCAACTACGTCGTTATGACCGCGGGCAGCTTCGACATCATCGCCGAAGTCATCGCCGAGGACGACAACGACCTGGTGCACCTCTTGAACGACTCGATTCGATCAATTCCGGGCGTCACCGAGGTTGAGACATTTTTGTATTTGAAATTAGCGAAGCAAACTTATGCATGGGGGACCAAGTGACACTTCACGAAGCCATAACCGACGGCATCGTCGTTACCGACGAGAGACACGCCAGCCACAACTACTCAGAGAGGGCCCGACGCAACCTCTGGTTACAGATGTCGCGCATGGGCGCCTACGACGAACACAATGAAGTGCCCATCATGGTGCGCGGCGAAGGAACCCACGTCTTTGACGCGAACGGCACCCGTTACTTCGACGGACTGTCGGGACTCTTTACGAACTCGCTCGGGCACGGTCGCACCGAGATCGGCGAGGCCGCCGCGCGCCAGATCAGTGAGTTGGCCTTCTTTCCCCTGTGGACGTACGCGCATCCCAAAGCCATCGAGTTAGCGGAACGTCTCGCGAGTCTGACCCCTGGCGATCTCAATCGCGTCTTTTTCACCACTGGTGGCGGAGAGGCGAATGAGAGTGCCTGGAAGTTGGCTCGTCAGTACCACAAGATGCGCGGCGACCTGGATCGCTACAAAGTCATCAGCCGCGACGTGGCCTACCACGGCACCACCCTTGGCGCTTTGACAATCACCTCGCTTGAGGCGTACCGCACGCCCTTTGAACCTCTCGTGCCGGGGGCCGTCAAGGTGCCGGCCGTGAACTTCTACCGCGCCGAGAAACACGGTGACAACTTTGAGGCCTTCGGCCTTTGGCACGCGCGCCAGATCGAAGAGGCGATCCTTCGTGAAGGCCCCGAGACCATCGCCGCGGTGTTTCTCGAGCCCGTACAAAACGCCGGCGGCTGCTTCGTGCCACCCCAGAGTTACTGGAAGGAAGTGCGCGAGATCTGCGACCGCTACGGCGTGTTGCTCGTCTCGGACGAGGTGATCTGCGCCTTTGGTCGCATCGGTTCGTGGTTCGGTGGACTGAAGTACGACTACGTACCCGACATCATCACCTGCGCCAAGGGCATCACCGCGGGGTACGCGCCGCTCGGGGCGATGATCGTCTCGGACCGTGTGGCCGAGCCCTTCCAAGACGAGGACGCCGCGTTCCTGCACGGCTTCACCTGGGCCGGCCACCCCGCGTCGTGCGCGGTTGCGCTGAAGGCCCTCGAGATCATCGAGGACGAAAAAGTCATCGAGAACGTCCAAGCGAACGAGGAGTACTTCCGCCAAGGTCTCGACTCTCTAAAGGACATTCCCATCGTGGGCGACGTTCGCGGCACGGGCTACTTCTGGGGCATCGAACTCGTGAAGGACCAGGGAACCAAAGAGACCTGGGCCGGTGACGACGCCGAACGACTCCTTCGTGGCTACGTCTCTCCCGAGATGTTCCGTCGCGGACTGATCTGTCGATCGGACGACCGCGGTGACCCCGTTGTCCAACTCGCGCCACCGTTGATTTCGACGCGGGACGACATTGACTTCATGGTCGGGGTGCTCCACGAAGTCTTTACCGGAGCGTCCACGCTCAGCATCTAGTGCAGCCTCCGCATTCGCTGTGGTGGTCGACGCTCGATCAACCGGTGACGCCTCGGGCGTCGCTTCACCACCACCTCGACGTCGACGTCGCGATCGTGGGTGGTGGCTTTACCGGACTGTGGACCGCGCGCGAACTCAAGCGACGCGACCCCTCGCTTTCGGTTGCGGTACTCGAAAAGTCAGTCTGTGGCTTTGGCGCGTCGGGACGAAACGGTGGCTGGGCTTCGTCGTTCTACCCCTTAGGTGACGAAGCGGTGATCGCGCGTTACGGACTCGACGAGTACAGCACACTTCGCGACGAACTGCAGCGCGCCGTCACGTCGCTCGGTGAGGCCATTGCCCACGACAACATCGACGCGCACTTCGTGCACGGCGGTACTTTGAACTTTGCGCGCAGTGACATCCAGGCGACCCGTCTTCAAGAGAGTGTGATTGCCGCCCACCATCGCGGCGCAACGACTGAGGATCTCGCGTGGCTCAACGCAAGCGAAGCCGCTCGTCACGGCCTACTCAGCGCCTCGCGCGGCGCGACGTTCTCACCCCACTGCGCTCGACTCCACCCCGCTCGGCTCGTGCGAGGACTGGCGGAGGTGAACGAACGACTCGGCGTACAGATCTTTGAAAACACCGACGTGACCCGTCTCATTGGCGCTAAGGGTCATCGACTCGCTGAGGTCATTACGCCTCGAGCGAGCGTGCACGCACGATTCATCGTTCGAGCGAGCGAAGGCTTCACGTCGACCTTTGCTGGTGAGCGACGCACCGTGGCGCCGATCTACTCGCTCATGATCGCGACCGAACCCCAGAGCCAGAAGTTTTGGGACAACGTGGGCTTCTCCGGCTACGAAACATTCGCCGACGATCGTCATCTGATCATTTACGGTCAACGTACGAACGACGGTCGCATCGCCTTTGGCGGACGCGGCGCGCCGTACCACTTCGGCTCGACCGTGGAAGAGCGCTTTGATCTCAACCCCAAGGTCTTCGACCTGCTCGAATCGACCTTGCGCGAACTCTTCCCCTCCCTAGAGGGCGCGATTACTCATCGATGGGGTGGGCCCCTCGCGATGCCGCGCGACCTCTCGCCGTCGGTCCTCGTTGACTACGCCACCGGCCTCGCTAGCGCTGGTGGCTACACCGGCGACGGCGTCGTGCTCAGTTACGTCGCGGCCAACGCCTTGGCCGACCTCATCAGTGCGCCCGAGATCGAGACTCGTTACACGCGACTTCCCTTCGTGCAAGAGCCGTCGAAACAATGGGAGGTAGAACCTCTTCGCTGGCTCGGCATCAACGTTGGACTGGCCCTGGCGGCCTGGGCCGACCGGGTCGAGGAGAAAAAGTGGAAGGTGAGTCGAGCGAGCCACTGGCTCGATCGACTCTTCAATCAGTTCCCGCCCTAGTGCAAGATGTTGACCGCGCGCGCGGCCACGATGGAGATCGTGACGAGCGAGATAAGCGTCTCGCCGGCGAAGAGCACTTTCGCCTTTGCCGTTAAGGGCATTGCGTCAGCGGGCGCGAAACTCGTACCGTTAGCGAGGGACGTGTAGAGATAGTCGTAGAAGCGCGGATGCCAATCGTCGGGCGCCAAGGTGGGGTTCTCCATCTGGGGAAACTGAATGTCGGGAAGGCGCAGGTCCTCTTCGCCCGCTCGGATGTGCGGGCCACCGCGGTCAAGCTCCCAGAACCACAGTCCAAAGACGATGACGTTCGTTATCCACACCGACACGGCTGAAAAAATTAAGGCTCGCCCTTGTGAGACGTGGGTGTTCAACAGATGGTCCACGAGCAAGCAGACGGAAGTTAGGTTGGCCACCGTCACCACGGCGATCAAACTCATGCAGAGATAGCGAACCCAGGGCGCATCATCGGGCTGACGATGACGTCGCGCCGACAACGGAAAGAGTGGCAGCACCACCAGTACGGGTAGCAGCCATCGCGGACCGACGGCGATACGACTCGACAGTAAGAGATAGAGACCAGCACAGATCAACAGAGCCAACGAGGCCGGCCAGCGAGGTTCCGGACGAACGCTCATGGTGGACTTCACTTAACTGATGTTCGATTGCGACAGCGACGTAAAATTTCGTGGAATCATGATGGACGTGAACTTCGCCGCACTCAAAAGTCGCTCGAGCGCTTTAGCCGAAATCGGCGTCACGTCATTGGCACTGGGCGTCGCAATCTTGAGGGGTGCGTTGTACGACAACACCGTGACGCTGAGTGTCGTGGTGGACTTTTTCGACGTCACTTTGATGGTGCTCTGGGTAACTTCACCTTGGCTACCAACGGTGATCGTCCAATGAATCGAACCAAGAGGCGAGGTTGATTTTGTCAATCCGAGCAGACTCTGTAGCGCCACGTTGTCGCGATAGAAGCTGTACGTCGTCGAGTAACCACTTGTGGTGACGTTCTTCGTAAATCCGGTGAGTAGATTGACGTCGGGCTTGGTCAACTCCAACGCCACGCCAAAGAGGGCCGGCGCCTTATAGGCAATCGCCAGCCAGGGCCCACTCGACACGTCGGCGGAACGGGCGTAGAGATGCTTATTGAGTAGTCGCAGTTCAATGGCGGCGGTGGAGATGACGAGGGGGAATCGTACGACGGCGTCGACCCGGTTGTTATCAAAGTTGACCGCGACGTTGGCACTGAGGCCCAACGATGATCCCGTTGCGACGGTGATTAGCAGATTCGCAGTCTTTGGAGGGTAGCCGTTCAAAGCGAGTGGGTCTTTGGCCAGTGAACTCGGATTTGAGTCAGTTGCCGCAATCACGACGCCGGTCACGGTGAGCGCCAGGGCGACGACGGCCAGCACGAGTGCCTTGAAGTGCTGCTTTACCGCCACCCGTCTACCCTACTGTTTCGGCCCTGCGCGACGATCGGCGCTACGACGAAGGTTCGTTAAGAAGTTCGACGAGTAACTCGTGCGATATGTTTCGCCCACTCGCGATGAAACCAACGCGCGACGTAGCGTCATCGATGTAATTCGCCGCGATTGCCGCGTAGGAGGCAGCCGCCGAACCTTCCATGATGAGTCCATTGACTTCAGCGATTTCACGCACGGCGTGTCGAATTTCGGCTTCAGGTACGAGAACGAGATCGATGCCACTCTTGGCGATCAGTTCGTTGGTAATGGCGCCCTCGTCGCCACCGCCCGCCAGACCGTCGGCGATCGTGTCGTGATGCACGACCTCGCTCATCGCCGCACCCCGCAACACGTGGTACAGCGCCGCGCTCTCTTCGGGCTGCGCTCCCGTTACCCGAATCTCGGAACGACCGTGTACGTCACGTGAGAGCAGCGTTCCCGAGATAAGACCGCCGCCGCCAACGGACACGACCACGTGTTCAATCTCTGGCGCTTGGCGCAACATCTCGTCAAAAGCCGTCGACTGACCCGCGATCACGTCACTGTCGTTAAAGGGCGAGACGTAACGAATGGAACGATCCACGGCCAAAGTCATCGCAAACTCCTGGGCTTCGTCAAAGGAGTTGCCGTGTTGGATGAGTTCGATATCGTAGGTCGCGAGCTTCTTCACTTTGGCTTCGGACGCGTTGACGGGAACGACGACCGTTGCTCGAACGCCCAAGAGTGACGATGCGTGAGCGATGCCCAGACCGTGATTTCCCGCCGACGCCGTAATTACCGCACCGCTCGGATCACTACGGTGCGCCGCGTCAATGGCCGCCAGCGCGCCTCTAATTTTGAACGATCCCGTGACTTGAAGTGACTCAAGCTTCGCGTACACTCGTCGGCCACGAACGAAAAGCACGATTGTCGGCGTGGGGTCTAAATGATCCGCCACCACAGCACGAGCTCGCTCTAGTTGCTCCGACGTGGGGGGCAATACGTGACTACTCATCTCGTTCAGCCTACTTCGCACGGTTTTTAATCTTTCCGTACTCTCAAGTAAGGTCAGCGAGTGCATACGATTCTTAGCGTTGTCGTCGTGACGTCGCTCGCCTTCGTTGGCACCATGGTGGACAACTACTTCGCCTTCGCGGCGCAACTCGTCGCCACCGAACGCGCACGTTTTCGTCGCGTTAGTTGGGCCCAAGCACTCGGCGTGGCGACCATTGTTGTCATCGCGAGCGGTGTCGGTTCACTTCTCTCGACCATTCCACTTCGGTGGTTAGGACTTCTTTCGATCGCACCTTTCGCCTTCGCGGTGCACGCGTGGCGCCACCGAACCACGCCCCGCGGACAGTTTCGACGAGGTGGCATCACTACTTTCATGATTACCTTGGCGCTGGGCGGTGACAATCTCGCGGTCTGGATTCCACTTTTCCGAGCCAACGGCTTCGTACACGCCTTTGTGAGCGCGGCCACGATTGCACTGTGGGAGGTACTCTTTCTCTTCAGCGCGCAGCGACTCGCGAGTCACCCTCGCGTCGTCAAGTGGGGCGCGGATCACGCCCCCTCGTTCATGCCATTTGTGTACGTTGCTCTAGGCTTTTTGATCTTGATTGAGTGCCGCACGTTCTAGTTACGTCTCGCAAATCACCGACGTTGCGAACGGTAGCGTGGTAGCCATGGCACAAAGCAGTGCGCAGCAGACTTTGCGCCGTCTCACCGTTATCGTCGCGATTCAGTGGATGGGCGCGACCCTGGGGCTCCCCCTCCTCCCCCTCTTCTTAGAACACCGAGACGGCACACCCCGGATCATCGGTCTCATCATGGCGACCTTCTTCGTCGCCGGGGTGGCGACGCAGTTCGCCTTCGGTCACCTCACGGATCGATTCGGCCGACGCCGTCTGCTCGTACTTGGTCTCGTTATCTACGGCGTTGCGAGCATGACCTATCTCCTACCCGTGTCGGCGCCCTGGTTAGCGCTGACGCGCGCCTTTCAAGGAGCGAGTGCCGGCGCCATCGAAGTCGCGTCCCTCTCCGCCGTGTCCTCGCTCTTTCCCGAAGCCCAGCGAGGCCGCGCGGTCTCACAGATATTTGCGGCCCAACTCTTTGGCCTCGCCGTTGGTCCCGTCGTGGGCGTCGTGGCTTCAGTGAACGACCTCGGTTGGGCCTTTTTCACCACGGGTCTCGTGAGTCTGATCGCCGCTTTCGTCGCGACGCGGACCAATCTCGGTGACGTTGCCTACGATCCCTCGCCACTACCAAAGATGCAGTGGAACAGGCAGCTCATTGGCGCTCTGTTCGCGGCAAGCGCCTCGGGGCTCGCCGTGGGCGTCTACGAAGCGACCTGGAGTCTATTGTTGCACGCGCATCACGCGAGTATCTTGCAGATTCGCCTGAGTTGGACATTCTTCAGTGTGCCGTGGGTCGTGCTGTCGCGCTTCGGTGGCCGCCTCGCCGACCGCGCGAATCGCCGATTCATTGCGCTGGCGGGACTCTTAAGCGGTGCGTTCTTCCTGGCGCTCTATCCCCACATCCACAACAACAACCTCATCCTCGTCCTCGGGTCCTTTGAGTCGATCGGCGCGGCGCTTTCCGTGCCCGCAGTCTCCTCGCTCATGAGTCAAGGCGCGGCCAATCGCGAACTTGGACGGCGCCAGGGGCTGTTCACCATGTCCAACACGGCCGCGCTCGCCTTGGCCGCGGGTACGTCGGGGTTTCTCTTTAGCATCAACACGGCGCTGCCCTTTACCGTCATCGCCGTCGTGTCAGCCTGTCTGGCACTTTCGACGCTCTTCTGGTGGCGACACGTGACGGGAAAAATTGCGCAGTAAAGTGCCCCGAGACGACAAAAGAGCGGCGCACGCGCGCCGCTCTTTTGTCGAATGTCTAAACGTCGAACTACGACTTCCAGATTTGGTCCCAACGTGCTGATCCCGCGTCGGGGCTGAGGCAACGAGTCGTACCGTCGCCGGCAGTTCCCGAAACCCAGTTCTGAACGTTCTTACGGGCGGCCCAGGCCGTGACGGTCGTGTCGAGGAAGAGGTACGGAATGTCCTTGGAGAAGGCCTTGTTGACGTTCGACCACGCCGTCGTCTGCGTTGCCGAACCCGGCTTCGCGGCGAGAGCGGCCAACATGTGGCCCTCGATCGTCGGATCGGCCTGGTGGGCAAAGTTCACCGCACCGGCAATGTACGTACCCGCGGGCAGTGCACCCATGCCGAGTCCACCAACGGCGGGCGACGCCGTCGCGTTCAGTGAAATGAACCACACGTAGTTCTCCGACGGGTCGACGCCACCGAACTGATTCCACGTCGCACAGTCGTACTCGCCGTAGATCACGTTGTTGATCAACGTGCTCTGGACGAGTGGGCGGTTCGTCACCGTAATGCCGACCTTCGCGAGCTCCGACTGGAAGAACGAAAACGCTCGCACCGCCGACGCGTTACCCGCCACCGAGTCGATGACGAAACCCACTGAGGACACGTTGTTGGCTGACTTGTACGCCGCCACCAAGGCTTTGGCCGCCGTGGGGTTGTAGGCCGGGTACCCGGGGTTCTTGTAGAACCGTGAGGTCT
The DNA here is from genome assembly GCA_036511495.1 of Acidimicrobiales bacterium. Taxonomy (GTDB): domain Bacteria; phylum Actinomycetota; class Acidimicrobiia; order Acidimicrobiales; family RAAP-2; genus RAAP-2. The sequence goes on along the minus strand of DATCCC010000029.1, from coordinate 67,177 downwards.
TACGGTAGATACCGTCCGCGACCGCACCGATACTGCCGTCCACGAGCTTGAAGTAGGTGTTGCGGTTGATCGCCATAGCGCAGGCTTTGCGAATCGATACGTCGTTGATCACGGGCTTCAACGAGGTATCCCACTTCAACGTCGAAGGGTTGACCGCGCCAAGCGTGCCCTCGAAGTCGGCGAACTGCACCGCAGCGGGCGGCGCTTGGCCCTTCAAGATGTACGACAACGCTCCCGGTACGGCGGGGGCAAACTCACCGGCCCAAGCGAAGTACTGGTTCATCGTTGCCGTAGTGTTCATAATCAAACAGTTCACCGCGGGGTCCAGAGGGTCGTGTTCATCGGTGCGGTACGTGATGCCCGGCATTTTCTTGAGTTCCGAGATCTGCAAACCCTGTTGTTGCAGCATCATGTCAATCGAACCGCTCTGGAGCGCTTGATTACGGCCCGCGTCGTCGGCGATGGGCTTGAAGTTGATGCCACTCAAGTACGGCAGCTGTCGACCGGCCGCGTCAGTGCGCCAGTAGTTCTTGTTCTTGGTGAACTGTGACTCAACGCCAACTTGCCAACTCTTCAGGACGAACGGACCCGTACCGATGGGCTTACCGGTATAGGTCGGGACGAACGATGACGGGTGCGCCATGTAACTGATCTGCGACTCCGAGAGTGAGACCGGGAACGACGAGAACGGGATCACCATGTTGTAGTTCACGGTGTAAGCGTCAACTTGGGTCACCGAGGAGATGAGTGGTTGAATGGCGAGTCCGACCGTTGGGTCGGCCTTGGCCGCCGCGTAGTTCGCCACGCAAATCGCCGCGTTGAACGCGTCGCCGTTCGTGAAGTTGACGCCCTGGCGCAACTTGATCGTCCACACGGTGTAGTTAGCGTTGTGACTCGCCGAAAGGGCGAGCATTGGCAACGGCGTCTTACCGTTGAGCGACATGACGAAGAGCGGGTCGTAGAGCGCGTTCGCCACACAGAAACCCGAGGCGTCCAATTTGCCCTGGGATCCATTGAAAATGTGATAGTTGGGAACGTCAGAAATTGTTCCAACCGTAAGAGTGCCCCCACGACGCGGTTTACCCTTGTTGACACCCACGGTCGCGCCCGCCACGCTGGCAAGCAAACCGTCGACGACGGTACCGGCCATTGCGACCCCACCAATGGTGGCTGCCGAGTGAGTAAGGAACGAACGACGATCGAACGTTGATGACATCTTGTTCCTGCTTTCCCCAGAGAAGACGCCTTGTGCGGTTTCTCTACTGCGCGAAACTTAGCAAGAAGTTGCCTACTGGCCAGTACACCCGGAGAAAGTAATAAAGGGAGGAATTACTTCAGGATCCAGGCGGAGGGAGGGGCCGCCTGGATCCTGAAAAAGTGGGCAATTTAAACGACTTTTGCGTCGTTCGGGCTTGCCGAACCCGTTAACAACAATGGTCCGTTGGTCGTGAGCATTGCAAAGAAGTTCGCTCGAAGTTGGGACATTTGAACCAGGGAGTGATTCACGAGCCTTCTCCTTTCACCTCTCACTTCGCCAACCTGACGATTTGAAGCATGCCTCGTCAGTCTGTGGGGACCATTGGAGCGGGGTAAGAAGCCCCTAAATCTGGGAAATGTTAACTGGGCGAGAATTCGCTTTCGTTTCCCCCGCACTCGCTTTTAGTTTCGGGCATACTGGGCGCGTACGACTAGCACCTTTGGGTTGTACAGGGGACATAACTATCAGGGAGGACCACAAACGTGGCATCAACTATCGATTCGCATGACGGATCTCCGGGCGACCCGGCGTTCCACATCGAACAGCGCGGTATCGACTTCGTTCCAGAGACGGAACGCTGGGCGACGCCCAAGAACATAGGCGCGCTGTGGGCCGGCTCGGCCATCAACGTCGAGTACTTCATCTACGGCGCCCTATTAATGGGCTTTGGTTTTAGCTTCTGGACCGCCGTGAGCATCATCGTTCTCGGCAATCTCTCCTTTTTATTGTTGGGTCTTGCGTCATTGCAAGGTCCTGAGACGGGAACGACCGCCTTCACAATCTCTCGAGCACCCTTTGGCACCAATGGATCGCGCCTAGTCAGTTTCTTTAACTGGGTAACGCAACTGGGATTTGAGACCGAAGGCCTCATCCTCATCGTCGGCGCAGCCATCGTGTTATTCCAGATGGCGGGTGTCAGTGTCGGGACGCCCACGAAGGTGATCTTCATCATCATCGCGGCCACGATTCAAGCAGTCATGCCCTACTTTGGCCACGCGACCATGGTGAAGGTGCTGCGGGCCCTGATTATTCCCTTTGGCGCCATCTTCGTCTTGTTCGCCATCTACGACCTTAAGCACGGATCGGCCAGCTTCAAGGGCTTTGGCGGCGGTTGGGAGCTCTACACCGCGGGCCTCGCCTTCACGATCGCGCTTTCGGGTCTCGGTTGGACCGAGTGTGGCAACGATTACACGCGCTACCTGCCCCGTAACGCTTCCAAGGGTTCCATCGTGGGATGGATATTCGTCAGTACCGCGATCCCCGAAATCATCATGATGATCCTTGGCGCGGCGACCTATACGTTCCTCTCATCGAAAGCTCAATCGGCGGCGTGGAACGGAGCCAACCCCTTTGAGGCGCTGCACGGGCAGCACTACATACCGAGCTTCGTGATCGTGCTGTTCTTGTTGTTCGCCATTGTCCAACTCTTTGGTATTAACTCACTCGACCTGTACTCCTCGGGCGTGTCACTCCAGGCCATGGGACTACGCCTTAAGCGCTATCAGGCCGTCGTGTTGGACTCGATCATCGCCTGTGGGCTAACAATCTGGGCCGAGTTTCAGTCCACGTTCTCTCTCTACATGAAGGAGTTCGTGGGGGTCATCATTGTGTGGATCGCTCCATGGTTCGCGATTCTGTTGGTCGACTGGTTGATGCGCCGCTACCGCTACAGCGCCGCAGAACTCCAGCGCCGAGACAGCGGTGGCCTCTACTACGTCGGTAAGAGCGGCATCAATTGGAGCGCCATCGTGGCCTTCTTCGCGGGCCTGGTCACTGCGACGCTCTGCTACTCGAAAGCTCCGCCACCCATTAACTTCCCCTTCCACTTTATGACGCCGGTGTCCAATCACTACGGCGGCGCCTGTGCGGGCAGCTTGGTGCACGGCGTGTGCACGGCCGGCTGGTACGGCGGTGCCGACTTCTCGGTGCCCGTGGGCATCATCGTGGGAGGCGTTCTGTACTTCGTGCTGGAGAAGTTGACGGGCAACGTCGCGAAACAAGTAGCCCGTCAGAAAGAACTCGAAACCACGAGCTAAGAAGTCCCCTCGCGCCCGCTAGTTCTTGGCGGGCGCGAGGGGCGTTAGCCGTTCCAGTCCTCGACGAGTCCGCCCGAACCGTCAGGGCGAAAGACAGGAATGGCGCCCAGCGCTCGTACCATCGTCGCGTCCTCACCCAGCGCTCGGCGCCACAAAGAAGCTTCGGTCACGATGGTGCCGATGGCCACGATGTTCGCACCTACGCCACGCAGTAATCGGAGCGACGCGCCGGTCGAGGCACCAGTCGAAATCACGTCATCGACGATCGCCACGCGTTTACCCTCGACGTCACCAAGACGGGCCCGATCAAAAAGCAGACGCTGATCGGCGTCAGTCGTAATCGAGCGCACTGGTTCGCTGAACGCGTCGGCCAAGTGAATCTTGGGCGTTTTATGAAGGGTGACGTACTGATCGAGCCCCAGGTGACGCGTTACTTCCACGGCGAGCGGTATGCCCATCGTCGCCACGGTCGCCACGACGTCCACGTCGTAGGGGGCGAGCACGTCGGCGAGTTCTTCGCCCGCCTTGGCCATAAAGGCAATCCCCATATCGACGGTTATGAGGAGCGCGAGGGCCAGATTGTCGTTCAACGACACGACCGGTAGATCGACACGCTGGGATCCGATCTCAACGGAATACGTTCCTCTAGTCATGGTGCGGAGCATACTTATTCCATGCAGAAGCCCAGCGCACCACTCGAGCGATTACTGGCGACGACGATGCTCGCCGCCGCCTACGACGAGGCCGTCCTCGGTTTCAACGAAGGCGGCATCCCGATCGGCGCGGCTCTTTTCCTGCGAGACGGCACGCTGCTCGGCTCAGGCCACAATCGACGAGTTCAAGAGCACGACGCGTCGGTGCACGCCGAGACCGACGCCTTTCGAAAAGCCGGGCGCCGGCGCGATTACCCCAAGTGCGTCATGGTCACGACTCTTTCGCCTTGTTGGTACTGCTCGGGTCTCGTGCGCCAGTTCAGTATCGGCGCCGTCGTGATTGGTGAAACCACGAACTTCTACGGCGGCCACGATTGGCTCGAGGAACTGGGCGTTGAGATCGTCTTGTTGGACGATCCGGCCTGCACCTCACTACTCGGCACGTTCATTAGCGAGCACCCCGAGCTCTGGCACGAGGACATTGGGCTCTAGGAGTTAGCGAGCGGGCGGTCCAAAGAGTCGGTCGCCCGCATCACCGAGGCCGGGCGTGATGTAGCCCACGTCGTTCAGCTCCGCGTCGAGAGCGGCGGCGACGATCGTGACGTCGGGGTGGCGAGAGAGGACAAAATCAACGCCAGGTTGGGCCGCGATAAGACAGAGCACCGTAATCTCGCCGGCTCCCCTCTCGCGCAACATCGCAATAACGCAGTCGAGCGAACCACCTGTTGCGAGCATGGGGTCACAGAGCACGACGTGCACACCCTCCAATGTCTCGGGTAGTCCATCGAGATAGACGTCGGGCCTGAGGGTCACTTCGTTACGACGCAGTCCCACGAGACAGACGCGGTGGTGCGGCAGTACTTCTTGCACGGCCGGGCTCATACCGAGGCCGGCTCTCAGAATCGGGACGATCAGATACTCCGTGTCGATGCGCAGTGCGGGTGCACCCTTCACGACGGGCGTGTCGACGGTCGTCGTGGTGGCGGGCGCGTCTCGAAAGGCTTCGTAAGTCACGAACCGAGAGATCTCCCCCGCCAAGCGCAAGAAATCGGCGTTCGAGGTCTGCCTATCTCGAAGTTGGCGGACCTTATCGGCCACGACCGGATGTTGAACAACCAGCAGCGATTCCACGAGGTCACACTACGTCGTAACTTCCCGTGACGTCGGATGAAGAGTTCTTCGCTTGTGGCCGAGCGTCACAAGCCGGTCAGTAGAATCGACTGGTGTCTTCTTCCCTTTCTGAGCGCGTTCAAAGGGCTCGAGAAGGGGATGCCAATCCACTAGGGGGCGTCACCTCGACGTACCCGGGTCCGCGCGCCCAGATTTCTAAGGACCGGAATCTTCCCTGGTGGCGACGAATTCTGCCGGTCATCAAGTCCCATCGAATCACCTTTATCGTCGCGATTGGCCTCTCGTTCGTCAGTCTCATCTTTCAAGTGCTCGTGCCCAACATGTTGAGTGGGGACATTGACTTCACGTTGATTAAACATCAACATTCTCTTCACGGTGACGTCATCGCGATCGTGTTCGTCGGACTACTAGCGGGCGTGACGGGCATCATCTCGCGTCGGTACGTGTACTACACCGCCTACAACGTCGAAGCCGACCTCCGATCACTCATCTACGAACACATGACGTGGCTCTCCTTCAGCTTCTACGACCGTGTGCAGTCGGGTCAGCTCATCAGTCGAGCGAATAGCGACATTCGCAGCGTGCAGATGTACGCCACGTTCGCGCCTCTCATCATCGTGCAGTGTTTTATCGGCGTCATCGCCTTCGGCTTTATGCTCCACATCAGCTGGGTTCTCGCGCTCATTGCCATGACCGTCATGCCGATCCTGTACTTCGTTGGAATCAAGATGCGACGTGTAATGTTTCCGATCTCGTGGATCACACAGGCCCGCCTCGCGGACGTCGCCATGATCGTCGATGAAAATGTCAACGGCGTTCGCGTCGTAAAGTCTTTCGCCCAAGAAGAAGCCGAGATCGATCGACTCGCGGACGCCGCCGAGCGGGTGGCCTGGGCCTACATCAAGGACGCCAACATTCGGGCCGTGTGGTCGCCGTGGGTTCAGAACCTTCCTCAGCTCGGTCTCGCGCTGGTGCTGCTCTTCGGCGGCTACATGGTCCTCCACGGTCAACTGGCAATTGGCAATATCCTCGCCTTCAACGCCTACCTCTTAATGCTCCAGGCGCCCTTCATGATGCTCGGACAGTTAGTAATGATGGGCCAACGAGCCAAAGCCAGCGCCGAGCGTATCTTCGAGATTCTGGACGAGCGGCCCGACATCGTCGAGCGGCCCGGCGCCTACGACCTCGACCAGGTCGCTGGCACTATTGACTTCAATCACGTCACGTTCACCTACGCCAACGGCGCGGAGATTCTCCACGACTTCGACGCCCACATCACCCCTGGTGAGACCGTCGCGATTGTGGGACGCACTGGTTCGGGAAAGTCCACCGTAGCCCGGTTGATGACGCGCTTTTACGACGTCACCGAGGGTTCGATCACGATCGACCACCACGATCTTCGCGACGTGACCCTGTACTCACTAAGGGAACAGGTTGGCGTCGTGCTCGACGAGCCGTTCCTCTTTTCAGTCTCGATTCGCGAGAATATCGCCTACGGTCGGCCCGACGCGACGCTCGACGAGATCCAGGCCGCCGCGCTGGCGGCGAATGCCGATGAGTTCATTGTGCGCCTGCCCGAGGGCTACGACACGATCGTCGGAGAACGTGGCTACACGCTGTCGGGAGGACAGCGCCAGCGCATCGCCATCGCGCGTACGTTGCTCCTCAATCCACCGATTCTCATTCTCGACGACGCCACGAGCGCCATCGACGTGCACGTCGAGTCGGGAATCTACGAGGCGTTACGAGGACTTCTCTCGCAGCGCACCACCATCGTCATCGCACACCGCATCTCAACGATCGCCCTCGCCAGCCGCGTCCTACTTCTTGACGAGGGTCGCGTCGTCGCGAGTGGCACCCACGAAGAACTGCTCGCTAACGTTCCCTTGTACTCACAGGTCCTCGCGCAAGCGACCACTACGGGCGAGGTCGACTAATGGGTTGGGGCGGAGGTTGGGGCGGCGGCGGCGGCGGCGGCGGTCAGGTCTTCGCAAGTAGTGGCAACACTGGTCTTCCTTTTGGCGGTATTCCGAGTGAGTTGATGGATGAAGCCACCAAATTGCTAGCCACCGAACCAGAGCACGCTCCTTCGCGCATCCACTTCACGCAGCGCCCCAGTGCCAAGGAACGCCAGCGACTCACGTTGCCCAAACTCATCGCCGTGTATCCGAAGTGGGTCGTCAGTGGGTCACTCCTCGTCATCATTATCAGCCTCACCCTCCAAGCAGGGCCCTTGCTTACCGAGTTGGCCATCAGATACGGGATGGAGCACGGTCACCATTCGATCACGGTCATTGGCGTCTGTGCGATCTTGTACCTCGTGCTCGGACTCGTGAGCGTCTACTTTCAACGTAAACAAGTCGAAGTGACGGGCAAACTCTCGTCACGAGTGATGCACGACCTTCGTATCCGCGTCTTCACCCACTTTCAACGACTAAGCCTCGATTTCTTCACGGACGAAAAGGCCGGCGTCCTTATGAGCCGCATGACGAGCGACGTTGAGAATCTCCAACAGCTCCTCCAAGACGGCATCAGTCAGTTCGCCTTGCAGGGGCTCACCATGGTCGTCATCACGGTCGTGCTCTTCTTCTTCAGCCCGATTCTCGCGGCGTGGACGGTGCTGCTCATCGTGCCGCTACTCTTCGTCTTTTCGATATGGTTCCACCACGCCTCTGAAAAGGGCTACCTCCTCAGTCGTGACCGCATCGCCCTCGTGTTGGCCGATCTCTCGGAGTCGCTCTACGGCATTCGCGTCGTCACCGCCAATAATCGCCAGAAGCGCAACATCCGTAACCACCGCCACGTCGTGGGCGCCTACCGCGACGCCAACCTCTACACCGGTCGAGTGAACGCAATCTATGGACCGTCAACCCTGATGATCGGCATTTTGGGACAAGGCCTGCTGCTCGGTATTGGCGGCCGCATGGTGCTCGATCACCAACTCAACCCCGCGATTCTCATTGCTTTCTTCTTGTACCTCAACCGCTTCTTTGCTCCGATTCAGCTCTTAGTGCAGCAGTACAACAGTCTTCAACAAGGTCGCTCGTCGATTATTCGTCTGCGTGAACTGTTGCAGATTCCTCCTTCCGTCGACGAGGTTGAAAACGCCGTCGATCTGCCCACGATCGAAGGTCGCATCACCTTCGAGAACGTGAGCTTTGGCTACAACCCAGGCACGATCGTCCTACACGACGTGAACTTAGAGATCGCGCCCGGTGAATCGGTCGCGTTCGTTGGACCCACCGGGGCAGGTAAGTCCACGATGGCCAAACTCGCCAATCGGTTCTACGACCCCACGTCCGGTCGCGTACTGCTTGACGGGATCGACATTCGCACCGTGACGCTCCACTCGCTACGCTCGCAACTCGGCGTCGTGCCCCAAGAAGCCTTCCTCTTTGCCGGATCCATTCGCACGAACTTGAGCTTTGGGCGCACCGACGTGAGCAACGACGACATCGAGACCGCCGTCGACGTGGTGGGGCTGCGCGAACTGGTCGACCGCTTGCCCGATGGCCTCGACACACCCGTGCACGAACGGGGCCAAACGCTCAGCGCCGGTGAACGTCAACAGCTGGCCCTCGCGCGAGCCTTTTTGGCGCGACCGCGCGTGCTGATCCTCGACGAGGCAACCTCGTCGCTCGACCTACGCAGCGAAACGGTTATCGAGCACGCGCTCGACACACTCCTCGAAGGACGTTCGGCGATACTCATCGCGCACCGTCTCACGACGGCTCAACGAGCGGATCGTATCGTCGTCATTGACGACGGCGGCATTGTCGAGATGGGCACGCCCCAAGAACTCCTCGCTCTCGGTGGCGCGTACGCCATCATGTACGACGCGTGGCTCGCTTCGGGTGGTCGTGACGCCACGCGCGCGGAGTCTTAGAACATATCTTTGACGGTCTCGATGAGCGAGGCCGCACTCTGGTCGCCTTGAGGAATCGGGTGAACCTGAAGATGCGTCACGCCGGCCGCTTGAAAGGCCGCAATGCGCTCTTTGACGTAGCCCGCTGGACCACAAAGGGTCGTGAGTTCTAAGAACTCGTCGGGCACCGCGGCCTCGGCCTCCTTCTTCTTTCCCGCGAGGTACAAGTCTTGAATAATCTCGGCTTCTCCTTCGAAGCCGTAGCGAACGGCCAACTCGTTGTAGAAGTTTTTGCCCTTGGCGCCCATACCACCGACGTACAGCGCGACCATGGGGCGTTGCAGTTCGCGCAGTGCGACGATGTCGGCACCCTCGCCAATGGCGAGCAGTCCCCCGGCGCTGATCATCAACTGACCGAGACTGGCGTCACGCTTCGCGTTGCCGGCCGCGAGAGCGTTGCCCCAGACATCGTTCGCGCGCTCGGGAATGAAGAGAATTGGCAACCAGCCGTTGGCGATCTCCGCGGTCAGCGCGACGTTCCTTTCCCCGAGCGAAGCAATCCAGATCGGAATCTCACCGCGGACGGGGTGGGCAATGATCTTGAGCGGCTTGCCGAGTCCCGTGCCCTCCTCCGCGGGCAGTGGCAGCGTGAAGTTCTTACCCTGGTGGACGAGGGGCGCTTCGCGCTTCCACACGTCACGACAGATCTCGACAATCTCGCGCGTTCGACCCAAAGGATTGGTGTAGGGCACCCCGTGAAAGCCCTCGATGACCTGGGGGCCCGAGGCGCCGAGGCCCAAGTGAAATCGACCCTCGGAGAGTGCGTCGATCCCGGCCGAGGTCATCGCGATCAAGGTCGGCGTGCGGGTATAGATCGGCAGGATCGCCGCGCCAATCTCCACTCGTTCCGTCAAGGCCGCGAGGTAGCCCATGAGCGAAGGACTGTCGAAGCCGTACGCTTCGGCGACCCACACGAGGTCGAGTCCGGCCTTTTCCATGTCGACGACCTCTCGCGCCGCCTTCTTAAAGCCCCCCGAGTAGCCCATCATCGTCGTAATCTTCATCGCTGACCTTTCATGCGTCCTGCGTGTCAGAATATCTGACCGCGTAGGGGGAGAAAGCCAGTGCACCTGGCCCCACGCGCGCGCGCTTCTCCCCTAACGTGGGTGTGAAAGCAACGGCGCTTTCATCGATGCCAAAGGCTGGTGACCGTGGTCACGCGTGCTCACGAAGTACACCCCGAAGAGTTCAATCCCTGGCTCCACGTCGTCTCCTTGATCGAACAGGCCGGCCATCTCTTGGGACTCGACGAAGGAATGATTCGCCGGATCGTTACCCCAGAGCGTATTCTCGAAGTCGCGGTACCGGTTCGACGAGATTCGGGCGATATCGACATGTTTACCGGATGGCGTATTCAACACAACACGTCGCGCGGCCCGGGCAAGGGTGGTATTCGCTTTCACCCGAGCGTCAACGTTGACGAGATCGCCGCACTCAGTGCCGACATGTCGATTAAGTGCGCGGTGGTGAATATTCCCTACGGCGGCGCCAAGGGTGGCGTCAAGGTTGATCCCACTTTGTTGTCGCGCGGCGAACTCGAACGACTCACCCGCCGTTACGCCTTTTCCATCGCGCCAATGATTGGACCCGACCGCGACATTCCCGCTCCCGACATCAACACTGATCCCCAGGTGATGAGTTGGATTATGGACACCGTGTCGATGTTGAGCGGCCACAACGTGCCCGGCGTCGTCACCGGCAAACCCTTAGCCATCGGCGGTTCACTCGGCCACGCGGGCGCGACGTCCTTTGGCGTGACGATCTGTACGATCGCGTTGTTAAAACAGCTGAACCGCAGCCCCGAGGGCGAGCGCGTCGTCATCCAGGGTTACGGAAAAGTCGGCGCGCCCCTGATCAAATTGCTGAGCCAACGCGGCATGAAAGTCGTCGGGCTCGCCGACATTCACGGCGCGATCCACGTGCCCGACGGCATTGACCATCTGAAGATGGCCGCGCACTTCGATGAAGCGAAAACGATCATGGGCTACCCGGGCGCCGACGAGGTACACGCCGAGGAGCTCTTTGCGATTCCGAGCGACATCGCCATTCCGGCCGCTCTGGGCGGGGCCATTAACGAGCGCGTCGCCGAGTCCATGGCGGCGTCGATGATGGTCGAAGCCGCCAACGGGCCAACGACGGGCGAAGCGGCGGCGGTGCTGACCAGCCGCAATATCCCCGTCGTGCCTGACGTGCTCGCGAACGCGGGTGGGGTCGTGGCGTCGTACTTCGAGTGGGCCCAAGACCTTCAGGGCTTCATGTGGGAACTCGAACTTTTCCAGCAACGTCTCGAAAAGACCATGCACGAAGCCTTCGACTCGATCTGGGTACGTCACGAGCAACTGGACGTTCCTCTTCGAGACACCGCCCTCGTCGTCGGCGTTGAGCGAATCGCTGAAGCGACCGAGTTGCGCGGACTCTTCCCTTAAGGTTCGAACGCTCTTGGCGACTCGCTAGGCGTCCAAACTCTTTTGGAACCGCTCGACTCTGTTACGAACGCCAAAGTAGTAGTAGCACGCTGAAAAAAGGCCGAGCGGCGAGAATATAAGCCCGATCGCAAGGACAACAATCCATGCCGTCTTGGAAGAATCGGCCTGGTAGAACGCCACTTTGGACTTCTCCGACACGTCGACGATTGCCCTGATTGGCAAGACGCACAAAGCCACCGATAACAGCACCCAGGCACCCGCGAAGCCTGCCGATGAGCTAACGACCAGTGCGACCATGACTCAGCGTACCGTTGGTCAATCAGGCTCTGGGGATCTAGTTGAGGACCTTGGGCTCTCGAACCACGATGGTCTGGGCGAACTTGTCGTGCAACGATTGATTCTTCTTGTCCCACGCCACCCAGAGCAGATCCAAGTAGTGAGGAACGGCCAGTGAAAAGAAGATCAAACTTTGCTTGCCATTTTCAACTGACTGTTGGCTGGTTGGGTGTTGAATTATGTGAAAGTGATACACGCTTCCAATGACGAGCAGCGCGCAGTAGCCCAGTGCACGACGAAAGGCCCGACGGGGCTCGACTCTTCCTCGATCGTCTGCTCGAACACAGCGAAGCCGCACCACTCGCATTCCTAAGGTTTGGCCGTTGCCGTAACCAATAAAGAGTGCGCCGTAGAGAAACGCGGCCACGATTTGAATGACCGCAGACAAGTAAAAAGTCTGATGCGAAAGGCGCAACGGCCCCGCGACGAAGAGTCCGAGCAACAGTGAATCCATCGTGTAACTCAATACGCGCCACCAGAAGTGCGCGAGGCCTGCGGGCCTCGCCTCGACGCCGCCGTCCGTTGGAGAGTACGAGAGCTGGGTGGAGATATTGGTCGCGCTCATCGAGCGAGCGCCACAGATCGTGCAGAACTTCCGGTCACCCAGTTCTTGCGTTCCACAGTTGGCGCAGTACGGCACGGTTGACCTCTCGAACATTCAAAATTTTTGTGTCACTCAACACTACAAAGGGCCGAGAGCATCCTCGTAGGGTGATCCGTCGATGACCACAACCGAAGTACGCCGAGTCGCTGCGACGTGGTGGCCGCAGCGACTCGACGAACCAGTTTACCGATTGAGACTTTCTTGTTTCGGCTTCTTATCCGGGCGGGCTAATCCCTCATACAGGGCACCGGCGACAACGATGATCGCCATAACGAGCAAGGTGATCCAGCCGTAGTTAAAGAGATAGCCCCGTCCACTCGCGAGTGAACTCGGCCAGACAATGTCGAGCAACATGAGCGCTAGGTAAATTCCACCGGCCAACGTTACCGGCGTACTCCACTTACCCAGCGTGAACGCACCGCTGGGTTTCCATCCTTTTCGTTTGGCGTAAAACGAGCCGGCCACGGTCAAGAGAAACGACAAGTAGATTCCTGACGTGGCGAAGGAGATCAAAGCGAAGAGCGCGTTAACTTGCGCTGGGTAGTAGAACCACAGAATGTGCACAGGCTTCGACGGATTAATTAACACCAGGAGTAAGAACGCGAACGGGATAATTGTGGCCAAAATAATCGCGTTGCGCGGTGTCTTGTGAGTCGGCGTGACTTTCTTCAACGTTCGACTCGCGGGCAACGCGTTGTCTCTCGCGAGCGCAAAAACCACTCGTGATCCCGCGCCCATGACCGCGGTGCCACAGCTGAAGAACGCGATGATCACCATCACCAAGAAGAAGTCCTGGAGCCAGCTCGGCAGCGAGGCAAGAATAATGGGGATGCCGCCGAGAACGACCTTCGCGAATCCAGTCCTAGGAATCGCGAGCAAGAGGCCGAGCACGAGCACGAAGGACGCGACGCCGCCGTAGAGAATCGCGTTGCGCATCGCCTTGGGAACTTGACGTCCGGCGTCAACGGTCTCTTCGGCAATGTCACCGGCCGATTCGAATCCGTAGAAGATGTAGACGTTGGCGAGAATGGCGACGAGAGCCGCTCCGGTCAGCCAATGTCCGCCAAAGTTCACGCCGTACGCGTTGGTCTTGGCGAACTGCGCGCCTTGGGTCGTAAAGACGTAGCCCAAGTTGTGGTGAAAGCCCTTAATTGCGAGAGCGATGAAGACACCGAAGGTGCCAATGGTCTCAACGTAAACACCAAATCGTGCCACGCGGCCAAGTATCTTCGCGCCCACCGAGTTGAGAATCGCCGAGATGATAATAACGACAGCGACGATGCCGAAGATCGTCACGTGATTCGCGGGATTGAGGTGAGTTTTGAACCATATATTTGAAAGGTCCGCGATGTAGGAAACGATTCCAGAGTCCACCGAGGCCACGGTGGCTAAAAGTGCGAAACCGTAGATCCAACCGACGAACCATCCGAAACGCGGACCGACGTTGTACTTGCCGTACTGATAGAGCGCGCCCGAGAGTGGATACTCGCTCGCTAATTCGCCAAAGACTAGCGCCACCAACGTCATAAAGGCGACGACAATCGGAATCGTCCAGATGTAGCGCGGCCCACCGGCGCCAATTCCAATGACGAAGATGGAATAGATGCCCACCATTGGACTGAGATAACTAAAGGCCACCGAAAAGTTGTCAAAGAGTGACAGCACTCTCGATAGTTCCTGTTTATAACCGAGAGCGTGTAAACGCTCATGATCCAACGTGCCTCTGTCGTCTATCGACATTTCATCCCCCTTGAGACCGCCCGAGATCGGGCCGTCAGCCACTTACGATAACGAACGCACGAGGTCTGCGCTGGCATTCGCACGAAATACGCCAGAGTCGAATGCGTGGTGTGCAAGTCTTAGAAGATGGCGAATGACGACCCACCCAACGACGATCTTGAGGCCATTATTCGCGTTCTTCGCGACGAAATCGAGCGCCTCAAGAACGAAATAGCCCGCCTGCGTGGCGACCGCGACGAGCGGCCACCGCACTACTTATAAATTAGTCCGCTCCAACGCCTAACAGATCAGCGAGGGATTCCCGCTGGCGAGCACCTGTGCGGCGGCCGTGCGCAACGTGGCTTGGGGAAGCGCACCAGACGTCGCCGCTCGTTGAATAGCGTTCGAGGTCAACAGAGCGAGATGCAAAGACGCGGTGGGTGTGGTCGCCGAACCCGCGAGGATGAGGTCCGCGCCCGCTTCCAGAGCCTTCACCGACGCCGCGGGTACGCCGAGATGAATGAGGCTCAGCGCGCCGGCGGAGAGTGAGTCGGTCACGATGAGTCCTTTAAAACCCATCTCGTTACGAAGATACTGAATGACCGATGGCGAAATACTCGACGGCAGTGAAGAAAAGCCGGGAATGGTGGCGTTCGAGATCATGACGGCGGTGACGCCATCGTTGATGGCGGCCTGGAAGGGAACCAGTCCCGTCGTCTTCAACGTGGCCCACGGCAGCGTCGCCGCCGGTCCGTAGTCAGTATTACCCGTCGCGTGACCAAGTCCCGGGAAGTGCTTGACGACGGCGGTTACGCCCGCTGCGCGCAGGCCGTTGACAAACGCAACGCCGTCAGTTGCGACCTTTGACGGCGCCCCACCGAAGGATCGGTACCCGTCGGGGTTCGTCGATCCAGGTTCAACAGCACGACCATCAACGTCGAGCACCGGTGCCAGGTCGGTGTTCACGCCCGCGGCCTTCATGGAGATTCCGACCCGCTTACCTTCTGCCGTAATTTGGCTTGCGTTCAAGTTCTTGCCCATGGTCTGAGCCCACGGCAAGGTTGCGACGAGGTTCGTCAATCGTTCTACTCCCCCACCCTCTTGGTCAGTCATGACGAGCATCGCGTACTTGTTCGGTGTTTCGCGTTGCAGCGTGGCAACGATTGCCGAGAACTTCGCTGGAGCAGTTGTGCCAAATAAGAGGATGCCCCCATAGCCCGCCTTGGCGGCCGGTCCCATGCCGCCAATGTCGAGCGCGTTCACCGAGATCGAGATGGTTTCGTTGGCTTGGCGAAGGGTCGACCAGGTGGCCACAATCTTCGTCGCGCACGCGAGGTTCGCCGATATCGTCGACGTCGTGGACGGCAAGGTCGTGGACGTCGCCGTCGCCGTCGCCGAGGTCGCCGTCGCGCACGCACTCATAACGAGTGACGCCAGCACTAGGACCCCGCTCGTTGCTCGCCACTTTCGCATACGACCAGGCTACGACGACTTTCCGTCATGTTCCTACCGCTACGCTGAAGTGCCGAAGCGAGGTCACCATGTCAGATTTAATGCCCGCCGCGTTTATTGGACACGGCAGTCCCATGAACGCCCTCGACCACAACCGCTACACCGAGTCCTGGACTGCGTTTGGCGCCACTTTCGAGAAACCAAAGGCCGTGCTCGTTATCTCCGCGCACTGGTACGTCAACATCACGGCCGTCACGGCGATGAAGATGCCTAGGACGATTCACGACTTCTATGGATTTCCACAGACACTCTTTGACGTGGAGTACCCCGCGCCCGGTGACCCCGAGCTCGCCCAGCGCGTCATCGACGTGGTCGAGCCCACCTACGTGGGACTCGACACCGATAGCTGGGGCATCGATCACGGCACGTGGTCGGTACTCGTGCACATGTTTCCCAACGCCAACGTACCAGTGCTGCAACTCTCCATCAATGCCGAGCTGCCCTTTGACTATCACTTCGAACTCGGTACCAAACTGCATGACCTGCGCAGCGAGGGCGTGCTTATTCTGGGCAGCGGCAACGTGGTGCACAATCTGCGGCTCATCGATTGGAGCTCACCCGGCGAAGGAAAAGACTGGGCGCACCGCTTTGACGATTCAATGCGCGACATTATGACGAGTGACCCCACGGACCTCGGTACCGCGAGCGCTCACCCCGACTACGGACTCGCGGTGCCGACGCCCGACCACTTTCTTCCCCTCGCCTACGTCGCAGGACTTTCCGCCGCGGCGAAGACGCCGACGACCACACTTATCGATGGCTACGAGATGGGTTCGCTCTCCATGACCGCGTACGAGTTGGCAGGAACGAAGTCTTAACCACGCTTTGAGGCGCGAACTCCTCGCAGCACGGAGAGACCAAGGGCCGCGATGACGAGAACCGGCAGTACCACGACCGACGCGGCGTTCTCGTGCGCGGACACGCTCACGATCGCCACCACCCCCACAATGAACAGCGCGGCGACAAAGAGTTCCGGCGTATCGCCGACGAGAAAGTCCCACCAAAACATTGCGAAACCCTTCAGCACGCGAACCGGCCACGACGCGGAGCTCTTCATTGCGCGCTCGCCGTCTCTGGATTAACGGCGGCGCGAAGAAGGACGTGAGCAACCCACGCGACGACGGCGTAGAGAGCGACCAACAACAAGAGGCTCGTGTCACCTCCGGGCCAACGAATCTTGAGCCCCTCACCGGTAAAGAAGGTGCCGTAGCTAACGAGCAGTATCCCGACGGTCATCTTCAGTGCATTCTCAGGAACCTTCGAGAGTTGTCGAGCCACGATCACCCCCACGATAGCGACGATGACCAGTGCCGCCAACGCCGCCAGCGCGGCGTCGCCGAGCCGATGTGCCGAGGCTCCGAGCGTGATGACGATGATGACGACCTCCATGCCCTCTAAGAAAACGCCCTTGAAGGCCATGACGAAGGCCACGCGATCTCGCGTCTGGCCATCGGGATCGTTTTTGAGTTCGTTGACGGTCTTTTCGTAGATGGCGTCCTCGTCGTGTTTAGCCTTCAGGCCACCCGAGCGCAGCAGGGCCTTTCGCAACCACTGCAGCCCAAAGACGAGTAACACGCCCCCGACGATGAGACGAAGGGTGGTGATGGGAAAGGAGTCAAGCGCCGGACCGATGGCCGCGACGAGAACACCCAGCGCGACGAGGGCTGCGCCGACGCCCTCCAACGCGGAACGCCAACTTTGGGTGTAACCAACGGCGACCACGATGGTGAGTGCCTCAACCATTTCCACGGCACTGGCGAGAAACACGGCCGCCACCAAAACGAAAACCCCTGATGATCCTGTGACCCCTAACACGATGTTTACGCCTCTCTCGATGAATCCATCACGAAACACGATGATGGGTCAAAACAAACCTTAACGTTTTGGGCCCGTTCAAATCTGGAGGCGGCGTAAATCTTGGTGAGCGAAAACCCGTCACCAACGTCGACCACGTGATCGTACCCATGCCCGTTGAACGCGACGTCGCGAACGACGCCACACACGCCACTCCCGTGGCTCGGCGCAACCAGTGAAACACCGACCGCTCGAACGAAGAGTCGCACGTTCGCTTCGGGTCCGAGTTTCTCGGTCGTCGACGCGCCGATGGCGTAGCCCGAAGCGAAGGGCAGCGCGACCTCTACCCGATTCGGCTCCTTTTCGCCCAGTACCCGGACCGGAAACTCTCCCGCGACACCGGTGAATCGAGCGACGAAGGCGTTCGTGGGATGGCGATAGATCGTTTCGGGGGCGTCGAGTTGAATGAGGCGCCCCTGATTCAAGACACCAATCTGATCGGCGAGGGCAAAAGCTTCAGATTGATCGTGGGTGATGTAGACGGCCGTCGCACCGACCTCGCGCGTCAGCGTCGCGATTTCGATGCGAAGTTGTTCGCGTCGATCGGCGTCGAGATTCGAAAGTGGTTCGTCAAAGAGTATGAGTCCTACTTCAGCCGCCAACGCGCGGGCCAACGCCACACGCTGTTGTTCACCGCCGGACAGCTCGTTCGGAAAACGTTCGCTGAGGTGACTAATGCCCACTCGCTCTAAGAGGTCGTCGCAACGACTCTTGCGATCACCCTTCGCGAGGGACGACGTGGCCAACGGATACGCTACGTTCTTTCGCACGCTGAGGTGCGGCCACAGGGCGTAGTCCTGAAACACCATCGCCAGCCCGCGTCGTTCGGGGGGCACGAAGGTCTTCGGTCCAGCGACTTGCTCACCGTCGATCGCGATGGTTCCGCCCGAGGGTCGTTCGATGCCCGCCAAACAGCGCAGCAACGTGGTCTTACCCGAACCAGATGGTCCGAGCAGGACGAGAAATGTTCCCGGCGCGATGTCGATACTCACGTCATCGAGCGCGCTCTTGACACCAAAGCGTTTGGTGAGACCGCGTATCGACACGCTCGTCGCTCGTCGCGCCGACTTATTCACGACTGAACCCCGCTCCATCCGATCCGGCGCCATCCTTCAGGGGTGACAAGCCGATAGATCGCCAAGGCGATGCCAATGACCGCGAGCATCTCAAAGAGCGTCATTACGGTCATCGCCGTGCCCGTCCCGGGGTCGTAGTTCGCGAGGTACGACTGTATCGACACCGACGCGGGCTCTTGACTTGGCGGATAGAGAATCTGCGATATCGCCAATTCCGAGATCGTTTTAGTAAAGGTCAAGAGCCACCCCCAGAGCAGCACTCGTGACATCAAGGGAAGGTTGGTCGTGCGCCAGGCGCGCATTCGACCAGCCCCGTGCACGCGCGCCGCTTCACCGAGGGATGGTTGAATTTGACTCACCGGCCCCGCCATGAATCGCGTCTGACCGGGCACCGCGTTCGCCACCAGCGCCAACATCAATAAGGGCAGCGTCTTGTAGATATCAACGACGTGGTGAGTGACAAAACCAATGTTGTAAAAGAAGATGTAGCCAACGCCGAGTACGACACCGGGTACGGCCACGGATCCGAGCAAAAACACGTCCGTCACGCGTTGACTCCAACTACCGGGATTGGCGATGAGCCGGCGCGCTAAGACCACCGCCAGCACGCCGGTTCCCGTAGCGACGACGAGACCCAGTTGGTTCGAGAGCAGCAACGGCGCTCCGAGACTCTTTCCCGTCACGGAAGGATGGAAGACCTGCGAGTAGTACGTGAGGGTGAAGTGCACGCCGGTCGCTGACTCTATGCCCAGGTTTTTTACGAGTGAACCGATGACCGCGCCGAGAATCGGGACACCCAGCGCGATGAAGAGAACGAACACGACACCGGCCGTCGCGGCCACGCGAGGTCCGCGACGAAACTCGCGTCGTCGTGGCGCACGCGTTCTACCCGAGAGGACTGCGTACGAACGCTTTCTCATCACTCGCGACTGCAACAGAATCGGCGGCACGGTCGAAATGATGAGGACCAGCGCAATCACTGCCGCTACAGAGAAATTGGCCGGAAAATTGCTAATGGCGCTAAACAGCATGAAGGTAGCCATCGGAAAGTGCGCGTGGTAGCCGAGGGTGAAGGCGACCCCAAAGTCGCTCATCGTTTCGGCGAAGCTAATCGCGAGAGCGCTCAAGAGCGCGGGCGCAATGATCGGCAGCACCGTCTGGAAACTCCGTAAGGGACCGGCGCCGTGAATTCTGGCCGCGTCCTCGAATTCGGGACCAAGACCCTGGAGGCCAGCCGAGACAATGAAGTACGCAAAGGGCAGCGCCGCGCTCGTGAGCACGATAACGATGCCCAAGGGACCAAAAAACTCGCCGTAGAACCAATGGGTGTTCACCCCGAGTGCTTGCGCGCCACCGAATGGTTGCAGTAGATCCGACCAGCCCAGCGTCATCATCCACGTCGGCATCATCAACAGCAGCCACATCGCCACGGCCCAAACTCGGCGTCCTCCGACGTTCGTTCGATGGATGAGCCACGCCAGCGTCGTCGCCAGCGTGACCGCGAGGACCGAGACGATCGACGCGACCCATAGTGAGTTGAAGATTCCTTGACCCGAGTAACTCGAAAACGACTCACGCACGTACTTCAAGGTGAACCACTGCGACCCTTGTTGAAAGACGCGCGGGCTCACGCCAAGAATCAGAAAACTGAGAACCGGCGCGATGATGAGCAGCGTGAGGACGACCCAGAGGAGAACCCCGCCGAGTGAACCTCGACGTCGAGGATCCTTCGGCGATGTTGTGAGTGAAGCCGACTCCACGGCGGCGATGGCCATTACTTATCGTCCAAAATGATTTGGCGCCACGATTGGCAGGTCAACCGTGGCGCCGAATCCGACTTTGGAGTGGGAACTCGACCTAGACGCCGCCGGCGATGGAGCTGTCGAACCAGGTATTGATGTTGGTCTCGAGGGGACCCCAGGTGTAGGGATTCGTCGAGATCGCGTGGGTGCTCGCGAGCTTTGGAATCAAGTGGTTCGAAGGATTCTCGCCCTTGAGCACCGGCCAGAACAGGGAGTCACCTTCCGCGTCGGCGGTTTGCATGACCGCCTGTCCGGCGGGCGACAACACCCAGTCGACGAACTTCTGCGCGTCCTTGCGCACGATGGCGGGCTGCTTGCCGTCGATGCCGATCACGCTCGGCAGTTCAATTGAAGGATTGAGGTACTTCACTCGCATGCTCGGAAAGTTGGTGAGTTCGGCCCCGTAACACGCCGAGCTTTGAATGGTGGCCATCGAGATGGTGTGTGCTTCCATCGCGGCGATGGTCGGGCCGTTCGTCGAGTTCACGACGAGACCATTGGCGTGGAGCGCTTCGTAGAAGGCCTCACCCGCGGTGACGGCCGCGGTCGTGGAGCCGCTCTTGTACTTACCCAAGTAGTCCATGAGTCCGGCGATCATGGGATACGTCGGTCCCGACTGAGACGGATCGTTCATGCCTACGAGACCCTTGTACTGTGCGTCAGAGAGCTGCGCCCAGGTGCTGGGTAGCTGCGCGGCGGTGATCTGGGAGGAGTCGTAGCAAAGGGCGCCCGTAACAGTGATGCCCGTGGGCGTGAAACTTCCGTCTTTGGGGACGTTCGCTAAACCTTGAGGGTTGAACTTGACCTTCGGCACACTGTGCTTGAGCAACTTCCCTTCGTTGTCCAGTTGTGCGAAGGCTGACGCCCCGTCGACCCAGAGCACGCCCCACGTGGGGTTACTACCCTCGGCCTGAATCTGCTGGAGCAGCGGACCGGTTGAGTTGTCGTTCAGCGTGACCTTGAAGCCAGGGGCCGACGCGTTGAACGCGTTCACCGACGCCTGGTCGTAACCCTGGGACGAATACAGCACGAAGCCCGGGTTGGACGACGCGCTGGCCGACGCGACGAACGTCAGTGACCCCGCCGCCGCAGTGGCCGCGATGGCCAGAACGGTAATGCGCTTGCGTACAGCATTTTTGGGTTTGGATGGAATAGTCATGACGACGTTTTACGCCGCCACTATTACAAGAACGTGACGCCTTTACGCATGGCAGTAAAAAGTCGCGTGGCAATTACGTGGCGTTGACCTTTCACTTCGACCCTCGCCGGCGCAGTTCGTCGTCCACGGCCGCCGGATCGAGCCCGCGGCTTCGCAACAAGAGCAGCGTGTGAAACCAGAGGTCGGCCGCTTCACTCACCACGCGTCCGTCGTCCTCGCTCAGCGACGCCACGGCGAGTTCCACGGCCTCTTCGCCCACTTTTCGCGCGTTCTGCGCGACGCCGGCCGCGAGTTGGGACGCCACGTACGAGCCTTCAGCGTCCTCCTTCTCGCGTTGGAGGATTTTGCGCCAAAGCCACGGCGTAAAACACGACGTCGAACTGTCGTGGCACGCGGGACCATCGGCGTGCACGCTTACCAACAGCGCGTCGTCATCACAGTCAGGTTCGACGCGCGAGACGTGAAAGGAGTTACCCGACGTCTCGCCTTTTCGCCAGAGTTGCTGACGAGACCGCGAGAAGAAATGGACGAGTCCGCTTGACTTAGTGAGCGCGAGTGCCTCGTCGTCCATCCAGCCCAACATCAAAACGCGTCCGGAAATTTCGTCTTGAATAATCGCCGCGCGAAGATCTTCAGCCATGGCGCTCCTTAAATGGTCGTAGTTCAATGCCGAGTTCTTCAATTTCCTTGCGCAGTCCTGCAAGGCCCGCGGGATTCTCGTGCACAATCGAAGCCACGAGTGCCGCGTCGGTCACGCGCAGCGCCGCCGCGACGTGTTGTGCCGATCCCGCTCCGCCCGAGGCAATAACCGGAATGGAGACGGCGTTACGCACCGCGACCGTGAGTTCCAGGTCAAAGCCAGTTCGCTGACCGTCTTGACGAATAGAGGTCAAGAGAATTTCCCCAGCGCCCCTCTCCGAGGCTTCAATGGCCCAGGGCAGCGTTTCGGTCGTCGTGGCGACCCTCCCCCCGTGGGTGTGCACGACGCCGGCACCGGCGTCGATCGCCACCACGACTGCTTGAGAGCCAAAGCGATTCGCGATCGCCGTGATTAACGAAGGGTCCGCGAGCGCCGCTGAGTTCAGCGACACTCGATCGGCCCCGGATTCGATGATTCGTGACGCGTCATCGACGGAACGCACGCCTCCGCCCACCGTGAAGGGAATCTCGAGGACGTCAGCTACCTGGGCCACGACCGTGGTCATGGTGGCGCTGTCCTCGGGCGTCGCGGTGATATCTAAGAACACCAACTCATCGGCGCCGCCGTCACTGTAGAACTGAGCGAGTTCGACCGGATCACCGACGTCGCGAAGTCCGACGAAACTCACACCCTTCACGACGCGTCCGTGCGCGACGTCGAGGCACGGGATTAGACGAGCGAGAGGCATTGGTCGAGAAACTCAAGTCCGGCGGGTCCACTCTTTTCCGGGTGAAACTGCACACCGAAAAACGCGTCACGAGAAACCGCGACCGTGACACCATCGACGCTCGCGACGGCGTCGGGCGATACCACGGCGTAGGAGTGCGCGAAGTAGTAGGCGTCGCCCCAAGGCTCAACAATGGACCAACCGAGGCGCGGCACCCGACCTTCACGGAGGCGAACGACGTGGCCCGAAAGAAGTCCGAGCCCCTCGACGCCCCCGTCCTCTTCGCTCGACTCCATGGCGAGTTGCATACCGAGACAGATTCCCAGTGTGACGCGGCCGAATCCGAATCGCTCACGAAGCGCCGTCGCCGCGCCCGTGTCACTCAAATGGGCCATGGCGCTGCGCGCTGAACCTACACCGGGGAGAATCACGAAGTCCGCGTCACGAATCGTCGACGGATCACTCGAGACCACGCTGGTTCGTCCGAGGTGCGTCAACGCGGCACGGACCGAGCGCGTGTTGCCCGCGCCGTAGTCAACGACGACCACGCCAGTCACAAGCTGCCCTTCGTGGAGCGAACGAGCGATCCGTCCTTCGTCAGCGCCTGGGCTAACGCACGACCAACCGCCTTGAAGGAAGCCTCGGCGACGTGGTGCGCGTTGTCGCCGGTCGCCGTGACGTGCAGGGTGATGCGCGCCGTTTGGACGAGTGACTCAAAGGCGTGCGCGGCCATGCCCGGATCGGGTGAGATAGAGACGGTCGCGGTCGCGCGTCCCGACAGATCCACGACCGCGTGGGCCAGAGCCTCGTCCATCGGAACACGAGCCTCCCCGTAACGGGTGAGGCCCTTGCGATCGCCGAGGGCTTGATCAAGCGCCTCACCGAAGGTTCGAAACATGTCCTCGACGACGTGGTGTTCGCCCGTTTCAAGGTCACCAACTCCTTCCAGACGTAGATCCATACCCGCGTGAAACGCCAGTTGTTGCAGCATGTGATCGTAGAAGCCAGCACCGGTACTCACGAAGACGCGACCCTCACCGGGTACTCGGAGTCGAACGCTTAAGAGCGTCTCGGCGGTGTTGCGCTCGTAGCGCAGATACTGCGGTGGCATTGGCGTGTTCTTCAAAACGCTACGCAAGGCGTCGAGCAAGAAGTCGTTATCGAGCTCATCGCGCACGCTGACGCGAAGTCCGCCCGGGTAGGCCCTCGTCACCGCGCCGTAGGGCAGGAGTTGATCGACCAGTGATTGGGGATCGTCCATGGGAATGAAGAGAAAGTTGGTGTACGAGCGAAGTGGTGCTAAACCCAGCGCACCGAGTTCCAATGAAAGTCGATCACGCTCGGCTAACGCCGCGGCGAGATCGAGGGGTGTGGAGATAGCGGCGAGCGCGAGTGCCGCCGAGATTGACGAAACGGACAGCGGCGCTTGGCGAGAGGTGATGACGTCGATGAGCTCTGGGGTGGCGAGAGCGTACCCCACGCGCGCGCCGGCCAGTCCGTACGCCTTGGAGAACGTGCGCAGCACGATGGCGCCGCCCGCAATTCGATCGAGCGCGTCGACGCCGGCGTAGTCCGCGTAGGCCTCGTCAATCACGAGTTGTCCCGTAACCTCAGGAATTTCCGGTAGTTCGCCCGTTGGGTTATTGGGCCGACAGACAAAGACCAGATCGGCCTTGGCGGGATCGTCGATAATGGTCGCCCCCGCCATCGACGCCGCGAATCGGTACATCGAGTACGAGAACGTCGGCACCGTCGCCACGGTGCCACCCTCGGCAAAGAGTCGCGCCAGCAACACGATGAATTCGTCACTTCCGGCGCCGAGCGTCACTTGATCGATACCGAGACTGTGGTGGGCGGCGATCGCTTCGCGCAGTGACTGGTAACGACCCCGGTCGTACTCGTTCACGTCCGCGAGCGCTCGAGCGAGCGCCGCCGGTCGTGCGCTCGGCGGCGGACTGGCCGCCACGTTGCCGTCAAAGCGAACGATCGACCGTGGCGATAAACCAACGCGTTGCGCGATGACTTCGGTGGAGGGTGGCCACTGGTATGCCGTGAGGGCGGTCGGCTTCATCGTCGAGCCGTAGCCTTGTGCGCGCTCATGCCTTCAAGTTCGGCTAGCGCTTCAATGGTCGGCGCTAGTCGCTCGAGTCCTTCTTTGGTTACGCGCTGAACCGTGACGGTCTTCATGAAGGCCTCGAGACCGAGTCCCCCCGTCGATTTCGCCCAGCCACCTGTCGGCAGCACGTGGTTCCCGCCGGTGGCGTAGTCACCGGCGGGCACCGGAGAGTACGGTCCAACGAAGACCGCGCCCGCGTTACGAATGCGTCCCGCCAGCGACTCGGCTCGCTCGCCCAACAGTGCCACGTGCTCGGCGGCGTAGCCCTCGACCTCTTCCAGGGCCGCTTCGAGGTCGTCGCCGACGCGAACGATGTAGCCCTTCGAGTCGGGACCGTGTTCCATCTGCGCCGCAATCTCTTGGGCGATGATGTCCTCGTCGTACCCTTCGTCGGCGACGACGACAATTTCGCTTGGACCCGCCGGCAAGTCGATGGCGACGTCTTGGCTCACGAGCAGTTTCGCCATGTTGACCGGACCACTGCCGGGTCCAAAGATCTTGTCGACGGCAGCGATCGACTCGGTGCCGTACGCCATGGCGGCGATGGCCTGCGCGCCACCAATGGCCCACACCTCATCAATGCCCAACAGCGCCGCGGCGGCGGCCACGGCCGGCGAGCCTTCGGGCGGCGTGCACACCACAATGCGCTCAACGCCAGCGACCTGCGCGGGCACGGCACTCATGATGAGCGAAGAGACCAGATTCTTAGGAACGTAAATGCCCACTGAGCGAAGAGGCGACCAACGACGCTCGAGCGTCACGCCCGGCGATACTTCCATCATGAGATCCGCGGGGCGTTGCGCGGCGTGCCACGTACGCACCGCGTCTGCCGCCGCGAGCACGGCGGCGGTAGGAATATCCCCGTAGGCGACGGCGCGCGCGGGCCTTTCGCCGACTGTGCCATCAAATCGATTGGACCATTCAGCGACCGCCGCGTCGCCGCGGGAACGTACGTCGTTGACGATCTCCTCGATGGTGATGCGTCGTTCGGTCTTTACGAGCTTGCTCACGGGACCATCCGCTCCACCGGCAACGTGATAATCGAACTCGCGCCGGCGGCCTCGAGCTTGGGTAGTAGCGCCCAGATGTCGGCCGCCGGGACGAGGGCGTGCACCGCGACGACGCCCGGCGTGGCGAGGTCGATCACGGTGGGTGAACCGGCCGTTGGTAGCAACGCGGTCACGGAGCTAAGTCGATCCCTCGCCACGTTGCACAGTAGGTAACGATTCGCTCGAGCGTTGATGACTGAACCCAAGACCGTCGTCAGCGTGCGACGAGCCTCGGAGTCTTGAGTGTTGACTTGGCCGACGAGCACGGCCTCTGATTCGAAGAGCACCCCAAGAGAGCGCAGTCCGTTCGTGCGTAGCGTGCTACCCGTCGAGACCAGGTCAATGATCGCGTCGGCGAGCCCGAGACGCGGTGAAATCTCCACCGAGCCCGTCACCGTGACGATCTCTGCGCTCACGCCACGCTCCGCCAGAGCTTTGGCGGCGATGCGCGGGTGCGACGTGGCGATGCGTCGACCCTCGAGGTCCTCAATCCGTGTCGCGACGTCGTCGCTCGCGACCGCGGCTTGGAGCGAACACGCGCCATAACCCAGTCGCAACAACACTTCAACGCTGCTCTCTCGTTCGTAGACGAGATCGAGCCCCGTAATGCCACAGTCCACGACGCCGTCTTGAACGTACTCGGGTACGTCGTCAGCGCGCACGAAGAGTAGATCAATATCGGCGTTGCGACAGTGTGCTTGGAGAACTCTCTCACCGGGTTCTTGGGGCGAAACGCCACTGGCTTCTAGGAGTGCCCACGAGGGTTCGCGAAGTCGTCCCTTCGAGGGCAGCGCCATGGTCAGGCGGCGGGTCATCGTTTGTCCTGATTCAGGACCGAACGGTAGCCACCCTCACCGTGATGTAACCACTGGGCCACGCGCGTCACCGTCGCGGTCGAGGCGCCGGTTCGCCGCGATATCTCTTGGTACGGCACGCCCTCATCGACGAGACGGGCCACCTGGAGGCGTTGGCCCATCGCGTCGAGTTCGGTCGTCGTACAGAGATCCTTCATGAAGGCGGCGACCGTCTCTGGATCACGAAGGCGCGCAAACGCCTGGACTAATTCATCGAAGCGCGGCGCTGTTTCGGGACTCGCTTCGGCGGGTATCACTTTTCCACTGGTCATGGTCATATGCTAGTATGCTACTTCGCTACTATGCAAACCATCCCCGCTCTCGACCTGCTTGGCGACGACGCCGTTCGCCTCGAACGAGGAGATTTCAACAAAATCCTCTTTCGCCAGCCCATCGAGGAGTTCATGGGTCGCCTCGTCGCCACGAAGCCGGCCCTGATACACGTCGTTGACATTCAAGGTGCCCGCGACGGCGCTGTTCGTCCCGAGGTCATTGAGCGATGCCATCGCGCCGCTGATGGAACACCTCTGCAGATTTCGGGCGGCATTCGATCCCTCGAGACCGCGAGAAGCGTTCTTAAGGCCGGTGCGTCACGCGTCATTGTCGGCACCGCTGTGTGGGAACGTAACGGCGAAGCGCTGGCGTCGTTCGTCGAGGCGCTCGGGGATCAGTTGCTCGTCGCCATTGACGTCAAGGACGGACAGCTAGCGGTACGTGGATGGCTCGAATACTCACCCCTCAGCATCGAGAGTGCGCTCGAGCGCTGCCAAGAGGCGGGCGTCGCGCGATTGCACGTCACGGCCGTCGATCGCGACGGCACCATGCGCGGACCCGATCTTGAGCTCTACGAGAAAGTCTGCGCGAGCGGCATCCCCGTCGTGGCGGCGGGCGGCGTACGAGACGACGGTGACGCTGAGGCGCTCGCTCGCGTTGGCTGTGAAGCGGCAGTGATGGGCGTGGGCTACTTAGCGCGCTTGGGTATCTCGCTCGAGTGACGTCGGTCCAGCGACCTCATAATCGTCGTGAATTACGATCCAGGTCAATGGAAATTCGAGAAGCGTCAATCGCAGATTGGGATGACATTTTTCCGATTTTCTCCGCCATCGTTGAAGCGGGTCAATCGTACGCACTCCCGCTTGGTCTCACGAGTGAAGAGGCTCGCCCATGGTGGATGGAATCGCCACCGGGTCGAACCGTTGTCGCGTTCGATGGAGTTTCGCTGCTCGGTACCGCAAAGATGGGACCCAATCGTCCTGGGCGGGGGTCGCACATCGCGACAGCGAGTTTCATGGTGAATCCGGAGTTCGAGCGTCAAGGTGTTGGCCACAGTCTTGGCGTCCACGTCATCGAGTGGGCCCGCGCGGCGGGTTACGTCGGCATTCAGTTCAACGCGGTTGTCGAATCCAACATCGCCGCGGTTCGCGCGTGGGAGAAGCTCGGATTCCGTGTTCTGACCACCGTGCCACAAGCGTTCGACCATCGAGAATATGGGCTGGTCGGACTGCACGTGATGTTCTTGGAACTGAGACCCGAGTGAGAGCCGCAACGTTGCGTTAGGTCTTTTTTCTCGACAAGACGATACTCATGAGCGCAAAGCCAATCCCCACCGTGAATATCGCGGTCCCGAAAACGAAGACCTGGGGAGGTATGCCCACCCGTGTTACGCCGTACACCCACACTGGAAACGGTGGATTTGAACCGCTGACAAAGTTCGACGTGACGAAGTCATCGATCGACAACGCAAAGGCCATGAGAGCTCCGGCCAGCACCCCAGGCAAAATGAGTGGCAGCGTGACGAGGCGAAAGGTCGTCATAGGTTTAGCGCCGAGGTCGTAGGAGGCCTCTTCGAGAGAGCGATCGAAGCCCGATAGACGTGCCCGGACGGTCACCGTCACGTAGGCGATTGAAAACATCACGTGCGCCAACACCAGCGTCAAAAAACCACGCGCAATATTGAACGTGACGAAGAAGCCGAGCAGACCGGCGCCCATGACGATTTCTGGCGCGGCGATATTAAGAAAGAGCACTTGCTCAATAGCGACGCGACCACGAAATCTCTGGGCGCGATAGCGCACGAGCGCGATGGCTAATGCAGTGCCCAGCACCGTAGCGATAATCGTGGAGACTAGCGCCAGGCGAATCGACAGCCAAAAGGCGGACGTCAGTCCCGGCACGTTGCTCCACTGTCGATACCACTCGTCGGTGAATCCATTCCACGAGAAGCTCACGAGCTGGAGACCGCCAATGACGCGATTGAAGCTGTAGATAATCATGATCACGATGGGAAAGACCAAGTACGCAATAACGAGCCACGAATACGTTGGCAGCGCGTATCGCCCAATTCGTCTACGTCGACGAACTGCGCCCACTGTCGTGTCGTTCTTCTCCTCGCTCGCTACAACATCGGCACTCACAGGTAGTCCTCAATCGTTCGCGATCCCAGTAGGCGCGCGTAGAGCCAGATACCCAAGAGCGAGACCGCGAGCAAAATTACCGATAACGACGCGCCGGCTGGATAGTTGAAGTTCACCAGATACGAATCTTGTATCACCGTCCCGATCATGGTGTTCGAGGTGCCACCGAGTATCTCCTGGTTTACGTAGTCACCAAACGCCGGAATGAACGTGAGCAGAAACGCCGCGAAAATCCCCGGAATCGTGAGCGGCAAAATGACGCGCATAAAGGCATCGCGACGATTGGCGTAGAGGTCGTAGGCGGCGTCGAGAACCTTACGATCGATGCGTTCGATCGCCACGTAGAGGGGCAACGCGGTGAAGGGCAAGTAGTTGTACGCGAGACCGGCGATGACGGCCACGCTCGTGCCCAGTACGTGAAAGTTGGCGGGAACCACGCGCGCGCCGTGAAGAAACTTCAACACGACACCGTTCTGGGAAAGGATGAACTCCCAGACGATTGTGCGAATGATGAACGAAACGAAAAACGGCACCAACAACATGATCAAGAAAAAGTTCTTCCGTCGTCCACCATAAAAGGCAATCCAGTACGCAATGGGGAAGGAAATCACTAAATCGATGACGGTAGCGATACCGGCAAAGATCAAGCTCGTGATGAACTGCTGGTGATAGAGGCTGACTTGGCTCGGTAGTTGGCCCCAGTGCCAGGTCATCACGCACGCGCCAGTAACGGGACTGCAGGTCTCGAGGGACTCGATGAGCAGCGAGGCCAGGGGAATGATGAAGAGCAGTAGTAACCACACGCCCGCCGGCAGACTCAAGAGGTAGGGCGCGAGTTTCTTTCCCCACCCCGACGAAGAATGCTGTTTCTCTATGCTCCTTGGATGATCGGTAGAAACAGATTGGTCCACGCCGTTATCTCCTCTTGGTTCTTAAACGGGTAGTAAGGATGCGACGCCTTAACGCGGGCCGGCGACGGGAAGACGACCAGAGAATCCGCCGTCACGGACGTGGGTTCTTGGATCTCGGGTTCCATCGTTTTCAGCGCGGCCCTATTCCACCCCGTGGGGTGCAGTAGTTGTTCTTTGGCGTCTGGAACGGGACAGATGTAGTCGTTGTAGTACTCAACAACCGACTCGGTGATGGGACTGTAGAAGTAGTCCATACAGGTCATTGCGTCCAAGGGATTCGCGGCGTGCAACGGAATGATCATGTTGTCAGTCCAGATCATCATGCCCTCTTTAGGGATCATCAGGACTAAGTCCTTGTACTTAGAATTGAGATTCGCCTGAAAGATGTCGCCCGAGTAGCACTGCGAGACAACCGTGTCGCCATTCTTCAAGTGCTGGATGTAACTCTGGTCGTAGTAGGCCTGAACGATCCCGTCACTCTTTTGCTGTTTCAATTTTGTGACTGCTTTCGACCAGTCCTTCTCCGTTGACGTTGCGGGTTCGATGCCGAGCGCCAAGAGCCCCACACTGCCCAGTTCGAAGGGGTCACTCAACATACCGACTTTCCCGGCGTATTTCTTATCAAAGAGAATCTGCACACTGTCGCCGGGATCCTTCACTTGCTTTGAGTTGTACGCCACTGACGTCCAGCCCGACTGCCACGCCATCGTGTATTTGTTTCCCGGATCAAACGTTGGGTTTTTGACGAGCGGACCCGCGTATTTGTTGAAATTGGTCATCTTGGCGTGATCGAGGGGAATAAGCCAGTTCGACTCAATGAGATAACCCAGTTCCGGGTTGTTATTCGTCATGACCATGATGTCGTACCCAGTTGGCTGCCCGGCCTGCAGCGACGGTCGGATGGTGGAGTAGAACGACGCGTTGTCCTGGATCACTTCTTGGTAGTTAACGGCGATTCCCGTTGTTGCCGTGAAGTGATTGAGCGAGAGATGCTTCCCGTTAGCGACGTCAATGTAGTAGGGCCAATTGGCGAAGTCGACCTTGTGGTGAAGCTTTTGCTCGGTCCACCACGTCGACGAGCCAACCTTTGCCCCCGTCGCGGCACCGGCCAAGCTCGACAGATCACGAGTAGCGAACGCCGCGATGCCCGCGCCCGCCGCGGTGAGCACCTGTCGACGCGTCAGCCGTTGTTGGACCAAACCTCGAAAGAACGACGGGTCAATTCCCGCGTTCACTATGGAACCTTCATCGTTCACGCCCATCGCCTACTCTCCTTCAACTGTTGTCTCATTGTTACGCGCCATAGGTCGAACCGCGAACGTGTGTTCTATTGGCCACGTCAGTACGACGCTCTCGCCGCTTCGCGGCGCCGACTCTTGGCCGATGTTCTGTGCGTACACGGTGACTTCAACACCCGTGTCGGTATCGACGAGATACTGATTTCCTACACCAGTGAACGTCGACACGCGTACACGTCCCTTCAGTACATTGAACCCAGGTCGTGCCGTCGTGCTTGCGCCCAGAATGCTGATTTTCTCGGGGCGCACACCGACCTTGACGTTCACGCTGCCACCAAGTTCGGGAACTCTTTCGGCGGGAACCAACAACATTGACGCGTCACCGAGCGTCACGGTCACCGTGGAGTCTCGCTTAGCGGTCACGTCGCCTCCGAGAAGATTCGAAGCTCCCAAGAATGTGGCGACGAACTCCGTTGAGGGACTGTCGTACACGTCGCGCGGAGTGCCAATACCTTCAATCTTGCCGTTCCTCATCACGGCTAAACGATCCGACATCGTCATCGCCTCTTCTTGATCGTGCGTGACGTACAGGAACGTGATGCCCACTTGGGCTTGGATCCTCTTCAACTCAATTTGCATCTGTCGGCGAAGTTTGGCGTCGAGGGCGGACATTGGTTCATCGAGGAGGAGGAGTTTGGGCTCATTGACGAGTGCCCGCGCGAGGGCGACACGCTGTTGCTGTCCCCCCGAGAGTTGTGACGCTCGGCGATTCTCGTAGTGCGGCAGGTCGACAATCTCTAACATCGATCCGACCCGTCGGGCGACTTCCGCCTTGGCCATCTTTTGACGACGCAGTCCAAAGGCGACGTTCTCAAAGACGTTGAGATGCGGAAAGAGCGCGTAGGACTGAAAGACGGTGTTGACGTCACGGTGGTAGGGCGCCTGATACGTAACGTCGCGACCACCGAGGAGAATTCGCCCACTCGTCGGCTCTTCGAAACCGCCGAGCATACGAAGCGACGTCGTCTTGCCACAGCCCGACGGACCGAGCAGACTGAAAAACTCTCCATCAAAAATTTCGAGGCTTAGATCATCGACCGCCGGTGCACCGTCAAAGATCTTGGTGACGTTCTCGAGGCACACAACCGTCTCGCGGACCAAGACGCCCGACTGAGCACCGTGCGCACGGGCGCCATCGGTCATCTCGAGTGATCCGCTCATTACGCCAAGACTACAGCCAGCGAAAACCCTGAATAGTCGGTAGTTCTCGACGCCGCGCCAACTCGCACTGCGCGACGCGGCGTCGAGCTAGTGCACTTACGCGCTTCTCTTCCCTTCGAGAGGGAACTCAAAGCCAACGGTGAGTCCACTTCCGGGGGTGTCCTCGAAACGAAAGTGACCACCAACGAGTGTCACGAATCCCGAGGCGACGCGCAGACCCAAACGCGCGCCACCTGGCTCTTCGCCAAACCGCTGCAGCGGATCGAGTATGGCTAGCCTCTTGGCCGCATCAATACCCGGACCGCGATCGATGACGAGCAGTTCGATGGTGTTGCGTTCGACGCCCGCGGTGATCCTCACGGTCTGGTCGCTCGGACTACTGCGCACCGCGCTCTCCACCACCAGAGCAATGGCTCGGCGCACCATTTCACTGTCGGTGACGAACTTAGGCAGGTCGGGGGCGACGTCAATATCGAGCGTGTGCCCTCGGGTATCGACGCTCTCCAGCGCTTGATCGACGAGCACCCTCATCGACGAGGGCACCAATCGAGCGGTGATGCTCCCTTCTTCCAGACGGCCCAGATCTACCAGGTCGTCGACCAAGTGCGTGAGTCCGTCGACCTCGGACTCGATGGCGAGGAGACGCTCGCGTTGTATTTTTGCCGGCGCGGTTACGACGCCGTCCACGAGCGACGACAACTTAAGACGTATCGTCGACAGCGATCCGCGAACGTCGACCGACACCAAGCGCAACAATCCCGATCGCGCCGCCTCGACGTGGGCGATCGCACGAAACTGAGTAGCTTCTTGAATGTTGTTCGCCATGCGAAGACCCGCGGCGATGCGCCCCGCGAACGCGCTAATAAGTTGACGATCCTCACCGTCGAGCGACACGCCCTCTAAGACCAAGGAGTAGTCGTCGTCAATCGTGAAGTGCGCGGCCGAAGCTTCGTCCTGCAACGGCTCGCCACTCACGACGTCGGTCGTCCAGACACCGTCATTTCGCGCCAGTATCGCCACGCTCGTCGAATCGAAGACGGCGCGCAGCGAATCAAGCAGTGGCATGAGATCATCGTGCGATGTGCCCACGGTCGCGACGACCTTCGCGAGCACTTGGGCCTCGGCGCGCGCTCGATCGGCCTCGTAGGACTGACGCGCGAATCGGCTCACCACGACGCTGGCGCCGACCGCGAAGACCATGAACGCCACCAAGGACACGATGTCGTCGGGTCGCGCGACCTCCAGCGTGTGTAGGGGCTTAACGAAGTAGTAGTTCTCGAGCCCGGAGGCGGTGAGTGCGGCGACGATGCCGACCAGCACGCCACCCCAGATCGCAAGGGCCAGGACGACCACGAGGTAGGCCAGAAACTCCGTGGAGAGTGAAAGGCTCGAACGGGCGCTCGTCAAGATCACCGTCAACAACGGCATACTCACGGCGGCCAGGAGTAGTGCTGCGACACGGCGATGCCACGAAAGCTGGTTCAAGCGTCGACGCTGATGCACGTGAGCGGGCCGTTCGCCACCGACCGCGATGACGTGCACGTCGAGGTCGGACGTGTGACGAAGGACGTTTTTCACCACTCCACCGAGTGGGCGAAGCGCCGATCGCGGACGGCTCGCGCCGAGCACGATCTGGGTGCCGCGCTCGGCGCGGGCGAAAGCGACGAGGGCGGCGGCGGTGTTGTCGTCGACAATTTCTTGAAACTTTCCCTCAAACTCGACGATTAGTTCGCGGGCCAGGGAGGTATCGGTCTCGCCGGGGTGGACGCCGTCGGCGCTCTTCACGTGAACGGCGACGATCTCAGCGCCGGTTCGCGACGCGATCCGCGCGGCCCGGCGCAGAAGGATCTCGTCGACCTGCGTTCCCGTCACGCCAACAATGAGTCGCTCGCGCGTCTCCCACGTCGCGGCGATCTCGTTATCGTCTTGATACTTTTGAAGAGCGTCCTCGACTCGATCGGCGAGCCACAACAGGGCCAGTTCTCGCAGTGCGCTGAGATTGCCCACGCGAAAGTAGTTCGACAGCGACGTGTCGATTTTATCCGCGGTATAAATATTGCCGTGCGCCATTCGTCGGCGCAGCGCTTCAGGTGTCACGTCGACCAACTCGATCTGATCGGCGCGGCGTACGACGGCGTCGGGAACGGTTTCGAGTTGGGTGATGCCCGTTATCTTTTCCACGACGTCGTTGACCGACTCCAGGTGCTGAATATTCACCGTCGTGATGACGTCGATACCGGCCTCGAGCAGCCGTTCGACGTCCTGCCAGCGTTTCTCGTTCGTGCTCCCGGGCACGTTGGTGTGCGCGAGTTCATCAACGAGCGCTACTTGAGGCCTACGCAAGAGAATCGCCTCGACGTCCATCTCTTCGAGTTGGGTACCTCGATACTCTCGCGTGACGCGCGGCACGATCTCGAGATCGCGCAACTGTGTGTCGGTGTGGGGACGATGATGCGTCTCGACGTAGCCAATCACGACGTCCGTGCCGCGCTCGCGGCGACGCCACCCTTCGTCCAGCATTCGATAGGTCTTGCCAACACCCGGCGCTGAACCGAGGTACGCGCGAAATTGGCCTCTTTTCACAGTCCCACTACCTCTAGGGCACTCGCCGAGCGTCGTTCAGCGTCGCCGCCGCCACGCCAACCATCGCCACCGCGACAATGCGGCGCTCGAGGGAAACCTCACGTCCCCGCGTCGGCGTGAGGATGAATCGGCCCAACCCGAGACCGCGCCACTGGGCGGGTATCTCCGCTTCCGGGCCAGGAACGCCAATGTCGCTGACGGGCCAGTCAAGTCCCACGTGGTCCACCGTACCGTCAGCGAGGATTCGCGCCATTGGATGCCCGTCGTGGATCGTTTCAAACCGGCAGGCACGCAAGTGAAGCAGCCGAATGAGGGCGTTGGACGTCCTCTCGACCACGTCCGCTATCGGCACCGGCCGACTCGCCTTGTCGGTGAGGTCGCTCAGCATCGCCACGAACTCGGACTCTTCACTGGAGACCAGAGCGTGGTGTCGGTTCCTCGCTGCCAGCTCGGTGACAATAACCCCGACCACGATCAGCGCGATCATCGCCTCGACGTCTGGACGGTGACTAATCACGAAGGGGCCGTAGGGCTTCATGAGAAAAAGGTCGAACCAGAACGCGGACGAGATCGACGCTACGTAGCCCGCGAAGCGATGCCCGAGAACCGCGACGGCGACGATAACTGCGACGAGCGCTAAGGCCGCGGCCGTCGTGGTGAACGACCCTCGGAAGGGAACGAGAGCGGCGGCGGCGCCCAAAGGTACGACGAGAGGCGCAGTGACAACGAGTAGCCCGCGGTACTTGGCCATGAACACCTCAGTCATTGTCTCCTTCGCGTTACTGAAGTCGCGCGAGCGCCTGGTTCAATTGCAACACGTCGATGTAGCTGCTGCCGAGGAAGCCAAACTGCGCCCCGTGCGTCTGACTCTTGATCAACATGCGCAGTTTCGAGGGCGCGATTCCGGTCGCCTTTGAGACCATCGGAATCTGGACCGTGGCGTCCAGGGCCGAGATGTCGGGGTCGTACCCACTACCCGAGGTCGTCACGAGGTCGGGCGTGGGTTTAACGCCCAACTCGTGCCAGTACTTAACGAGCGCTTTCGTGTCGGCGAGGAGGACCTTCGAGCGCGGTCCCAAGTTGGTCGCCGCCGACTCACCGGCCACACCGTTGGCAACCAGGGGATTATCGCCACCGGACGCGCCGGTCTTGGGGCTGGCCGCGTAGGGGCCGGTGTCGTCGGGGCGACCGTGGAACCACTTGGGACTTGACCAGTTCTGACCTATCAAGGTCGAACCGTTTTTCGTCAGCGAGCCGTCCGCCTGGTGCCTGAAGAGCACCTGGGCGACACCGGTGCCGGCGAAGGCGTACACGAAGCCAAAGAAGACGAGGCAGATGACTGCCATGACCAGTGAACGACGAAGGTTGATGAGCATGAGCAATTCCTCTTTAGTAGGCGTGCAGCGCGACGAGCACGAGGTCAATGAGTTTGATGAAAATGAAGGGAACGATGACGCCGCCCACGCCGTAGATCCAGACATTGCGACGAAGGATTGCGGCCGAGCCTGAGGCACGGAACTTCACACCTCGCAGGGCCAAGGGAATCAGCGCAACGATCACGAGCGCGTTAAAGATCACCGCGGACAGCACGGCGCTTTGGGGGCTGTGGAGCTTCATGATGTTGAGCGCTCCAAGTTGCGGGTACGTTGCCACAAACAGAGCGGGAATGATGGCGAAGTACTTCGCGACGTCGTTAGCGATCGAGAACGTCGTCAGCGACCCGCGGGTGATGAGCAGTTGCTTGCCGATCTCGACGATGTCAATCAACTTCGTCGGGTTCGAGTCAAGGTCGACCATGTTGCCAGCCTCCTTGGCCGCCGTCGTACCAGTGTTCATCGCGACCCCGACGTCAGCTTGGGCCAGCGCCGGCGCGTCGTTGGTCCCGTCACCGGTCATCGCGACGAGCTTGCCGCCCTTTTGTTCTTGCTTGATCAGGGCCATCTTCGCCTCGGGCGTTGCTTCGGCGAGGAAGTCGTCGACGCCCGCCTCTTGGGCGATGGCGGCGGCCGTCAAGGGGTTGTCACCCGTGATCATCACGGTGCGAATGCCCATCCGACGCATCTCGTCGAACTTCTCGCGAATGCCTTGCTTGACAACGTCCTTCAATTCGATAACGCCCACAATGTCGGGACCGTCGGCGACCACGAGTGGCGTCGAACCGGCGCGCGACACGCGCTCGACGATGGCGTCGAGGTCCGGGGGCGTGACGCCGCCGTGCTCATTGGACCAGCGCTTCACCGAGTCACCGGCGCCCTTACGGATCTGACGGTCACCGACGTCGAGCCCCGACATGCGCGTCGTCGCGGTAAAAGGAATAAAGGTGTGGTCGTCTTCGAGTTGACGCTCACGAAGGTCGAAGAGCTGCTTGGCGAGCACGACAACCGAGCGGCCTTCTGGCGTCTCATCGGCGAGGGAGGCGAGTTGGGCGACATCGGCGACCTCTTGTTCGCTGTGGTTGCCCACCGGGAAGAAGTTGGCCGCCATTCGGTTACCGAGCGTGATGGTACCGGTCTTGTCGAGCAAAAGCGTCTGCACGTCGCCGGCAGCTTCAACGGCACGACCGCTCATGGCGAGCACGTTGCGCTGGACGAGTCGGTCCATACCGGCGATACCAATCGCTGAGAGCAAGGCCCCAATCGTCGTGGGGATGAGACAGACGAGGAGCGCCACCAAGACCACGACCGACACTGAAGCGCCGGCGAAGTTGGCGAAGGGAACCAGGGTCACCACGACCGGGATGAAGACGATCGTCAGGACCGCTAAGAGAATGGTGAGGGCTATCTCGTTCGGCGTCTTTTGACGATTGGCGCCCTCGACGAGCGCGATCATCCGGTCGATGAAGGTGTGGCCACGTTCGGCGGTGATACGGACGACGATTCGGTCCGAAAGCACTTTGGTGCCACCCGTCACCGCTGAGCGGTCACCGCCCGACTCTCGAATGACCGGCGCCGACTCACCGGTGATCGCCGACTCATCCACCGAGGCAATGCCTTCGATGATCTCACCGTCTGAGGGAATAACATCGCCGGATTCGCACACCACCAAATCGCCCTTGGCGAGTTCGGCGGCTGGGACCTGCTCTTCAGAGCCGTCTGGACGCAGACGTCGCGCCGCGGTTTCCGAACGCATCTTTCGCAGCGTGTCGGCTTGGGCCTTGCCACGACCTTCGGCCATCGCTTCGGCGAAGTTCGCGAAGAGCACGGTCAAGAAGAGCCAGACTGTGATTGACCATGTGAAGGTGCTCGGGTGAGCAAAGGCTTCGATGAGACTGATCACCGAGCCGACGAGCACGACGAACATGACCGGATTCTTTACTTGCGTCCGCGGGTCCATCTTGCGCACGGAGTCTTTTAAGGCTTGACGGATGATGGGGCCGTCAAAGAGACCTCTCGACTCAGCGACGCCGTGGGCACTCGGGCCCGTCGCGGGGGGGATGATAACTGTCGTCATTAGAAGAACCTCGTGTGGCTAAGTTGCTCGACTATCGGGCCGAGTGAGATGGCGGGGAAGAACGTCAGACCGCCGATGATCAAGATCACGCCGATGGTGAGTCCGACGAACATGCCATTGTTGGTTTTGAAGGTCCCCAGGGACTCAGGCACGACGTCCTTGATCGCGAGCGATCCGCCGAGGGCCAACGCGGGAATGATGATACCGAAGCGTCCGATCAACATGTCGATGGCGCCAATGATGTTGTAGAAGGGCGTGTTGCCCCCGAGGCCGCCGAAGGCTGAACCGTTGTTGTTGCCCTGGGACGTAAGGGCGTAGAGGATCTCGCTGAATCCATGCGGCCCGGCGTTCTCTATTCGCGATCGACCAACGACGACGGACACGGCTATGGCAGTGATGACAAGTACCACGATGGGCATCACTAGGGCCCCGAGACCCGCGAGTTTGACCTCTCTCGCCTGTATCTTTTTACCGAGGTACTCGGGCGTTCGTCCGATCATCAGCCCGCCGATGAACACCGCGATGATGGCGTAGATCAACAAGGTATAGAGCCCACTACCATCGCCACCCGGTGTGACCTCGCCCATCATCATGCCGGTCAGTAGTCCGAGGCCTCCAATAGGGGTAAAAGAGTCGTAGGCGGCGTCGGCCGATCCCGTGGAGGTACCAGTGGAGGCGACGCCAAAAAGTGCGCTCGACGTGTCGCCGAATCGCACTTCCTTGCCTTCGGTGTTGCCAACGGTGGCGTGAATGCCGGCGGCGGCAACGGCGGGGTTGTTCTGGTGCTCGCCGTAAGAGGTGAATCCGACCCACACGCCAAAGAGCAACACAATAACCGCCAACAGCGCGAAGCCGTGACTGATGCTCTTGACCATCTTGCCAAAGGTGTAGGTGAGGGCAACGGGAATCGCCAACACCAAGTAGATAGAGAGGAAGTTCGTGAGTCCCGTAGGGTTCTCGAAGGTTGTGGAGGAGTTCGCGTCGAGGAACCCGCCACCGTTGGTGCCGAGCTGCTTGATCGTTTCCATGAATCCGATTGGCCCACGCGCGATGGTCTGGCTGACGCCGTTTAGAACGTCGTGAAAACTCGCGGTGCCCGCCAGGGTCTGGACGGCGCCTTCGCCCACGAAAATGATGCCGAAGACAAAGGAGATCGGCAAGAGGATGTAGAACAAGCAACGCGTGATGTCGACCCAGAAGTTTCCAATCGTCAGTGACTTACGACGGGAGAAGCCTCGAACCATCGCGATCGCCACCGCGATGCCGACCGCTGGCGACACGAACTGCTGGACCGTGAGGGCGCCAATCTGAGAGAAGTACGACATCGTCGTCTCGCCCCCGTAGTTCTGCCAGTTGGTGTTGGTCAAGAACGAGGAGGCTGTGTTGAAACTGAGTGCTGGTCCCACGGCATCAAGGTGCTGGGGGTTCAGCGGCAGTGAACCCTGTAGGCGAATAATGACGTAGGTGAAAACTAAGGAGACGAAGGAGAAGATGACCAGAGCCCCGGCGTAACGCTTCCAGGTCTGTTCCTGCTCGGGGCTCGTTCCGAGCACGCGGTAGACGGGTCGCTCGACGAAGCCGAGCCAGTGGACACGGCCATCGAAGACCGCTTCCATGTAGGAACCTAGGTACCGCCACGTGAAGCCCAGAAGGACGACGAGGAGGAGGAGTGTGAAGAAGAAGCCCATTTAAAATTTCTCCGGTTTGAACATGGCGTAAGCGAGGTATGCGAACATCCCCCCGGAGACGATGAGAAGGACAATTTGGCTGAACGTCATACGCGATCCAACGCCCAGATGAGTCCGAGCATCGCGAGAGTTGCCACCACGAAGCCCAGTAGTGAGTAGATATCTGCCATGACTCGAGTCTTCCTTGGCCGTTCTGAACAGACTCTTTAATTCCTTATCTCGTTCTTCTTTTTCTCTTCATTTCCGATACCCATCGATCCTCATGCGGTTTCGGGTGATACTGAGTGAGTGCAAAGACGTCTCGTGGGTTCGAGTGCGGGTGTGGCGAGCGTCATCGTGTTGGGTGCGGTGCTGCTGCCACTGCGCAGTCACGTCACCGTCTCGACGGTCGCGTTGGTGCTCGTCATTCCGGTCGTCATTGGCGCGGTCATCGGCGGTTTCACCGCCGGCGTCGCGAGCGTCACCGCGGGCTTTCTCGTCTACGACTACGCTTTCATCCCGCCCTATCGAACGCTAGACGTCGGAACGTCGCAAAACTGGATAGCCCTTGGGGTCTACGTCGTCGTGATGCTGCTCGTAGTTCGCACCGTCCAACTGCTCGATACCACCCGTATGGAAGCCCGCCGAGGGCACGAAGTTCTGCGGCGGGTCTCAGAGGTATCTGAACTCCTCGTCGATGACCAACTCGTGGAAGATCTTTTGAAGACCATTGTCTCAACGGCCCGCACCGTGTTCAACGTTCCGGGCGTCTCGCTGCTCGAGCTCGAAGCGGGCCGTCTCGTGGTAGTGGCGAGTGACGGTGAACCGCTCACCAGCGAAGAACTACACCAACTCGACCCCCACTCGGGCCAGCCCATTCGCGTGGGCACGACGTCGGGCTCGACAAATGAACTACGCACCGTGGCACTCTCCTCGTCGGGGCGACCCTTAGGCATCCTGGCGATGCGCGGCGTGCCCATCCTCGAGTCAGAGAGTGCAGTGTTAAGTACGTTCGCTAATGACGCCGCGCTCGCTCTCGAAAGAGCCCAGCTACGTGAACAGGTCCTTCGCACGAAACTTCTCGAAGAGTCCGATCGTTTCCGCCGCGGTCTGATGGGCGCGGTCTCACACGACCTTCGAACCCCATTGGCCACAATAAAAGTTGCGTCGTCGACCCTCGCTAAGCGCGACGCGTCACTCTCCCCGGGCGACGTCGACGAACTCCACCAGCTGATTGACGTTGAAACTGACCGGCTGACACGTCTCGTGGCCAATCTGCTCGAAATGACGCGAATCGAAGCCGGCGTGTTGAGCCTGCGTCGAGCCGCGACGCCCATCAGAGAACTCGTTGACGAAGCAATGTCCACTATGGCTCCGTCAATCGACGATCAGCGCGTTGACGTCGTGCTGTCACCGGGACTGCCCAGCGTGAATGTGGACCGCGTGTTAATTGGACAGGTGCTCATCAATCTGCTCGACAACGCACTTCGTCACGCGCCAGCCAAAAGTGTGATCACCGTCAAGGGTGAGCGGCGCGGCACCCGGGTCGTCCTCTCGGTCTCTGATGAAGGTCCGGGCGTTCCTCCTGGAGACCGCGAGACAATCTTTGACCGCTTTACCCAGTTCAGCACCGGAGGTCGAGCCGGTCTCGGCCTCACTATCGTCAAGACTTTCGTCGAGGCGCACGGTGAACAGGTCTGGTACGAGGAAGTACCTGAAGGCGGCGCGCGTTTCGCACTCTCGTTGCCGGCGTCCGTCGACACGGGAAATTGAGTCATGGCCCACGTACTGGTGATCGACGACGACTCGTCGCTACTTCGCGCTCTTCGACTGGGCCTCGAATCGGGAGGCCACGAGGTCACGACGGCGACGAATGGCGAGAAGGGAATTTCCGAGAC
This sequence comes from Acidimicrobiales bacterium, assembly GCA_036511495.1. Taxonomy (GTDB): domain Bacteria; phylum Actinomycetota; class Acidimicrobiia; order Acidimicrobiales; family RAAP-2; genus RAAP-2. The sequence goes on along the minus strand of DATCCC010000029.1, from coordinate 24,918 downwards.
TGCGCTCAAGTCGCCCGACGTCGTCGTATTAGATATTGGCTTACCCGACATTGATGGACTGGTTGTTACTCAGCGAATTCGCCAGTGGAGTGACGTGCCGATCATTGTCTTATCCGCAACGGGCGACGAGAGTCGCAAGATTGACGCGCTGAACTGGGGGGCGAACGACTACGTCACCAAGCCCTTCAGCATGGGCGAGTTAGAGGCGCGTATCCGCGCGGTACTGCGCGGTCGTCCAACTCTTAGTGACGATCAAGAACCAACGACGCTGACCCTTGGCGACCTCGAGATGGACTTCGTCCACCACGAGGCGCGCCTCGATGGCGCCAAAATCGAGCTCACCGCTAAGGAGTTCAATCTGCTGGCCTATCTCGCTCGCTACGCCGGTCGTCTCTGTACGCACCAAATGATCCTCCACGCGGTGTGGGGACCGGGATATCGCGACGAAGCGTCCTACGTGCACGCATACGTACACCGACTGCGCCACAAGTTAAATGACGAGGACGGTGTTCTCATTCAAACCACGCCAGGAGTTGGTTACAGCTTGGCACCGCGGGCCGAATAACGGATTAGGCCGATGCACCAGCGAAGGCCTTCGTCGCGGCGGTCGAGTCGATCATCATTGATCCGACCACGGGATCGCTCCTCAACTTGACCACCAATCAACAGGGTCCGGTTAGCCCAGAGAACATCGTGCAACATGAAATGGTCAACTCCATCCATAGTGTGACGTCGACCAGACGCAATGCAATTGGGCCTCTTCCTTTCGGAAGAGGCCCAATTGGACTTGGTGGCGGGGGCAAGATTTGAACTTGCGACCTTCGGGTTATGAGCCCGACGAGCTACCAGACTGCTCCACCCCGCGATGAAGACCTTCACTCTACTCGCTGTTTGCGAAGTTCCGAAAGCCGAATTTGCAGGGCCCCGCTGAACTTTTAAAGTCGTTCGGTTAGCCTAACCTAAATGAAACCGCGGCGCTCCCCTTTGCCGGCCTCGGTGACAAGTTTCACGTCGACCGCGCCAATTTGCCGTTCCGTCGAACTCACTGCGTTCTTCGATGAAGCTAGGGGCACGCGATGATCCCTGACCCTCAGATTCACAAGATCCGAAAGGGAAAGTTCGCCGTGACCCTGGGCGTTGCGGCGATGGCCTCACTCGCGCTCTCCGCCTGCGGCGCATCGAGCGATGGCGCAGCCACAGTTTCACTCACCCTCTACAGCGGCCAGCACGTCGCGACCACCGACTCGATCGTTGCGGGATTCGAAAAGGTCAACCCCCACATCAGCGTCGCGGTGCGCAGCGGCGACGAGGATACCTTTGACGCGCAGATCGTGGCCGAAGGTTCACGTTCTCCCGCTGACGTCTTTTACTCGGAGAACTCACCAGCCCTCACGTATCTCCAGCAAAAGGGCCTGCTCGCCAAGGTCGACTCATCGACACTGGCTAAAACGCCCGCAAAGTTCAACTCGCCCCAAGGTGAGTGGGTGGGCGTTTCGACACGAGTGAGCGTACTCATCTACAACCCGTCGCTCATAAAAAAGAGTGCACTGCCCACCTCTGTTCTCCAACTCGCGAATCCGAAGTACAAGAACGAACTCGCCTTCGCTGCGGGCGAGACCGACTTTCAGTCGATCGTGACCTCGGTTCTCAGGGCCCACGGTAAGCGAGCAACGCTCGCGTGGTTGAGCGGCATCAAGTCCAACGCCGGAAGTCATCTCTACCCGGACAACGAAACCATCGCCAACGACGTCAATCGTGGTGTGGTGGCCCTTGGCGTCGTCAACCAGTACTACTGGTACCGCATGCGCGCCGAAATAGGTGCGGCGAACATTCATTCCGCGATTACGTACTTCGCGCCGCGCGATCCGGGTTACGTGATTGACGTTTCGGGCGCGGCGGTCTTGAAGTCGTCAAGGCACCTGGCCGCGGCGCAGAAGTTCCTCGCCTTTATGGTCTCGGCCAAAGGTCAAGAGATCATCGCTCACTCCACCAGCTTTGAGTACCCCGTAGCGTCGGGCGTGACCACGGCCGAACCCGAAACCCCCCTTGGCCAACTTCAGCCCTACCTTATCGACATCGCTCAACTGGGCACGGGTTCAAAGGCCATCGCACTGTTGCGCGAGGAGCAGTTGTTGTGATGCGAAAAATCGACGCCGGGCTCATCAAAACAAGCAAGTCGCTACGCGCGTGACGCTCACTCCTACACCAACGCCGTCGAACGAACGCGAGTCACGAAAGGTGAAGGCGAGCCCGACGCGTCGTCGACGGCCTCATCCTCGTCCACTGCTCGCGCTCAGTTTGCTGGTCGTGGCCGTGCTGGCCCTCCCGCTCTCGTTTCTCATCACCGAAGCCACCAACGCGGGCACGTCGAACGTGTGGCATCTCATCTGGCGTTCACTCACCGCGACGTTGCTGTGGGATACCGTGCGCCTGACGGTGGTGGTCACAATTCTTTGCGCAGTCATTGGCACCCTGGCTGCGTACTTTGTCGAGCGCACCGATCTTCCAGGACGCCACCTCTGGGCCGTGCTCGTCGTCATACCCTTCGCGATTCCCGACTTCGTCGTGAGCTTTGGTTGGTCGTCGCTCTCGACGTGGGTCGAGGGTTTTCGCGGTGCCGTGCTCGTGATGACGCTCGCCGTCTATCCCCTCGTGTACCTCCCGGTAGCGGCGAGTTTTCGCGGCGCCGATCCCGGCCAAGAAGAGATTGCGCGCAGCCTCGGCGCGAGTCGCCTCTCAACGTTCTTCCGCGTCACGCTCGGCCAAGCACGACGGTCGATCCTGGGCGGATGCCTCTTGGTCGCACTGGTCATCTTCGCGGAGTACGGGGCCTTTGAGATCTTGGGCTATCGGACGTTCACGACCGAGATCTTCGGCGAATTCACCATTGGCTTTGATACGGCCTCAGCGTGCGCGCTTTCACTCGTGCTCGTCCTTCTTTCATTTTTCGTACTCTTTGGCGAAGGAGCGATGCGCGGCCGAGGCCGCGTCGCGCGCACTGGCCCCGGCGTACAGCGAATCGCCACGCGTCGGCCCCTTGGTCGAGCTAAGTACCCGGTTCTCTTCGCCTTCGTGGCACTCGTCGGTGCCGCGCTCGGTGTACCGGTTGGTTCGTCGCTCTACTGGATGTTCGAAGGTGGCGCGCACGCACTGAGTGGCGTCTCGCTCGTCTCCGCCGCGCTCACGACGGCTGGTTACAGTGCCGCGGCGGCGGCCATTGCGACACTCATGGCCCTGCCCGTAGCCCTTCTCGTCGTGCGCTATCCGAGCCGACTTCGTTTGCTTTTGGCGCGATCAACGTTTCTGATCCTCGCCATGCCCGGACTCGTCGTCGCTCTCGCCCTTACGTACTTCTCCGAGCAGCACGCGCAGAGTTTCGGTTACGGGACCCCACCGCTGCTCATCTTTGCTTACGCGCTCATGTTCTTTCCGCTCGCGCTCGTTGGCGTGCGCACCTCCCTCGCCCAAGCACCCCTCGCCATAGAAGAGGTCGCGAGTTCGCTCGGCGTAAGTCGTCTCGGTGTCTTTCGCCGCGTGACACTCCCACTGGTCGCGCCCGGTCTTGGTGCGGCGTTCTGTCTCGTGTTTCTCTCTGGCGTCACCGAGCTGACCGCGACGCTGATACTCATTCCCACCGGCGTGCAGACCCTCGCCACCCAGTTCTGGGCTTACCAACAGAATCTGTCGTACGGTCAGGCCGCGCCCTTTGCCCTGGTGATGATCCTGATCTCGGCGGGTCCGGCCTACGTGCTCGGGCGCTTCTTTGATCGACTGCCAGTGCGCCGCACTTCGTCTCCAGTAAATAGGGTGCTGGCGTGAGCGATCTCGAGATCACGGGACTCGACAAGTCCTATCGGACCCAGTCAGTACTACGCAACCTTGACCTCACGGTCAAGGAAGGTACTTTCGTGTCAATACTTGGACCCTCGGGCAGCGGCAAGACCTCGCTCCTTCGCGTTATCGCGGGCTTCGACCGAGCCGACCGGGGAACCGTTCGCCTCGGTGAAAGCATCGTCGATGATCCAACGCACTTCATCGAGCCTGATCGACGCCGCATTGGCTACGTCCCCCAGGACGGAAGTCTCTTCCCCCATCTCTCGGTCATGGCCAACGTGGGCTTTGGTCTTGCCCGGCGCGACCGCAACGGTACGAGAGTTGAAGAACTTCTCGAGATGGTCGGCCTCGGTGGAATGGCCGAGCGTTACCCCCACCAACTCTCGGGCGGCCAACAACAACGCGTCGCCCTCGCGCGAGGTCTCGCCATCGATCCGGATCTGGTCCTGCTCGACGAGCCGTTTTCTTCCCTCGACGCGAGTCTTCGTGCGTCGGTGCGCCACGACGTGCGTCTCGTTCTAAGAGAAGCGGGCACCACCGCGATCCTCGTGACCCACGATCAGGACGAAGCTCTCTCGTTGGCCGACCAAGTCGCGATCATGCACGACGGTCACGTCAGCCAGTGCGACGCGCCAGCGACCCTCTACGCCAAACCTTCGACGCCCGAACTCGCGAGAGAACTCGGTGAAGTCAACTTTCTCACCGGCACGAAGGCGCGCGACGGCGTCGAGACGCCACTGGGAACGTTGCGACTCGAGAGCTCGTCCTCCGACCTCAAAGGCGCCAGTGACGGCACCGCACTGCTCGTGCTTGTTCGTCCTGAACAGATCGTCATCGACACTGACCTCAGCGAAGCTCGCGGCACCGCGACGGTGGTGCACACCGAGTTCTACGGCCACGACGCCGTCGTGAAATTGCGCGCCGACTGGGATGAGTCAATCTTCATCACGGTGCGCACGTCGGAGGCCTCGGCGCTGCCGTTACGAGAGTCTTGCGTCGCGCTACGTGTTCGCGGATCCGTAGTTGCCTGGCGACAATAGAAGTCCGTCGCCATTGTTGATTGTTTGATGAGAATGCGCGCGGTGCCCTCGACATCAAGCAATTTTCTGGTTAGAGATGGTCGCCACAGTTACGAGAGAAAACCGCACTCACTAATGTTCTTCGAAACTTCACTGCGCGATAGGGCCCTTCGCTTTGTATATCCCACGCACCTCACCTATAGTCGAAGTGACCCCTCACATGGCAAAGATCTCATCGTGGGGCGTTTCAACCACTTGACGAAGCTTTGGAGGCTCAATGAAAAATCCGTTCGGAAGTAGAAAATCGCGCGTCGCGCGTCCGGTAACACTGAGAACGAGATTGGTGGCCTCGACGTCGGCTTTGTTGCTCGTCGCGGGCATGTCCTTCGTTGCCACGGCGAGCGCCTCGGCGGCAACGTTGACTCCCCACGCCGCTTCTACGCAAGTGTGCAAACTCTCCATTGCGAGCGGCTCGGGCGTTGTCGTTCCTGGCGTCATCGTCGCTGGCGTGATTGCCGGTAGCACGACCATTCTCATTGACTGCGACGCCGCCTCCGGCGCGGCCATCGTCGCTGAAGCGTCGATACTCGCCGCCATGGGCGACGCCAGCGTCATCACCAGCGGTTTGGCGGACATCAGCGCAACCGCTCAATTTACGGCAGCCCCGACTGACACAGGATGTCCCGCCGGTGTGGCCGGCTCGTGTGAGACCGCGACCTTTCCGATTCCCGCGACCTTCACTTCCGGTGACCCCAACGCCGTCTGTCCTCCCTCACAAGCTGAGATCAACGCTGGCGACTTTGGGTGCGCCATCGCGGTCGTAAACGCTCAAGAGTCTCCCGTTGCTGAGTACTTAATCGATTACGCATCGCAGACCGCGCCACCAAACGCGCCAACGATCACCGCGCTGCAGTCCAAGGGTTCGGCGGGCAGTGCGATCAACGTCGCCGATACTGCCGGCGCAACCGGATACTGGTGGGGCGCGGCAATTCAACTTGTCCAAGCCACCGCGACCCAGACGGCCCCAGTGACCCCACCCTCGAGTTGTACCGGTACTGGCTACGGTGACGTGCCGGCGGGATTCTTGGGCGTGCTGTGGTACTCAGCGGCCAATCCGACAGCCCCAATAGTTGGTAGTGCCGCGGGCGTCACCATCTCGAACGACTGTTACGACGGCACGACCTTGCACGCACCGACGCTGAGTGGAACGATCACCGTTCCCGCGTCCGTCGTCAGCGGTACCACCTACGAGGTGTACCTCTGCGAAGCCAATACCACGCCTTACCCGATCAACGACACGACCGGTGCGTGTGGCGCACAGTCGATTGACGCCTCCTTCCCCTTCACCGCAGCCGCGGGCGTCATCTCACAGAACTTGCCCCAGGCGAGCACGGCCACCGCGCCGACGTCCTCGGCGTTCACGGACCAACTCACCACCAGTGGTAACACCGGCGCGGTGACGTACACCCAGACGAGCGGTAATCCCAGCATCGTGGTGTCCAGTACGGGCGCCGTGACCACCTCGGGCGCACTCGCGGCCGGCGTGTACACCGCAACCGGTACGACCAGTGACACCGGTACCGACACGGGAACGTTTACCTTTGCGCTCACGGTCACCGCCGTCACGGTCACGCCGCCGCCCGCGCCAAAGGCCTCCAAGGTCACTGGCGAGGCGATTCCCGGCAAGACCGTCAAAGTCGTCATCAGCGGCTCGGGCTTCATCAAGGGAGCGAAGATTTCGGGCCACACGGGCACCACGGCCACCGTCCTCGCGACGACCGCGACGCGTCTAACGGTACGAGTCAAGGAGATCAAGACCGCCAAGAAGGGCACCTACGTGTTCACGATCAAGTTCACGAGCGGCAAAAGAGCCACGGTGAAGTACATCGTTAAGTAGTTACTCGTCGCCTCGAGCGACCTGGAACGAGGCCCCCTCCATAGGAGGGGGCCTCGTTGTTTCTAGAATCCCAAAGTGTTATCAAACGCTAAATCTGCTGGTACCTTTCGGGCGCTGCGCGTTCGCGACTTCGCACTGCTCTGGTCGGGGCAGACGGTGTCCTCACTCGGTGACGGCATATTCACTATCGCGCTAGCCATCGTCACGCTGGAAATCGACCACCACCCCTCGGGTATTGCGTTGGTCTTTGCCGCTCGCGCGATTCCTTCAGTCCTTCTAGCCCTCGTTGGCGGTGTGGTCGTGGACCGCGTCTCACGCCGTCTCGCCATGTTGAGTTCGGACGTCGTACGAGGCTTCACGGTGGGCGTGATTGGTCTCTTGATCGCGAGAGGCGAGTTGAGACTGTGGGAACTCATTCTGATGGCGGCCATCTTCGGCGCCGCCGATAGTTTTTTTTCTCCTGCCTCGACGGCAATCATGCCCGAGTTGCTTTCGCCCGAGTTATTGGTGCCGGGCAACGCACTCAGTCAGATGAGCTTTCAGTTAACCCAGGGACTTATTGGTCCGGCCATTGGCGGCATTGTGGTGGCCGCGATTGGCACGGCCTGGTCCTTTGGTTTCGACGCCGCCAGTTTTTTTGTTTCAGCGCTCTGTCTCTCACTCGTGCGAACAAGAAGTCACACCAAGAAGTCTGGGCAGTCGCCCTTAGAAGACGCTCGCGAGGGACTTCGTTACGTCATAAAGCGTCACTGGCTCTTCTTCTCCATCATTGGCGCGGCGCTGGCCAACTTCTTTGGCATGGCGCCCCTCAGCGTCCTCCTCCCACTCTTTGTTCGTCAAACGTTGCACGCCAGCGCCCTGAGCCTTGGTCTGGTCTTCGCGGCCGGTGGCGCAACGGGGATTGTTGCTTCACTGATCGTGGCGCGCATGGGACCGCCTCGTCGTTCGGTGAGCGTGTTGTGGATTGCTTACGGAGCGAGCGGGATGGCGATTGTTGCACTCGCTTTCGCGCCCAACGTCGTCGTGACGATTCTGATCACGGCGGTTGAAGTTGGACTCATGATCTACGGCGACGTGTTGTGGTTCGCGATGATGCAGCGACTCGTCCCTCACGAAGTCTTGGGTCGAGTCTCGTCACTCGTCTTTCTCTTTGCGTTCTCGCTCGGGCCACTGGGCATTCTCTTTGGCGGCGTCGCGGCGAGCGCCATTGGAACTCGCCACGCGCTGCTCCTGTGCGGTCTGATCTCTGGTCTCATTTGCTTTGGGGTGCTGCTCGTTCCCGGTGTTCGAGACCCGGAGCTCATTGAGAACTTTTCAGCGCCGCTCGATGGAAAGCCACCGCCCAACGACCTCGGCGACACGGGTCGTACCTCACTGAACTGAGCGTTGGAAGAGTGGCCAAGAGTAGGGTCTCAACTGTGAATGAGGACCAGTTGCGCACTGAACTTGAAGAGATCGTCAAGGGCGACGTGACGTTTAGCGGTGCGCACTCTCCCGACGATCTTCACGACGAGTCACTGCACGTCCGGGTTCGCGAACCCTTCGCCGTGGTTCGCCCCCACTCGACCGAAGAAGTGGCCAGTCTTTTGAAGTGGGCAACGCGGCACCAGATCGCCGTGACGGCGCGCGGTTCCGGCACGGGACTTTCTGGCGGCGCCGTCCCGGTCAACGGCGGATTGGTTATCTGCTTTGACCGCATGCGCGACGTACTGCGCGTCGACGTTCGCGACCACGTGGCCGTCGTCCAGGCGGGTATTACGCTACGCGAACTCGGCGAGAAACTGCGCGGCACCGGTCTGCACTACCCCGTCTACCCCGGCGAGCTCTCTGGTTCGCTCGGCGGCAACGTCAACACCAACGCGGGGGGCATGCGGGCCGTTCGACACGGCGTCACGCGCAATCACGTGCTCGGCCTCAAGCTCGTGATGATCGACGGCACGATTATCTCTACGGGTGGACCGGTCGTGAAGACGTCCTCGGGCTACGACATCACTCAACTAATCATCGGCAGCGAAGGGACGCTCGCGCTCGTGACCGAAGTCACGCTCAAACTTTCGCCCGTGCTCGAACACAGCGCCACCATGCTCGTGCCCTTCGACGACCTACACGCCGTAATGAAGATCGTGCCGACGCTGGTCTCCTCGGGCCTCGCGCCCTCGCTCCTTGAGTACCTCGACGTCCTCACCATGGCCTCGCTCACCAGAGCCACCGAACTGCAACTCGGCATCGACGCCCAGGTGGCTGAAAAGACGGCGGCCTACCTCATCGTGGTGCTCGAGACGAGAACCAAAGAGCAACTTGAGCTAGACCTCATCGAAGCGGCGACGCTTCTGAGCGACGCCGGCGCGTTGGACGTCTACGTGCTGGAGGGAACAGCGGCAACGAGTCTGATTGAAGCGAGAGAGCGCGCCTTTTGGATCTCGAAGGCGGCGGGCGCGCACGAGATTATTGACGTCGTCGTACCGCGCTCTACCGTTCCCGACTTTCTCGACCAAGTGACTGAACTTGCGAAGCGCTACGACGCCTTCGTGGCGGGTTGTGGGCACGTGGGCGACGGCAACGTGCACATGTCGGTCTTTCAACCAGACGAAACGCGCCGCAACGAACTCTTGCTCGAGCTCTTTCGCGCCGGTGTCAATATGGGCGGCGCCATATCGGGCGAACACGGATTAGGAATGGACAAGCGCGGTCCCTACCTCGCCCTCACTGATCCTGCTCTCGTCGCCCTACAACGACAGATAAAGAATGTCTTCGACCCAGCTGGCCTGCTCAATCCCTTTCGCCACCTCGACGCGCGCGACGACGCCACGGCGCTCGTACAAGCGAAGGCGCCGAACTAAATCGCTACGAGTGGCCGAGGGCGTTCTGAGCGAGCTGGATCTGATGATTCATTGCGTTCACGTAGACCTGGTACTTGCCGAGGTTGCCGTTCGCGAGAGCAGTCTGCGCGTCGGCGTAGTCAGCGACGGCTTGATCGAGGTACGTGGTTGCCGTGTTGGTTGTCGGCGTGGTGCCAGAGCCCTTACCCTTCGACCCAGTACCCGAACCGGGTCCCGAAAGCCCGCTGACGTTCTGGCCGAGCACGTCGGTTAACGCTCCGGCCAACGTGGGTTCGATGCCGACGTCTTGATTAAAGACCGCGATCACGTAGCGCAGTTGGGGCAATGGGTTCGACGTGCTCGTGACGTAGAGCGGTCGGATGTAGAGCACACTCGAATCGAGCGGCACCGTCAAGTTGTTGCCCAAGATCACCTTCGAGCCGTGTTGGTCGAGGGGCGTGATGATCTTGGAGACCTTGGAGGTCTGCTGGATCTCGGAGTCGGCTTGCAGGGGACCGGTGACCGTCGTGCCCCGAGGCGTCTCGTAGACACTGAGGCGCCCGTAGTCATTCGGATCACTCGTCGCGACCATGAAGGCCGTCAGACCCTGGACCGCGGCTGAGTTGCCGGTCGGCACGAAGTCAATGGTTTCAAGCAGCTGTTGATGGTTGGCGTTGGGCAGCGATCCGACTTGGAAGACGGGACTCATCGGGGCCAGCGTCGAAGAGACCACGTTACCCGCGGCGTTGTGGACGGTGCTGCGCGCGAGTGCCTGGCTGGGTGAACCCGCGCCCGTCGTGGGCGAAATACTCCAGCGGTCCGACGCACTGTAGAACGAGCTCGCCGAGGTGATGTGGTAGCGACCGAGCGTCGCAGCCTGGACCGAGAAGAGGTCACTCGGGTAGCGCAGGTGCGTGCGAATCGTCGACGGCATCGAACTCATGGGCAGGAACATCGTCGGGAAAGCCGATCGGTAGGCCTTCAATATCGGGTCGCTGGGGTCGTTCGCGTAGAACTTCATCGACCCGGTGTATGCGTTGACGACGACTTTCACCGAGTTGCGCGCGTAGTTAAAGCTTTGGGGCAGTCCGCCGGTGTTCATCTGAAGGCTGGAGGCGTTCTCACTGTAGGGGTATTCGCTCGTCGTCGTGTAACCGTCGAGCACGTACTGGACTTCACCGTTGGCGATGACGGCGTAGGGCTGAGAGTCAAAGGAGAGAAACGGCGCGGCCTTTTGGGCCATCTGGCGCACGTCGCGCACGAACAACACGCGACTCTTCGAGTCGATTTGATTCGAGATCAAGAAGTTGAAGTCACCGAGTCGAAGTGCCAACGCCATGCGCGAGAAGATGCCCCCGACCGCGACGCCGCCGGTACTCGCGTAGTGACTCTCAACCGGCGTACCGGCGTTCGCGCCAGTGTTCACTTGATAGTCGAGTTCGGGCTGCTTGGTGTTGGCGACGACCCAGCCGGGGTCGTTGATGCCGAAGTAGATATCGGGCTGGGTCAACGTCGGCATGCCGTTGCTTGACGAGGGTGGAACATTCGAGACCACGAAGTTGGGGTTGCCCGTTGAGGTGTCGACTTCGTTCGCCGCGATGACCGCCGCGCCGATTCCGTGCGTGTACTGGAGGTGCTCGTTGACCCAACTCTGTGAGGGCAGGTTGGCGGGATTGAGTTGACGCGCACCAATGTCCACGGGCGTCAGCTTCTTGTTGATGTAGTAGCGGTCCACCGACAGGTTCGAGAATGAGTAATACGATCGAATCGACTGACGGCGCGTCACCGTCTCGAGGGCGATCTGACTGGATGGGTCCCAGAGTCGAATGTTGTTCAACGTCGGCTTATCGGCCTTGATCTGGCTCTCCGAGATCGACGTCGACGCGGCGAAGGAGTGGTACTTCACCTTGTCAAGGCCGTAGGCGGCGCGCGTTGCGGTGATGTTGCGCTGGATGTAAGGCGCCTCGAGTGACTGCTGGTTGGGTCCGACCTTGAGAGCCTGGAGGAACGTGGGGTAGAGCACGCCAATAACGAGCGCGACGAAAGCCCACAGTCCAACCGCCACCACCGGCAGGGACCAGCCCCTCGAGCGGACGTTGTAGAGGAGAATTGCCGAGGCGGCCAGTGAAAGGTAGAAGAGAATCGTCAGGGCCGGCAGTCGCGCGTGGATGTCGGTGTAGCTCGCGCCCTGGGCGAAACCGTTCGAGGAGTTAACGAGCTCCCATTTGGCGACCAAATATCCAGCCGCCTTCATGAGCGCGATAGCCGCGCCAATGACCGAGAGGTGGGCCTTCACACGAGGCGAGACGCGCGGGGTGGCGCGCGTGGTGCGAATACCACCGTTGAGGAAGTGAAAACCGGCCGTGACGATCAAGGCGAGGATGAAAATGACCAGGAACCACGTGATGACGTAGGAGACGAACGGCAGCGTGAACACGTAGAAGCCGTAGTCCTTATGAAAGACCGGGTCGGTCAGGCCGAACGTCTGGGCGTGCGAAAAGAGCAGGTACTTCTGCCACTGGCCCGAGGCGTTCAGTCCCGCGATGAGGCCCATAACGATCGCAATGGCCGCGTACACGCGCTTGGCGTACGGGCGAACGACGTTCTGAAAACGCCGCACGACCTCGTCTTCGGGGTCAAAGGAGAGATCGCGCGCACCGAATCGATCGGTCAGCAAAAGGTTGCCCCACATGATGAAGAAGAAGATCGCGCCAAAGGTCAGCGCCAGTCCGACCTTTATCCAAAACAAAGTGGAAAAGACGCTCGAGAGTCCCACCGAAGAGAACCACATCTGATCGGTCCACAGCACGGACAGATTACGGAGCGAAAGAAAGCCCACCAAGAGCACGACGAACGCCAAGCCAAACCAGAAACGCCGTGAAAGTCGCCCAAGACGACGCGGGCGTTGGGAAACGTCGGTGGGACTGCGCACCTTGAGAGCCTACGACTTATTTACACCGGAACGACAGTGCACGCGCAACCCGCGTGCAACGGAGGGTACGGCGAACCACTCGGGAAGTTCCCGCCGGCGAGACGTTCACCCGACGAGGCGTCGAGCGCGCAGGCGTCACAGGGTACGTCGCTAGGCGCCGCGAAAAATCGAATGGTACGACCACGGGCCGCGGTGACGACGCCTAAATGAAAGGCCCGTCGTGCGGCGTCGGTGCAGAGACGCTCGACTCGCGCGCCGCGCCATTCGCGATACGCCGCGTTCACCCGCTCGGGACCGTCACCGCTGGCGTCAGAGAGGATTCGCTTGCGCAACGCCAGTACTATCGTCACCGCGAGATCGGCCACGCAGTCCTCGAGCGCGGCGGCGCCGACAGCGTCCCCCGCCACGCTCCCCTCGTCTTTGGCGAACTGGACCCCGGCGACGGCCGCGTGGGTCAGGGCGTCGTGGGCCGCCTCGGCGTAGCGAGCGCGCTGGGCGTGTTCGTCTTCAAGCTCGGTCGTGATCATTGCCTTGACGTCTCGAAGTCGCTCCAGCATGATGTTCTGATCGTCCTGCAGAGCGCGCTTCACGCGCCGCGTGAGTACTGACAGGGACTCATCGAGTGCTTCATCACGACGGTGAAAGAGCTCACCGACGGGCGTCTCGAGTTTGTGGACGGGGGCCTTACGAGGGGCGGGCGCCGAGGCGCCGCGCTCTTCGAGCGTGGCTTTGCGGAGTCGCGCAAAGATCTCGTTCACGACGTCGGTGCCTGACGGGTCGTCCTCTAATAACGACTCCTCCGTCGAGGGAGCACCCTTCGGGCTCTTTCGAGCCCGTGGTTTAGCCTCGCTCGCGCCATCGGCGGCGTCGGGCGCGTTCTCTGATACTTCGCGCAGAGGCGTGCCCGCGAGCAACTCTTCTTCGGTCGGTTCGGGAGCGACTGGATGTAGTCGCAGCGCGTCAAGCGCGGCACCGCGCGCGACTTCATCGGACAAATTAATGCCCAGCAGTACGTCCTCGACCTGTTGGCGCACGGTGGCGACGAACGAACCCAGCGTGTCACGCGCGGCGCGCAGTTGTTCAATCTGTAGGTGCAGGGCCTTGCGCTTGACGGCCAGGTCGTTCAAGACCGTGCGACGTGCTTCGTTCGACTGCTCAACGATTGCGCGGCCTTGCTCTCTCGACCTGTCGATGAGCGCTTCACCGTTCACCTTGGCCGAGTCGATGAGTCGCTCGGCCGCCGAGCGTGCGTCAAGATCGATTTGTCCGGCGGTGTTCTCAGCCTCAGTTATGAGAGCCGTCGCTCGCTCTTGCGCTTCAATCAGGTGGCCGGCGCTGCGCTGTTGACTCTCGGCGAAGACTTGGGCACTGCGTTCCTGGGCTTCGGCGGTGACGCGTCCGGCCTCTTCGTGGGCCGAGCGCAGAATCGCTGCACTCTGTGAACCCAACGCGCCGGCCAGCGTCGCTTCGTCAAACGTGGGATTCGCGGCGCGGCGTTGGGCTTCGGCGAGTTGCTCTTGGAGTTCGCGAATGCGGTGTTCGAGGTGGCCCATCTCGCGAGCGGCGGCCTCTAAATGGAGACGAACCTCATTGGGGTCAAGTCCCCCTTTTCGCAGGGTTGTGAAGTTGGCCCGAGTGATCTCGGACGACGACTGACGCGTCGTGGAAAGAATTCGCCGGTCGTCCATTCCTTACAGACTACGAGGTGGAGCACCAGAATTTTGGCTTACGACGGCTTAGTAAGAGGCCGGGGTTTCACGCCGCCAAAGGCACGCAGGTCGCGCAGCACCTGCTGGAGCGTCGTGACGCCAAGAATTTTGAGACCCGCTTGGTGGGCGGCGCGCGCACCGGCGAGGTTGGCGTCGCCCACGGGCACGATGAAGTACGAAGCCCCCGCGTTATGGACCGCGACGGCCTTCTCTTCGACACCTCCCACGGGTCCGACGGCCCCATTGAGCGAGATGGTGCCGGTCACGGCGATGATGTGGTGACCCGTGAGCGAGCCGCCGCTCAACTTGTTGATCAGCGTCAACGTCATGGCGAGACCAGCCGACGGCCCACCAATGTTGGCGGTGTTAATGGTTATTTTGGCGGGTAGCTGATACTGAATATCGTCTTCAAGTCCAATACCCAGCCACGAGGCGTTACCTTCAGTCACTCCGTTACACGTCGCGTTCGCCGAACCCCCCGGCGTCGGCGCGGTGACGATGTTCACGGTGGTTGGTGGCTTCCACGACAGTGCGCCCGAATTCGAGATCTTCACCCGATCGACGCTGAGCTTCAGCACCGCGCCGGGTGCGCGACCGTGCAGATACGTAAAGAGTTGACACGACGAATGAATCGACGTGCCGTTGACGCCGACAATGTCGTCGCCCACGTTGAGGCCGGCCTTACTCGCGGGCGAAGGCGTGACGACCGCGTTCACGATGGTGCCCGTCGGCGTCGCGGGCACGTGCCAACCGAGCGTGCGAAAGGCCGTGACCTCGGCCGCTTGTTTTGCGTCACGCATCTGGAGGAAACCCTGTGCGGCGAGTTCCGCGTCCGAGACACCCGGCTGCGTAAGTTGATTAGCAGTAACGAATTGGACGTGGGACTGAAAGTGATCGGCGATCCACTGCCAGGGCGTCAACTGACTCAAGTAGACGTCGGCGAGCATGATCGTGTCGTGTTTGGGGTTTGTCACAACGCCGCGTATCTTCACCAAAGGCGCAACGGGCGTCGCGGAACCGGGCGTTATGGCGTACTCGTTCGTGTGGATGTGCTCGAGCCCGTAGAAGAGCACGATGAGGATGGCGCCAACCAGCAGGAGCGTCGTGCGGCGACGACGTTCCTTAGAAGGTGGTGGAATGGGTGAGTGCAAGGTGATGACGCAACGCTAGTAGAGCCCCTCGCGGACGAACTCCTTCGCGCGAGTTTCGCCTTTGACGATGACAGCCACGCAGTTTTGCTAGCCAACCTCCAGGCAAAGAACGTTCGCCACCGCGTACTGGCGCTTCGAGGGCTCACGCGTCGGTCGCTCATGACGCCGGAACTATGGCAACAAGGCCTAAGCGACGGGGACGTCGAGATACAGCGCGAGTCCTTGCAACTCTTCGCTCACGATGAACTGAACGATCCCGACGTTCTCGCGCTGGTCGTCGAGCTCCTTGGCGACGATGACGATTTGGTTGTCGAAGGGGCCGCGTTCGCGCTGGGCGAACATCTCTTTGACGATGCGGTGGTGGAGCTCTGCGAGGTGGCGGCGAGTCACGAGGACGCCAGGTGTCGCGAGTCCGCCATCGCGGCACTGGGCTCAATCGGTGACGACCGAGGTCGCGCGACCGTTCTCAACGCACTGAAGGACAAGCCGGCCATTCGCCGTCGGGCCATCGTCGCACTCTCGAACTTCGAAGGCCCCGACATTGAGGCCGCCCTCGACGAGGCCGGCGAAGATCGTGACTGGCAGGTGCGCTCCACCGTAACGCAGTTACGCAATCAGGACGATTAGCGGTCAGCGCTGCGAAAGAGCGCGTGCAGCGAGGCCATCTCTTCGAGACAGGCCAGCAGGCCATGAACGACGACCAAGTCGGCCTGATCCGCGACGTTCACTTCAACTCCAGTACTCGTGGCGACGAGTTCGTCGAAGTCACGCAGGTTCGCGTGACCGCCAACCAGAGTCATGCCTCGCGCGCTGACGTCTTGTGAGAGGTCCGGCGGCGTATCGCCCAGACACTCTTGAATCATGCGTATCGTCGACTGCAACACGTCGTGCGCCGCCGCGTTGACGAGGTCGGCGCTCACTTCAACTTCTACCAACTCGCCTCGATCGACGGTGCGCGCGAGCACTACTTCAGAGAGTCCCGACGTGCTCCCGAGCGCCGATCCCAAGGTGCACTTGAGCCTTTCAACGACCGCCGGCGCCACGACGATGCCCAAGTTGAGTCGCAGCAACGTCGCGATCGCGGCGTCGACGTCGATGCCACCGAGTCGACGCGCGCCACCGGTGACGATGCCGCCGAGCGAAATGATCGCGGCCTCCGAGGCGCCGGCACCGAGCAGCGTCACCGCCGAGCCGATCGGGTCTTGCACCGGGAGACCGAGACCAATCGCCGCGGCCAGGGGCGCTTCGATCAAGGAGACCTCGCGCGCACCGGCTTGAATCGCGGCTTGGCGAAGTGCTCGGCGTTCAATGGCCGTCGCGAGCGAGGGAACACTCATTACCACGCGGGCCCGACTGAGTTTGGACACACCCGCGCGGTCAAAGAGCGCCTCAATGAGACGCGCCGTCACGTCAAAATCAACGGTGGCGCCCTGAGAAAAGGGTCGAAAGACGATGACGTGTCGAGGGGTGCGTCCAACGAGTTCGAGTGCGCCGTGTCCGAGGTCAAGCACGACGCCGGTGTTGGTATCGATCGCCACCATCGTTGGTTCGTCGAACATCACGCCACGTTGGCCCGTCGCGAGTCGCGTGTGAGAAGTTCCAATGTCGAGCGCGACGTCTAAAGCCATGAGTAGTGATGTTAGGGCGACGCCATGAAGAAGCCTTTCGTTACTAGCCTTTAAGGCATGTCAGGGTGGGATTTTTTGAGAGGGCGACGCCCTGCGCGCAAAGCGCGCCCGCCAGCCGCCAGCCGCCCCTGGATCCACCCAAGTGAACTGCCCAGTTTTGAGGCCCTGCCCGACACGACCCAGGTACGTCGACGTTCGCTGAGTCCCCGCATCGCCGCGGGCTTCGTGGCCGTTCTCCTCGTGGTGGGCGCCGTAGTCCTGATGACCAATCGGGGTCCAGCGGCGCTGAACGACAATCTTCCCGCCCACCTCGCCACGACGTTAAAGGCACTGCCTGCGGTGAGTCGCGACGCCGCGGCGAGCGCGGTCAATCTCACGATCACGATTCCCGGCCACGTGATCAACGTCGCGGCGTTGGTCCTACCCCACGACTTAGCCGTGACCACTGTCTTCATTCCCGTCAGCGCACTCATCAAGGGATCAACCGCGTCGAAGTTGAACTTCCCCGTGACCTTGGTCGGACGTGACAACGTGATGGGCTTTTCCATCGTGCACTTGGGCGTTCCCGTGACCGCGCCAAAACTTGACGCCATGCCCTCGAGCACGACGGTGGTGGCCGTGGCGCCGATTGAAAAGGGATCGACCAAAGCACCCGAGTACGACTGGTCGATGACGACGCTCGGTGATCCGTCGAACAACGCACAAGGCGTCGTGCACTACCTCGCCACCAAGACCGACACCAGTCTGAGCAAGGACGTCGACGCCATCGCCGTTGACACCAAGGGCAACGTGGTGGCGGTGTTGTCGTCTCGTCACTCCTGGTACGCGGCAACATTCGTAGCTCAGGTCGCCGCCGTGGTGGCCAGTGGTCGAGGCTGTCACGCCGACCTCGGCATCGCGGGAAAGAACGAACAGGGTGGTGGCGTGCTCGTGACGAGCGTCCAGCCCTACAGCGCCGCCGCGCACGCCAATCTTAAGGTCGGTGACGTCATTACCGGTTGGAACGGCAAGGACCTCAACACGTGGGACCAACTGGTCTCCACGCTCTACCTCACCCCCGCCTACACCTCGGCACAAGTAACCTTCGACCAAAAGACCAAGGTGCATCACGCGGACGTGTCGTTGGGTTGTCCCTCTAAATTGGTCCCGTGACGACAAACCCCTTCGGCGACATGTTTGGCGACATCTTCTCGATGCTCAGCCAACAAGGACCAGACGCCTGGTTTACTACCGCCACCCAACTCGCGCTGAACATCGCGCGCGGCGACGACGCAGATCCCAATCCGCTGCCGATTGAGCGTCAGCGCCTCGAAGAACTCGCTCCCCTCGTCGGTCGCCACGTCGACGCACTCTTTGGCGTCTCTTCTGAGGCCACGGTCACCGCCGTCAATCGCTCGGCACTCACCATGGCGGCACTCGAGCAGTGGCGACCACTCATGCGACCAATGGTCGCGCCACCTGCGCTGGCCAGTGAGGACCTTGACGATTCGAACAACCAACTCATGGCGCAGATCTCCTCGACCATCGGGCCACTCTTTACGGGCTTTCAAATGGGTTCGGTGGCGGGACATTTTTCCGCACGCGCGTGGTCGCTCGCGGTGTTGCCGCTGCCTCGCCTCAACGATCAACGGCTCCTCGTTGTCAACAACTTGGCCAACTTCGCCAACGAGTGGTCCCTCGAGCACGACGAGGTCTACGTCTTCGCGCTCGCCCAAGAGTTCGTCGCCGCTCTGGTCCTCACTCAACCGGGCGCCAGCGACGCGCTCCGCGCGTTGCTGATTGACGCCGTGAATGAGTCAAACGCCGTCCAAGGTGACCTCATGGGCCGCCTGCAATCCATGATGGAGAGTGGCGATATCAACGAGATGATGAACAATCCCGAGCGGCTCCTCGAGGGTATTGAAGTGCCCGCGGAGAGCGACGCGACGCGCGCCATCAACGCCGCGGCCAGCGTGCTGCTGGCCTTCTTCTGCGCTGCCGCCCAGGACATCACCGAGACCCTGCTCGGCCCACGCCCGGCGCTCTTTGAGGCGTACGCGCGCCACCGTCGAAGTGACGCCCGGGGCGAAGACGCGGCCGCGGCACTCTTTGGTATCGCGACCCAGGGTCCACACCACGACGCGGCGAACAGCTTTGTGGCGACGCTCGCGGCCGAGCACACGCTCAGTGTCTTTGGAGCGTTGCTTCGCGTGGACGGTCTACCGAGCGCGAAAGAGCTCGATGATCCCAGCGCGTGGTACGAGCGAGTGACGAACTCGCCGCTGGCCTAGGCCTCTTCGTCGTAGCCGAGATTCCACTCAACGAGCAGATTCTCACGCTCCGCGTCGCGATTCACGCGCTCACGGTTACGACGGAACTGAGGGTCGTGAGGGGGAAGAAAACGTAGGCGCGCGTCGACGCGGTCGACGAAAGCTTGGATCTGCTCTTCGTCGCCAAAGACCATCCGGCACTCCCAGTGCGGCGCCACGGGGCCGAGGTAAATCACCTGGACGTGACCGACTGGATCGACGACCTCGGTTACTTCTGTAGTCGGGACCTGGCTCACGAGACTCCTTAAGAAAGCGGTTACTTTCGCCATTCTACTGTCCAGCGTCGCACGAGCTCTAAGGCAGAATTAAGCATACGAATGCTCGTGAATACGTGAACCAAGTGGTGGCGAAACTGTAACGAAGACCGACCAAAGAAGTCGCTACTGTGAGAGTAGAAGTAAGGAAGGGAGGTAAGTATGAGTAGCGAATGGATGGCCGACGGGAAGTGCCGCGAGTACGCACCAGAGACCTTTTTTCCACGTGACGGCATGGGCGTGATTGTCGCCCAGCGAATCTGCGTAACCTGCCCGGTAGCCAAACAGTGCCTTGAGTACGCACTCGACAACCACGTCGATCACGGCGTGTGGGGTGGCAAGAGCGAGCGCGAACGCCGCCGCTTACTGCGCGAACGCCGCCGCGTACGCCTTTTTTACCGCGACGCGGGCTAAGGGCCCGTGTTTGAGTGTGTCCTTAATCTCTCCGAGGGACAACGCCTAGGCATCCTGGACGAACTCAGTGGAGCGGCTGGTCCCTCACTACGCGACCGCCACGCCGACGCTCTCCATAACCGCAGCGTCTTCACGCTCGTCAACGACGTCGACGAACTTTCCCACGACGTTCACTCTCTCGTCACGCTGGCCACGCACCTGCTCGATCTGGAGGGTCACGTCGGGGTACATCCGCGACTGGGCGTCGTCGACGTCGTCCCTTTCGTAGCGCTCGATCCTTCCCTGGATCACCAGGCGAGGGCGCTGCGCGACAGAACAGCAGAATGGATTGCTAGGACCTTCACCGTGCCCGTCTTTCTCTACGGACCACTTCCCAACGGCTCCGAGCGCTCATTGCCCGACATTCGCCGTGGAGCCTTTCGGACCCTTTCGCCCGATTTGGGCCCACCAGAGCCAAATGTCCACCTAGGCGCCAGCGCCGTCGGCCTGCGAGGGGTGCTCGTGGCCTGGAATATCTGCGTTCGCGGCGTCACTCTCGCCGAGGCGAAAATGATCGCCAGAGAGATTCGACGGCCCGAGGTGCGCGCCCTCGCCTTTTTGGTTGGCGACGTCACCCAGATCAGCTGTAACTTGATCGCTCCAAGCATCGTCGGGCCATCAGCGATCTACGACGAAGTCCAGGCGCGCCTCGGGAGTGGCGTCATTGAACGTTGCGAACTGGTGGGTTTGGTTCCAGAAGCCGTGCTTCAAGCGCAGGACCCCACTCGTTGGGAGCAACTGGGCTTGAGTCTCGACGCGACGATCGAGTCGCGCCTGGGTTAGTGAATCAACCGGCCTGCGCGCGACGTTCAATGGCCCGAGCTCGGCGAAGGCGGCGCCGTTCGCGCTCGCTCATCCCACCCCAGATGCCGAACTTCTCACCGTTGTCGAGGGCGTACTCCAGGCAGTCCTCTCGCACCACGCACCCGCGACAGACTTCCTTGGCCTCGCGGGTGGAGGCACCACGCTCGGGGAAAAAGAGGTCCGGGTCCACGCCCATGCAGTTCGAGCGAGCCTGCCAACCACGATCTTCCATACCGCTTAAAAGTTCGACGATTTCCACGCTGTGATCCTCCCCATCGAGGCCAGTGCCATCAATGTAATTACAACGGTGTCATTGTTGCGGGGTTTGGATCAAAATGCAAATTGAATTTTCAAACAACCTGGTGAAACGGACTTTGACTAGCCCGCTTGACGGTGTTTTACGAAGTCGTCGAGGGCGTAGGTGCCCAAATCGTCGACGTCGGTGTAAAAAAGGCGGCCGCCGTTCACCCGGGCAATCTGTTCGACAAAGGGGAACTGACTGCGCTCAATATCGAGCGCGAAGGTGTTGATGATGATCCCCGCTTTCGTACAGCGCAGCACCTCCGCCATGGTCTTCTCCAGCGTCTCCTGAACTGGGGGCCACGAAAAAAATGGCTCCCCCGAGGCCGTTAGGTGCGCCGTGGGCTCGCCGTCGGTGACGACCACCACCTGGCGCTCGCCGCGCTCGTTGCGCAACAGGTGGCGACTGAGCGCCAAGGCGTGTTGGAGATTGGTGCCGTAGTTGTAGTCAATCGTGAGCGCCGGCACGTCCTCGATCTTGAGTTCCTGCGCCCGTTCCCCAAATCCCACCACCGCCACGAAGTCACGGGGGAACTTCGAGCGAATCAACTGCGTCAGCGCGAGCACCATCTTCTTGGCCGGCATGAGATTGCCGCGCATCGCCATCGAGAGCGAGAGGTCAATGGCGATGACCGTGGCCGACCTTCGCGTCGCTTCGTACTCTTCAACTTCGAAGTCATCGGGGTGCAGGCGAAGGGGCGTTCCGGGACCTTGGCGAAGGAGCGCGTTGCGCAGCGTCTTTGGCAGGTGCAGGGCGAAGGCCTCGCCTGGCTCCCAGGGCTTGGACGTCTCTTCGCGGTCCCCACCACGCGCCAGCGTCGCTACCGGGTGCGCTCCAACAGTCGAGGAGTCACTCAACTTGTTGAAGATGTCTTTGAGGGCAATCTGTCCGATCTTGCGGATTCCTTTGGCGCTCAACTGAAGGCGATTGCCCTTTCGATCAACGAAGCCTTGATCCTTGAGGCCCTGGAGGGCCTTTTGAAGGCGCTGGACGTGTCGCGCCGCGTCGTCGCCAAGATTGCGTCGAACGGCCTCCACGTCCACTTCGGGTAGTCCCTGGGCGGCGTTACTCTGGCCGAGAAACTCCTCGAGTCCCTTCAATTGGCCCAACTGCTCGGCTACCGAAGCCGCTTGGGCGAAGGGCGAGCCGTCTTGGCCGCGCATGCGATGCGCTCGATTCCAGTCCAGATCGGGGGTCGCTTGGCGCAGATTCGACACCAGTCGGTTCATGGAGAAGTTCAACTCCATGTTTTGCATCATCTGATCAAAGAGTGACCGCAGTTCGCCTTGTTGCTCCGAAGAGAGTGAGTTGAACATCGCCTCGGCGGCGGCGGCCCGCTCGGCCATGGCTTGAATGACGTCGTCGAGACTCTCGGCGCCGGGAAAAAAGTCACCGAACGTTTCCATGAAGTTCTCAAACGTGGGATCGAGCTCCTCGCCGCGACGATCCTGCTCGATCATGGTCGAGAGTGCGTCCATCATGTCGCGCATGCGTTCAATCTCTTCGGGGTTCGGACGACCCATGAACTCTTTGCTCTTCTCGAAGTAGGTATCGAGCACGTCGCGCTCGAGTTCACTGAGTAACTCTTCGAACTCTTCGCGGGCCTTGGAAGACACGAACTCGTAGTCGCGGTACTCGCCCAGGCGGTCACCGAGTCGGTCGCTCATGAGGTCTCGTTGCATCTTCTTTTGGTCAACGAGATCGTTCGTTACTTCTTTACGACGTTCATCGTTGGAGGCGTGCGCCTCAGCGAGCAGTTCGTCGAGCTCACCGTCTTCGATGGCCTCGATCTCCTCGAGCCAGTCGCGAAAACGCTGCATCTCCCCGTCGGGGTCGGCCTGTTGTTCGAGTTCGCGGCGCTTCTTCCTCGTTCGATCGAGCAACTCGCGCAGTCCCTCGATGCGTTCGCCGTCTTCGCTCGTGTAACCGTCACGAAGGAGTCGGTCCATCGCGTCGTCCAGGTCGCCGCTCTCCATGAAGTCGTCGGCTAAATGAGCCAACATCTCTTCGACGTCAAGGTCGTCAAAGTCATCGTCATCACCGAAGCGACGAAAGCCGTAGCGAACGGGCACTAACGATTCCTCGAGCGATAGAGCGCCCGTGCTCCCGAGGCGTCCTTCGCCAAGCGCTTGGTCAAGTAGAGACCCTCGAGCACGAACTCAACGGCTGCGGCCTTTTCGCCGTCACTCGCGCCGGGTCCGGCCACGCGATCAACGGGTGCCCGCAGCGCGGGCATCGCGGCCAGCACCGCGAGATAGTCCTGGTCCGGTAGGTCGTCGCCCGTGTGCACGATGGCTTCAGAGTTGAACGCCTCGACGATTTCGGGGGCTTCTTCGAGGAGCACGTGCTCACTAAAGCACTGGCGAACGGCGAGTGCGACCAGCGCGGCAATAACCTGATCGGCGTCGGAGTCGTCCATGGTGTCGAATTCGATCTTGCCTTGGGTCGACTGCACCATCGCACTTAGGTCACTGACTCGGGGCACGACCACGGCGTCGCGCGTGCGCAACGTCCTACGAAGGGCGTTCGCGATGACCGTTTCGTAGTTGGAGATCGACAGACGTACCGACACGCCCGAACTCTGGCTAATCACGTGACTGCGGCGCGCGACGTGGCTGACGCGCGCGACGATATCGTCGATGAACCAAGGAACTTTGATGGGTACTGGCGCTACGGGTATACGGGCTTCTTGGTGCATGATTGCAATCTCGGTCGTCACTTCGCTCGGATAGTGCGTACGAATCTGTGAACCAAAACGGTCCTTCAGCGGCGTGATGAGGCGACCACGATTCGTGTAGTCCTCGGGGTTGGCCGTCGCCACCACTAACACGTCGAGTTCGAGCCGCACCAAGTGGCCACGAATCTGTACGTCACGTTCTTCGAGGACGTTGAGGAGTCCCACTTGGATACGCTCGGAGAGATCGGGCAGCTCGTTAATGGCGAAGATGCCGCGGTTGGATTTAGGTACGAGGCCGTAGCTGAGTGCTTTCGGGTCGTCCAGGTACAGGCCGTTGGCGACTTTGATGGGGTCCACTTCGCCAATGAGATCGGCCATCGACGTGTCGGGCGACGCCAGCTTCTCGGCGAAGCGTTGACCGCGGTGAACCCACGCCACGGGGGTCTTGTCGCCCTTGTCGCGCACGAGATCGATAGCGAAGGCCGATATTGGGCTGAACGGGTCGTCGCGAACGTCCGAGCCCGCCACGATCGGCAACCACTCATCGAGCAGTTCCACGAGCGAGCGAATGATGCGCGTCTTCGCCTGCCCCCTCTCGCCAAGGAGAATGATGTCGTGTCCGGCGAGCAACGCTGTTTCGAGTTGGGGCAAGACGGTGTCTTCATAACCAACGACCGACGTGCTGAGCGGGATGCCATCGGCGAGACGACCCTCTAAGTTGCGACGAATTTCGTCTCGGACCGTCCGCGACTCATAGCCCGATGCTCGGAGACTTCCAAGGGTCGTGGGCAGCGTGGAAGGGGGAATTGGAGTACTCATAAGGTCACTTTAGAGGTTTGGTTGTAGCCACTGAACCTCAGGGTTACTGGCTCGTGACCGAGAACACCGTTGCCTCGGAGTGATCTCGTGAGTCTTCTCGGTTACGACGGTACCGGGCTCGCGGACGCAGCACCGTTCTCACTATTCCTGACGAACGTCCATATCCACGTACTAGTGACTGGGCAAGCTCTCCAGCATCGCGACGAGTTCGTCACGTCGATAGCCCTGTTGTCGAGCCAGCTCGACGAGCTCTTTCAACTTCAGCGCAACCACACTTCGATCAGGTGTGCTGGTCACTCGAATCGAACGACC
>DATCCC010000028.1:0-68848 GCA_036511495.1 Acidimicrobiales bacterium | reverse complement strand
GCGGATCCGCGTTCTGTGACTACTAACACCCTCCAAAGGCGCTCAACCAAGAGCGACGAACGTCGTACGCACGCGCCCTCGAACAATTAAGGAAGTCAGTCCTCGTCGGGAACGGTGCCCGCCGCGTACTCCTTTTCAATCTCTTTAAGAGTCGCCATGTCACCTTGGATCCTTGGACCCGTGAACCACTTGTGAGCCGAAACGCCGTACCAAATGAAGACCGCGGCCATCACGGCGACAAAGACGGGGCCCGCCCAGTTAATGTCCGCGGCCGTCGTCCAGGGGTAAAACGCTGGCGCGAAGAAGAGGATCGTGATGATGAGCACCCAAACAATGGCAATCGAGCCGATCAGGGTGCTCCACTTTCCAAGACTCCAAGGACCCGGCACAAACGCCGACTTCGCGCGCAGGCGCAAGTAGATCGGGATCACGTAGGCCACGTAGAGGCCGACGGTGCCAATTGACACGATCGCGAAGAACGCCACCGACACGCCGCCGGCTTGGTAGAGCGAAGGTAGACCGAGGGCAAAGGCCGCGACCACGGCGAGCCACACGGCGTTCACCGGGGTGCGCGTCTTGGGGTGCAGTCGGTGCCAGAGTCGATGTCCGGGAACCGCCCCGTCGCGAGAAAACGCGTAGATCATGCGCGAGTTCGCGGTGACCGAAGCGAGGCCGCAAAAGAACATGGCCACCATCGCCAGAATCACTAGAAGTTTGCCCCCCGAGCCGGTGAGCGCGTCCACGAAGAGCTGACCGCCGGCCGTTGGCCCGCTGTAGGCCAACGTCGCGTACTGCTTCGCTCCGCCTTGAATCGCAAGCGTCATGGCCAGGTTGAGGATGAAGCCCGCGATAATCGAGATGTAAATCGCGCGAACCATCGCCTTGGGACCACTGCGCGCCGCGTCGTGCGTTTCCTCGGTCATGTGCGCAGAGGCGTCATAGCCCGTCAACGTGTACTGCGCGAGCAACAGACCAATGGAGAAGGCGTAGAAACCGGCGAAGGGTCCCCTCCATCCGGTGAGATTGTCGTGGCTAAAGAGATAGCTGAAGCTCTGGTGATGGCTTGGGATGAAAAACAACGCGCCGACGATGACCAGCGTGCCAACGAGGTGCCACCACGCGCTGATGTCCGCCAAAAGGCTTACTAACGTCACTCGGAACGTGTTCAGCGTGCCATGGGCAATGAGCACCAGAGCGTAGAAGAAGAGTGTCCAGCGAACGTTCGAATGAAAACTGCTCGAATAGAGACTCACCAAGAAACCAACGTACGTAGCGAGACCGTAGTCAATCGACGCGGTGACGGCGACTTGACCGACGAGGTTGAACCACCCACAGGCCCACGACCACGCGGCTTTATTCTTCGTCGCGAGACGCGCCGACCAGAAGTAGAGGCCACCGGCGGTTGGGTAGGCGGAGCAGATCTCGGCCATGCCGAGTCCGACGCATAACGTCAGCGCGCCGACAATGAACCATCCAGTAGTGATGACGACGGGTCCCCCGGCGTCCATGCCGAGGTAGTAAGTCGTGATACCACCGGTGAGGATAGAGATAATGGAAAACGACACCGCGAAGTTGGAGAACGGTCCCATACCTCGTTTCAACTCTTGTGCGTAACCCAGTTGGTTAAGCCTCTCGGTGTCGCTTACACCGACACTCGATGAGGCAGGCATTCCATCATCCATACACATCCCTCCCAAGATGTCCGGAACTACATTTCGAGCGAGCATAGAGTTCCTAATGTTCATTAGCAAATGAAATGCTCCTCATCGTGTGACGCGACGAGCAACAAACTCGTCCACTCCGGTTCAGTGCTTCTTTGTCCCCGGACCGATGGCTGCGTGTTGTTCGGCGTGACCGCACACTCTTGGCGAGCGAGTGTAAAGACTTATCGTCGTAAATACCTTGCAAGTGCGATCGTGACGGCGTGTCGACGATTCGAGAACACGAGATATCGACGGCTACGATGGCGACCATCAGTGAATCGAGGAGACGACCATGAGTCCTTCAACCGCGGGTCGATTGACCCGAGATGAGTTGCTTCGGCTCATCAAAAGTGACGAAATTGATACCGTCATCTTGGCGATCACTGATATGCAGGGTCGACTCCAAGGCAAGAGGCTCGACGCCCGATTCTTCGCCGACGAGATCGATGCCGGTGCCGTCGAGGGCTGTGGCTACGTACTCGCCTGCGACGTAGACATGAACACGGTCGAAGGGTTCGCCCTCACCTCGTGGGAGAGCGGCTACGGCGACCTCGCCTTCAACGCCGATTTTTCAACGATCCGTAAGGTTCCGTGGCACGAAAAGACCGTGATTATTTTCGCCGACGTCAAAACCGTCGAGGGCGAACCGGTCCTCGTTTCACCTCGCCAAATTCTTCAACAACAAGTCGACCGCCTAAGCAAATTCGGGTGGTTCGGTTTCACGGGCACGGAGCTCGAGTTCATAGTCTTTAACGACACGTACGAAGACGCGTGGAACGGCGGGTACCGCGACCTCACCCCCGCCAATCTCTACAACGTTGACTACTCACTGCTCGGTACGTCGCGCATCGAACCGCTGCTTGGGCGCCTGCGCCGTTCGATGTGTGACGCCGGCATGATCGTCGAATCGCTCAAGGGCGAGTGCAACTACGGTCAGCACGAAATCGCTTTTAAGTACGCCGAATTAATCGACAAGTGCGACGAGCACAGTCTCTTCAAGTTGGGGACCAAAGAGATTGCGGCCCAGGAAGGTTGCAGCTTGACCTTCATGGCGAAGTACAACGAGCGCGAGGGTAATTCGTGCCACATCCACCTCTCGTTGCGCGAGAAGGACGGCACGCCCGTTTTTGCCGGAACCGAAGCACACGGTTTCTCGCCCGTCTTCCAGCACTTCCTCGCCGGTCAGATCGCCTACGCCAGAGAACTCGCGTTGTTTCTCGCACCGAACATCAACAGTTACAAACGCTTCGTCAAGGGCTCCTTCGCCCCGACCGCACTGCTGTGGGGTCTCGACAACCGGACGTGCGCCTTTCGCGTCGTCGGACACGGATCGTCACTTCGTGTCGAATGCCGTATTCCCGGCGGCGACGTCAATCCCTACCTCGCCGTCGCCGCGCTCGTCGCGGCGGGACTGCGCGGCGTCGAGGAGTCACTCCCCCTAGCCGAGGCCTTCGGGGGCAACGCGTACGACGCGGACGCCGCGCGCGTGCCGACAACGTTGCACGAAGCGGCCGATCTGTTGGATCAGAGCACCATGGCGCGTGAAGCGTTCACCAGTGAAGTGGTCGATCACTACGTGCACGCCGCACGAGTCGAAGTTGCGGCCTTTGACTCCGCGGTGACCGATTGGGAACGTTACCGAGGATTCGAACGACTATGAGCACCACCCTGGACATCATTAATCCCGCGACGGAGCTCTCGATTGGCTCGGTGGTCGTGCACGACCTCGAAGAGACCGATCGAGCTATCGACTTGGCCGCGAGCGTGGCGCCGGCGTGGCGAAAGGTCACTCCGGCCGATCGTTCACGACTGCTTCGTCACTTCGCCGACGTCGTTGACGCACACAACGAAGAGCTCGCCCAGTTAGAGGTCGCGAACTCGGGCCACACGATCTCGAACGCTCGTTGGGAAGCGGGCAACGTTCGAGACGTTCTTCTCTACTACTCTGGCGCACCCGAGCGTCACTCCGGTCGCCAGATTCCCGTCGCCGGCGGCGTGGACATTACGTTCTACGAACCACTCGGCGTCGTGGGCATCATTGTTCCCTGGAACTTTCCCATGCCCATCGCTGGCTGGGGACTCGGTCCCGCGCTCGCGGCCGGCAACACGGTGGTCTTAAAGCCCGCCATGCTCACGCCGCTGACCGCCCTTCGTCTCGCTGAGTTGGGCCTCGAAGCCGGTCTTCCCGAAGGCGTGTTCCAAGTGGTGAGTGGCGACGGCGCCATGGTGGGCCAGCGTTTCGTCACCCACCACGCAGTTCGAAAGGTCTGTTTCACCGGATCGAACGCGGTTGGTCGCGTCATCATGGAAGGCTGCGCGGCCCAGGTCAAGCGCGTGACGCTCGAACTTGGAGGCAAGAGTCCCAACATCATCTTCGCCGACGCCGATCTCGAAAAGGCCGCGGCGAGCGCGCCCTACGCCGTCTTTGACAACGCCGGCCAGGACTGCTGCGCGCGTTCGCGACTGCTCGTTGAAGCCTCGGCCTACGACCGCTTTATGGAGCTCTTTGAAGCGGCCGTCAAGGGCGTGCGCGTTATCGACCCCACCGACGAGACGAGCGAGATGGGACCTCTTATCACCGCCGCCCAGCGCGAGAGCGTGCGCGCCTACGTCAGTGAGTCTGAGGTCGCCTTTCGCGGCAGTGCGCCCGAGGGTCCCGGCTACTGGATGGCGCCCACGGTGCTCGAAACCTCCGACACCAAGAGTCGCTCCTTTCAAGAGGAGATCTTCGGCCCCGTCGTGTCGGTCGTGCGCTTTGGCGACGAGGCCGAAGCAGTCGCCATCGCCAACGAAAGCCCGTACGGACTTTCGGGATCGATCTGGAGTCGCGACGTCGGTCGTGCGCTGCGCGTAGCTCGCGGCGTCGAGACGGGTGCACTCTCGGTCAACTCGAACTCCTCGGTGCGCTACTCCACGCCCTTTGGCGGTTTCAAGCAGTCGGGACTCGGGCGCGAACTCGGCCCCGACGCGCTGCTCGGATTTAGTGAAGAAAAAAATGTGTTTATCTCAACGGAGGAAAACTAATGGGTCGTTTGGACAACAAGGTCGCCATCATCACCGGTGCCGCAAGCGGCATTGGGCGCGCTACCGCGCTGCGCTTTGCCAATGAAGGCGCCAAGGTCGTCGTGGCCGACCTTGACGAGAACGCGGGTACTGCCTTGGCGAACGACATTGGCGGCACGTTCGTCGAGGTCAACGTGGCCAACGAAGAGAGCGTCAAGGCCATGTACACCGTGGTCGTTGACACCTACGGCGGCGTCGACATTCTCTTTAACAACGCGGGGATCTCTCCGTCTGATGACGACTCGATTCTTACGACCGAACTCGACGCCTGGCAGCGCGTCCAAGACGTCAACTTGACCTCGGTCTACCTCTGTTGCAAGTACGGGATCCCTCTCCTGGTCGAGCGTGGTGGCGGATCCATCATCAACACCGCGTCCTTCGTCGCGGTGCTCGGTTCAGCGACTTCACAGATCTCCTACACCGCCTCGAAGGGTGGCGTACTTTCCATGTCGCGTGAACTCGGCGTGCAGTTCGCACGCCAAGGCATCCGAGTGAACGCGCTGTGCCCGGGACCGGTGAACACGCCGCTCCTCCAGGAACTCTTCGCGAAAGATCCCGAGCGCGCCGCGCGCCGTCTCGTCCACGTGCCCCTCGGGCGATTCGCCGAGCCCGACGAGATTGCCGGCGCTGTGCTCTTTCTCGCGAGCGACGACTCGTCCTTCGTAACGGCCTCGACGTTCCTCGTCGACGGCGGTATCCACGGCGCCTACGTCACGCCGCTCTAACTCGAAAAACTTAGGGTACGAGAAAGTTCGTGAACTGCCAGGGATCGCCCTGATTGAGTTCGCGACCCGACCAGCTGTCGAACCAGTCAGCGTGGCTCGACACCGGATCCCAGTCGATCGGACCTGACCACAACGTGCCCACGTAGGGCAACGCCACGTCCAGTACGTCGCGCCACGGCAACTCGTCGGGAACGCGTACGCCTTCATTGGGCGACGCGAGCAACCACTGGACGGCACCGAGGATCGACGCCGCGACTTGAACCGTCGTCGCGCTCTGGTGTGGCGCGACCGCGCGAGCCTCGTCGATGGTGGTGCGCATACCGGTCCACCACGACTTGTAGGGATGTCCCATCAAGAGCACCCCGAGCTCGTCTCGACCAGAGACGATCTCGTCGTTCATGATGCGCTGCACCTCGGGGTAGGCGTACTCGTTGCCCTCGAGTTCTATGAAGCTCGCCCAGGCCACGTCGGTTGGACAGTAGGCGTAGTGCACGGTCGGTCGATAGACCGCGTCGTCGCCGTCATAGACGGTGAGGTGATCACAGATCGTGAAGGCCTCGCCGTGGCGAATCACCATGCCGACGATGGGGCCCGACGGCACCATTGATCGTACGAGCGTCTTGTGGGCCATCTGCGCGAAGCAGATCTGATTACGCGGTCCTTCGTCGCTGTGGGTGCGCGCGAGCGCGGGCAGCACTCGTTCGTGCGTTCCCCAACCCATCTCCGCCGGCGCCACGCCTTCTTCGTAGAAACCGTCCACGCTCCAGGTATTAACGAACTCACCTACTTCTTTAGGTTGATTCGTGATCTGGGTATCACGCTCGGCGATGTGAATCGACTTCACGTCCAAGAGCTGGGCGAGCACGTTGAAACGCTCTTCGACGAGCGCTTCATTGATGGCGTCGTGACGATCGACGAGCAGACCGTCGCGAAGCACCGCCTCGGCGATTTCACTTAGGGCCTGCTTGGTGAAGTGGCTCACCAGTCCGGGGTTCGCGCCGTGCTCAACGACGGCCGAGGGGCCGTCGTTCGAGCCCCACGCGGCGACTTGACGGCGCAGCGCCATGTGTCGCCAGTAGAGGGTTCGTTCCTGAGGTGAAGTACTGGCGGGATCGAGGTAAGGAAACCAGACTTCGACCGACGTATTGAGGTAACGGACGTTATGACGACGACACCACTCGAGGAGTTCGCTCAGTCCGATATTCCACGCGAGGTCAATGAGTAGATCGCCGTCACCCAACACGCCGGCGAGCGTGTACTCAAGGTTCACTGGCGTGATTTCAAACTGTTGGTAGTGAACACCGCGTTCAAGGGACGAGGCAATTCGCGATCGATTGTCACGACGCTCGAGGACCGTTACGGACGTTGGCTCGAATTTGAAGTGATCAAGCAGCAGAGGCAGCAGGCACTGAACAACGGATCCACACCCAAGAATGACAACACGACCTGGCATTGCGACTTCGCTCAATTAGGACCTCACGGTTGACTCACGATGGCGTTAAGCCACGAGAGAGCCTACCTTTAATAACTTCGCGGCTCGGCGCGCTACTAGGAGACGGTCATTCCTCCGTCGACGGCGACGTCGGCGCCGGTGATCGCGGACGACGCGGGCGAACACAGCCACACAATCGACGCGGCGATCTCGGAGGGTTCGAGGAGTCGACCGATGGGTTGTTGATCAGCGAAGGTTTCGACGCTCGCTAGGTCGTAGATTTTGGCTGACGCTTCAAGAATCGCGGTGCGCGTCGAACCGGGGCTCACGGCGTTCGCCGTGACGCCGTAGGGCGCGAGGTCCATCGCCACACCTCGAATGAGTCCCACCACCGCGTGTTTGGCGGCACTGTAGGACGCGAGGTGAAAGAGGCCAGTTCGTCCCGCGGCCGAAGCGACGGCCACGATTCGCCCGCTCGCTTCCTTGCCGTTCGCGATCAGCACCGGTGCGGCGGCTTCGATGAGTCGGCGTGTGCCAAGCACGTTGACCGACCAGACAGCGTCCCACGTCGCGTCACTGACCTCCCACAGGGGACCACTCGCACCCACAACGCCCGCGCACGCCACCACCGCGTCGAGTCGTCCAAAGTGACGCGTCGCGGTCTCAACCGCGAGCTGCATGTCCGTGGCGCTTCGCACGTCACCAACCAGACCAAGGACGTGGTCGCCGTGTCGAGCAACGACGGCGTCGAGGTCAGCCCGTGTCGCCAGGGCGTAGGGAATGTCCGCGATGTCGCGACAGCGATCGACGGCGACGACGCGGTAGTTCTCGTTTACCAGCGCGTCGACGGTGGCCGCACCAATACCGCGCGCGGCACCGGTGACGATCGCCACACGCGTCACGCGCCGAGCCTTCGAAAGAAGTCCGCGGGCGCCACGACGTCGGTGCGGTCGAGGTGCTTGATATCGGCTTTGGCGAGAGCGAGCAGCGCCGAATCGATGCCGCCCCTAATGACGTCGAGCACATTCTCAACCCCGCCTTGGCCGGCGGCGGCCAGTCCCCAGAGAGGCGCCCTCCCGATCATGACCGCGTTCGCACCGAGCGCGAGGGCCTTCACGACGTCGCTGCCGCGTCGAACACCGCCGTCGAGCAGCACGTCGATTTGGTCGCCCACCGCGTCCACCACCGCCGAGAGTGAGCGCAGTGGCGCCGGCGTGCCGTCGAGATTGTTACCGCCGTGATTCGACACCGAGAGGGCACTCGCGCCCAGGTCAACGATTCGTTTGGCGTCGTCCACGCGACAGACGCCCTTCACCATGAACGAACCATCCCACTGGGCGCGCAACCACGCCACGTCCTGCCAACTGGGCAGCGCACTCTGCATCCACTCGTAGTACGCACCGAAGAACGTTGGCGCCTTCTCGCCCGGTGCGGCCATGTTGGGTGTCGTGAGGTTAGGAAAGTGTCCGGTCTTGGCGAAGGACCACAGCCAACCCGGTCGCGCCAGCACTTCGGGCGCGAGCTTCAGCGCCGCTTTCAGATCAATCTTCTCGGGAATCCAAGGACTGCCCCAGTCGCGTCCATTGGAAAAGGACCAGTCGAGCGTGAGAATGACACCCTTCGCGCCGGCCACCTTCGCACGCTCGAGACGCTGGACCATGGTGTCGCGGCCGCCCGACCAGTACATCTGTAAGAAGATCTGGTCGTTGACGGCGCAGACGTCCTCGATGGAGCGACTGGCGAAGGAACTGAGCCCCATGGCGACGCCGCGATGAGCCGCGGCACGAGCCATTGCGACTTCGCCTTCGGGGTGGACCGCTTGCACGCCGGTCGGCGAGATGATGACCGGCATCGACACCGACTGACCCATGACGGTCGTTGCCATGGATCGCTCGTCGGGTAGTCCGGCAATGTGCGGGGCGAACCCCAACTGATCAAACGAAGCGAGGTTGTCGCTGGAGGAGAGTCCCTTTTCGGAGCCGGCGACAAGTGCACCGTAAACCGACTTCGGGAGACGTTTCTCGGCTCGACGTTGCGCAATGGCGACGGTCTCGAACCACGAACTTGTCATCTTTCCCCCGTAACAACTCACAGCGAGACTACTTGAGTCTCTAAAAAGGTCTCCCGCTCAGCGCGCTGACAGCGCGACGGGCACCCTCTTTGAGTGGTCCGGTGAGGAGAGCGGACGAATGGTGAGGCCCTTGGTCGCGAGCGCCGTCTCGCCGTGACCAAAGACGCACTCCGGATCGGGGTCGCTCATCTCGAGGCCAGTGAAAAACTTCGCGGCCATGCAGCCGCCGCGACACGCGTCGTACGATCCACACGAACCACAGGCGCCAGGATTGCCTGGTTCGCGCAGCGAGGTGAAGAGTGCGCTCTTCGTCCACACGTCGCCAAAGCCAGCTTCTCGCACGTTGCCGGCAAGAAACTCGTCGTGAATAACGAACGGGCACGCGTAGACGTCTCCCACCGGATCGATGAGACAGACCACTCGTCCCGCTCCACAGAGATTGAGTCCCTCAAGGGGCGCGCCGAGAGCCGAAAGGTGAAAGAACGAGTCACCCGTTAAGACGTTGGGCCGAGCGAGCAGCCATCTATAGAGCCGGCGGTTCTGTTCAAGCGTGGGGTGAAGCTCGTTCCACACCTCAACGCCTCGACCCGAGGGGCGAAGGCGGGTGAGGCGAAGTTCGGCGCCGTAGGACACGGAAAGTGCTTCGAACGCGTCGAGTTGTTCGATGCTCTCGCGCGTCATCACCACCGAGATCTTGAAGGGACCGAAGTTTGCCGCCTTCAAGTTGTCCATGGCCCGTCGTGCGGCGTCGTAACTTCCGGCGCCTCGAATGCGGTCACTGGTCTCGGCGTCGGCGCCGTCAATGGAGATTTGAATGTCGAGGTAAGCAATGCCCGCTAACCGCTTCGCGGCCATCTCGTCAATTCGCGTCCCGTTCGTGGAGAACTTGACGCCCACGTGCTGGCCAACGGCGTGCTCGATCAGCTCAAAGAAGTCGCGGCGAATCGTCGGCTCGCCCCCACCGATATTGACGTAGAAGATCTGCATCGCGGCAATCTCGTCAATGAGATCCTTCGCTTCAGCCGTCGTGAGTTCACGCGGGTCGCGACGTCCCGAGGACGACAGACAGTGCGTGCACGCCAAATTGCACGCGTAGGTCAACTCCCAGGTTAAGCAGATGGGAGCGGCGAGTCCGCGCTCGAAGCGATCACGAAGTGATGACTCAGCGCCCACGAAGCAGATCCGATCGGCTTAATGACGCGAGTGCGCTGACGTAGCGTTCGTGTTGATCAGCAGGAGCGACGGCAGCGATTGCCTCAGCGGCGCTGTCGAACTCGCCGAGTCGACGAACAAGTTCTACGAGTTCGCGTGACTTAAGAAAGACCAGCCGACGATTGCCGTGATGGTACGCGAGGGCGCCAAAGGCTTCGTCGCGAAGTGAGACTTGTGCATTGAGTTGCCAATACTGGGACCCGTCAAAGGCGTCGACGCTCGTTAACGACACGGTTTAGTAGACCCCACAGAGTCCGTCAATAGAGACTTCTTCAACGAGAAGTTCTTCGACCTCTTCAATCTCAACGGGCGCATCTTCCCTTATCAATGTTTCAGATGTCACGATTCCTCCTCGAACGATTCCCTTTCATTCTGCCTTCTCTGGGAGTGGGTCGAGAACCAGCGTGAGAGACTCCCAACGTGAGCACTCTTGTTCCACTCGCCCCCACCCCCGTCGAGGCGCCAATCCCCCGTGGGACGAACGTCGTCCTAGATGATGGCGCGACCTTCATCGATCGAGAGCTCGTCAGCGGCGGCAGTCCGTGGCGACTCCTACGTCTGGCCGGCGCTTCACACGCGCTGGTCGAGCGGTGGAACAATGGTGGCGTCGTCCGAGCCGGCGAAGGGCGTTTCGCTCGAACGTTGGTCCTCCAGGGTCTTCTCCACTCGCACTTCAGCGCCGAACTGCACGTCGACGAGATTGACGTGATCGTGCCGGTCTTCGATAATGTCTCGCGCCTAGCAACTCTCCTTCGCCAGCTCGACGGGTTTCGCGTCACCGTCGTCGACGACGGTTCGCCGAGGGGCGACGAAATTAGGACGTGCTGTCAGGCCTTCGACGTTGACCTCATTCGCTTGGATGACAACCACGGACCAGCTCGCGCGCGTAACGTCGGCTCCTCAGCGACGTTGCGGAAGTATCTCTGGTTTGTTGACGCGGACGTCGAGATGGAGAACGCTCTCGACGTCGCTCGGCGACTCTTCCCCGTCTTCGGAGACCCCCTCGTTGCTGCGGTCGCGCCTCGGGTTCGAGGCGGTGCGGGTAGTTCAGTCCGAGAGCGGTTCGAGCAGCACTTCGGCCCACTGGACATGGGAGAACGCAGTGGTCTCGTCGTGCCGGGTGGATCAGTGAGCTACGTGCCGAGCGCGAGCATGATGGTTCGACGTGAAGCCTTCGGCGATGGTTTTGACGAAACACTCAGAGTCGGCGAGGACGTCGACTTCGTATGGCGACTTCACGACGCGGGCTGGCTCGTGCGCTACGAAGCGCAAGTCGTCGTCACGCACCCGCCTCGCGACACGTGGCGATTGTGGTGGCTACAACGACAGCGCTACGGCGTCTCCAGCGCAGAGTTAGCGATGCGGCACGGAACGCGGCTCGCGCCTTTACGGGCCGACCCGTGGACGCTTCTCGCGTGGACCTCGGTTCTTATTGGTAAGCCATCGGTCGGCGCTCGGATTATCCGTTCGGCGCGAGCGCACGCGCGCGACCAGTTCTTTCAAGAAACCGACAACCCAAACGAAGTAGCGAAGCAAGTGGTGAGTCGCAACATGCTCCGAGCGGGCGGCCCACTCGCGAGAACCGTGGTTCGAACCTTTGGCGTGGTCCTTCTCGTGGCCGCTCTTCATCCACGACTAAGAAGTCGCGCGCTTCTTCTCTTTGCGGCGGGCACCGCGTGGCGATGGCGTCATCATCCTCTCCACATCACCGATGTTCCGCTCGGCGTTGCGGACGACCTGGCGTACGGCGTCGGGGTCTTTCACGGTGCCGCACGATGGAGGACTCTGACACCCCTGACGCCTCGCGTCACACAAACGTCGATGACTCTGCGCGACGTACTGGGTTTTCGGACATCCAGCGTCGGATTGAAAGACATCGCAAAGGGGCCAGAAGTCGTTCGGTGAAGGCCTTGATTCATCTGATACCAGTCTGGTATCATTGACGCATTGCACTCACGGTACGGACTGACGATGAAATGGAGCGCGCGCTCACGGCGCTTTCCAACGCTGAGGGTACGTCGCGACAAGAAGTGATCCGTCGAGCGGTGCTTGAGCGCTACTCCCGAAGCGCCCATCTCGAACGCGTTGCGGGCGCGACCGCAGAGATGATGGACCGTTGGGGTGACGTGATCGAACTGCTCTCGAAGGCGTGAACGAACCAGAGTTTCTCACGATTGAAGACGTTCTTGGCATCATCGAAATGCTAGGAGTCGGTCCCATCCGTGACCTCGGACTTCTCGATTCCGCACTTGCCCGACCTCGGTCAAGTGCATTTGGTGTTGATGCATACGAGACGCTCGAACTTAAGGCGTCTGCACTAATGCACTCACTAGTCAAGAACCATTCTCTCCTTGACGGGGACAAGCGTCTTGGGTGGCTGTGCACCGTAATCTTTCTGCGACTAAACGATCGCGTGTCAAATCTGACAGCAGTTGAGGCGTTTAACTTGGCGAACGACATTGCGGCGGGATCGCTTGAACTCGATGAGATTGTTCGTCGACTGCAGATCTCGGTGAGGATGCTTTAAAAACTAGGAGAGTTTTTGTGATCAAAGCAGTGATGTTCTTCGGGGACAACCCAGCCAGCGCGACGACGTGGTGGGCCGAGGCAACGGGCACCCCAGTTCATTATGAGGGCGAGTTTTCCTTCATTGAGATGGGCGACTTGGAAGTCGACGTTCACCCGAACGGCGACGGCCGCAATCCTCAGGGATCTTCGACCGTGGCCTACTTCAGAGTCGACAACGTTGAAGCCGAGCGACATCGCTTTCTCGGGCTTGGTTGTCAGGCTCATCGCCACCCACTCGAACCTTCACCGACGAGACAAATTACTCAACTGAAGTATCCCTTTGGCAACGTCTTTGGACTCGACGGACCGTGAACAGTTCTTCGTGGCGCGAAACGGGTGATTGAGATGAGAGCTTGACCAGCGTAATCGTTCACGGTAGCTACTCGATTGGCGCTTCGGCAATCTTCTTGATGGCAATGAGTCGTCGGTCCCACTGTTGGGAGAGCTTCTCCATCCATTGGACCGTTGCAGCTAATGGTTTCGTGCAGACGATGAATCGATGCTCGCGGCCCAGGCGTCGCCCTCGAACGAGCCCGACCTTGTCCAGCACGTTCAGATGTTGGACCACGGCTTGACGACTGATCGGGAGATCACCGGCGAGCGCCGTCGCCGTTGCTTCTCCTCGAACGGAGAGCTTCTCCAGGAGCATTCGTCGTGTGGGATCGGCCAGCGCGGTGAGCACCTCAGAGACATCGCTCACGAAGGGTCGACGCGTGGCGTCCCCACATTGGCCATGACGTATTGGGCCAACTCATTGACGACTTGTGGCCAACCTCCGGAGTGGTCCTCGAACAAAGAACTCATCGACCTACCAGCGGGCACGGCGAGGTTGTCGAAGCCGCTTTCCAGCACCCGAAGCACGGTCCCTTCAGGAGTCGTCTTTAACGTGAACTCCACCAGTGTCGAGTTCTCCTCCGTGGCGAGGGCTCCAGGATCCAGTACCGCCCAGCGGAACGAAAAGGCGTTTGGCGGCACGACTGAGACGATGACCGTCGGGTAACGACCGTGGTCGCCGTGGTCGAGGATCATCACCCCGCCAATGCGAAGATCGATCGAGATTTCCCTCCCGTTACAGAACCACGCACTCACCGATGCCGGTTCGGTCAAGGCTGCCCACACCCGTTCAATCGGCGCCTCGATGAGCACCTCACTCGCTATCGAATCAGTGTTCATTGACTAAGCCTTCCTCTTCGTTATGTCTATCTGCAAGTGAAGACTAGCACGTCGAGAGAGCTAGTGCAAGTCTGTAATTGCGCTTCTCTCAGTATCGCTGAACCTCCAAAGGTGCCTTAAGTGCTGGCCGGCAACGGCCGATTCAGGTGAAGACGGACTGGTTCCACGAAATCTGGAGTCGCCGCCCTTTGATTCCTGACTGCGGCCCTTGAGTTTCCTTTGGCTCAGTTACGCCTGGTCAGTGCGCTGTAGGCGAGACGAAGTCCGAGCAGGAGTGCCCCAAGGAAACCCAACGCAACCAAGATGAAGGCGAAGGCGGTGCCTTGACCCGCGATCACTCGCAGAATCATCCCCACCGCCACTGTTGCGAGCCACACTTCAACGCCAGCACCAAGCGAGACCCCACGCTGGTGACGAGCAAGCACGATCAACCAGCCGACGCCAAGTCCAACAGCAAAGGGCCACGTCGTCGATGTCATGCCGGACAGATTGACAAGATGATGGTGGTTGGATCGTCCGATGCCGACGAAGAGCAACACGACAAGAAAGTCGATAACTGCCCATCCTCGTGCCATAGTGAAGAACTCTACCGGTAGTTTAAAGAACATCGAAGTACGTGGTCTGGAGCACGCGCTCGAGAGAATGCACTCGCTCCTAGACGCTCACGGTGCCGGAGAGCTCACGCGTAACCCAACGACACGCGCGGCGTCGAGCATTCGTGCGTCGTAGGTAACAACTGAGCGCAAACCGTCGCCGACCGCCATGGCACTCGCGAGGTGAATTGCGTCGAGGCTGCGAAGTCGTGCTCCTGGCAGCATCGATGCAGCGCGCTCAAGAATCTCAGCATCAATCGCTATCGTCATCATACGACTGAAATGACGCTTCATCAGAGCGAAACAGTTCTGGTCAGCTCCGTACAGCGATCGAGCAACTTCGACTCGTGCCAACGCGCTCGTCACCACCTGGTCCTCAGAGTGGAGCTCTAGGAATTCGAAGAGGGACGGCGACTCAGTTTCGAGTTGTATCACTTTGACGATGGCCGATGAGTCGAAATACAACTTCAACGTTCATCTTCTCGAAGTTCGCCGAGGCGCCGCGACGCGTCGATACCGAAGTCACGAGCAGGCTCAGAGGAAAATGGTGTGTCGTCAGTTGCTTTGACGACTCGGCCGCTCGCGATCATCTCTTCCCAAGGGTCGCTCCCGACTGGCGAAAGCCTCGCAACGGGTCGACCACGATCGGTGACCTCGATGGTCTCGCCCTTGGCCACGCGAGCCAGGTATTTACTGGCGTGTTGACGAAGTTCACGTACGCCAATTCGGTCCATGTGCTACATGGTAGCACCACCGAGCGCACTGCGTTCCTTAGCTCTAGAAGCAAGTAAAGGGACCCGAGTGCGTTTCTTTGCCAGGGAATCAGCGAAGGCTCGCGCTCAAGATGGATTGAACCGAGGGCCACTCAGTGTCGAGAATCGAGAAGAAAGCGGAGTCACGAAAGAGCGACTCTTCGCCGGGAACCATCGACGACTGGGACTTACGAAGTACGCCTTCAAAGACCGCACCGAGGCGAAGAATCGCCGCTCGCGAACGATCGTTTCGCGCGTCGGTCTTGAAGTCAACTCGCGCCACGTGCCACGTAGAAAATGCGAAGTCGAGCAGAAGAAGTTTCGCTTCCGTGTTGACGCGTGTTCTCTGTAATGACGCGGCGAGCCAGGTGCCACCAATTTCTACGGCAAAGGGAAGTGGTCGAGCCCCTTCCCAACGAATGCCGAGGTATCGCGTCGCGCCAATGACCCGGCCGCTCGCCACGTCAATCTGGACGAAGGGAATCGTGAGATCGTTGTGATGCTGCTCGAGAAGATTAACTACGTACGCCGCCATCTCTTCACGCGAGCTGGGCACCTGCGTGAAGCCGTACGCTGATCGATCTTCATTCGCGGCCTCGACCAGAGCGTCAACGTGGTCAAGCGACATTGGCTCTAGTCGAACAAATTGACCATTCAGCGTCGGTATTGGATACGAAGCGGACACGACATCATCCTCTCACGACGACTCGTTCGCTCACTTCAACGCACGACGGAGAACCGCCAGAGGACGTTAGATGGAGGACGTCGAAGTGGCGTCGGAACGATCAGTCGGACACGGAAGATTCTTCGAAGCCCACGTGCTCAGCTCGAGCATCGCCGGGATCAACGCGAGGCCCGAAGGAGAGAGGCGATACGTCACCGACACCGGAGGACCCACCTGCACCTCTCTAAAAATAAGACCCGTCAACTGCAGATCGCTCAGGCGTTCGGCCAAGACAGAATCGCCAATGCCTTCGACGCGTCGGCCGAGTTCGGCAAAACCTAGGGGGCCCCTCGTGAGATTGCCGAGAATCACCCCGCTCCAGCGCTTTCCGAGAAATCGAAACGCTCGAACGAGCGCCTCATCGCACGACGACGCACCACCGGTGGGGTGCGCCTCACTGGATTCCCCAGTCACTTGGGCCACCTGAGAACCGCTGCTGATCATGCTTTCAAGACTACCAGTCACTTCTGCAAAATAAGTTACTTCGTTTTTAGAAGTATCCCCTAAAGTGGAGTCTCCCCCTACGCAGGAGTTCCCATGTCCCTCTTTCGACTTGACGCCAGTATTCGCCCCGAAGGCTCTCGCAGTCGAGCAATCGCCGACATCGTGGAGAGTGTCTGGCGTGAAAGCGAGCCCGACGCCGAAGTGACACGACGTTCCATAGGCATCGATCCACTCCCCTCGACCCTCTGAGCGCAGGCTGTCGTTGGCCGGAGAATCGCCGACGCTGATCGCACCGACGAGCAGCGCCACGCGGCAGCTGTCGCCGCGACACTCGCCGATGAGGTACTCGAGGCCGACGCGCTTCTTTTTGCTGTGCCGCTCTACAACTTCGGTGTCTCTGAACACTTCAAAACCTGGGTCGACGTCCTCATGACCGAACCGCGTATTGCCGGTGGTGGAACAGTAAAGACCCTCGAGGCCAAGCCCGCGGTGCTCGTCGTCGTGCGCGGCGGTGCCTACGGAGCCGGGACACCCCGTGAAGGCTGGGATCACTCGACGGGTTGGGTTCGGCGAATTCTCGAAGACGTATGGGGACTGGACTTACGCATCGTAGAGAACGAGTTCACACTCGTTGGAGTAAATCCGGCGCTGGACGAGTTCAAGGACCTCGCGCAGCAGATGCGAAGTGACGCCGAGAAACTTGCTGCTGAGCACGCAAGCCACCTCGTGGGAACTCACGTTCTCTCCTCGAAGCAGCGCGCGCAGTCCCCGCGAGGTAAGTGAACCCCTAAGGGGCGCAGTACCTTTGGACTATGACTTGGAAACAGTGGTTCAGCGCACGGGTACTTATCGTTAGCGGATTTTTTGTGACGTTCGTAGCGACGATCGTCACGTGCGTCTGGTTTCTATCCGACATCGCCTATGCGCACCCTCCCGTTACCGACTGGATTCAAGAGATCGCTATCCCATTAGCGTCGCTCTCAACCTTTATTGCTTGGTGGTTTCTAACGAAGATTTCTGTCTCGTCGACGGGACGGGGTGACTTGTTTCGCAAAGCGTTTCTTGCCCTCGCGCTGGAGTCTCTTCTATTGTGCATCGCCAACGTAATGCCATTAATCCAATATTTTCACTTCAATTGGCTGCCATTCGGCGATCTGCTCTACGCCGTGGGTACCTTCACGACGGCGTGTGGCTTTTTCTTGATCGCCAGACGATACTCATCGAACTCAAACGACAACCAAGACGCAACGGCGTTTGACCGTGTTATGGCCGAAGGTGGCGACAACATACCCTTGGAACAGGTGAAGCAT
This sequence comes from Acidimicrobiales bacterium, assembly GCA_036511495.1. Taxonomy (GTDB): domain Bacteria; phylum Actinomycetota; class Acidimicrobiia; order Acidimicrobiales; family RAAP-2; genus RAAP-2. The sequence goes on along the minus strand of DATCCC010000028.1, from coordinate 51,078 downwards.
GAGCTTGGGTGGTCGTGAACGACTTCCGCATTGAGTTCACTCCCGCAGCACTCCGAGAAATTCGAGTATTTAACGGGAGCACACAATCTCGAATTGGAGCGACAATCTCAAACCTCTCGATCGATATCCGACCAGTCGGATCGCGACGTCTGAAAACGCGCCGCGCATACCGAATCGACGTCGATGACGATCGAATCATTTACACGATTGATGTCAACGCGCTTCTCATCGTCATCGTTTCGGTTCGTCACCACGTGACTATACCCAGCGGCGAGTTTTCAACTAAATTGCACTGACGTCAACAGAAGCCTGAGGCGATGATCTCAGTAGGATCTAGAAACGCACAACCCCACGGACGTTTTTTCCCGATTCGAGGTCGTCGTAGCCCTGCTGCACGTTGTCGAGTGAGTACTCCTGGGTGACGAGGTCGTCAACGTGGAGTTTGCCTTCGTGGTGCAGACGAAGCAGTCGAGGTATCTGAACCCGAGGGCTCTCCGAGCCAAAGACCGTTCCGCGAATCTCTTGGTTAAACATCGAGAGCGCGAAGACGTTGAGTTCAACGGTCTGCTGGCTCATCGGTGCGATGGACGTAGCGACAATCACGCCACCCTTCGCGGTAATCGATCGAGCTTGCTCCAGCAGTTCACTGGTGAGTACACCAACGGTGATGATCGTGACGTCGCAGTTCTTACCGCTCGTCAACTCGGGCAAGATCGTAAAAGCCGCGTCCAGGGTCGTGTTGCACCCGTGCGTGGCGCCAATCTTGAGCGCCCGATCGACCTTGGACTGATTCGTGTCGATGGCGATGACCGCACGAGCGCCCGCGTAAACGGCGCCCTGGACCGCGCCAGAACCGACGCCGCCCACACCAATGATGGCCACGGTGTCGCCAGGCTTGGTGCCGCCTCGATTCACGGCCGAGCCGAAGCCCGTCGAGATGCCACAAGATATGAGAGCCGCCGCGCGAAGGTCGTACCAGGGATCGATGCGAACGAGGGACGCCTCGTGCACGACGATGTACTCAGAGAACGTGCCGAGCTGGGCCATACGGTTGAGGTCAGTGTCACCGAGGTGGTGGCGCCACGTGCCATCAGAGATCATTGGACCAACGAGCGTGTGGGCGCCAAGGTCGCAAAGGTACTGACGACCAGAGGCACAGAACTCGCACTTGCCACACGAAGGAACAAAGGACACGGCGACGTGGTCACCGGGCTTGAGTGACGTGACGTTCGGACCTACGGACTCAACGACGCCCGAACCTTCGTGGCCGCCGATGATGGGGAACATCGAACTACGTCCCGAGAGAAACTCGATGACCGTCGCGTCGGGAACCATGTCACCGGTGCGCAGGTGCTCATCGGAGTGGCACATACCCGCAAAGGCCATCTTGACCTTGACCTCGTTGGCGTGTGGATCGTCTATTTCGATCGTCTCAGTGCGCCACTGACCGTGCACTTCGTTGACAATAGAAGCCTTCACCTGCATACATTCCCCCAGAACCTGAGACGGCGATTCGCCGTCATCCGTACTCTACCGAGTACGTCGCCCGCAAGGAAACTACATCTGGTCGGGGGTATCAATTCCTAAGACGGAGAGTCCAAGGCGTAAGGTCCGCGCCGTGAGATCACACAGCGCCAGGCGCTCTTCGCGCAGCGCACCCTCGGCCGACAACACCGGACAGGCGTCGTAGAAAAAGGTGAAGCGTTGGGCCAGATCGAATAAGTACGTGCAGAGCCGATGGGGCTGAAGACTCGAGAGCGACGACGTGAACACCTCGGGCAGCGCCAAGAGTCCTAGCGCGAGTTCTCGCTCGGCCTTCGACTCAAGCATGAAGGGCACGTTGTTGGATCTATACGGCTCGCCGAGCCGGCGAAAGATCGAACTGACGCGTGCGTGCGCGTACTGCAGATACGGACCCGTGTCACCCTCGAAGGCGATCATGCGCTCGAGATCGAAAACGTAGTCGTGCTGGCGCTCGGTCGAGAGGTCGGCGTATTTAATGGCCGCGCGAGCAATCTGCGTAGCGAGCGTGCGACGGTCGTCGCCCTCGAGTTCTGGCGCGCGCTCTTCGAGCGCGTCGAACGCCTTTTCTATGGCTTCATCGATCAGGCCGACGAGCTTGACCGTCTCGCCACTGCGTGACTTGAACATCTTGCGGTCGGGACCGAGCACGTTGCCAAAGGCCACTTGCTCACAGCGCACCCGCTCGGGCAGCCATTTCGCCATCCGCGCCACGGCGAACACCATCTCGAGGTGCTGAACTTGGGGAGCACCCACGACGTACAACAACTCATCGGCCTTAAGGTTCGTCACGCGGTCGCGCACCGCCGCGAGATCAGAGGCGGCGTAGCCAAATCCGTCGTCGCTCTTTTGGACAATCAGGGGCAGCGGTTCGCCTTCGCGGTTCAAATAGCCCGGTGGAAACACGCACATCGCGCCACCGCTCTCCACGAGCAGTCCGGCCGCGTCGAGGTCGCGCACGACATCTTCGAGCATGTTGTTGTAGTACGACTCGCCCACGACGTCGTCGGGCGTCAGCGTCACGTCGAGTTTCTTATAGACCTCGCCGAAATAAACGATCGACTCATCGACGAGGATACTCCAGAGTCGCCGCGTCTCGGGGTCGCCACTCTGCAGGAGTACTACGCGCGCGCGACTTCGACGTTGAAAGTCCTCACTCGCGTCAAAGGCCTGACGAGCTTCTCGGTAGAAGGCGTCGAGATCGCCAATGGAGAGCGACGCCATGGCCCGGTCCTCACCGAGATCGAGCAAGTGTTCGATCAACAGACCGAAGTTCGTACCCCAGTCACCAACGTGGTTACGGGCAATCACGACGTGTCCGGCGAAGCGGTACATCCGAGCGAGGGCGTCACCAATGACGGTCGTGCGTAGGTGACCCACGTGCATCTCTTTGGCCACGTTCGGCGCGGAGTAGTCAATCACCACTCGTCGAGGATCGTCGGTCGCCGCAATACCGAGCCGGGGATCAAGTGTCAGTTCGTTGAGTTTCTCGTTGAGGAACGCCGGTAGCAGCGTGATGTTCAAAAACCCGGGACCCGCGACCATCACCTCGGCCACGTCACCGAGGCGTGCGGCCGCCACGATCTCTTCGGCGACGTCACGGGGCGCTCGTCCGACCCGTTTCGCGAGCGCCATCACGCCATTGGCTTGAAAGTCGCTCCGGTCCGAGCGTCGAAGAACGGGATCAGCGCCCGGCGCCACCACGTCAAAGGCTTGTTGGAGCCGCGCGAGCAAGGAATCGTACGTCGAAGTCACGCCGCAAGTCTCCCACTTGGCTCCGCGTCAGTGCGTCAGCGGCGAATTCAACTTCGTGAAAACACGGCAGAATAGAGCAATGACATCTTCGATGAACTCATTCAATAGCGAAAGCACCCTCGAGGTCGATGGGCGCACGCTTACCTATTTTTCGCTCCACGGCGAGCGCCTCAAGGCCTTCAACGTCGACCGCCTTCCTTACTCCATCAAGGTCCTACTCGAGAACCTTTTGCGCCACGAAGACGGTGTCAAAGTCAAAGCCAGCGACATCGAAGCGCTCGCGAGGTGGTCCGACGCACCGTCGAATCACGGCGAAGCGGCCGGCGACGACGCCCGGGAGATCGCCTTCACGCCGGCGCGAGTTCTCATGCAGGACTTAACGGGCGTCCCGGGCGTCGTCGACCTCGCGGCCATGCGCGACGCCATCGTCGCCCTCGGCAGCGACGCGTCCAAGATCAATCCCCTGGTGCCCGTCGAACTCGTCATTGACCACTCGGTCATTCTCGAGCGCAGCGGCACGGCGTCAAGTTACGACCAGAACGTCGAGATTGAGTACGAGCGAAACGCCGAGCGCTACACATTTCTGAAGTGGGCACAGAATTCGTTCAAGAAGTTCCGCGTCGTTCCTCCGGGCATGGGCATCTGTCACCAGGTCAATCTCGAGCACCTCGCCAAGGTCGTCTTCGAACTCGACGGCGTGGCCTACCTCGACACCATCGTTGGCACGGACTCCCACACCACCATGGTGAATGGTCTCGGGGTGTTGGGCTGGGGCGTCGGCGGTATCGAGGCCGAGGCCGGCATGCTGGGCCAACCAGCTTCGATGTTGATTCCACCAGTCGTCGGACTGCGACTCGTGGGCGCGACGCGCGAAGGCGTCACCGCGACCGATGTCGTACTGACCATCACCCAACTACTTCGTCAACACGGTGTCGTTGGTAAATTCGTCGAGGCGTACGGCCCGGGCGTTGGTTCACTCTCTCTCGAGACCCGCGCCACCATTGGCAACATGTCACCCGAGTACGGCGCGACTTGCACGATCTTTCCCATCGACCAGGTGACGCTCAACTACCTCGCCTTCACGGGACGCCCACCAGCGCAACTCGCGCTCGTTGAGGCCTACGCCAAAGCCCAGGGAATGTGGCACCACGAAAGCGCGCCCGAGCCGATCTACTCCGAGTACGCCGAACTCGACCTCGCGACCGTCGAGCCGAGTCTCGCTGGACCCAAGCGTCCCCAAGACCGCGTCTCGCTCTCGGGGGCGCGCGGCGCCTTTCGTGAGGCACTCGGACGCGAGCCCATCGAGGTTCAAGGTGTGGACGCCGCCGAGCACCTGCGCGACGGCGCCGTCACCGTCGCGGCCATTACTTCGTGCACCAATACGTCGAACCCTTCGGTACTCGTCGCGGCTGGATTAGTAGCGCGAAAAGCAGTCGAACTTGGTCTCACCGTAAAACCCTGGGTGAAGACTTCATTGGCCCCTGGCAGCCGCGTCGTCATGGACTACCTCGAGCGCGCCAATCTCGTGGACTCCCTCGACGCCCTGGGCTTCTACCTCGCCGGCTACGGCTGTACGACCTGTATTGGTAACACCGGTCCGCTGCTCGACGGCGTGTCCGAGGCCGTCAACGAACACGATCTTTCCGTCGTGTCGGTCCTGTCGGGTAATCGCAACTTCGAAGGACGAATCCACCCCGACGTCAAGCAGAACTTCCTCGCCAGTCCCCCACTCGTGGTCGCCTACGCGCTCGCCGGCACGATCGACATCGACCTCTCCAGCGAAGCGCTCGGCACCGACACCGCCGGAAAGCCCGTCTTCTTGTCCGACCTCTGGCCGAGCGACGCGGACGTGGCGGAGGCGGTTCGTGCTTCGATCACCCCCGAGATGTTCGAGACCCGTTACGCCAGTGCCTTTAGTGGCGACGAACGTTGGCGGGCCGTACCGACGACCGACGAAGTCACCTACCAATGGGACCAGGCCTCCACCTACGTCAAACTGCCGCCCTACTTTGAGGGACTCGCGATGGAGCCGAGTGCCGTAAGTGACGTCCTCGACGCCCGGGTACTCGCGAAACTCGGCGACTCGGTAACGACCGACCACATCTCGCCGGCGGGCAATATTCGAGCGAACGGACCAGCGGGTCGCTACCTCGTCGACTGCGGCGTCAAGGCCGAAGACTTCAACAGTTACGGCACTCGCCGCGGCAACCACCAGGTAATGGTGCGCGGCACGTTCGCGAACATTCGTCTGCGCAACTTGATGGCGCCCGGGACCGAAGGCGGCGTGACGATCAAACTGCCCGAGGGCACCGAAATGTCAATCTTTGACGCCGCGATGGCCTACGCCGAAGAGGGAACGCCGCTGATTATTCTCGGCGGCAAAGAGTACGGCACCGGCTCGAGTCGCGACTGGGCCGCGAAGGGCACCAAGCTGCTCGGCGTACGCGCGGTGCTCGTGGAGTCCTTTGAGCGAATCCACCGCTCGAACCTCGTCGGCATGGGCGTACTGCCCCTGCAGTACCTCCCGGGCGAGAGTGCCGCGACCCACGAACTCGACGGCACGGAGGTGTACTCGCTCAGCGGCCTCGAAGCACTCAATCGCGGCGAGAGTGTGCCCCGAGTGAACGTGCACGTCGTGCGCGCGAGCGGCGACGAGTTGGACTTTTCGGTTCGACTGCGAATCGACACGCCCACCGAAGCCGACTACTACCGCCACGGCGGCGTGCTCAATTTCGTGCTGCGTCAACTCGCCGCGAGCTAAACCTTTACGAGCTAACCGCGTTCACTGCGGCGTCGACGTTGTCGTAGATCGCGATGTCGCGAACCTGCGCGTCGAAGGACCCAGCGAGGCTGGCGCGCACCTTGTCACCGACGCGCGCCAAGGAGACTGAGATCTGGTCCTTCGTTAGGTCGTCGACCACTTGACTAAAAATCGTCATGCCGGTGAAGTCGATGTCAGAGATCGCCACTGCGTCAATGACGAGGTGTCTCGTCGCGGGGTAGGTCTTCATCAGTTGGTGCGCCTCGCGGCGAAATACCCCTGAGTTCGCGAAGAAGATGTCGTTGTCGAAGAGGACCGCCAGCACGTGGTCGACGCTCGCGACGTCCTTCTCGGTGAGGGGCTCCCAACTCGTTGTTCCCGCGTGTCGACCCATCACGACCATGCGAGGACGCGCCGAACGCCAGGTCTGATCAAGAATGGCGAGGCCCACCGCGATGGCCAGTCCTTGTTCGACGCCAATGAATATAACGCCGAGCAGCGAGATGATCGCGAGCACGAACTCCAGGCGGCGCGAGCGCCAGATCTTGACGAGTTGGCCGACCTTGATGAGCCGAGAGGCAATGAAGAACAGCACTCCGGCGAGCGCCGCCAAAGGAATGGCGTGCGCAAAATGCACGAACGGTGACAGCGCGATCGCCAGCACCGCGGCGGTAAGTCCGACGACCTTGGTCCGACCCCCGGCGAGTCGCGCGACCGTCGTTCGTGCCGGTGACGCGTTGACCGGAAACGCTCCCACGAAGCCGGCCGCGAAGTTAGCGAGGCCCACCCCGACGAAGTCGCGACTGATATCAGACTCCACGCCGAGGTCGTCCGAGGACGTTCTCGACGTCGCCGACGTTTGACTGAGTATCACGATCACGAGCGTCACCGCCGTGGTCATCACGACGCCCCACTGACTCGCGCTCAACCAGTGCAGACGCCACGTCGGCAGGACGGCACTCACCGCGCCGAGTTCCTTCACCCCGTGACTGCCCAGTGAGAGGGCCCCCACGAGCACCGTCGCGACGCCGATCGCGCCGAGTGCCCAGGGAATCCGGGAATTTATTTTCTCCCCGACCAGCAGCACGAGAAGCGTTCCCAAAGAGATAGCGACGGACCACGCGCTGACGTGGCCGAGGACGTGCGAAAGTGAGGTGAGGCGCTGCAGCACGCTGGACCCGCCCGCCGTGACGCCTAACGCACTGGGTAGCTGGTGCACGATGATGATGACACCGATCCCACAGAGAAACCCCGTGACGATGGGTAAGGAAAGAAAATCGGCGATCCAGCCCAAACGGAGCAGTCCCACGGACATCACGACGAGCCCGGTAACGACCGCCGTCATCGCCGCGAGTTCTAAGTACAGCGTCGACGAGAAGGGCGCGAGTCGCAGGAGCGCAACGGCAAAGAGCGGCGCGATGGTCGAGTCCGCGCCCACCGACATGATGGGGTTCGATCCAATGAAGACGAACACGAGGGTCGCCGCGATGAAGGCAATCATCGCCGTGAAAGCGGCCACACCCGCGAGTTGCGAGGTGGCGAGTTGCTCGGGAATGGCGATTGCGAGGAGCGTTACCCCTGCGAGTAGTTGGCCCGGAAAGTTTTCTCGCGTGAGGCCGAGGAAGATCTGACTGAGTCCCTTGGCGGGACGGCGAAGGCCAATGGGCGTACGCGATTGGTCGCCGTGGCTCGCACCGTCCTCCATGCCCCCACCCTACGGCGAGAGCCCTCGCGCCTTAGGAGGTCGTGATGACTCGAAAACCCTCGGCGAGCTTGCCCTTCTTCATGCCGGCGGTCTTCGCTGTTAAGCGCGACCACGACTTGAGCATCTTTTCCAGACCGTCGCGCCCACCCACTTGACTGACGTGCTGGGAGAGCGCGGCGAACTTTTGATTGAAGGTCTTCGTAATGTCCACCACCATCGTGGGCGACGTGCCGCCCAACCACACTTGTGACACGGTGTGGGGCACAAAGCCCTCGCCGACGAGTTCGGGAAAGGCGTGGGGGTTGCGCGCGTCGGGATAGACCGCGCGCAGCGTCGACTCACCCGTCGCTAGGTGGTCGGGGTGACTAGCGAAGATGCGATCGTAGTTGCGCTCGGGGCTCTGGGTGATGACGAGGTCGGGCCGATGCATTCGAATGACGCGCGCAATCTCTCGACGCAGCGCCAACGTGGTTTCGACTTGACCATCGGGATAACGAAGAAAGGTGAGGTCGGTGACGCCCACCTCTTTCGCGGCGGCGGTCTGTTCCGCTTCGCGGATGGCGCTGCGCTCTTCGCGCGTGTGGGTCGACGCGTCACCGCCCGCGTCACCGGAGGTGACGAGACAGTAGGCAACGTCCACGCCGTGGTTCGTCAAAAACGCCACCGTGCCCGCCGTGCCAAAGTCCACGTCATCGGGGTGCGCGACGACGACCAACACCCTCTTTATCGCACCGTCGTAGCGATAGACCGGCAGCGCTTTCTTACTCACCGCGACGATACTTCCAGGGTCGGGTCCCAGTTCGCGAGATCGACCAGGTGCGGGTTGTTCGAAAAGACCTCAACGATCGGACGCTTGAGATTCAGTCGACGCATTATGACTTCAGCTTCGATGGCCTGATTCCACAACAGGAGCGACACAACCACGCCGGTCGAACCGGCGCGCGCGGTACGACCCGAGCGGTGAAGATACGCCTTTTGATCTTCGGGGGGGTCAAAGTGCATCACGCAGTCGACGCCGTCGATGTGCAGACCTCGTGCGGCGACGTCGGTGGCGACCAACACGGGCAACTTCTCGGCCTGAAAGTCGGCGAGCGCCTTTTCGCGTTGGCTCTGGCGAAGGTCGCCATGAATGGCGGCCGCCTCCACGCCTTCTTTTTGCAACTGCTCGACGAGTCGGTCGGCGCCACGTTTGGTGCGACAGAAAATAATCGTCTTGTCAAAGGACTTACAGATCGTCGCGGCGACCTTGATGCGGTCCATCTGGTGAACCTGCAAAAAGTGATGGACCATTCGTGACACCGTCTGGGTGTCACTCGCCACTTCGTGGAACACGGGGTCGGACAGGTACCGCTTGACGAGTCGGTCGATGGCCCCGTCCAGCGTGGCCGAAAAGAGCAACGTCTGATGAGGATGAGTGGCGATACGGCGAAGCACCCACTCGACCTGGGGCATGAAGCCCATGTCGGCCATGCGGTCGGCCTCATCGAGCACGAGCACGTCGAGGCCTTCGACGTTCACCTCACCACGGTCACCGAGATCGATCAGTCGTCCCGGAGTGGCGATAATGACGTCGCTGCCCTTGCGCAGCGATTTGATCTGGCGCTCCATGTCCGCGCCGCCGTAGACGGCACTCACGTGAAGTCCGAGCGCGACGCCGAGGGCCTTGAGCACCTCATAGACCTGCACGGCGAGTTCGCGCGTTGGCAACAGTACGAGTCCGCGAGGTCGTGCGGCTTGGCCGCTCGCTACCACGAGCGCGGGCGTGGCCGCGATGCGCTGCAGCATGGGCAGTCCAAAGCCGAGGGTCTTGCCCGAGCCGGTTTTGGCCTTGCCACAGACGTCGCGCCCCGCCAGGGCATCGGCAATCGTAAGGGCCTGGATGGGAAAGGCTGTCGTGATGCCCTGGGCGGTGAGGACCGCGCAGAGTTCCGGCGACACGCCTAAGTCAGCAAAGGTTTTATTGGTGGCGTACGAGTCTTCACCTTGCGTGGCGGACTCAAGAATTTCACTACTCACGGTTAACACGGGTCGTTTCTCGGCTGGACCCGTAACCGGCGTACGTAAGAGTGGGCCCGAGCTCTTTCCTCGAGCTCCCCCCTAGTCTACGTGGGATAGTCACTCGTCGAACGACAAGGAGATCTCGTGGCACGACTCGAAGTGGGCGCCAAAGCACCGCTCTTTACGTTGAGGGACCAAAACGGCGACAAGGTGGCGCTGAAGGACTACGCGGGTCAACGTCTCGTCCTCTACTTCTATCCCGCCGACGACACACCGGGATGTACAACCGAGGCCGGTCAGTTCAATGACGAGTTCGCCGCGTTCTCGAAACTTGGTGTCTTGGTCTTTGGCGTCTCGCCCGATGGGGCCGAGAAGCACGTCGCCTTTCGCAAGAAGTACGGGCTCCAGTTTCCGTTACTGAGCGACCCCGAGAAAACAGTCATGGCCAAGTACGGCGCGTACGGAGAAAAGATGCTCTACGGCAAGAGCGTCACGGGCGTCATTCGCTCGACCTTCGTCATTGGACCAACGGGCGTCATCGAACGAGCGTTCTACGGCGTAAAGACTGACGGCCACGCCGCGCGAGTACTCGCGACGCTGACGAGCTAGTTGGCGCGCTGGCGACGAACGCTGCGGAGTCGATGCCAGACACCAAACGCAATGACGAGCACGATGATGATAATCATGGGCGTTTGCGCGTCGTGAAAGTCCTTGGAGACACGGTGCCAGTTCGATCCGGCGGCGTCACCGAGAGCGCTCAGTAACGAGACCCAGACTGCCGAACCAATCAACGTCAAGACTGCGAAGCGAGCGCGACTCATCTCCGCGATGCCCGCTGGCAGGGAGATAAACGTACGCACGACGGGTAGGACACGCCCGATGAGAACTGACAAGGATCCGTATTTGGCGAACCAACGTTCGGAGTTGTCGAGGTCTTGATGGGTCAGGAGAATCCACTTACCCCAACGATCAACGACGGTCCGCCCGCCGGTGCGACCGACCTCGTAGGCGATCTGAGAACCGATGAGCGAACCGAGCGTGCCAATAACAATGACGGCCCACAGCGAGAACTGCACGTGGCCCGTGACGGCCGTCGTACAGAGTGCCCCGGCCACGACGAAGGTCACTTCAGAAGGTATGGGAATGCAGGCCGACTCAGCGATGGCGAGGATCAAGAGCGCGAAGTAGCCGTAGTTCTGGACGAAGGATTGCATTCCTACAGTCTTACCGACGCCGGGCCGCGCGGCGAGCTACCGCTGGTGTTTCGAGCACCAGTAGGTAGTTCGCCCTCCCACGGTCGCCAGCAACATCGTGGCGCCGTCAACGGGACACAGTCCCCCGGGAAATCGAGCCTCCATGTGATCGCCCAGATGAGAGCCGCCTCGGCGTTGCAACGTGCGCATGGTGAGGCGAAAAGCGCTCAAGATTCTCGCTCGCTCACCCACGCTGAGTTGACCGACCGGCGTGCGCGGATCGACGCCCGCGCGAAAAAGTATCTCGTCGCCCAGCAGATTGCCGACTCCCGCCACCCTCGACTGATCGAGCAGTCGAGCTTTTATTGCTGGTCCCTCACCGCGCTCGACGGCCAAGAGTTGATCGAACTGCTTCTTCGTCAACGTCAAGGCGTCGGGTCCGAGCTCGTTGAGATCGGGATCGATTTCAAAGCGAGCGAGGCGTCGCGGATCGTGCACGACGAGTTTTCGACCGTCACTGAACGCAAGTCCCCCGCGCACCCACTTCGATTGATAGCTGTGTGGGCCGTAGAAAAGACCCTCGATACCGGCGTCGCCGTCGAGTAACAGCACGCCGGTCATACCAAAGCGCATGGCGAGTGTCGGTCCGTTGGTTTCGAGCAACATCAACTTGCCTCGACGCGACGTGCCCGTCACCCTCAGACCCTTCACGGCACGCGCCCACGAGGCCGATGACGAGAGTTTTTTTGCGAGAAATCCGTCAGCCCACCCACGCGCGATCGTCGCGCCCACGACGCGACTGGCTAACTGTCGATACGACTCGACTTCGAGAATTTCGGGCACGTGGCGAAGCGTACCGGCGATTGCCAGATTCTCCCTACTCACTAAGGTTGAGCCGTGGCCGTGGAAAAACCGCAGTGGAAGGAACTCTTCAGCGAAGTCGTGACCTCTGGACTTTGTACTGGTTGTGCGGCCTGCGTGATTGCCTGTCCTCACCCGGTGCTCGACTACGAGGCCGACAACGGCGTCTACAAGCCCTTCCACCTCGACATTGACGGCGGACCCGCCGACTGCACGCACGGGATCAAGGGCTGCACGATGTGCACGAGGGCCTGCCCGCGCTTTCGCAACTGGGAGAGCGAAATCGACACGCAGAAGTTCGCGCGCGAGCGTACCGACGACGAGGTCTACGGCATCGGCGACGTGATGCTCGCGCGCGCCACCGACGAGTCGCTCGTCGAGAATGGCCAGGACGGTGGATTCGTCTCGGCGTTGCTGATCTACGCACTCGAGAACAACATCATCGACGCGGCGCTCGTGAGTGGACTCGAGGGTGACGGCTCGACGTGGCGCGCGCAGCCCATGGTGGCACGAACGAGAGACGACGTCATCGCGACCGCAAAGTCGCGCTACACCTATAGTGCCAACTTGTTGGCGTATCCCGAGGCCGTCGAAGGCGGAGCCGAACGCATTGGTCTGGTCGGAATGGGGTGCATCGCCTCAGCCCCAGGGGCCATGCAGGCCCGTAAGGCCGGCAAGGTCGCCCGGCGACTGAGCCTCACCATTGGACTGCTCTGTTCCAAAACCTTCGACGACTCGATCTTTGAAGAACTCTTTGAAGCGAAGTACCACATCAAGCGCGCCGACATCACCAAGATGAATATCAAGGGCGTCTTCCAACTCTGGACCAAGGACGGGGGCTTTCACGAGATCCCCCTCAAAGAGGCCCAGCCGTACACGCGCGAGGGCTGCACGCAGTGTCCGGACTTCGCCGCCGAACACGCCGACCTCTCAACGGGGGGCATTGGCGCTTTCGGTGACTGGACGCTCATCATTGTTCGCACCGACCTCGGCCGAGAGATCGTGAGCGCGATGAAAGAACAGGGGCTGATCGAAACGCGCCCCGGTGACGACGACCCGGGCGCGGTGGCGCTGCTGCACAAACTCGCGCGCGTCTCACGTAAACGTTGGCCCGAAACCGCGGTACCCGGACCCCGGCGCTTGCCGCTAACGCCGGGCTAAGCCAGCGAGCGAGTCACCACGTGACGACCCGACCAACGTTTACGACCATTCTCCTGGTTCGCCACGGCACCACCGCCACCACGGGCTCGGTACTGCCCGGGCGCGCACCCGGACTGCACCTCTCAGAAAAGGGCGTCGCTCAGGCGAACGCTCTGGCCGAACGGCTCGCGGACCTCGGGCGTAAACCGGCCGCCCTCTACGTCTCGCCGCTCGAGCGCGCTCGAGAGACCGCCGCACCTCTCGCGAAGGCTCTTCGCCTTCGCGGCGTCCTAGAGCGCGGTCTGCTCGAGTGCGACTTTGGCACCTGGACGGGCAAAAAACTCAGCACCTTGAGCCGTCGCGTCGAATGGCGCGCCGTGCAGCACGCACCGAGCACCTTTCGATTTCCCCAGGGCGAGTCCTTTAGCGAGATGCAACAGAGAATGTGGACGACGCTCGAGCGTCTCGCGAAACGTCACCGCAACCGCACCGTCATTGTCGTCAGTCACGCCGATCCCATTAAGGCGGCCGTCACGTACGCCCAGGGCGTACCGTTGGACCTCTTTCAGCGCACGGTGATCTCGCCGTGTTCGCTGAGCGCCATCGCCTTCACCGACGCCACGCCGGTCGTGCTGTGCGTGAACAACACCGGGTCACTGAAGGACTTAAGCCCCTCGTGAACTACGTCTTCTCGAGCCCCGACAAGGTGATGGTGGGCGTGCGTGGTGAAGTGGGCGCTCGATTGTTTCTCTTTCAGGTCCGTGAAGGGCGCCGCTTGGTCATTGTTAAGTGCGAGAAGATTCAACTCGCCGCCCTCGCCGAATGGATCAGCCAGGTGATTGGCGAGCTCGGTCGTCCCGGACATCTGCCCGATGACTTCGGCCTCGAGCCCGAGTACGAGGCGGACTTTGTCGCGGGCGATATCGCGGTCTCCCTCGATGAAGGGGCCCAGGCCATTGACGTCACGATGGAGTCGGTCGAAGAAGACAACTCCTTAAACGTGCGCCTCAGTCGCGAATGGGCCGGGGGTCTCGCCGTTGCCATCACGCGACTCGTTGAAGCTGGTCGTCCACTGTGCCCACTCTGTGGCGGACCTCTTGACCCCCAAGGTCACGACTGTCCGCGAACGAACGGCCACAACCCTCCGATTCGCTAACTCGTGACCCGCGACGAACAGCGAGTACTCCTCGAACGAGGAGCCATCACGGTCGAAGGCCGCGTCGCGGGATCCTCGAACCAAGCACTCTTGGTCTCTCTCTCGCTCGAGGGTGAGAGCGCACTCGCCTGCTACAAATCCGAAGTCGGTGAACGACGACTGTGGGACTTTCCCGACGGACTCTGGCGCCGCGAAGTAGCGGCCTACGAGCTCGACGTGCAACTCGGTACCGACCTCGTTCCCACGACCGTCGCGCGTAGCGACGCGCCCTATGGTCCAGGTTCGTTTCAGTGGTGGGTCGACGACAACCAAGAGGATCACTACTTCACCTTGCGTGAGCGACCCGAGTTCTACGACTGGTTCGCTCGACTGGCGGCCTTTGACGTGATCGCGAACAACGCCGACCGCAAAGCCGGTCACGTTCTCAATGACGAGGAGCGTCTCTGGGCGATCGACAACGGCCTCTGTTTTAACGAGGCCGACAAACTGCGCACCGTCATCTGGGAGTACGCCGGCGAAGTGATCGATCCAGTGCTCTTAGCGAACATTGACCGCTTCGCCAAGGGCGACGCGGGCGACGTCGCGAAATGGCTCACCCCCAGTGAAGTCGCGCTCGCCCAGCTACGAGCGCAGAGTCTCGTAGAGAACCAGCACTACCCCGAACCCGACGAAACGTCGGACTGGCCGCCCTACCCCTGGCCGTTGATTTGAGTCGCTGGCTGCGCGTTGACACTCGCGGCCGGTCCCGACTCCAGCAAGAAGAACGTGAGGACGGCGCCGAGAATAAAGACGCTGGCCGACCACCAAAAGACGACCGAGAGGCCGTGGACCGTCCCAATCTCTTGGTCAATGCCTTCGCTGCTCGTAGCAGCAACAACGGAACGTAGCGCGACCCTCGCGGCGACGGTGCTGAGTATCGCGATGCCCACGGCACCGCCCAGCCACGTCGTCGTCGTCACGAACGCCGCGCCCGGAACAGAATTTTCCAGAGCCGACATGGCGCTCGCGAACGCGGGCGCGAAAATCAAGCCGAGTCCGAGGCCCAGGAGAATGAGGCCCGGAAACACGTGCCCCCAGTAGTCCGGGAAGATCGTGAGTCGGGTGAAGAGCACCATGCCCATCGTGGAGAGGATCATGCCGGTGGGGATAAGCGGTCTCGGTCCGGTCGTGGCGAGCAGTCGCGCGCTCGCAAAGTACGATGCGAGCAGCGTCGTGAACAGCAGTGGCAAGAAGTCAACGCCCACCTGCGCGGACGAACCGCCCAAATTCTCTCGGAGATAGTCCCCGAGCATGAGCAGTACCTGAACGGTGGCCGCGCTGGCGAGCGCGAGCGCGACCAAAGAGCCCACGAGTGCGCGACTCTTCAGCAACCGTGGTGGGAGAAGGAAATGTCGTGATCGTTGACGTCGAACGGCCAGCGTCAACAACGCGGCGCCCACTACGAGGGGGCCCCAGGTAAAGACGTTGCGCCATCTCGAGGTGGTAAAGATCGCCCAGCCCAAAACTTGAAAGAGGGCGATACTCGAGGTCACGGCGTGCGCGAGTGCGTAGATCACGAGCGCGAGCCCGCCCGTCACGAGCGCGACGCCGAGAGCGTCCAGGGGACGCGACGTCTTGTCGCGGTCCTTCCCAACGTCCGCGACACCCGCGAGTGCCAGCGCCGCCACCAGGGCGCTCACGTAGAAGCACCAACGCCACGACGTCCAATCGAGCAGCAGTCCCCCAACGAACAACGCGAGAGCGATGCCCGCACCGGCGATCGTGCCGTACGCCGCGAATCCCTTGGCACGATCGGTCTCTTCGGCAAACAGCGCCGAGAGCATCGCCAAGATCGTGGGCGCAAGAAGTGCACTAACGACACCCTGCAGCGCCACGGCAATGACCAACCAGGTATAGCCAGTCGCCGAGCCCGCGAGCATCGACGCCACCAAAAACCCCACGAGTCCCACGTAGAGCGCGCTGCGCCGACCCCAGCGATCTGCGAGTTCTCCGCCGAGGACCAGCAGCGAACCAAAGGTCAGCGCGAAGGTGGTGACGAGCCACTGCACGTCCGAGGACGAGAAGTGCAAAGTGTACGACGCGCTCGGCGAAGCAACAACGATGACCGTGGCGTTAAAGACCAACGTGGCTTGAATAAGGATCAGCACCGCGAAGGTCCACCAACCTCGAGGACGCGATGTTGCTTGATCGATGCTCATAGGTCTGTTACCCAGCCTAAGTCCCACCGTCCGGCCCTTCGGGCCTAGCTGCGTGCCTTCAGCGCCGCAATGAGTGCGGGCAACACGTTGTTCACGTCACCCACGATGCCGAGATCGGCAATCTGAAAGATCGGCGCGTCCGCGTCTTTGTTGATCGCCACGATGTTCTTCGAACCCTTCATACCCACCATGTGTTGGGTTGCGCCCGAGATACCACAGGCGATGTAGACGAGGGGCTTCACGGTCTTGCCCGTCTGGCCGACTTGGTGCGAGTAGGGCACCCAGCCCGCGTCGACAATGGCGCGACTCGCGCCCGGCGCGCCGTTCAACAACTTCGCGATCTCTTCGATGAGCGCGTACTTGCTCGCGTCACCCAGTCCACGTCCGCCCGAGACAACAACCGGCGCGTCTTCGAGCTTGGGGCCCGAGCGCTCTTCGACGTGCGAGGTCGCGATAACGGCGTCGCCGGTCGCGCCCGTGTCGCCCGATGGCGCCCCCACGACGCTCGCCGCAGGTCCACCCGTAGGTTCGGGCGCGAAGGACTTCGCGCGCACGACAATGATGCCGGGACCTTCACTCGTGAACTTGGCCCTGACGTTCAACGTTCCGCCAAAGACGGGGTGTTCGGTCACGAGTCCACCTTCATCACTGAGCCCCGTGACGTTGGTCAACACCGGACGATCGAGTCGCGCCGAGAGACGACCCGCGACGTCGCGACCGTCGTAGCTGGCGGGAATGAGAATCGCGTCGGGTGCGCCACTCGCGACCAAGGCCGCGATGGCCGACGCGACGGGCACACCGGGCAGGGCGCCGTTGAGTACCCCTACGTCGTAGAGCGTGGTCGCGCCGTACTCGCCAGCGAGTGCACCGAGTGAACCGCCCTCGCCCCACGTAATCGCCGCGACGTTGCTCGCGAGCGTACGAGCGTGACTAAGTAGTTCGAGTGAGGTTGAGGTGAAGGAACCATGCGATGGTTCGGCGACGACCCAGAGTGTGGACAGTGTCATGGAAACTCCTAAAGAACTTTGATGGACTCGAGGAACGCGACGACCTTTTGGGCGCCGTCTCCTTCGTCGACGTACTTTTCGCCCGATTGACGCGACTCTGCGACAACAACCGACACGATCGCTTCGCGTGCGCCGAGCGCGCCGACCTGACCATCGAGACCAAGGTCGCCAACCGACAGGACTTCGAGCGGCTTGGACTTGGCGGCCATAATGCCCTTAAAGGAGGCGTAGCGCGGCTCGACGACACCGGCGGTGACGGTGACGAGCGCGGGAAGGGGTGCGGTGATCTCGTCGTAACCGGCCTCGGTCTGACGAGAGACCTTCAGTGACGATCCTTCGACGCTGACCGCTTTGGCGAACGTAATGGAAGGAAGTCCGAGCAGTTCGGCGATCTGCACGGGCGTCGTGCCGGTGTAGCCGTCGGAGGACTCGGTCGCGGCCAAGACGAGATCGAAGGGGTTTCGACCAATGACCGCGGCGAGCACTTTGGCGGTCCCCAACGCGTCGCAGCCCCGAAGCGAGTCGTCGCTCACGATGACGGCCTTGCTCGCGCCCATGGCCAGGGCGTTGCGCAGTCCCGCGACGTCGGCGCTCGAGCCCATCGAGACCACGGTCACTTCGCCGCCGCCGGCCTTATCGACCAGTTGGAGCGCCATTTCGACGCCGTAGGTGTCAGCCTCGTCGAGAATTAATTTGCCGGAACGATTCAAATTATTCGACGAATCAAAGGACTGGGGGGCGGCCGGGTCAGGTATCTGCTTAACGCAGACGACGATATTCATAGCCCACAATCTAGGCCATCATCACAGCGTCAAAATCAGTCCGTTTCCTTCGCCACCAGGCGAAGCGCCCGTGCGGGCTGATCGGTGATGATGCTCGCGACGCCCAGCGCGGCCATCGCCGCGATGTCCTCAGGCTCGTTCACGGTCCACACGTTGAGGTCGAGTCCAAGACCGATTGCTTGACGCTGCGCTTCGGCGCTGACCAACGAAAAGTAGGGGTTGACGGCGTTCAGTCCCAGCACGTGGGCCTTGGTGAGTGCCGACGCCAACGGCACGTCCCAAATCAGCCAGCCCACGCGCATCTCGAGGTCGTCGTCGCGCACCTGGGCACAGGTCGTGAGGTCAAAACACGAAATAATGACCGATGACGCGACGTCGGCCCCGTGAAGAAAGTCGAGTACCTCACGCACGAACGCACCCGTGTCGTCGTAGGTCGGCTCGTTGGCGCTCTTAGAGTTCTTGATCTCCACGTTGACCGTGACGCCCCCGAGAGCGTCCATCGCCTCTTCGAGGGTCGGGACGTAGGCGGGCAGATCTCGAGCCCTGGTGTGGGCTAGCGGCACGTCGTCGATAGCGGGATCGTGGTGGATGACGAGGACGCCGTCGTTGGTTCGACGCACGTCGAGTTCGACACCGGCCACGCCCAGCGCCACGGCCTCACGAAAAGCGCCCAGCGTGTTCTCGCGTTCACGCAGGTGTGCGCCGCGATGCGCGAAGATCGACGTCACCGCTCGAGATCCACCGATGACCAGGTACTATTGTCGTTACGAGAAGTTAAATACCTCAAAAATGCCTTGTTTTTGAGTCGATTTTTCAGTAGTATTTTCCTTCCACGCACGTGTTCTGACCTTTTGAGCACTGTTTCCCCCAAAGTTAGAGGATTTTTCATGTCGTTGATCTGGAACCGCACCCACGCCTGGGACGACTCGGACTGGCGTACTGCCGCCGCGTGTCGCGACACCGAACCCGAGCTCTTTTTCCCGGTCGGGACGACCGGCATGGCGACGGATCAGATCGAGTCCGCCAAGCGCGTCTGTGACCACTGTGACGCCCAAAAGGCCTGTTTGGAGTTCGCTCTAGCGACGAATCAGGAGTCGGGCGTGTGGGGTGGCACGACCGAAGACGAGCGTCGCAAACTGCGCAAGCAGTGGTTGGCCGCTCGCCGTCGAGCCTCCACGCTCAATTAAAGCCGTGCGCTGAGCGGTACCGCGACGCGCACGTAGGTCCCGCCACCGTCGGCCAGGGGTACCGATTTCATCTCAATTTCGCCGTAGAGTTGCGCGCGAATCAGGTCGCGCACGATGGAGAGTCCGAGACTCGTGGGCACGTCGAGAGAGAAGTTCTCACCCAGCCCTCGACCGTTGTCGCGAATCTCCGCAATTGCCTGCCCGTCTTCTTGGTAGAGGTTTAACGTCACGACGCCCACGTGCTCGTTGTCCGCACCCCCAAAGTCGATGAAGGCGTGTTCGACCGCGTTCGTCAAGAGTTCCGCGAGCGCGACGGCGAGTGGCGTCGCTAAGTCGGTGGAGAGAACACCGAGCTCTCCGTTGACGACAATCTCGACGGGGTGCAGTCCGAGGACAGTATCTTCAACGAGTAGTACGAGCGAGCGAACGATCTCGTCGAAGACGACTTCTTCGCCGGGCTCGCGCGAGAGCACTTCGTGCACCACCGCAATGGATCGAACGCGCCGTTCCGCCTCGAGGAGTGCGATCTTGGTTTCGGCCTCTTCGCTGCGCCGAGCCTGGAGGCGCAGCAGTGACGAAATGGTCTGGAGATTGTTCTTGACGCGGTGGTGAACTTCGCGAACGGCCGCTTCTTTGTGCAGTACCACGCGATTGAGTTGACGAAGATCGCTCACGTCGCGCACGAGCGTCAACACGCCGGTGACTCTTTGCTGTTCGATGAGGGGCACCCCGTGAAACTGAATCGCCACGTCGTGACCCTTGTCGACCTCTTCGAGCGCGGGGATGCCGAATTCGAGCGAGCGCTTGATGCCCCGCACCTCCATACCGAGTTCGTCGAACGTCTTGCCGTCGACCGAAGCGTAGATACTGAGGCGGTGCAACGCGTTCACCGCGTTGGGCGTCGCGAACTCGACGCGCCCCACGCCGTCAATCAGTATCACGCCGTCACCCACGCGCGGCAGTCCCGGCCCAGCGACGGCGTCCTCGCGGTAGGGGAACGAAGCGTCAGACACCATGTCACAGAGGCGCTCGAAGACCGAGAGGTACTGCTGTTCATAGAGTGAGGCCGAACCCCGTAGCGGACCCTGGAGACGGACCATGACCGCGATGACGCCGCCGCGGTGGTGCACCGGCACGCACCAACCCGGCACCAAGTTCCCAATTTTGTCTATCTTCATCTCACCCACCGCTCGCGCGCCGCGGTCGAAGGCTTCACGAACGAGGGGCCAGTTGGCGACAGGGTGCGTCGTCCCCACCAGGTCGTCGTTAATCAAGGTCGTGCGATTGTTCGGTCGCATCTGGCCCAACACCACGTAGAGTTCGTCGTCGCGTTCGAAGTCGCCAGCCTTAGTCATCAACAGCAAGTCCGAAAAGGCGAGGTCGGCCAGGAGCGACCACGACGCGACGAGACGTAAGAGGTGATCGATCGCCGGTTCGTCGAGCGACGTTCGCTGCGAGGCGAGCTCGGCGAGTGTGGCCACTACAACGCTCGAAGCGGAATCATCGTGCGCTGGCGATTGGTGTACGAGGCCAACTCGTGCACGCCTCGAGTTTCGAGCATCATCGCTAGGTCACCCGCGCGTTCACCGACGCGTTCGTTGCCGTGCGCGTCCGAGGCGGTGGTGAAGGTGAGCCCCTTACCAACGAGGCGGTCGAGAAAACCTTCGGCCGGGTACTGCTCGCCCACGGGCTTCTTCCATCCCGCCGACGAACACTCCATGGAGACGTCAACGCGAGCGGCCGACTCGGCCATGGCGTCCCAGTACTCGCCGGGACTATCCACGTAGTAACCGGCAACTTTGATGAGATCGGGGTGAGCGAGCACGTCGACGGAATTCGCCGCGCACAGTTCGTCGAGCGCGAGCGCGTAGCCCTTCCAGCACTGGTCGACGTCGCGAACGCTCCACTCGTGAAGATTGACGGGATTCTCGTAGGCGTCAAGCTGCCAGGTGCCGAGCCAGTGCACTGAGCCGATCAAGACGTCGAAGGGATACTGCGCGAGAAGGTCCGAGACCACGTCCATTTGGTCCTTGTAGAAATCGACCTCGAGGCCGATCTTGACCGGCAGTCCCGCGTCTTTGGCCAGTTGGGCGAGGTTGACGTACTCCTCGAGCGAGTTTCGTGCATGAAAGTCCCAGTACTCGGCCATGGTCTTGCTGGTGGGCTCGTGGCCGAAGCGCAGCCAGAACGGTCCGACGAGGTTCGCGACCTCAACGAAACGGTGCGAGTGTTCGGTGAGCGCGAGTTCGTTGACGCCGTGGCGCGCCGCCTCTTCGCAGTAAGCGGCGATCTGATCGAGTCGAAACGACACCGACGACTCCTCGTGGGGCCATAGGTGCAGGTGATAGTCGATCACGAAGGATTAGGCCGCGCCGAATCCCACAACGCGCTCGCTCGCGGGCGTCCCGAGTTCAACGTAGGCAATGCGACGAGAGGGAACGCCGACGCGGCGACCTTTGCGATCGGTGAGCCAGAGAACCGCTTCCGATTCGAGCGCCACCTCAACGTCTTTCATAACTTGGTCGCGATCGACGTCGGCGGGAAGCTCGACGTCGATCTCTTTCATCGACTGCACAATGCCAATACGTATATCCATGACAACTCTCCTGAAACGTTGAATTCTCATCCCATGCTACGGCGCTGAGGCAAGATGAGAGACGTGAGTGATGAACCCATCTCAGAACGCTCTCGACGTTGGGCGGCGACTATGGGTGGCTACGAGGGCGTCCACGACGCCGTGACCGTCGCCCACGAAGACTCTCGCGCCGGCGTTGGTCCACCGGTGCCGGGCGCGATCTCACTGGCGGGTCCCTTGCACCAGCGTGAAGAACAACTTGACGTACTGATGGTTCCCGGAGCGACGAGGAGTCACGGTGCGGGCACTCGAACACGAGAGGAAGAGCCGGACGAGTTTCGTACGTGCTTCGAACGCGACCGCGATCGCATCCTTCACTCGAGTGCCTTTCGTCGGCTCGCGGGAAAGACGCAGGTCTTTATTTTCCCCGACGACCACATGCGCACGCGCCTGACCCACGCCCTCGAAGTCGCCCAAGTCGCCACCGGCATCGCGCGACCATTGGGACTTAACGTCGCGCTCGTTGAAGCGATCGCCCTCGGTCACGACTGTGGCCACGGGCCCGGCGGGCACGCCAGCGAAGAGGCGCTCGATCCTTTTGTCAACGGTGGTTTCGATCACGCCACGTGGGGCGCGGACGTCTCACTGCGACCGCTCAATCTCTGTCTCGAAACCCTCGACGGCATTCGCAATCACTCGTGGTCGCGTCCAGCACCCGATACGCCCGAGGGCGAGATCGTCTCCTGGGCCGACCGCATTGCTTACGTCTGCCACGACTTTGAAGACGCCGTCTCGGCGGGCATTGTGGGCGTCGAAGAACTGCCGCCCGTCGTGCGAGAGCGATGCGGCGTGCTTCGACGTGCCCAACTCGGCACCTTCATCAAGACCGTGATCCGCACCGTCAACACGACGGGCGTGATTGGCATGGATGCGTCGCACGCCGAAGCACTGGCCGCCTTTCGAACGTTCAACTACGAAACGATCTATCTTCGAGGCGCGTCGCGCCAACAGGCAACGTCCGTCGTTGAGATGTTGCGCGCGCTCGTTGAGTTCTACGGCGAACACCCAGAACTTATTCCCGATGTCGCCGAACGTGGTGACGAGATCGACAGTGCCGAGGAGGCGTTGCACAACGCGGTCGCGTACGTCGCGGGTATGACTGATCGTTACGCGTGTGAGTGCGCCATCGACCAACTTCGCTGGCCCGCCAGCCGACTACCGAGCGGCATCGTCCGCTAAGGCTTCGTGGCCCCCATGAGGTCGAACTTCATGGGTGGGCCGCCCTTCATCCACTCCAGACGAAGTTCCGTGGTACGGGTGGCGGAGCGTTCGTGCGTGAGGATCCAGAACTTCTTCGTGCGTACCGCGTCTTCGACTGCTGCCGCGACGTCGGCCGCGTCGATGCCCGCGTTGACGGCCGTCGAAGCCATGTCCGCCATGAATCGTGCGGTCGGGTCTTCGTTGTAACTGACGAGCTCGTTCGGCATATTGCGCTCGGACTGATGAATCCTCGTGCGCACGAAACCCGGACAGAGCACCGACACGCCCACGTTGGTGTCACTGAGGGCCAACTCTTGAAAGAGCGACTCCGAGAGTCCAACAACGGCAAATTTTGCCGCGCAGTAAGGGCCCATGCCCGGAGCGCCGCCGAGTCCGGCTAAGGAAGCGGTGTTCACGACGTGTCCCTCGTTCTGTTCGAGGAAGAGTGGAATGAAGGCGTTGAGGCCATAGATGACGCCGTTGAGGTCAACGTCGAGCACCCACTTCCAGATCTTGGTCGGCGTACCAATCGTCGCGCCGGCCGCGACCCCGGCGTTATTAAAGACCAGGTGGGCACCGCCAAACTCTTTCAGGGCGGCTTCGCGCAGCGCGATCACGTCGTCTTCGATGGTGACGTCGGTGCGCACCCCCAGCACCTTGGCCCCGTCGGCCTTCAGGTCGGCGACGGCCTGCTGCAGGGGTCCTTCTTCGATGTCCCCGAGAACGAGATTGACGTTCGAGGCGGCAAACTTCTTCGCCGTAGCGAGACCGATGCCGCTCGCCCCTCCCGTGATGACCGCGGTCTTACCCTCTAACTCCATTTTTCCCCCTCGAGGTTCCTACACCAGCTTGAGTTCTTGACGATAGACGCGCGAAGGACCCTGCTGCGCCACGCGCGTCGCGAGCTCGAAAAAGGCCTTCGCGGCCTCACTCTCGGGATTGGTCACGACGATCGGTTCGCCGAGGTCGCCGCCGCTTCGCAGGGCCGGCTCGAGAGGAATCTGCGCCAACAAGGTAATGCCGAGTTCTCGCGCGAGTTGCTCTCCCCCGCCCGTGCCAAAGATCTCGTAGCGCTTTTCGTCATCACCAACGAACCAGCTCATGTTCTCGATGACCCCGCGCACCGACAGTTTTAACTTTCGAGCGGCGTAGGCCGAGCGCTGGGCCACGCGCTGCGCGGCCGCCTGGGGCGTCGTGACGACGTACATCTCGATGCGCGGAAGAATCTCGGACAACGTGAGAGCGACGTCACCCGTTCCCGGGGGCATGTCGATTAAGAGAAAGTCCGGCTCGTCCCACCACGCCTCGGTCACGAGCTGTTCGATGGCTTTGTGCAACATGGGCCCGCGCCAGATGACGGGCTGAGCGTCGTCAACGAAGTACCCCATGGAAAGACAGCGCACCCCGTGCACCAACGTCGGGATCACGGTGTCACCGAGCACGATGGGATCGTTCGTCGCGCCGAGCATCTTGGGTAGGGAAAAGCCGTAGACGTCGGCGTCGAGCACGCCCACCTGATAACCGGACTTGGCGAGGGCGATCGCGAGGTTCACCGTCACCGACGACTTACCAACACCACCTTTACCTGACGAGATACCGAGCACGCGGGTCTTCGAGAGCTTGTCAAGAAACCGTGGCGAGGCGTCGCCGTGATCGTGTTGACCCGCTCCGGCGTCGGCGCTCATCGCACCACGTAAAAAGTTGCGCAGTCCGAGACGCTCGTCGTCGTTCATTGTCCGCACCTCCACCTCGGCGCCCGGGGCGCGTTCGAGGACGGCGTCACGTAACGCGTCGAGGTGTGGCCAGTTCGTCACCGGCAAGACGAGCTCCACGCGCAGCGTGCCACCGCTCTCTTCGACGACGCCGAGAAAACCCAGTTCCGCCAAGGTCCGAACGAGCTGGGGTTCGCGTATCGCGGCGAGTTCACTACGAAGTTGGGGGTCAAGCGGCACGAGAGTCCTTTAGATGGGCTCTTTGAGATTACCGGTGCTCTTGGGCCCGCGACCCGTAAACTTTTACACGTGACGACGCCCAACGAGAACGACCTGGACCCGGCTCTCTTTACCGCGACCGTTACCAGCCTCACGCACTCCTTTGGCGACAACACTCGTCGAAAGGTCTATCTCTACCTTCGAGAGAATCCTGGGGCCACGGCCGCTGAGTTAGCGACGCACTGCGACGTGCACGCCAACGTCATCCGCCACCACCTCGAACGTCTCACCGAAGGTGGCTACGTCACTTTTGACAACGTTCCCAAAACCACCGTTGGCCGCCCGGCCAAGGGGTACCGAATTCTCGATGACTCCATGAGGACGGAGGGATCGATTCGCCGCGACGCCCTGCTCGTCGCCCTCTTAGAGATGGCGCTCGAGCGCCTCGGCCCCGACGCCTCTGAGGCCATGGCCCACGACGTGGGTATCGCCTACGGTCGCACCCTCACTGAGGGCGTCGGCCCGAGCGACTCCACGCGTTCGGTAAAGACGGCGATGGTTTCAATTGCGGGTCTGCTCACCGCGCACGGCTTTAACGCGCGCGCTGAGGGGAACGATTTGACGAGTTCAGTGGTGTCGGACAACTGCCCCTTTGGCTCGGCCGCGCAGCACCACCCCGTGCTGTGCGCCGTCGACCGAGGGCTCATCTCGGGCATGCTCGAAGGCTTCGGCGTTGAACGCACGACCGTCACGTTGACCTCCAAGGCCCTCGGTGACGACACCTGTCGCGTGACGGCGTAGTTCTAAAGATCTCCGCGACCCAAGCACCATCGGCCAATGACTGAGGTCGTCGACGAGCTCATTAAAGAGCTCTGGCCCGACCGTCGGGTTCGTATCGAACCACTACCCGGCGGGCACACCAATGACAACTACGTTGTCGACCTCGGGGACGAGCGAGTGGTGCTGCGAATTCCCGGCCAGAACACCAACCTCCTCGGCATCGACCGCGACTGCGAGTACGAAGCGACACGATTGGCCTCATCAATCGGCATCGCTCCAGAAGTACTCGCACGCTCCAAGGAAGACGGTTGGATGGTCACCCGTTTTTTGCCGGGTGATTCGCCCTCGCAAAACTCTTTAGCCGTCGACCCCCTCTTGCGCGACGTGGCCGAAACGTTGCGACGACTGCACGGCGCCGGGCGCATCGCCACAATCTTCAACCCGTTTCTCGTCGTGCGCTCGTACCACGAGTTGGTGAACACCCGACGCATCGACGAACCATTCGATTACGCGCTCGCGCTCGCCCGAATGGATCAGATTGCGTCGGTTCGCACCTTCTCGCCCACGTCGTTCTGCCACAACGACCTACGCAACACAAACTTTCTCCACGACGGTACGCTGCGGGTACTCGACTGGGAGTACGCGGGCATGGGCGACCCACTCTTCGACCTCGCGAACTTCTCGGCCAACAATCATCTCTCACCAGAGGCTGACGAGAGTCTGCTCACTAGTTACTTTGGTCGTTGCGATCCTTCGTTGACGGCGGTGCTCGCGCTGATGAAAGTGGTGTCGGAACTGCGCGAAGTTATGTGGAATCTCGTGCAACTTTGTGTCTCGATGCTCGATATCGACTACGGCGCCTTCGCGCGGCGGCGCGTTAGCCGTTACGAGACGCTCATGGAGCAAATGGACTTTGATCAGACGTTGAACGAGGCAGCGTCCTTAATGTGAACCCCAACGTCCGATGGTTGATTGAGTCGATCTGGTGCCGAAGACTCGAATGAACTGTTTTCCGCCGGACATTGGCACCTCCGGCGACACGAGTGCGAGGCGTGGGACCTTTGGCGGTTGTGTCGTTGAACTCCTAGCCCACGCCAAACTTTGGCGCTGCGTTCCGCAGGTTGCGCCACAACTGTTACGCATTCGAAGAATTTCGTACTCGTATGCTATCACCTACTGATAGCATGAAAGTATGGCATCTTCACGGACAACCTTCACTCTCGATGAGACCCTCGCTGAGCGAGCTCGCGAACTCGGCATCAACATTTCAGCCGCAGCGCGCCAAGGAGTAACGGATGCCGTTCGCGCGGCACTGGAGCGTTCAGACCGAGCGGCGTACGAGAGGCATCCCGAGAGCGCTGATTCGTCGTGGGCGGACGCCGAAAGATGGGGCGAGTCGTGAGGCGTGGTGAAGTTTGGTTGGCCGAGGTCGGTAGTAAGCGACGACCGGTTTTGTTACTCACTCGTTCTGAAGTGCTCGACGTCCGAGCGCTGGTGACCGTTGCCGAAATTTCCACATCGAGAAGAGGTCTCGCCGCAGAAGTCGACTTCGATGACGACGACGTAGGTATCAACGAGACTTCGGTCATCAATTGCGATGGCCTCCACACTGTTGCTCAAGACTCACTCACGGGACCACTTGGGCGGGTTGATGTGGATGTGATGCGGAGGGTTTGTGCAGCGATTAATTACGCGGTGGGCTGTTAGCAACGTCAATCCGCAGGACCTCACTTCTCAACGACCGCGACGCAGATTTTCTGCCTACTGGCTGATTAAAGGACATTACGGGTCATCCGTTGTTCACGTAGAAGAGACTCGCGTAGGAGACTCGACTACGACGATTTGATTCCCAATGCCTTCAAGAAGGGACGAGCAACCGCAAGTTGACCTCGCGACGGGTGAAGAGCAAGGAAGACGCGGAACTCCTGCTTCGCGAGCGCACTGTTACCGGGCGTCGAGTCGGCGACGATCGCGT
The DNA here is from genome assembly GCA_036511495.1 of Acidimicrobiales bacterium. Classification (GTDB taxonomy): domain Bacteria; phylum Actinomycetota; class Acidimicrobiia; order Acidimicrobiales; family RAAP-2; genus RAAP-2. The sequence goes on along the minus strand of DATCCC010000028.1, from coordinate 23,293 downwards.
AGTAGAGACGTGGCGCCGCGTTTCGCGGACCGTCGGTAATCGCCGTTCGTAGGTCGTCGACACCAATTTTGACGAGCGCGGGATTGGTGGTCGAACTGCCGGCGGAAAAGTCCAGCCATCCCGTCTCGGTCAGTGCCGCGACGTTCTTGGGGCGAAGCGCCAGCACCTGTTGGTAGGCACTCAGCGCCGCGACCACGTTGCCGTTGGCGACGTCGGCCTGTGCCTCGGTCAGGAGTTGGGTGACCTCCTGCGCCTGACCGAGCGAGACGTTGCCGGTAATGGAGTTTCCCGCTTGGCGCGGCGACAGCGACGACCAGAGCAACACCACCGCGGCTATTAAAAAACACCCGAGCGCGCTCAGTAGCAGCCAACGTCGACGACGCCGGACCGCTCGTCGTTTCGTACTCGCTGGTCCCAGAGTTGCCAATTCGCCGTGCGCCTTTTCGAGCGCGGCCCCTTCGCGACGTTCAATAGCGGAGGCCTCGGTCGCCGAGAGCTCTCCCGCGGCGAGTTCTCTTCTGGCGTCCGCGAGGGACGCCTCACGCAGCGCGATCTCGTCGCGAATCTGTTGCTCGGTCTTGTTCATCGCCGTCTCGACAGACGAATCGCACTGAGGATAAGCGCGACGACGAGCAGCAGCGGCACGATCCAGAGCAACGCGCCCAGACCCGAGGTCGGAGGTTCGAGAAGAATCGAGGTGCCGTAGACCGACTCGAGCGAGGTCAAGATTTGGCTGTCACTTTGACCCTGGTGCACCTTCTTCACGATCTCGTGACGAACGGCCACGGCCGACGTTGCGTTACTCACCGCGACGGAGAGATCGTCACACGACGGACAGCGCACTAACGTCTCGAGATGCGCGATGCGCGAGTTATCCGTTGAACCGTGTGGATGCAGTGCTACGGCGAAAGCCGCGACCACGATCAGCGCCACGCACCACAGAGCAAAGGATCGAGCGAGTTTCACGACCTCACCCGCGCGATCACTTCTTCAAGTTGTCGAGTGCCGACCGGACCAATGAGCGTCGCCGCGACCACGCCCTTCGCGTTAATGATGAAGGTCGTTGGCGGCGACGTGACACCGTAGCGATTTGCGAGGACGCCACCGTCGTCGATCACTGAGGGGTAGAGCGAGCCGTAGTGCGTCGTGAACGCTTCGGCGGCACTCACGGTGTCGTCAAAGACGACGCCCAGTACGTCGACCCCCTTGTTCCTCTCCTGCCACGCGACGGTCGAGAGATTAGGCGCTTCGGTCTTGCACGGCCCACACCACGAGGCCCAAAAGTTCACGACGACGATCTTGCCCAGGTCCTTCTTAAGACTGAGTGTCCCAGTGCCGCCCAGCTTCTTCCCCGTCAAGGCCGGGGCCTTCTTGCCTAGCAGCGGGCTCTGGGTCTCGGTGGCGTTAGTGATCGGGTGACGCGTCGCTAAGAAGAGTGAGAACGCTACAACGACGACGATCGCCGCGAGCGCGGTGGCCATGACTGAGCGCTTCATGACGCGGACTCGTCGTAGCGACGGCGAAAGAACGAGAGCGCACTACCTAAGCCAATAACGAGTCCCCCGAGCCAGAGCCACGCCAAGAGCGGTTCGACGGTGACGCCGAGCACGATCGAGCCAGTAGGCAGATCGTTGCGAACCTGCGCGCCCGAGGTGGACCCGTTCCCCCCCACGGCCTCGAAGGTCACGTAGACGTCGCGCAGCAAGTTCGAGTCAATCGCGGGCGTACCGACGGTCTGCCCGTTTCGACCGTTGTAGGTGGTGATAGCGGGGCGTAGTTGGTGTCCGTCTACGGTGACCTTCAACTGTGTCGCGGTGCGAAGGGCGTCTTTGGCGTTATGAAAACCCGAGAACTTCACCAACTGACCGTCGACGACGGTGCTCTGGCCCGTGGCGAGGGTGACCTCGGAGCGCTTGACGTACGTTGTCGAGGTCACGATGCCGAGCGCCAAGATCACGACACCGAGGTGCACGATCATGCCGCCGATGGTCGGCGAGCGAAGAACGCGGCGCCACGAGCCGCGACGAATCGCCGTCACGAGCGCACCGCGCAGCGTGCGCAGCGCCGCACCCGCGGCCAGTACCGAGAGAAAGACCGCGACGACTTCGGCTGGTCGGCGAATGCCCACACCGAGTAGCACGACCACGACCGCGAGCGCCGTCCACGCGCTCACGCGCATCCGGTCCCACAGCACGCCCGCGTTCGCGCTGCGCCAGCTCACCAAGGGCGCTACCGCCATGAGTACGAGCAGCAGCACGCTCACGGGCGCCGCGACGGAGGCGAAGTACGGCGTGCCGACGGTGACCTGCGTGCCGTTGATCGCTTGGTAGAGGAGAGGAAAGATCGTGCCCAGTAAGACCACGATCGCGAAGCCCACGAAGAGAATGTTGTTCGCCACGAAGAGTCCCTCGCGCGAGAGTGGATGGTCGACGCCCACGGGCGCTCGCAGTCGATCCCCGCGCCACGCGAGCAGACCGGCGCCCACGACCACCACCACAAAGAAGAGACCAATGAGCAGAGGTCCGAGCGTGCTCGAGGAGAAGGCGTGCACGCTCACGAGAACGCCCGATCGAGTAAAGAACGTACCGAGAATCGTGAGGGCGAAGGTCGCGATGGCGAGCGAGAGATTCCACACTCGAAAGAGCCCGCGTCGGTCTTGGACGATGACCGAGTGAATGTAGGCCGTCGCCGTTAACCACGGCAACAACGCGGCGTTCTCCACCGGGTCCCAGCCCCAGAACCCACCCCAGCCGAGCACCTGGTAGCTCCACCACGCGCCGAGCACAATCCCGAGCGAGAGCGAGCCCCACGCCAGCACCGTCCAGCGGCGCTGTTCCAAGGGCCAACGGTCTTGCACCCGACCGGTGATCAACATTGCAATGGCGAAGGCGAAGGGAACGCTAAAGCCCACGAAGCCCAGGTAGAGCAGCGGCGGGTGGATCGCGACCAGGGGGTTGTCCTGTAACAAAGCGTTCGGGCCGGCGCCCTGGAGAACGTGGGCGGCGTTGTGGATGAAGGGATCGGCCGGGCCCATCATGAGCAGCGTGAAGAAGGCGCCGACAGCGAAGAGCACGATGGTGGCCCAACCGACGACCGTGTCGTCTTTCTCGCGCCGGTAGTAGAGCAGCACGCCCAACGTGATCGCGCACTGGAGCAACACCCAGAGCATGAGTGAACCTTCGAGCGCCGACCAGAGGCCCGTGATCGAGTACAGCAGCGGCGTGAAGGTCGCGTTATTTTCCGCGACGTAGGCGAGGGAGAAATTGTGCGTGACGAGCGCGAACTCCATGACGCCAATGGCGCCGACGATGCCCAGGACCGAGAGCAGCGCCCACCAACGCGCGCGTGACGCGCGTTTTTGACGGAGCGCGCGCCCTTGTTCGACAATGCCACCGACTGCGCCAACGAAACAGACGTAGAGCGCCGCGCGCCCGAGCCACGTCAAGATCATCGCGTCGTCCCGTTAGGGGCCTTCACGCGCTTGGGGTGTGCTGCGATATAGGACGCCGTGTGTTTGACCAGTATCTGGGTGCCGTCGAACGTGTCCGACGTCGAACTCGTGAAGTGTCCAACCACCACGACCGGAATATTGGCTTGAAAGAGTTGAGGCGGTGAGCCGTGCGCATTGACGAAGACCTCGTGGCCACCACCCTTCATCCAAAACGACGCGCCGATTGAGGTGCGATCGATCGTGTGGGCTTTGACGATGCCCTCTAATCGAATGGTCTTGGTGCCAAGGGTGGCGCGCGAGTGCATGGCCTGATCGATCGATTCGAAGTAGTTCAGGGAGTGCAGCAGGCCTTGACTGAGCAGCGCCAGCACTGCGGCCGCGAGGATTGCGAGCACGCCAATTGAACGCCAACGACCGCGACGTTTCGTAGGCGGCGCGGCGACGGGAGTGAGATCGAGAGGAGCGTCAGCGTCGAGCACGTCGTCCTCGCCACCAGATTGACAGCGCGTAGAGCGCTAACCCCCCAAAGGCGAAGGAGTAGCCCGCGACGACGTACTTCATCAGCAAACTCCCTCACGACGACGTTGTACGAGCGCCTCTTCTAAGGACGCGGCGTATCGCTCGTCACGTAGAACTTCCAGTCGGTAGCGCGCGCGCAGTAGCCAAAAAAAGAGCACGGTGAAGCCGACAAAACTGATCAGCAGTGTCCAGGCTTGCGTGCCGTGAATCTTCAAACCGTGGTCGGGCGTGAAGACGGTCGCACCTTGGTGCAGGGTCTTCCACCACTGCACGGAAAAGTGAATGATCGGCACGTTGATCGCGGCGAGCAACGCCAAGACCGCACTGCGACGGGCCCGCAACTCGGGGTCGTCGTTCGCTCGACGAAGCGCCAAGTACGCGAGTGCGAAGACACCCAGTATCGCGGTCGAGGTGAGCCGCGCGTCCCACGCCCACCACACGCCCCAGGCGGGCCGACCCCAAATCGAGCCGGTGATGAGCGTGAGGATGATGAATACCACACTGACTTCCATTGCGCAGTGCGCGACGCGGTCCACGACCGCTGAACGAGTGCGCCGCCACAGGTAGAGCGCGCTGGCGATCGTCGCGGTGCCAAAAGAGACGTAGAGCGCGACCCACGCGATGGCCGGGTGCACGTAGACGAGCCGCGCGAGGTTCCCTTGGATCTCGAAGGATGGGGTGACCCACAGTCCCAGCCACAGGGTCAGCGCCAGCAGTACGAGCGTGACCGGTCCGAGTAGTCGTTGGGAGAGTTGCTTAATCATGATTCCTCTAGAACACCGTAAAGGAGAATGCCGATGGCTACGTAGGCAGCCAGTGCTACGAGGGAAATTACCCACCACTGCCAGAGAGCGCCACCGTACAGGGCCGCGCTGAAGGAGCGCTCGCCGGCGATGAGCAAGGGCGCGAACGCCGGAAATGACAGCACCGGCAGCAAGGTAGCCGGACCCTGCCCGCCCCCGCTCAACGCCCCATAGAGCGCGCCGGCGGCGCCCAGCGCCGCCAGGGTGACCAGCACACTAGGTAGGGCCGACAAGGTGCCTACGAGCGCGGTGTGGAGCAGTAACACCGAACCGGCGAGCAGCACGACGCCCATCAGCCACAGCTCCACCATCAGGGCCAGCGCCTTACCCAAAAAGACACCCGCCGGGTCAAGTCCGAGGGTGGCGACCGACGCCTTGGTGCCGGGTGAGCCTTCGATGACTTGACTGCGATTAATCACCAAGAGCGCCACGAGCAGCATGACCAAATAGAAGAGCCCCGGGCCGGCGCTCGAGTGACCCGCGTGTTGGGGACCCAAAGCCAGACCACAGAGGACGAGAGCCATCACGCCAAAGGGCAGCACCTGCCAGAGCAGCACACGACTTCGTCGTTCGATACGCAGATCCTTCGCCGCGACGAGCAGCGCGATACGGATCACGAGCGATCCTCGACGACGAGACCGCCGGCCAGGGTGAGCGTGCGTGGCGTCAGCGCACTGGAGCGAAGCGGGTCGTGCGCGCTCACGACAACCGTCGCGCCACTTCGAACAACGTCACCGATGAGTTGGTCGAAAAAGGTTCGACCCTCGTCGTCGAGTGACGCGTACGGTTCGTCCAAGAGCCAGAGCTCTGGCCGGCGAAGGAGCAACCACGCCAGACCCAGCCGACGGCGTTGACCGGCACTCAACTGTCTCGCGGCCGTCGAAGCGCGACTTGCCAATCCCACGCGCTCCAGCACCGTTGGAATCTCACCCAAGGGACGCTCGAGAGCCTTCGCGGCAAAGACGAGATTCTCCTCGGCGCTTAAGTCGTCGTAGAAGGAACCCTCGTGGCCGAGCCATCCAACGCGTCGCCGAAGTTCACGAAGATCACCACTGCGAAGATCAATCCCGCTCACTTCGCCCGTTCCGCTCGAGAGCGCCGCGAGTCCGCCGAGGAGTCGCAACAGGCTCGTCTTGCCGGCACCATTGGCGCCAGTGACGACAGTGAGTGAACCCGCCGCGAGTTCAAGGTTGGCGCCACTGAGCAATGGAAATCCGCTGACGAGAACGACGGCGTCGCGAAGCACGACGACCGGCGACGAACTACCCATGCTCAAGGATTAGCGCTGGAGCGCTTTGACGTCGGCGTCAACCATCATTTCAATCAGCGCGTAGAAGTCTGTCTCACACTTCCAGCCGAGCACGTCGTGCGCTTTCGTGGCGTCGCCTACCAGTAGGTCGACTTCAGCTGGTCGAATGAACGCGGGGTCGACCCGGACGAACTCTTCGTAGTTCAGTCCGGCGATGCCAAAGGCCACTTCGCACAGTTCGCGCACCGCGTGCGTCGTACCGGTCGCGATCACGAAGTCGTCGGGCGAATCTCGTTGGAGCATCAACCACATCGCGCGCACGTAGTCCTCGGCGTAACCCCAGTCTCGTTGCGCCTCTAAGTTGCCCAAACGAAGTTCGCTGTCGAGGCCGGCCCTAATGCGCGCGACACCGTGAGTCACCTTACGAGTGACGAACTCGATGCCGCGGCGCGGTGATTCGTGATTGAAAAGAATGCCACTCGAGGCGTGCAGTCCATAACTCTCGCGGTAGTTGACCGTGATCCAATGGCCGTAGACCTTCGCGACGCCGTAGGGACTGCGCGGGTAGAAGGAAGTGCTCTCGTCTTGGGGGACCGTGCGAACTCGACCGAACATCTCGGACGAACTCGCTTGATAGAAACGAATCTCGGGGTCAACAATGCGAATTGCGTCAAGCATTCTCGTCACGCCGAGCGCCGTTGCCTCACCCGTCAAGACCGGCTGGGCCCACGAGGCCTGGACGAAGCTCTGCGCGGCGAGATTGTAGACCTCGGTGGGGCGATAGTCACGAAGTACGTGAATGAGCGAGACCTCGTCCATCAAGTCACCCGACACCAAAGTCAGGTGCTCTTGGATGTGGCTAATTCGTTCGATGTTGACCGTGGAACTGCGACGCATGAGGCCGATGACTTCGTAACCCTGCTCGAGCAGGAGTTCGGCCAGGTAGGAACCGTCTTGGCCCGTAATTCCAGTAATCAGTGCGCGTTTCGCCACCGAAGTTCCTCCACTGCAAGGGCATCGACGAGGGGTCACTGCCGGGGCCAACTCTACTACTGGAGGGGAAATACGACTCCGGCGTAGCCTTGGCGAGTGGCCCGCCTCGCTGTTGTGAGTTTTCGCTTGGGCGCTAACGACGGCGTGAGTATCGAAGCGGCCAAGTGGATTGACGCGCTGAGAACGCTAGGCCACGACGTCACGACGCTCGCGGGCGACGGCGACGCCGACGTCCTTATGCCTGAACTCGCCATTGGCGCGACTACGTCGCCGTCGCTCGACGCCGTTTGCCAAGTGATCAACGACGTTGATCTCGTGATTGTGGAGAATCTCGCGTCACTTCCCCTCAACGTTCCCGCGCGCGACGTTCTCTATCAAGCACTCGAGCAGCGTGCCGCGATCTTTCATCACCACGATCTTCCTTGGCAGCGAGAACAGTGGCGCGACGAAGCGACGCCGCGCGATCAAGATCTCTGGCTCCACGTCACCATCAACGACCTTTCTCGCAGAGAGCTCGAAGAGCGCGGCGTCAGCGCGGACACGATCTACAACTCATTTGACTGTGATCCTCCCCACGGTGGACGCGACCGCGCGCGCCTCACACTCGGCCTTGAGAACGAACAACTGATTCTTCTTCCCGCGCGCGCGATTCCGCGAAAGAACGTGGCGGGCGCGCTCGAGCTCGCGACGGCGCTCGACGCGGTGCTCTGGCTGCTCGGTCCCGCCGAAGATGGTTACGGTCCCACCTTGACGACCCTGCTCGCCGAATCGAACGTCGACGTTCGCCTTGGTCTTCCAGAGAGTCTCACCATTCACGACGCGTACGCCGCCGCCGACCTCGTGACGTTGCCCTCGACGTGGGAGGGCTTCGGCAATCCTGTGCTCGAGTCGGTCACGCACCGTCGCCCCTTGGCCGTCTACCCCTACCCGGTGCTGGAAGAGATTCGCTCATTTGGCTTTCAATTCTTTGATCTCGATGACGTCGAAGGAGTAGTCGAGTTCCTCGACAGTCCCGACGACGAACTCTTTTGCCACAACGCAGAAATTGCTCGCCGCCACTTCAATCTGGAGGAGCTTCCCCAGCGATTGCGCACACTTTTGGCGGTGGTAGGCCTTAAGTAACGCCAACTAGGCTCTCGTCGTATGGTCATTAATGACGAGCGATCCGTCCAGGTCGAGCGCACGCCCCACGGGGAACGACGCGAACAGCTTCTTCTGGTGGCGAGGTCCATCTTCGCCGAGCGCGGCTTCCAAGCGACCACGATGGACGACATCGCCAAAGTGGCCGGCTTCACCAAGCCAATTCTTTACCAGTACTTCGAGTCCAAGACCGAGCTCTACCGCGAGATTGTCAACCAGACCGCCGAAAAGCTTCTCACTTCACTGCGCGTCGCCGTTGGCGACGTTGAAGCACCACGCGCCAAGATCGAAGTCGCCTTTCGCGTCTACTTCGAAATGGTCGTCAGTGAAACGGACGCCTTTCGCATTCTTTTCATCCACTCCCACGAAGGTGAGACCAGGGGCGACCTGCGCAACGTCGAACTCGGCCTCGTTTCCTTCCTCGAGCCGCTCATCGCCGTACGTATCAAGCCCGATCACCGACGACAACTCGCCGCTGGCGTGGTCGGTATCGCCGAAGGCGCCGCGACGGCGTGGCTGATCCAACAAGAAGGTAAGGGTTGGCCAACACCCGGTCCCGGCGTCGCGGAACGACTCGCCCAACGCAGTGCCACCCTCGCGTGGGGTGGCCTGCGATCAGTCGAACTGGACTAGTAACTCTCCTCATCGGCCACGACGGTGGCGAAGGCTTGCGCCATCGCCCACAACTTTGCTGCGCACTCGTCGTACGTCGCTTGATCCCCCCCGGCCGGATCATCCACATCAAAAAGCCCCGAGGGCGCCAGGAGTGCCACCCGACGAATCTGCTCACTAGGGCTGACGTCGAGTGGCGCTTCGCGAAGGAACTGCGCGAGCAGGACCGTCTTCTCCGAGCCGCCGGGATGGTTCGCCCGCACGAAGTTGACGTGATTGGCCTCGCTGGTCACAATGACGTCAGCCCACGCAACGTCGTCGTCGTTCAGTTGATGGCTTCGGTGCGCGCCGTACTGGTGTTCACCAACGTCGCGTAGGGAGATCAGAGCGTCCTTGGTCCGTGAGCTCATCGCACTGCCCTCGATGACGTGAGTACCAGCGGTGCGAATCTTCCAGTCAAGCCCGTTCACTTCACTAAGCGTGGTCAGCATGTAGCCCAACATCACCGAGCGAGCGACGTTGCCCGTACACAAGGTGACAATCTTCACGGGCGCAACCTCCTCACGATGACCTTATTGATCCCAGAGATTCTCGAATCCGAGTGCTCATCTTTTCCGCCTCGCTTAGGATCGGCGTAGTTGGGCCAGGGCGCCGGAAACTTCCTTGGGGTATTTCGTTACGGATCTCAAGTCTACGATTCATTTAACATTCAAGCTCGATCGCGAAGAGAACCTTCTGGCGCCGAATCCCGCAAAGGCTGCATCCTTTTGAAGAAGAAACATTGAACGCCGACGGCGACACCTCTGATTTCGTTGAGCACGTTTTAGAGATTGTGCGCGCTATCCCGCCCGGACGCGTTATGACGTACGGCGACGTGGCGGCGACCCTAGGCACCGGCGGCGCGCGGGCCGTCGGGACGGTGATGGCTCGCTACGGTGGCGACGTACCGTGGTGGCGAGTGATTCGCGCCGCAGGACTGGCACCTCGGGGACACGAAGATCGAGCGAGGACCCACTACCTAGCGGAAGGAACGCCACTAAAGGGGCCGAACTACGCGTATCGAATCGATCTCACGAAGGCACGCTTCAGGCTTTCATAACCATCATGGCGTCGCGAAAAGCAAACAACGCAAAGAGCGTCCGCGCGAGCGCGGTTAAAGTGGCGCGCGCCCTCCGGCGACGATCCAACGATTCACCGCTGCCGCGAGGGCCGGTAGGGCTACCGGTCCGGTCCGCAACACGACGTCGTGGAAGTCACGAACCGAGAACTTCTCGCCCAGGCGTGCGGCTGATTCACGCCGAAGTGCCTCGAGTTCGAGCCGACCCACCATGTAGGAGAGCGCCTGGGCCGGGTTGACTACGTAGCGGTCCACCTCGGAATTGATCTCGACTTGGCTCATGGGCACGTGGGTCGCCATCCAGTCAATCGCCTTCTGGCGTGACCATCCCATCGCGTGGATACCAGTGTCGACTACCAGTCGCGCGGCGCGCCACGCGTCGGTGCTCAACATTCCCAGACGCGTTAGATCTCCGCTGTAGAGACCCATTTCGTCGGCGAGACGCTCGGCGTAGAGTCCCCAACCTTCGGCACTCGCCGTGTCGCCAAAGACCGCGAAGACGACGTGGCCGCCCTTTCGTTCCTGGGCGATGGCCAGTTGGAAGTGGTGACCGGGAACGGCTTCGTGAAACGCAATCGCTTCGGCCATATGGCGATAGCGCTCGTGTGGTTTGGTGGCGTTAATGAAGTACGTGCCGCGCCTCGAACCATCAAGGGCGCCGCGAAAGTAATAAGCGGGCGCCGATCCGTCCGCGAGGGCGTCGGGGACGGGTTCGACTGCGCAGGGCACCGACGGCACGACACCGAACCATTCCGGAGCCGCCAGTTCGGCTCGACGAACGATATCGATCGCGCTGACGACAATCTCGTCGCTGTCGGCGTAGCGAAGGTCCGGGTCGCTACGAAGTCGCGAGTGAATCTCCGTCACGTCGCTCGTACCCCAGAGCCGTGCACCGACCTCGGCGAACTCCTCGTGCAAACGCTCAGTGATCGCGATGCCCATGGCGTGAAGTTCCTCGGGCGTTCTTGCGCCAGAGGTATGGGCGCGCACCAACAGGTGGTACGCCTCATCCCCGTCCGGCAACCAACGAAGACCCGGTTGGTCATCGGAACGACCAACGGGCAACGCCTCGCGCGTCAAGAACGCGCGGTACTGCTCGAGCGCGGGTCGCACTGACAATTCAATGACCCGTTCCTGGTCGGCGGCGAAGTTATCGTCACCGTCGTCGAGACTCCGTCGAAGACCGCTCAGATCAGACTTCTCCAGTACCGTGTCGATCTGGGCCAGCGCCGCGCGCACGCCTCGGGCCGTCGGTACGCGCCCGCCGGCGGCGCCGTCGCGATGGCGCTCGGCGGCTCCTTCCAAATAAGCCGGCATCGAGGCGAGTCGTCGCAAGTGTCCTACCTTGCGATCCGCGGTGTCGAGAGGTAACTGGTAGAGAACACCAAGCAGCATCGAAAGGGGCGAGTTATGAAAGTCACTGATGGTGAACTCGACGCCACGCACACCTAACTCATCGACTCTGTTGGCAGCGCTAAAGCGGACGTGGTCGAGCGTAACGAGCTCAATCTCGTCGAGAGTTGCACCCTCGCCGGCGACTCGGTCGTGCAACGACGTCGCGGCCGCCGCCAGCGAGGAGTAAGCCGCCAGTAGGGCCACTTCAGCGTTTCGTGAGAGATCGCCGAGCGCAAGGTCGCCGTCTGGTAATCCGAGCAACGCCGCCCGCAAGGGCTCTTCTTGGAACCGAATCGCCACGAGCTGATCGGCCAGTGACCCTATCCTTTCGTCCACCGCCCGATACTATTGCGGCCGCTCGCCAGCCTCGAGACCGCGCTCGATCGTTTAAAGCCGGGACCGTAACGCCTTAGGCGAGCTCGTTCCCTTCAAAATATCGATGGTACTGTTGATAGTCCGCTCCACTGGCGAAGAGGGAAACCGGAATTATGACGTTTCGTCTCCTCCTGCAGACCGTTCTTCATCCCTCGAAGGTCGTCAAAGACTTGGGCGGGCCGCCGAATTCGCAACATCTCTCAACGGGTCTTCACGGATCACTCCAAATTCGTCACGTCGACGCCGGCTCGTGCAATGGCTGCGAGCTTGAAGTCGCGTCCGCCTTCGCACCGGTCTATGACGCGGAGAGATATGGCGTGCGACTCGTCGCGTCGCCACGCCACGCCGACGCCCTCTTGGTGACCGGGCCGGTCACGAAGAACATGTCTGATCCACTACGCAAGACGTTGGACGCGATGCCTGAGCCGCGGCTCGTCATCTCCCTCGGCGACTGTGCGCACGATTGCGGGATCTTCAAGGGCGCGTACGGTGTCGAAGGATCGGTCAGCGACGTGGTGCAGGTCGATCTTCATATCGCAGGTTGTCCGCCTCGTCCCGAGGTGATCGTCGAAGCGTTGAGGGGTCTGACCGGGCGGTGAACGAGGCCTGCGTGGTAACGGTCGCACTCGCCGGCGCGATGGCGGCCGTCTTCGGTGCGGCGTTGCCGGTGTCGAGCCGCGTAGGCGCGGCCGTAGCGTTGACGTGGGTCTCATGCGCCGCGGCGCTGGTAACTGCGGTGTCGGTGCTCCATAGCGGCCACGTCGTCGCGCTGTCAACGAGTGCACTACTGCCCTTCACTGGTGTGACCATGGTGCTCAATCCGTTGGGCGCCCTCTTCGTCATCGCGATTTCAGTGGTGGCGTTGGCGTCGACGCTCTATTGGTTGGGCTACGCCAGCCACGGCTTGGCCACGCGCAGCGCTTCGAGCGCGCTGCCGTTGTTCGTGACGAGCATGCTTCTCGTGCCCTTCGCCGCCAGCGTGGCGACCTTCCTCGTGCTCTGGGAAGTGATGGCCCTCACTTCGTTGGTGCTGGTACTGACCGACCAATCGCGCCGCGAGGCCGCACGAAGCGCTGCCCAGTGGTACGCGGTAATGACCCACGCCGGCGCGGCGGCCATTCTTCTGGCACTGGTTCTGCTCTCGGCCCACTCGGGTGGTCAGACCTTCGCCGACATCGAGGCGCACGCGCGACACCTCTCGGGCGCGATGCGCGGCACGATCTTCGTGGCCGCCCTTCTCGGCTTTGGATCGAAGGCCGGCGCGGTGCCTCTGCACGTCTGGCTGCCCAAAGCCCACGTCGAAGCGCCGGGTCCGGCGTCGGCGCTCATGTCCGGGGCCATGGTCAACCTCGGTATCTACGGCATCGTCCTTGTGGGCAACGAACTCCTCGGGGGCGGGCCGGACTGGTGGTGGTTGCTCGTGAGCGCCCTCGGCGTCGTGTCGGCGCTCTACGGCGCGCTCTACGCGGCAACGAGTTCGGACCTTAAGAGGCTGCTCGCGTATTCGACCGCCGACAACATGGGTCTGGTGTTAATCGCACTCGGCGCGTCGGGCATATTCGCCGCCTCGGGCCATCGAACAGTCGCCGCCGTCGCCATGGTGGCCGCACTGTTGCTCATGGTCAATCACTCCGTCTTCAAGGGGGCGCTCTTTCTCGCGGCGGGCGCGGTGCAGATCGCCACGGGGACGAGAGACTTGGATCGACTCGGCGGACTGATGCGACGAATGCCCGTGACGGGCGCCGTCTTTCTCGCTGGCGCGCTCGCGGTGTCGGCCGTTCCTCCCTTCAACGGGTTCGTTGGTGAATGGCTGCTCCTCCAAGGTCTCCTGCACGGACTACCCACGTCCAATACGTCGGTCGTGATCAGCGTCACGGTCGCGGTCGCCGCCGTGGCGTTGACCGGGGGGCTCACGATCGCCGCGTTCGTCAAGGCCACGGGGATCGGGTTTCTCGGACGACCGCGCTGCGACGAGACGGCCGAAGCACACGAGGTCGCGATCACCATGCGCCTCGGCGCCGGGGCGCTCGGCGCGCTGTGCCTCGTGCTTGGGCTCGTGCCGATGCTGGTGTTGCCGGCGATAGAGCGTGCCGCGGCGAGCGCGGGTCGAGTCGGCGCCACATCATCAGCAAGCGGATGGGTCTCGCTGCACCTGCTCGGACTGCGCGGTGTCTTAGCACCGTCGCTGCTCGCCGCGGGCTTAGCGGTGGCGGCCCTGGCGATGATCGTGATACGACGACTGGCCCATCGACGCCGGAGCGTCTGGCCCGCGGTCAATCCGGTCGAACCGTGGGGGTCGGGTCGAAGGGTGCAGACGGCGCGCATGCAGTACACGGCCACCTCCTTCGCTGAACCGCTGCAGCGGGTGTTCGACGACGTGGTTCGCCCCTCGCGCGACCTCAACGTCAGCCATCTCGTCGAGTCGCGCTACTACATCGAACGCATTGCCTATCGCACGACGAATGACGACGTCATAGAACGTCAGTTCTATCGCCCCTTCATTGCCGGCGTGCGATGGTGGGGCCAGCGCGCGCGTTGGTTCCAGAACGGCAGCGTGCACCGCTACCTCGCCTACGGTTTCGTGGCACTCGTGATCGTCTTGGTGGTGGTGACGTGAACGACCTCGCCCACGTCCTAACGCAGGTCGCGGTGGCGCTCGTCCAAGTGGGCGCCATCGTCGTCGGTGGACCGCTCCTGCTCGGACTGATGCGCAAGGTTCGTTGTCGGCTCGAAGGCCGCGCCGGCGCGCCCATCCATCAGCCTCTCTCCGACCTACGAAAGCTCTTCGCCAAGCAGCGCCTGCGACCGAAGGAATCAAGCTGGGTCTTCGGCGCCGGTCCGGTCGTCCTCGTCGCGACCACGGTCGTCGTCGCGGCGGTGTCGCCCCTAGCGACGACCCGTCCACCACTCGGGCAGAGTTCGGATTTCTTCGCGGTCATCTTCGTGCTGCTGCTCGGTTCGCTCATGCTCGCGCTCAGCGCCCTCGATACGGGCACGGCCTTTGGCGGCATGGGTGCGAGACGGTCCATGACCATCGGGGCGCTCTGCGCACCGGCGCTGCTGGTGGCAATCCTGGCCATGGCGATTTCCGCTCGCACGTCGAACCTGCCCGCGCTCGTGCGCGTCGGTTTGGACCATCCGGCGCTCATCGCCAGTCCGGCGCGAATCCTGGCACTGGCGTCGTTCTTGGTGGTGATCCTCGCCGAGAGTGGCCGACTGCCGGTCGACAATCCGAGCACCCACCTCGAACTCACCATGATCCACGAGGCGATGGTCCTCGAGTACTCCGGCCCAGACTTAGGCCTGATCATCCTGGGCGAGTCGATGCGCCTCATGTTCTTACTTGGCCTGCTCATGAACCTGCTCGTCCCCTTGGGGGTGGCGGAGCGACCAGGGGTGTTGGCCTTCAGCGTGGGGCTCGTCGCGCTCGGCGCCAAGGTCGCCGCTGCCGGCGTCACGATCGCCGTCTTCGAGGTCTTCACGGCCAAGATGCGTCTCTTTCGCCTGCCCGAACTGCTGGCGGGCGGCTTCGTGCTCGCCCTGCTCGGTGCGGTGACCGCGGTGGTCGCGCGGTGAACAACGCCACGTACTCGAGCCTCCTGGAGATCGCCGCCGGGCTGGTGATCCTGTGCGCCTTCGTCACCTTGTGGCGACGATCGCTCCTGGCGATCGTGCGCGCGCTGGCCGTCCAGGGGATGGCCCTCGGCGTCGTCGCCCTGGTGCTCGGAGTTCACCGTCACGACGACGTACTCGTCGTCGTGGGATGCCTGGTCCTCGCGGCCAAGGGCCTCGTAATTCCCACGCTCGTCAAACGCGTGCTGGCCAACGAGCCCTCGAGTCGCGAAACGTCGCCCCTCGTGAACGTGCCGACGTCACTGGTGGGTGCCGGGGCCCTCACCTTCCTCGCCTACGGCGCGACCCGCCCCGTCGTCGCGCTCGTGGCGACCAGTGCCGGACGACTCATCCCGCTCGGCCTCGCGACGCTGCTGATCGGTTTCTTCTCGATGGTCGTTCGCCGCAAGGCCGCGTCGCAGATCGTGGGCCTCTTGCTCGTGGACAACGGCATTGCGCTCGTCGCCTTTCTCGCGACGGCCGGCGTGCCGTTGCTGGTGGAGTTGGGCGCGTCCCTCGACGTCCTCTTGGTCGTCGTGGTGCTGCGCGTGTTGGCGGTGCAACTGTGGTCCAAGTTCGCGGTCCTCGACCTTGACCAACTCCAGGAACTGCACGACTGATGCTCGCCCTCGTCCTCTTGCTCGTGCCGGCCGTGACGGGCGGCGTGGTGGCGGCGGTACCGTGGCGGCGCTGGGTCGGGTGGCTGTGCACGGCGTCGCTCGGTTTCGTGCTCGTCACGGGCGTCGTGCTCGCCGTACAGGTCGTGCACCACGCCGCGCTGTCGGAATTTTCTGGCGTCCTGCGCGTGGACGCGCTGAGCGCCTTCATGGTGATCGTCATCGGGGCGATCGGCCTCTTGGCCGTGTGCCAGAGCGTGCGCTACCTCGATCACGAGGTCTCCTCGGGTCGCTCGAGCGCGCGTCACGCGACGCTCTACGCGGTGCTCGTCCAGGGCTTCATCACGACGATGCTGCTCGCGGTCACTGCGGGCAACGTGGGCGTCATGTGGGTAGCCGTCGAGGCGACCACGATCATCACCACGTTCCTCGTTGGCCACCGACGCACCAGAGGTGCCCTCGAGGCGTCGTGGAAGTACGTCATCATCTGTTCGGTGGGCATCGCGCTGGCCTTCCTCGGCACCGTGCTCGTCTACCTCGCCGCGCTGCACGTCGGCCACGACGCGCACGTGTCGCTGCAGTGGACCTCGCTCATGAGCGTCTCGCACCATCTCGACCCGGGGGTCATGCGTCTCGCCCTGGCGCTGCTGGTGCTCGGCTACGGCACCAAAGTCGGTCTCGCGCCCATGCACAGCTGGCTGCCCGACGCGCACAGTCAGGCGCCGGCGCCGGTGTCGGCCCTGATGTCCGGGGTGCTACTGACGGTGGCGTTCTACGTGCTGCTGCGACTGAAGGCCATCGCCGACGGAGCCTTAGGAGTGGAGTTCCCGCGGATGCTGTTCGTCACGGTGGGCCTCCTTTCGCTGGCGGTCGCCGCGTCGCTGTTGCTCAGCCAGCGCGACTACAAGCGCATGCTCGCGTACCACAGCGTCGAGCACATGGGCCTCATCTCGCTGGGCGCGGCCGCCGGCACACCGCTCGCCATCGCCGCGGTGCTGCTGCACGTGCTCGGCCACGGACTCGCGAAGGCGGTGCTCTTCCTCGCCTCCGGTGAGATCCTGCTCGTCGAGGGAACGACGGAGATCGACCAGGTGAAGGCGTTGTTGGCCCGTCGTCCGGCCCTGGGTGGCGTGTTCGCCTTCGGCCTCGTGGCCCTGCTCGGACTGCCGCCCTTCAGCCTGTTCATCAGCGAACTCAACATGCTGCGCGCCGAGGTGCACGTGGGCCTGGGCTGGGTGGCGGCGGTCTCGCTCGTGCTGATGGCGGTGATCTTTGGATCAGTGATGTCGCACGGGCGCCACATGCTCTTTGGCGCTCGCCCCGATGGGGAGCCGGTGCACAAGAGCCCCTCCATCGTCACCGTTCCCCTGGTCGGCGCGCTCGTGGGATGCGGCGCACTCGGCGTGCTCGCGTGGCCGCTCGACACCCTACTGCGAGCGGCCGCGATGGTGATCGTGAAATGACCCAGCACCCGTTCAACATAAAGTGGATCCTCAGCGAGCGGCCGCGTCGCAGGGTGCTCGACTGCGAGGCTGACGAACTCACCGAGGCGGCCCGTCTGTTGTTCGACGACGGTTATCGACTCGCACTCGTCGCTGCCCGCCACGACGGTGCGGTCATCGAAGTGGTCTACCTCTTCCTCGACGGTCCGCCCGACCAGCGCGTCGAACTGCGGGTGTTGCTCGATTCGCACCATCCGCGACTGCCTTCGATTGCCCACCTCAGTTACTCCGCCAGTCGATTCGAGCGCGAGATGCACGACCTCTTCGGTGTCGAACCCGTTGGCCATCCCCAACTGCGCCGTCTGGTGCTGCACCAGCACTGGCCCCTTCGATGGCACCCCATGCGCAGTGACGCGGGGGCCCAGCCCCCAATGAACCTCGACGCTGACCCTTTCCCCTTCGCCCAGGTCGAGGGCGACGGGGTCTACGAGATACCGGTCGGCCCGGTGCACGCGGGCGTCATCGAGCCCGGACACTTTCGCTTCTGGGTGCTGGGCGAGACCATCGTGCGCATGAAGGCTCGCCTCTGGTTCGTGCACAAGGGTATCGAGCGACTCTTCGAGGGCCAGGACCTGGCCTTCGCCCTGAACCTCGCCGAAAAGATCTCGGGCGACAGCGCCGTTGGCCACAGTCTCGCCTTCGTCCAGGGCGTTGAAGAGGCCCTCGGCATCGAGGTCGGCCAGCGGGGCCGCGAACTGCGCGCGATCCTGCTCGAGCTCGAACGACTGTACAACCACGTCGCCGACGTCGGCGTGTTGTGCAACGACGTCGGCTTCGGCCTCGCCAACGCGCGCGCACTGACGTTGCGCGAGCGCCTCTTGACGCTCAACGACGCCGTGACGGGCCATCGCCTCTTGCGCGGTGGGGTGCAGTACGGCGGGGCCACGCTACGGGTCCTGCCGACCAGGGAGGAACTCGACGACATCGGCGCGCAGTTCCACGAGTTGGTCACGCTGGCGCGTTCTAACAGCATCGTGATGGACCGCTTCACGGGTACCGGCGTGCTTTCGATCGAGCAAGTCCGCGACTTAGGCGTGCTCGGGGTCGTCGCACGGGCCTCGGGCCTTAAGAACGACGCCCGTTGGGCGCACTCCTTCGTCGCGTTGCCCGCCAGCTCATTCTCCGTGTCACGCGAAGGTGGCGACGTACTCGCCCGATTCGAGGTGCGCTGTGATGAGGTCGACGTGTCCCTTCGCTTGCTTAGCGACCTCGTAGCGCGCGAGGGGCCGCTCGAATTCCGCGGGGATGAGTTCGACGTTCGAGAAGGTCACGGCACGGGCATCGCGGAAGGGTGGCGCGGGGCGATCGTGCACCGCGTCGACTTCGGCCCCGACGGGACGCTGCGCCGAGTCAAAATCGTCGACCCCTCGTTCTTCGCGTGGCCCGCGTTGCCCCTTGCTTTGATCGACACGATCGTGCCGGACTTTCCACTCGTCAACAAGAGCTTCAACCTCTCCTACGCGGGTAATGACCTGTGAGTTCGGGCGAATGGTTGCGCGGCGGGGTTCTGGCGGCCAAGCGGGTTTCGGTGTCGACGATCGACGTGATGAACCTCCCTCGAAAGCGTCGAGTCCTCCAGCGCCCTCAAAGTCAGATTGCGCGAACCGTTCCGACATGGCTGAGGTCGATCTCAGTGGTTCACGACCGGTACGCGTCGGCACGAAGTCGGATCGCGGTCACCTTCACCGTATGCATCGCGTCATCGATGAGGTACAGCACTCGATAGTCCCCACGGCGCGCAGAGTGCACCGGTGCCAGGGGTGGCCCGAGCGGTTTTCCAACGCGCTGAGGGTTGTCGAGTAATGGTCCTGTGATGAATTCATACACCGCATGCGCGATTTTCTCGGGAAGCACGTCAGAGAGCGCCTTTGCTGCCGATCGGGCGATGAGAAGGTTGTATCGATCACTACTTGGTGTCGACACTACGCCCGGCATTCTTCATTGCCTCGGCGAGTTGATCGCTGTTGAGAACATCACCTTCCGAAAACGCTTGCACGCCCTCCTGGTGAGCGAGCAGCAGCGCTGGGTCGGACAGCACGGCAATTGTCTCGCGCATGGCGTCGTAGTCGTCGGCCCCCATGAGCACGGCGGCTCGGTGTCCGTTCTTCGTGATTTCGAAACGTTCGTGCGTTGAGTTGGCTTCGTCGACCAATTTGGACAACTGAGCTCGAGCATCGGCGATGGGTAGCGTGGTCATGTACAGAATTATAGCGTTATTTTTTCGGTAGTGAACTCATGATTCTCATTGTGTGACCCAAACCCATCATCGGGTCCAAGGAGACCTAAAAGTGGAAGCTCCGAGGGTCATCGTCGACGGGCACTGTTGGCAGTCGAGAGATCCAAAGGCCCGCCATTGTACGGCTTGGGCTTGAGACTACCTAATCTGCACGCCAGAAATGGCGCGCGCAATAATCAGTCGTTGAATTTCACTGGGTCCCTCAAAGATTGTGTAGATATACGAGTCGCGCGCAAACTCCCTGATAAAATGGACTTTTTTAAATCGATGGACCCACAAATGAGCGAAATGGGGTGATTTAGACCCATAAAGGGCCGGTTTCGCACCCCTTTCGTGGGTCCCGCGTGTTCTCCTCGAACTCATACCGGATCTTCTAGCTGGAGGGGGCACATTCGTATTCCAATACGCCACGCAAGTCACCTCTTTGACGTTTCACTCAATCGAATCGTTGAACAAATCCGCGAGCGAGTTGATTACGGCACCGTCCCATTTACTTACAACATCACGACGATCCGTATCCAGCAGGTTTGGATCCACAAGCATCTTGGTTGACATCCCCAGCGCGTGCGCCCCGCTCAACTCGTCACTATCACCATCGCCAATGAACAGACACTCCTCCGGCTGCACGTTGAGACGCCCAGTGGCCGCTAGGTACATCTCAGGGTGCGGTTTCCTTACGCCGAGCTCACACGAGAACGCGACGACGTCAACCACGTCCTTCAGCCACGTTGAGATCCACGACAACGGCGTTTCCGCTGAACAGTCCGTGACGATGCCAAGTTGGTAGCCCCGCGACTTTAGGTTGATCAAGTGCGGCGCCGAATACGTATCGCTCAGCAACTTCCTAGAGAATGTCAGACGCTGTTCCGCGGCCAATGCAACTTGCGGGGAAGTGGGGCGCCCTCCGACCCGTCGCGCTAACTCCGAAATCGTCTCCGAAAGTCCACCCATCGTTCCGCGAACCCGGGCGTCGAACGTCGACCGCACGACATCTGCAAACTTGATTTGATCGACGTCTAAGACCTCCGCCATCTGAAACGCGACGGCGTCTCGCTGTAACCGTGAGCCTCCCGGCACTAGCGTCCCGTAAAGATCGAAGAGGATTGTTCGTGGAAGAGGCGGTCCAGTCACTACTTCAATGCGCGATCAGGATGCAATCTGGATTATGGCTGCGCGAGAATGAGGGACGGGAATCTCTTCGCCCATTCCTCGAAGAATTTCTAAGTGTTCAGCAATAGCCTCTCGGAGTGTTGACGTCACGTCGGCAACGCTCGCGCCCGTGGCAATGCAACCGGGAACGTCAGGTGCGTAGGCCGCGTAATTGGTACCCGCATCCTCGATCACGATGGTGAATTCAGTCATCGTGGTCTCCTCTCGAGTCTGGCTTGTCTCACAATGTTACCGAGGGTTCCTTTGGGGATTTCATCACCTAAATTTCCAGCCACGCAGACCGAGCCGGGGGCCATTGCGTGCTTGTAGTGACGATGGCTACCGGTTTGACGAATCTGAGCCCAGCCTGTTCGTTCCGGCTCGCTGATGATTTCTCGGACTTTCACCATTCACAACAGTCGTAGCCACGTACGAGACGAGCGGGTTACGCCGACCAGCCACATTCCGTGAAAGAGCGACGCAGATGAGCGCCTCGAAGATGGACCCACAATGAGTGACCTGCGATAGTTAGGGCAATTTCGATGCCTACTGCGCGACCAATCCGGCACCACGAAGATGCCGGCGCACGACTCGGATGACGTCGTCGATTCGCGGGGGTTCTCGGAGGTGGTCGGACATTTCGTCGTGCCAACGATCTTTGTAACGAGGCAGCCTGTCCTCAAGTCGACCAGCGAACGTTGCGGGATCGACACCCTTCGCAGTTGCTTTACGTTCGAATAACGGTCGCACGTCGACGAGAGACACGTGCGTGTCCTCGACCAACCTGAAGATGTCGTAGAGGTCCCGACACTGAACGCGCTGGATCACGCAGCGGAGCTTCTCCGCCGCGATCTCCTCAAGCGAATAGACGTCGAACGGCACAAGGTCAGGTAGGTCAGGCCACAATCCTGGCAAGATCGTCCTCTGCTCAATCGACTCGACGATTTCGGAGTCAGAAATATCCAACTTAATGAGCCGTGGCTTACTCGCACCCAAGGGGCCGATGTATTCGATGCCAGGACTGTTCCCCTCGGAAAACTTAAGGACAGGCAGCCCAGCGTGTTCACGCGCAGCCTCCAACGACTTGGCCAATGCGGTCGTCGCGACTGACGGGTTTCCTCCAAGGATGGTGAAGTCAAGATCCGCTGAATATCGGTAGTCCCCCAAATGGACCAGACGCAGAGCGGTTCCACCTTTGAAGACAAGCCGCGCCGTGCCCTCCATCGTGGCCCGATGAAGTTGAGCGACGATGTGGGTGAGGACGTAGTCTCGTTCGACGACCGCGCCGTCCACTGCATCGGTGTCTGCGCGGCGGGTAATGGCGTGACGGGTCAGCACACTAGTTTCCGATCACCGCTCGAAGTTCATCGACCGTGGTATTCCAGCCGACCTTGAATCGGTCGTCTGTCCACACGACCTCGGTCTCACGAGGGTCGAGACGGATAGGTGACTGGCGCCGCTCCACCATCGGATGCAAACCAAGGGGCAAGTCCAGTGCGGTCGCGAGCGAGGCGAGACGACGCTCGGCCGCTCGGCCGCGCGCGCCGAACGCCACAGCGAGGCGCGTTATCCGCTTGGGTTCGGCGTCAGCCGATCCAACAGCGAGTGCTTCGGCGAGCCGTTCGACACTGCCGACCAAATCGAGGCGCAATGCACTTTCAAAAAGGGCTCGCTCCAACGACGATCGCCAAGATGTCGTCGCGACTTCAGCCTCTAGATGAATGGTCTCGGGTCTTTCGATGACGACTCGAAGAGGCCTCCGGCTGACGTGTGAGAATCGAACCTGTTGAGTACACGCAACGAACACCCGCCGTACTGGGTGGCTCAGCAGTCCAAGCTCATCGAGTGCGCTGAGAAAGGCGATCCGGTGTTCTCGCCCTTCGAACACCCCTCCGATCGCGTTAGTGAGATTGTCGGTGACGGCTGACGTACCAAGCGAACCCAAAGATCGGATCGAGTAATGACCCCGGGTGAGGCGATCGACCAGGCCCGCATCTCTTAACCTGCGTAACGTGTTCGCGGTTGCTGCAGTTGAACCACCAAGCAGAGCGTTGACGTCGGCAAACGTGAACTCGTTACGGCCTTCTAATACGAGAGTGTCAATTAAGTCCAACTGTCGTGTCATCGCTTCCTCCGATGATTCTATCATAGCAGAAACTCACGTTATAGGTGAGTTATTGCTATATGACTATATACCTCGCTTCCGAGTTTTCTCGACCAAGGCGCCAAAGGACCCGAACTGTACCAAGCAAGACTGGCCGTCATCAACACCGTCGCCCCTCGCGAAGGAGAGTCGAGTTGAATTCAAAAATCCCTCGTTTCGTCCCACGGACCACCCCGACATCCAGTTAGTGGAAATGTCCACGATGACCAATCGTTCCATAGACCCACAAATCATTAGTGGTCCAACGGGGTCACAAAGTGGAGCCTCCGCGGGTAGTTTCCGGCAATGACTTCTAGTCGACTTGGATCCCAAAGCCAGTTATTTTGAGGCGTGAACTACCTAATCTGCACACCGGAGAT
>DATCCC010000027.1:0-126768 GCA_036511495.1 Acidimicrobiales bacterium | reverse complement strand
ACGAAGACGAAGACGAAGACGAAGACGAAGACGAAGACGACGTCAAATGTCGAAGCCTGTTCTGCTCGCCACTGAACATAAGAAGTTCAGAGACCTTCCGTCGCAAAAGGATTTAGGATCTGTCGTCCCCAGAGTTGTAGGCGCTCATTCTCGGTGAGCCGGGCAGTGTCAGACGCGTCCGTCCACTGCTCTCGGATGATTTCCATTTGATTGTCGACAATCTGTCGTGCCTCATCTCGCGAAAGGAAATATGTTTCGGAAGCATTGATGCATCCAGCAAACTGGCTGAATCTGAAGCCCGGGGCAATTGCCATGGCTTGAACAGCTTCACCTCCGGAACGTTGCTGCGGGCATATGTCAAAAGCGGGTGTCAAAGTGAGCAACGAACCATCCCAGAATGCAGCGTGATTTCGAGCGTGATCGTCGGTATTCCCTACACAAATGTTGAACACGATGCGCGAGAACAGTTCGCGCAACGTCGGAAGCGCGTTGGCAAAGCGCTTCTGAATTATTGGCACTAGGTCGAAGTAGGTGGCATATCGCGCAAACATCTCGTCGAGTTCTAGGAGTGTGAGAGCGGAAACAATCGACCGGCGTTGTCCCGGGGTCGAAGTCCGATCGAATCGTTCTACCAACAACACGTCTCTACCTAAGCTTTCGACAACTTCAGTGCGTGCGACATTCAAGCCAACTCGTCGAGCAAGTTCCATTGCAACGCCTTCTGCCTTGACGACTGGATAACTGTCCGTCGTCGAAGAAAACTTAGCGATGAGCGTTCTCACGCCGTCCTTGAGCAGCGCTTTTGGTCGGGCGCCACCCACCGAAGAACCGTGGAGTAGGGCCATGTCGAGTTCAGCGGAGAAGGGAACACCTTTTTCGAGTCGATCTGCGGCCTCTTGCATTTCGGCGAGAGTTGCCTCGCTAGTCCTCGGAACATATTCCTCTGGGCTTGCCTGAAAATCGAGGGCTCCAATTCGATCGGAGCCGGATTCCAGGAGATAGGTCAATTCGGTAAGGTCGTCATCCTCCGAGTTCAAGACGGCCGTGCCCAGCATTCGATATCGAATTACTCGCCGGCCCCAAGCGTCGGGTCCAGCGTCACTGAGGCATCCAGCGATCGTTAAGCCCTGAAGGGGACGAATGCGTCCGCGCCGGAGTGGTAGTTCCGGAAGATACAGGGCGGTCGCGTTTCCTCGTTCAAGATAACTGCGGCCATAGTTGAAATAAACCACTTCGCCACTCTGTTCGATCAGGCCCGCGGGAACGGGCTCCGTTGATCCTGGAAGCCAGACCCACACGTACACCCTCTTTGGCGTGCCATTAGAAGTCGTCATCTACGGGTCCTTCCGGTTCGCGAACTCGAGCTGGCAAGAGTGCCAAACGCTCTTGGCCTCGGCCCACGAGCGCGGCTAGTTCGTTTCGGTCCGCACCAAATAATTGAATGCCGAGCAAGGTCGCGACCTCAAAGACGATTCCGATCGCCGTAGTTGGATCGCCACGTTCGACGCGAAATAGCGTCGTCGTGCTGATGCCGGCACGGCTCGCCAATTCTGCTGTCGTCCATCGGCGTTTTCGGCGGACTCGCGCAATTTCTAGCCCAATCACCTTGGCAGCGTCGGAAGTTTGGGGTGTGTAGGTGTGTGGTCGCCGCATTGAATTCCTCTATATATGACTGTTTAGGGATTTAAAACACTATATATGAGTTATCTTCCGGAATCAACCGCCAATTGAGGATCGGACAGTAACCCTCAAGGTATCGAAGGCATTAACGGAAGTGTTCCCGATTCAGCCGCCATTGGAGGGTTGCATTTCTAATCGGTCAACTTTGATGAAAATAGCGAGACTTGACAAACGATGGAACTTACTATAACTTCTTATAAGTACCAGAAGTTCTGGAACTTATGAGAAAGAGTGGTGCGATGAAATTTCTTGTTGGCGGTAGGGAGCTGGAACTGACCCAATCGCGGGTAGTTGAGACAATGAATGGCCAAGAGCCAGAAATCGTTAGGGAATACTTTGTAGAACTGCCTTGTGGTTGGTTCCCCCCAAAGCAGATCATGGCCGCAGTCACTGAATGGGAACGCAGTTCGTTCACGTCACACGAAGCCATCAGGGTCCTAAGCCGGTTGGGTTTGGTCTGTCGACGGGCGGATGAACTCCATAGCGAAGTCGAGCCGCACGATAAGAAGTCCGTTCAGTCGATAGACGGGTTTGAAGACGATCGATTGCGCGAAATTTCTACCACTATCAAGGTCTTGCAAGCCGCTGTGGCGGGCCTCGCGGATCGACTCAGCAAACTTGAAGGGCTGGAATAGTCGAAGAATCTTGACGGACAACCCATGCCGCCACGAAAGAATGGCGTCCTTTGTATTTGCCGAGATGGAAAAGGCTGATCAATGGACAATTTCTTCAGCACATTTATCGATTTCCAATTCGTCGCGCATTCCATGGGCGCCGACTGCTCCGCATGTGCGCCGTATTCGACGATCTGAATCGGGATGGGTTTGCGGGAGACCGATAATCTTCCAAGTCTTCGAATCTTCATGCCGTTGCCCAGTCGGCGCCACCGTCGGAATGCATGAGTCCGTAGAAGTTGACTGCTTTGGTGCGCTGCTTTGGTGCGCCCGCCGGGACTTGAACCCGGAACCTGTTGATTAAGAGGTCTAGGAGACGTGTTTTGAAGATTCGTAATGCACAGCAAAGCCTTTTGTTTTCAATGAAGTTGGTGGTGCAAACGTTTATAACGTCTTACCGCGTTTTGGAAAAATGAGGGATGTAATGAGGGTTGTTCCGGTCCCAAACGGCATTTTTGATTAAGAGCGAGTTCCATAGTGTTTTGCGGTGCACACTGAATCATTCAACTTACGCATCCGCGACGAGTACTTGAACGGCCATCTCTTCGAGTCACTCCTCGAAGCCCAAGTGCTCCTTGAGGACTGGCGACGTGAATACAATCATGAACGTCTCCACAGCTCTCTTTGTTACCTGACCCGGGTCGAGTTCAAGGAGCTGTGGCAGAGGCAACACCAACAACGACTCCTAGTCGCATTGGACCATTGACAGGGGTCCTTCCAGTGGTGTGTGGGATTCTTCATGGGATTTTCTCGCTGAAGAAAAATGGAGTGTCATTCCATCAATTGCACGAATCCTCGTCCACCAAGATCACTGCCTTCGTCATCGTCATCGTCATCGTCATCGTCATGATCGTCGTCGTCGAGTAGCACGACGACGATCTTGAGGTCTGCCAGGTCCGTCAACTGCTCGCCCGGGTGAGTTGCGCACGGATGAAATTGAGCACGGACTCATCCCCGCTTGTCTCGGCGATTGAGGCGCTCACTGCGTCGAACACTTCGGCGACGCACTCCTCAGACGCTTTTCGTCTGAGCCCCCACTTTGTACCCTCCGAAATAATGTCATCTTTCGAGACTTTTAGTATGTCCGTCTGCGCGTTTACTTCTTGACCCATTGTGGTACTAGCTCCCACCATGATGCCCTCGGCATTGGGGCGCTTCTCAAGCGAGATTGTCGAGAGCACGTCATAAACAGGAGCAAGTGTTACGGACAAGCCGTCGGGGCCATGAAGGAATGAGAAGTTCTTGGCGTGAGCGTCGGCGTTGCCGATCGCGACGTTGAACGCAACTCTTTGCAGCAGGTCCCTCATCGCACCAACGTCACCGTGTTCGCGTAACACGATGGCGAGATCTCTTAGCGAGGGTCCTCCCGCGTATTCGTACTTCTGCATGGGCGGTGTTCCTCTGGCTTGACATCCATCCTCTTGGTGAATGCGGGAGATCGGCGAATCTACCTCCGTGCGGTCGTACCTGCGGATGGCCAAGATCTTGGTGCCGTTCAAGTCCAGAAGCTCCACGTCGGGAACGGTTAGTCCGCAATGTGCAGCAAGCCTGAGACACGTCACCTCATTTTCGGCCATTCGATGTTCTCGGTCGGGTTTCAGAATCCACGTAGATGGCGCACCATTCGTTGGTCTCGTCCACTGTCCATCGGACGAACGTCCGAGAACAAGTTTTCCTTGGTACCCGGGCAGGGACGGCGTCCATCCGCGTCCAAGATCTGCTCCGAACGGTGCCGTTGGAAGAGCATCGATCAGAGCCATGAGATCGTGCGTCGATACATTCTCACTACCCCAAAGCGAGCTGTCGGGCGGCATTTCTCCCTCTGGCAGTAAGACCACCGCACCAGCGCACTCCGAACCGAACGTGGTAAGGAGCCCGAACGTGTCGAGCACCGACACACCCGCTAATTGCGCCATCGCGATCAAGACGGGTCCGTCAGGTAGAAGGTTTGAAAAGAAGTCGAGCGCGCGGTCGTCGCGCGGATTCGTGGGAGATCCAAGGGGTAGCGAAACCGACAAGACTCGGCTGCCGAGACCCCATCGATCAATGCCGTGTTGCTCCCAATCAAAGACGATGCGATTGTTGAGCGCGGGCGTCAGCGACAGGACAGGCGTACCGTACAGCCACGCAACGAGACGATCAACCATTCGAGGACGCTCGTCGAACTACCACTTCGTAGCCAAGCAGTCGAAGCAATCGAAGCGCGTGGTTCAGCGAGGAAGCGAACTTCCCCGATTCGAGGTTTGAGAGATATGGCTGGCTCACTCCCTCCCACTCAGCGGCCTCCATTTGGCTCACATTGTTCTGCGTGCGGAAGTGCCGCAGTGCCGTACCTAGGTCTTCCGGAACCGAGACTCTGTAATCGCCGTTCTTCGATATAACCATAGAGTTATTATACCACCTTATAAGTCTATGATTATAACTTACAGCGGACCAGGAAAATCAGCAAGGCGGGGCATACCTCACTCGCCCAAACCAGGCGTCCCCGGATTCCCGCAGTCGGTACCCGTCCAAAATCTCGGGGCGGCGACTTACGGGCTCTCCAATTCGAGGCTGAATTCGCTCCCCCGAGGGATCACGAACTGGGGATAAACGAGAGTGACCTCGGACGAGTCCTTTTCTCGCAGCCGCTTGCGCACTTCTCGACGAGCCGCCGACTTCCATGTTTGTCGTGGTTTGGAGATGAGGATCGGGCCAATCTTCTCGAGTTTCTGATTCCAAAACCTCTCATAGGCTGGGACTTGAACCCGGAACCTGTTAATTAATCCCTAAATGCGGTAAGCACATTTGAAGGGAATCCCAATATTTTCTTCATTCCAGCGCCCTCTATTGAGGGATTTGTGAGGGATGTTATTGGCGAAGCTTAGACTCGGGAGCAAAAAATAGCGCGCTCTACCAGGACTTTTACTCGTGCGCCGGCCGGGACTTGAACCCGGAACCTGTTGATTAAGAGTCAAATGCTCTGCCAATTGAGCTACCGGCGCGTGACGAGTCTATACGGCACGGCCCCGGCGTTTTGAGGACTAGTTGTGCTGGATCGCCTTCACTTCGAGGAACTCTTCGAAGCCGTACGTGCCGAGTTCGCGACCGACGCCGGACTGCTTGTAGCCACCAAAGGGAGCGAAGACGTTAAAGGCACCACCATTTATCTCGACTTGACCGGTGCGAATCTTGCGCGCGACTTCGAAGGCCTTCTCGTCGCTACCCGCCCACACACCACCCGCGAGACCGTAGTTAGAGTCGTTCGCGATCGCGATGGCCTCTTCTTCGGTGTCGTAGGGAATGATGGAAAGAACCGGCCCGAAAATCTCCTCCTGAGCAATGGTCATGTCGTTCGTGACGTTCGAGAAGACGGTCGGGGCGACGTAGTAACCCTTTTCGAGTCCTTCGGGTGGCGTGACACCACCGGTGATGACGCGCGCTCCTTCATCGATGCCCTTGTTGATGTAGTCACGTACGCGTTGTTGTTGCGCGGCACTGACGAGTGGTCCAAGGAGTGACGCGCCGGTGATGGGGTCGGCCGGCATGAAGCCCGCAGCCGTCGCGACGGCGATGTCCTCTACTTCAGCGAGTCGCGCACGAGGCACGACCATACGAGTAAGGGCCGAGCACGTCTGGCCCGAGTTCAAGTAGCACTTGAAGACGCCGTCGCTGACGGCCTTAGCGAGATCGGCGTCCTCGAGAATGATGTTGGCCGATTTGCCACCGAGTTCGAGCGAGACGCGCTTGACCATCTGCGAGGCGATCTCCATAACGCGCTTGCCGGCACGAGTCGAACCGGTGAAGGAGACCATGTCGGTCTTGGGGTGGGCGACGATGGCTTCACCAACGACCGGACCGAGACCGGTCACCATATTAAAGACGCCCTTCGGCAGTCCGATCTCGTGAATGATGTCAGCCAAGATGAAGGCGTTGACCGGCGCGACTTCACTGGGCTTTAGAACAACGGTGCATCCGGCCGCCAACGACGCGGCGACCTTGTTGGCGATCTGATGAAGTGGGTAGTTCCAGGGCGTAATCGCGGCGACGACGCCTACGGGCTCGCGTACGAGCGTCGAGTTACCGACTTCTTCTTCCCACACGAACTCCATTGCCCGTTGCGCGTTGTCGGCGAAGGTCATCGTGGGCAGTCCCGCCTGGATGCCTTTGGAGAGCATGAGGGGCATTCCCACTTCGTTAGCGATCGTGAGCGCGATCTCGTCGCTGCGCTCGGCCAACTTTTCCGAGATGCGCATGAGGAATTCACCGCGCTCTTTGGGGCTGGTGTTGGACCACGCGGTGAAAGCGCCGGCGGCGGCTTCGACGGCGAGATTGGCCTCCTCGACGGTGCCCGAGGGAATGGTGGCGTAGAGCTCGCCGGTGCCCGAAGTCGTGACTTCGAGCGTGTCGGTTGAGCTGGCCTTAACCCACTCACCGTTGATGTAAAACGAGTCGCGAACGATGGTCATGAGAACCCCCTGGAGCACCCGTCGGTCGGGGCGCCAAAGCGAAATCTACACGCGATTTTGGGAGCCGTGACCAAGCGCGAGACCACAGCGTCTTCTTGGGGTGAGCGACGGGGTTCGAACCCGCGGCCTCCAGGACCACAACCTGGCGCTCTAACCAACTGAGCTACGCCCACCAAGACCACTAAGTATTGCACAGCGATTCTTACGGTGACTAGAGCGGGCGGACCCGTTCGGTACGCTTTAACGTGCGCCCTTGTAGCTCAACTGGATAGAGCAGACGGTTTCTACCCGTCAGGTTGCGGGTTCGACTCCTGCCAAGGGCACGACCGAAGATAACGCCGATCTCCGAGAGTTGGTTTCGATGGGCCGAGTGATTTTGATGTGCGGTCTTCCGGCGTCGGGAAAGACCACGAGAGCCCGCGAGTTGGCCGTCGAGCGCCACGCCCTTCGTCTCTCGCCTGATGAATGGTTGAATGCCCTTGGCTACGCGGCGGAAGACCCGGCACGACTACGCGTTGAGGCGCTGCAGTGGAACATGGCCATTGAGTTGGCACTCGCTGGCGACACGGTCATTTTGGAAAACGGGTTTTGGCCTCGCTCAGAACGAGACGAACGACGAAGTGCCGCGCGCGCCGCCGGCGTAGAAATTGAACTCGTCTGCCTCGACGTCAGCGTCGATGAACTCAGGGACCGACTCCGCGCCCGAAATGAGAGTCCGACCGAGGGTTCGTTCCGCATCGATCTGAGCGACTTTGAGTCGTGGATCGCGTACTTCGATCGGCCCAGTGAAGAGGAATTCGCGCTCTTCGATCCAGGTCCGTAACTGCGGCCTATTAAACGTGGAACGCCCACGGGTACAGGTCAATGGGTGACTCATCGGATTCTGACGGGGTGAGCGTCATCGCACCATGATCGAGCCGAGCACTCATCAGTTCGTTTTGCCGGTCTGCGGCTAGTGAACGTCAGTATTGAACGAGCAGGTCGAAGATCTGGGTCCAGCCACTCAACGTCGGTGGCTCAATTAGGTGCCGCGAAACCGCAATTGCCTCTGGAGCACCGCCCCGAACCGCGACCGCGACACCAGCTTCCTTCAACATGGGAATGTCATTCAATCCGTCACCAACCGCCATGACTTCTTGCGGTTCGATGTTGTGGAGCCGGCAATACGCCTCAACTCCGGTCCACTTCGAGATTCCCGGGGGATTCACGATCAGGCCAAATTGACCGTAGACCGGCTCCCGATAGAGGATCGCGCTGGCATCGTTAGTTTGAACTAAGTCATCGAGGACCGGACTGAGGCGCTCACGACTCAAACCAAGAACTGAGAAGGCGTAGATAGCGGTCGTCGCGGTCGTGACTTCAAGATCTTCCGTTGAAGCATCTGGTCCGAGACGCGCCAGGTGCTCAGCACAGGTGGAGGGCGATTCGGATACCACAATGTCGAAATCGGGATGCTCAACATAGATGCATGGATCCAGTCCGTGTGCCCGGAATGTCAGCAGCGTCCCCAGGGCTGCATCCGCATCGAAACTTACCTGATGAAATCGCTCTTCGGTTCGAAAATCCACGCCAAGTGAGCCGTCGATGAGTACTGCGGGAATCAAGAGCCCTGCGTCACACAACCTCTGTCTGACAGGGCGGGGCCGTCGAGAGGTGGCTGCGAGCACGGTCACATCCCGCTTCATCAATTCACCGACAGCCGCCACATGCGACAAGGGGGGGACGAAACTTCCATCCCAGAAGGTCCCATCAAGATCTGTTGCCACCAATCGGATCACACAACCATTGTTGCGTAGATGCGCAACGTGGGAATACCGTTTGCGAGGATCGATAGACACCGGGCCTGAACCCGCGCAAATCCGAAGAGCCGCTCAAGCAGCCACCTTCAGTGGCGTGACCCCGCTGAAATCCGATGAGCCCAATTGGTCGGGAAGGCGGGATTCGAACCCGCGGCCTCCTGGTCCCAAACCAGGCGCGCTAACCAAGCTGCGCTACTTCCCGAGGTCTCTACGTTACACAGTCAAACTATTGGGAGGGTAGAAGTCAGTTTGCGTAGGCTCTCTGCGAGCGAAGGAACGAGATGGCGTACGAGTGGATTATTGACGCGCTGGATCAAACGTGGACGTCTATAGATCGGACTCTTCGACCTCGACCACCTGAGGCCTACGAGGCGCTCACGCCCTGTCCTGGTTGGACGGTTCGCGACGTATTGAGTCATCTCGTTGGATTCGAATTAATGCTGCGCGGAGATCCGGTGCCCGAACACGAGGGATCGTGGCCCGAGTACGTGAGGAACCCGATAGGTGAAATAAATGAGGCCTACGTCGTAGCTTTTCGTGAGAAAGCCGGTATCGACGTTCTTGAGCTCTTTCTCGACACGACAAAAAGTTCGCTGGAGCGACTTCGCGCGTTGAGCGACGAGGACTGGGAGAAGGTTGGCTGGAGTCCCGAAGGCGAGCGCCCCTACCACCGCTTTCAAGAGACGCGCGTGCTCGATAGTTGGATCCATCTCCAAGACATTCGTGACGCGCTACTTGAGCCGAGTGACGACCACGGACCCGGTGAAGAGATTGTCGTCAATCGATTCGAAGCGGCGCTGCCCTACGTGCTGGGCAAAAAGGTCGCCGCGCCCGACGGCACGCTGGTTCAGATCAATCTGAGTGGTCGACTCGGCCGCTCGATTCTCTTGAGCGTCGAAGGCGGACGAGCGATGGCCCTCGGGAGTTCGACCACGTCGCCCAACCTCGAGCTCACGACACCCGTAGCCCTATTTTGGCGCCGCGCCGCCGGACGAATCAGTGCCGACGCCTTTCTCAATGCTTCGGCGACGAACGTGCGCGGCGACAAGGCACTAGCGAGCGCCCTCGCCGAGGCCCTGACCATCATGATTTAGGGGATTTTGAGGAACCGGTAGGCTGGCATCTCTTATGCGCGCTACCACCACCACCCCAGAAAACAACCGAGTCAAGCTGACCGTCGAGATCGATGAGCCCGAGATGGAAAAGGCCATCGACGCGGCGGCGACGAAACTCTCCAAACAGGTCAGTATCAAGGGGTTTCGCAAGGGCAAGGTCCCCAAGAACGTCCTCATGGCTCATCTTGGCGGACCCGGAGCACTGCGTAACGAAGCCATTCGCGACTCGATTCCTGACTTCTACGCGCACGCGGTCGCCGAAACGCTTATTGACCCCATCGCCCAACCGGATATCAATATCACGGCCGGGGAAGAAGAGGGCACGTTGGTCTTCGAAGCCGACGTCGAAGTGCGTCCCGAGATTGTGATTTTCGGCCAGGGCGATCTCCGCGTCACTATTCCCTCGCCCGTCGTAACCGACGACGAAGTGAATGAACAGATCGATCGTTTTCGTGAGACCGACGCCACTCTTATTGAAGTCGACCGACCGATCGTGACCGGTGACCTGGTGACCATGGACGCGCACGTTCGACAGATCGCCACCGACGCCGAACCCCTCGATATGAGTGACTTCATGTACACCGTTGGATCGGGCACCATCACCGACGGCGTTGACGAATTGATTCTTGGTATGAAGGCCGGCGAAGAGTTAAAACTCAACGGCAGTGTCGGTCAGGGCGTCGTGGCGACCTATGAGTTGACCCTCAAAAAAGTCCAAGAGCGAGAACTGCCCGAGTTGAGTGACGAGTGGGTCCAGGAGAACACCGAGTGGCAGAGCGAAGAAGAGATGCGCGACGCCATCCTTGACCAGATGCGCCGCATGCGCATCTCGGAGGCCCAGATGAGCCAGCGCGACGCGGTACTGGTCGCACTGAGTGATTTAGTGAGTGAAGAGGTCGTGCCCGAATCGCTCGTGAAGGACGAAACGAACGAACGACTTCACGACCTCGGGCATCGCCTCGAACAACAGAAGCTCAATCTCGAGACGTTTCTTCAAGTAACGAATCAAAGTTCCGATCAACTCCTCGAGACGCTGCGCGTCGACGCCACGCGAGCGGTTCGCGTTGATTTGGCGCTACGCGCACTCGTCAAGGCCGAAGGACTAGAGCCGACGGACGAAGAGATCGACGAGGAACTTGAGACCACCGCCAACGCGATGCAAGTGACCGCTGACTTGCTGCGCACGAACCTCCGCGACTCGGGACGGGTTATCACGTTTCGTTCGGAAGTCGCCAAAATGAAAGCCTCACGCTGGCTGACCGACAACGTGACCTATATCGATCCCGAGGGCGTCGAAATCGATCGAGCGCTCCTGAAATCGGATCAGGCCGAGGAACTTGACGCATAAGGTAGTGGCGTGAACGACAACTATCGAGCCCAGAACTACCTCGTCCCCACGGTCGTAGAGTCATCAAACCGTGGCGAGCGAGCTTACGACCTGTACAGTCGCCTCCTGCGTGAGCGGATTATCTTCCTCGGCACACCAATCGA
The DNA here is from genome assembly GCA_036511495.1 of Acidimicrobiales bacterium. GTDB lineage: Bacteria > Actinomycetota > Acidimicrobiia > Acidimicrobiales > RAAP-2 > RAAP-2. Next base: position 115,561 of record DATCCC010000027.1, on the reverse strand, counting down.
CGACACCATCGCCAATTTGGTTTGTGCTCAGATGCTCTTCCTCGAGTCAGAAGACCCCGAAAAGGACATCAACCTCTACATCAACTCTCCCGGTGGTGACATCACAGGGCTGCTGGCGATCTACGACACGATGAAGTACATCAAGCCCGACGTGTCGACGTTCTGCTTCGGTCAAGCGGCCTCGGCGGCCGCGGTGTTGCTGGGCGCGGGTTCGAAGGGCAAGCGTTACGCGTTGCCGCACGCGCGCGTGCTCTTGCACCAACCCTGGGGTGGCGTGGGCGGACAGGCCTCGGACATCGAAATTCAGGCACGTGAGATTCTGCGCATGAAGGACATGTTGAACTCGATGCTCGCCCACGACACTGGTCAAAGTGTCGAGCGCGTGAACAAAGACACCGACCGTGACTTCATCATTAGCGCCGATGAGGCCGTGGAATACGGCCTGATTGACGAAGTTATTACCGCTCGCGTCTAGGTACCTCGTTTTTAGAGCGAGGGACCGTAAGATAACGGCGGCGCTAAGCGTGTCGGAGGGTACTCGTGGCAAAATTCGGTGAAGGCAGCGACCTTATTAAGTGCAGTTTCTGCGCGAAGGGTCAAAAGCAGGTTAAGAAGCTCATCGCGGGACCCAGCGTGTACATCTGCGACGAGTGCATTGACCTGTGTAACGACATCATCGCGGACGAGTTCGGCGATCGCCCCGAGTTCATTCTCGATGAACTACCAACTCCGCGCGAGATCTCGGCGTTCCTCGACGAGTTCGTTATCGGCCAAGTTGACGCGAAAAAGATTCTCGCCGTCGCGGTCTACAACCACTACAAGCGAATCCAAACCGGTCCGCTGCATGATGAAGACGTCGAAGTCGCCAAATCCAATGTCCTCTTGCTCGGCCCGACGGGCTGTGGCAAGACCTTCCTCGCTCAGACGCTGGCACGAATGCTCAACGTGCCCTTCGCTATCGCCGACGCCACCGCGCTCACCGAAGCTGGCTACGTTGGCGAAGACGTCGAGAACATCCTGCTCAAGCTCCTCTCGGCGGCCGACTTTGACGTCAAGCGCGCCGAACGCGGCATCATTTACATCGATGAGATCGACAAGATTGCGCGCAAGGCCGAGAACCCATCAATCACGCGCGACGTGTCCGGTGAAGGCGTGCAACAGGCGCTCCTGAAGATTCTTGAAGGCACCATCGCGAGTGTTCCACCCCAAGGTGGTCGCAAGCACCCTCACCAAGAGTTCATCACCATCGATACCGCGAACATTCTCTTCATCTGCGGGGGCGCGTTCTCGGGACTCGAAGAGATCATCGAGCGCCGACTCGGCAAGAAGTCGATGGGGTTCAATCAGCCCATCGAGTCCAAGCGCAAGGGTGACATCGAACTCTTTCGCCACGTCTTGCCTGAAGACATGGTCAAGTTTGGACTAATCCCCGAGTTCATCGGACGACTGCCGATCATCGGCGCGGTGCAGCAACTCGACCGCGACATGTTGATCAAGGTGTTGACCGAGCCGAAGAACTCACTCGTCAAGCAGTTCCAGCAAGTGCTCGCGATGGACGGGGTCGAACTCGTGATCGAGGACGACGCGCTCGTGGCCATAGCCGATCTCGCGCTCGAACGTGGTACCGGGGCGCGCGGACTGCGATCGATTCTCGAACACGTGTTACTAGAGCCCATGTACGACGTACCGGGTCGCAGCGACGTGGTTAAGTGCGTCGTGACCGCGGCGTCGGTGCGCCTGCACGAGGCGCCCAACTATGAAATGCGAAAGGCGACGCGAACCCGTCGCGCGAGCTAAGCGGTGCGATTTTCATCGTACGCCGAGGCACTGAAGTGGCTCGAATCACACGTTGACTTCGAGCGCGTCGCGCCCAATCGTCAAGCGATTCCAACTCTTGAACCCGTTCGCGACACACTGACGCTCTTCGCCGACCCTCAGGGCGACTTTCCGACCATTCACGTGACAGGCACTAACGGCAAAGGTACGACCACGACGCTCACGAGCGCGCTGCTGCAGGCGACGGGATTACGCGTGGGCGCGTTCACCAGCCCCGATCTCCACTCGATTAATGAGCGTATTGCCGTCAACGCCGAACCCATTGACGACGAAGCGTTCATCAGCGCGCTCGAGCGACTTTCGGACGTCGAGGCGGTGAGCGGCATCGCACTTACGCGTTTTGAGTTGCTTACGGTGGCGGCGTTGCTGCATTTTTCCGACGAAGGCGTCGACGTCGCGGTGATCGAGGTAGGCATGGGCGGCACTTGGGACTCCACTAACGTCATCGACTCTGACGTCGAGGTGCTCACCAACGTGGATCTCGACCACACCGCAGTATTGGGTTCAACGGTAGGTGAGATCGCCCGGGATAAGGTTGGCATCTTTCGCCACGACGGCGTCGCGATCGTGGCGACGACTAACGCCATCGTTGTCCAAATTGCTCAAGGTAAAGCGGAGGAGATTGGCTCGACGCTCTGGCTGCTCGGTGAGGACTTTGAACTCGAGGAGAACGAGTTGGCTCTGGGTGGCCGGGCCATCACGCTACGCACGCCCTACGCCTACTACGAAGAAATCCTCGTGTCACTGCACGGCATCCACCAGGGCGTGAACGCCGCGACCGCCATCGTGGCCGCCGAGGCGTTCTTAGGTCGCGCATTGGGAGAAGAGGTGGTGGTCACGTCGCTGAGGAACGCTCGTATGCCGGGTCGAATGGAGATCGTGGGGCGTAATCCCATGATCGTGGTTGACGGCGCACACAATCCGGCTGGCGTTCGCGCGTTGGTCGCAACACTCGACGGCGCTTTTGACGTTCGAGGCGAACGCCGCTGCGTGATCGGAATGTTGACCGGTCGTGATGTCGATGACATGGTCGCGCCACTCGTTGGTGCGGGTTTCACTGAATTTCACTGTTGCGCGCCGCGCTCGCCGCGTGCGCTTGCCGTGGGTGAACTCGCGGCCGCGCTGCGAAGAAACGGCGCCGTGGCATTCGAACACCCGAACGCGACGTCGGCACTCGCGCACGCGAGAGAACGTTCCACCGACGATGATCTCATTGTCGTCGCGGGGAGTCTCTACCTCGTCGCTGAAGTGCGCGGTGAACTGTTGCACGTGACTTCTCGTCACACCAGTTGAGACTGTTAGATTGCCTGGCGTGAAGAGAACCCTGGTCATCATCAAGCCCGACGGCGTCGAGCGAGGACTCGTTGGTGAAATTCTCTCTCGTTTCGAACAGCGCCAGTTTCACTTCGTGACATGCGAGTTGCGCACCATCGACGAAGCCACGGCGAAGCGCCACTACGCCGAACACGAAGGCAAACCATTCTTCGATCGTCTCGTGACCTTTATTACCAGCGGTCCCTCATTAGTGATCGTCGTCGAAGGGCCCGACGACACGTGGCAAGTGGTTCGCGCCATGATCGGTGCGACGAATCCAACTGACGCGGCGCTGGGAACCATTCGTGGCGACCTCGCTGTTGAGATGTCGCAGAACGTCATTCACGGATCGGATTCAAGTGAATCGGCGCAACGTGAAATATCAATCTTCTTTCCTACGTTGACTTAGCGCCCCGAACTGGTCAAAAGGCTCTGTCGTGCCCTAGCCTTGATAGAAAGCGCGGGGTGTCTCACGCCTCGATAAAGGGAAACTATGGCTGATGGACGTTTCTCACTGCTAGGTCGTGACATGGCGGTGGACTTAGGTACAGCGAACACGCTCGTCTACGTGCGCGGACGCGGCATCGTCTTGAACGAACCTTCCGTGGTCGCCGTGGACGTCAAAGACGGCAAGCCACTAGCCGTGGGTGCCGAGGCCAAACGAATGATTGGACGCACTCCGAGCAACATTCAAGCGATTCGACCTCTCAAGGACGGCGTCATCGCGGACTTTGAGATCTGCGAAAAAATGTTGCGCTACTTCATTCACCGCGTCCACCAGCGTCGCTTCGCAAAGCCCCGCATGGTGATTTGTGTGCCATCGGGCATTACCGGTGTCGAACAGCGCGCGGTCATGGAGGCGGCCGAGTTCGCCGGCGCGCGCAAGGCCTACATCATTGAAGAGCCCATGGCCGCGGCCATTGGTGCGGGACTGCCGATTCACGAACCGACGGGCAACATGGTGGTGGACATCGGCGGCGGCACGACCGAAGTCGCCGTCATCTCACTCGGGGGCATTGTCACCAGTCAGTCGATTCGCGTTGGTGGCGATGAGCTTGACGAAGCGCTCGTGGCGTACGTGAAGAAAGAGTTCCAGTTAGCCCTTGGTGAGAGAACAGCCGAAGAGATCAAGATACAGCTCGGATCGGCCTTTCCTCTCGAGCAGGAGCTTCGCGCCGAGATTCGCGGTCGTGACCTCGTTACCGGACTACCAAAGACCGTCGTTATTTCTACGGAACAGATTCGTCAAGCCATTGAAGAGCCCGTGCAAGCCATCGTTGACGCGGTCAAGGTCACCTTGGACCGCACCCCACCAGAACTCTCGTCCGACCTCATGGAGCAGGGCATTGTCCTGACGGGTGGGGGAGCGTTGCTCGCGGGCCTCGCCGCTCGCCTCGAATTCGAGACCAATATGCCCATCATCCTGGCGAACGATCCCTTGAACTGCGTGGCGCTCGGAAGTGGAATGTGCCTGGAAGAGCTTGACGTCTTCGCGCGCATGTTGAAGACCGCACCTTCGCGTTAGGCGTTAACTCGTGGCCACCGATCGTTCACGGCGTCGTACGTGGACTCTCTCGCTCGCGGCACTGGCGACCATTATCGTGCTCTATCTGACGACGGGCGTTTCCTCAGGGCTTCGTAGCGGGGCCAACATCGTCGTCACGCCCTTTAGTTGGGCGGTGAACCTCATCGCGCACCCGATAGGCCACATGCTCGCGGGCACCGTGAACTACAGCGACGTGGTGGCCCAGAATCAGAAACTTCGTTACCAACTGGGTAAGGCCGAAGAGCGGGCCAACCAGGGCTGGGCGTACGCGCGCCAACTCCAACAAGTGACGACGAACCTCGACGTGCCCTTTGTGGGATCGCTCCCGACCGTGGCGGCCCAGGTAACCGCGCTGTCGCCGACGAACTTTGCCGCGACGGTGACTATCTCCAAGGGTCAAGACAGCGGCATTTTGGACGGCATGCCGGTGGTGGCGAACGGCGGCCTCGTGGGTCGCGTCGTCGCCGCCACGGCGAACAGCGCGACCGTTCGACTCATCACCGACACCGCTTCCTCGGTGGGAGTGACCTTTGGCACGGGCGTAACGACCCTTATCGTGTCGGGGCGCGGTCTCAATAACGGACTCGCGGCAACGTCGGTGCCACTTGGCACGTCGGTCACGCCCGGAACAAAACTCTTCACCGATGGTTTGAATGGCGGCCTCTACCCGGCGGGAGTGCCGGTCGCGTCGGTGAAGACGGTGACGTTAACTCCGGGCGCGGCGACCTACAACCTCACCTTGAAGCCGGCCGCTAACTTGCACTACCTTTCCTACCTCGACGTCGTGATTTGGGAACCCGCTGCGTGAGAAGATTTCTCCTACCAGTGACGATTGCCACACTCGTCATCGTCGCCGTTCAACTCTCCATTTTCACGTCACTGCGCTTCGCGGGCGTTGTCGTCATGATTGTCTGGCTCTGGCCCCTGGCGATGGGCCTCGCCGGACTTACCGCGCTTTCGTTGTGGTGCGCGTTAGTCGCCGGTGTTTTTTTCGACACGCACGCAACGACTCCCTTTGGGCTCACCGCGCTGGTGGCCCTGCTCCTCGCCTACGGTGCGTCACGTTTAGGTCGCGAAGGTGTCGGTGACCTCGACTCTGCGGCGTGGTGGGTTACGCCGCTGCTCGCCGCGGCCGCGGGATTCGTCGCGCCCGTGCTCTTCGTTGGCGCGAGTTTCGTAACACTGAACTTTTCTCTCTGGCGAGACAGCCTCTTCCCGGCGATGGTCGTGAACGCCGTAGCCTTCTTTCTCCTGGCGCGGCCCATGGCGCGATTAGCGCGGTGGGTGGGCGGCCTGGGTGGTGCGAGGCGGTGAAGAACTCGTGGCGCGATAGACCCACTGGTTCGTGGTTTTCACGGCTCTGGCGACCGTGGGTCTCACTGCACCCGTTGCGCGGACGTGGTCGCACGATTAACGAGCCTAAGCCGGTTGGAATTCGCGACCTTATGGCCTCGCCGGACGAGGTCCAAGCACGTCCCGAACGGCGGTGGTTGGTCATCGGCGGCTTCTTCGCGGTGCTCTTGGTTCTCCTCGTCGTGCGGCTCTTTTTCTTACAGGTGGTTGACTACAAATCGTCCGTTGCCGCGGCGCAGGCGAACGTGCTTCGTGTGACGAACATCCCCGCTACTCGTGGCAGCATCTTTGACCGCGAAGGCAACCCGCTGGCGACGAACGTCACCACGACCGAGATCCGCCTCTCGAGAGCGGAGTCGACGCTGCACCCCGGGGTCATCGGCTCGCTTTCGTCTCTCACGGGGCTCAGCGTGAAAAAGATCAATACGGACCTCGCGAACCAGCAGTACAGCCAGTACCAACCGGCGCCAATTTTGGCCAACGCGCCCGCCAAAGTCGTTGAGTTCATCAAGTTGCACCCGGGCGAGTTCCCGGGCGTCTCGGTTCTTGACGCCTCGACCCGTTCCTACCCCAACGGCGGACTGCTCGGCGCCCAAGTGCTCGGTTACGTCGGCCCGATCACGCTCCAAGAGATTCAGGCCAACCCTCACCAGGGATATCAACCCGATTCATCGATCGGCAAGTCGGGCATCGAGTCGTACTACGAGTCGTACCTTCGTGGAAAAGATGGTTCGAGCACCCTCGAGGTTGGACCTTTCGGGAATGTCTTGAAGACGAAGAAGACGAAAGAGCCGACGGTCGGCGACTCGGTGGTGCTCAACATCGACACGCCGCTGCAGAAGGCGCTCGATGGGTTCCTGGCGAATCAGATTCTGGCCGACCGTCACTCCGTTGACCCGGTCTCGGGCCTCGTGCCCAAGGCGATCAATGGCGCCGCGATCGTGATGGACCCCAACAATGGCGACATTCTCGCGATGTCGAGCTACCCCACGTTCAACCTCGAATCGTTCGTTAAGGGTCTGACGAACGGCGAGTACTCGGTGTTGCGCAACGAGGGCGCGTTTAACAACTACGCCATCCAGGGTCTCTACACTCCGGGTAGCACCTTCAAACTCTTTACCGCAACCGCGGAACTACAAACCGGAATACTTTCAGCCAACAAGCTGATCGACGACACCGGTACGTTCAAGGTACCGGGGTGCCGCAAGGTCGGCACCGGCTCGTGCTTATTTCACGACGACGACAACTCGGCGGCCGGTTTGATCAACTTGCCAACTGCTCTCACGGTCTCGTCGGACTATTACTTTTACAACTTGGGCTATCTCTTCTGGAACCAGCAGGGTCGTTACGGTCAGACACCCATTCAAAACGTCGCCGCGAAGTACGGCGTCAGCCAAACCACCAACATCGACCTCCCCAACGAGGCCCAAGGTCGCGTCGACTCACCCCAAGTGCGTAAAGAACTCCACGCCTCGGCGCCGGCGGCCTTTCCATTTGTGAGTTGGTACACCGGCGACAACATTGAGATGGCCTTTGGTCAAGGCACCACCGCGATCTCACCAATCGCCATGGCCAACGCCTACGCCACCTTCGCCAATGGCGGCACGCTCTACACACCCGAAGTCGCCGCGGCCATCGTTAATCCCCACGGCCAGACGGTCATTCGCTACCAGCCGCGCGTACTCGGACACGTCTCGCTGCCACCCAGTGTTCGCAACCCCATCCTTCAGGGTCTCACCGGCGTCGTTGACAGTCCCTCGGGCACGGCGTACTCACCGTTTCACACTTATTTTCACTATTCGCTGTCGTCGTTTCCCATTGCCGGTAAAACCGGTACCGCGAGTGTAGCGAAGGGGCTCGAACCCAACTCGTGGTTCGTCGGCTTTGGTCCGACGACCCACCCCAAATACGTTGTCTTGTGCGTGATCGACGAGGGTGGCTACGGCGCCAACGCCGCCGCGCCGGTCGTGGCCGAGACCTTTAACTATCTCGTGGCCCACGGTGTTCCGGCGCTGAAACTCAAGACGGCCTTGACAATACCCACGTCAAAGAAGAAGGCCTCGACCACAACCACAACGACGAAGAAGTCAGGTTAGGGCCTCGGTGGAGTAGCCTTAAGGGGTTGGGCGCTTTGACACATTGGGTGTCAGACGCAAAAGTACGCCGCTGTAACGCAGTGCTCTCACTCCGTTACGCACAGCATTGAGGACGAAAAAGTGGTACACGCCAGTGCGCTGCATCTACTAACTCTGTGGGCGGTCCTTGCCGTCACGGCTCAACGAGTCTTTAGCTCTTTCCATCGCGCCGACGTGAGCCTTTCGCCACGCCCGGCGTTTACCCGTGGTGCACCGCACCACGCCCTAACCCCTAAGAACGCAAGGAGTACCCGTCGTGAGCGACGAATCCAACCAACCCGTACCCTCATCGTCTAATCCTCGAATTGGCGATACCCGACCCTCCCCTCAGATAGGCGACACTCGACCGGCTGCTCCGGGAGGTCCCGCGACGCCCGCGACCACGTCAAATGGATCGAACGGCGGTGGTGGCAATCGCCGTCGACGTGGCGGACGGGGTCGCTCCGGCCAAGGTGGCCAGTCCAACCAGTCCAACCAAGGTGGTCGAGGAAGTCAGAACGGTACCTCGAATCAAGGCAACCAACGCCGTGTTTCTGAAGCTCCAGTTGAAGCCTCAGCGCCGGAAGGTGTCGGCCTCGACAGTGCCGAGCGCCAAGGCCGCGGTCGACGCCGTCGCGGTGGCGAGCGTCGCACGCGCGCCCAAGGCCGCTACCTCATGGCCGTACACACGACCGAAGAAGGCACGCACATCGCCACCCTCGAGGGACGTTCGATGGTGGAGTACACGTTGGCGAAGAACGCCGACGAGACGAATCAAATTGACGGCAATATCTACGTTGGCCGCATTCAAAACGTCCTGCCCGGTATGGAGCTCGCCTTCGTCGACATCGGCATTCCAAAGAACGCGGTGCTCTACAAAGGCGACGTGTCCTACGACGGTGAAGACGTCGACGGCGCGCCCACGAACAACAAGCGAATCGAAGAGATGATCAAGGCTGGCCAGACGGTGGTCTGTCAGGTAACCAAGAACGCGATCGGCGCCAAGGGTGCACGACTCACACAAGAAGTCTCGTTACCTGGTCGTTTCGCGGTACTCGTGCCAAACTCGTCGACGATTGGTATCTCGAAGCGTCTGCCCGACGGCGAGCGCCGACGACTGCGCAAAATCATCGACGAAGTCAAGCCCGAGCGACACGGCATCATCATTCGAACGGCCGCCGAAGGCGTGACGGGCGAAGAACTTTCACGCGACGTGTCGTCACTTGTGGAGAAGTGGGCGGCCATTGAGGCCGAAGTCGCTAAGTCCAATCAACCTCGGCTGGTCTATCGCGACCTCGACCTTGCGGTGCGCGTTCTGCGCGAAGAGCTCAACGACGAGTATCGCGCGGTGTTAATCGATGACCGCACGCTGTTCGAAAAGGTGCGCGAGTACGTGATGGCCGTCAACCCCGAACTGGCTGACCGTATTGAGTATTACGACCGCGACAGTGAGGATCTGCCGCTCTTTGAGCGCTACTTCGTCCATGAACAGCTCCATCGCTCCTTAGATCGCAAGGTCTTCTTACCCTCTGGTGGATCACTCATCATCGAGCGCACTGAGGCGTTGACGGTCATTGACGTCAACACGGGCAAGAACGTGGGCACGAACAATCTCGAAGAGACCGTGTTTCGCAACAACTTAGAAGCGGCCGACGAGGTCGCGCGCCAGCTACGACTTCGCGATATTGGTGGCATTATCGTCATCGACTTCATCGACATGGAGATAAAGACCAATCGCGAGGCCGTCGCGTCGGCCTTGCGTCAGGCCCTCTCTCGTGACAAGACCCGTACACAAGTCTTTGATATCTCAGAACTTGGGCTCATCGAAATGACGAGAAAGCGCGTGAACGAAGGTCTCCTGGAGTCACTTTCGGTGGTGTGCAGTGTCTGTGAGGGTCGCGGTTTCATCGTAAAGACCGGTCTCTAAAGACGACGTGAACATCTGGCTCACGTCGCCGCGGGCCAAATCCGAAGGCGAGTGATAGCACTCCTGCGCTACGTACGGCGTGGGTTGCGCACTCGCGGGGGCAGTCCTTTGGATCCTTTGAGCCTTCACGGCGAGAGGCCACGAACTCGACAACATCTTGGGGATCTCCCTTGGATGGGAGATTGGCTGGACGAGCGCCACCATCGCGAAGTCCTAGTACGGACGTCCCCGATTGCGTTAAGTGGTTTCGAGCTCGCGAAGCCCTGAAACAATCGGCTAGTATGGAAACCTTATGTACGCCGTTATCCGAGTAGGCACATCTCAAGAGCGCGTTACCGAGGGCCAAGTGGTCCGCGTTGACTTGCGCTCAGAAGAGGTGGGGGCCGATATTGAGTTCCAGCCCGTTTTGCTTGTTGACGGCGACCAGGTGACTGCCGGCCCCGCCCTGAAGGGCGCCCTCGTGACGGCGAAGATCATTGGTGGCGAAAAGGGCCCCAAGATCCGCGCGTTGACCTATAAGGCGAAGTCGATCCAGCGTCGGCGCTGGGGTCACCGTCAGCACTACTCAACCGTCGAAATCACCAAGATTTCAGCGAAGGCTTAAGGAGATTCGATGTCCAAGACCAAAGGCGGCGGCTCTACTCGTAACGGTCGCGACTCCAACGCTCAGCGTTTAGGCGTCAAGACCTTCGATGGCACTGCCGTAAAGTCCGGCAGCATTATTGTTCGTCAGCGTGGTACCCAGTTCCATCCCGGCCGCAACGTCGGCATTGGCAAGGACGACACGCTGTTTGCACTCGCTGAGGGAACTGTGAAATTCGGTTTCCGTGGCGGCCGGAAACTAGTTGACGTTCTCGCCAACTGAGTTTTCCTCCTAAAACAGAGAACCCCCCGGGATTTCCCGGGGGGTTCTCTGTTACTAACGAGAACTACGCGCCCTTAACGGCCTTTTTAAAGGTCGAGCCAATGGACACCTTGGGGGCCCTGGAGGCCTTGACCTGAATTGCTTCTCCGGTCTGTGGGTTGCGGGCGGTGCGGGCCTTACGCTCTACACGCTCGAACGACAAGAAACCTGACAGCACGATCTTCTCACCCTTGGAAACGTTGCTAACGACGACGTCCTCAAAGGCCTTAAGAACCTCCGCTACCGTGTTCTTGGTGGCGCCACTTTCGGCGACAATTGCTTCTACCAACTCGGCCTTGTTCACCGGTCGACTCCTTACGCTCATTGAAATGGAACTGGGCGTTCCCAGCAACCACCGTCATTTTTACCGTAAAAATAGGGAAAAATGGGGATATCGTTCTAAGAATTGGCTCTTATTACAGTAATGAATTTTCATAATCCCTGTTCGTACTGGTTTTTAGCGGCCCTTATCCCCAGGAATGTCATATATCGCGCCCACCGAGGGCCCGTCGGCGTATCTCGATCGTGGCGAATCAAGGGTTTTCGCGGCTCAAGGGCGTTCCACCAAGGGAGCGAGTCGCGAGTGGATGTCGGCTTTGGCAGCGTTTCGTGGCGATGGGGCGATGCCCATAGGCTCAATCGACGACGCGCTCGTAGAGGGGGCACAAAGCGACCGCGGTACGTACGGGCGTGTGGCGCACCATCGAGACCAATCACGTGGCGCGGTCCCTCGCTCAACTTGGTGCACTCGAGTGACCGTGTCGCGTGCCCGCACCGAAGAACACTGGCGGCTTAGCGAAAAGCGCTGACCAACCCCTTGCGGGGTTCCTCCACCTCTACAGCCGTGCGCGCGGTTTCGTGCTGACACTTTTCACCTCATCGCTTCGAAATGTCGAGGAAAAACTTCTGATGCCGTGGCGCCATCAACTCGACTTTGACGCCACGCCCTTCGAACGTCTTCGCTCGAGGGTCTCCTAAGGGCGGCCCGTAGGATAGAGGGGTGTCTTCCTTCGTCGATAGTGCGCAATTGCACGCCAAAGCAGGTAACGGCGGGGCCGGTTGCGTGAGTTTTCGCCGTGAGGCCCACGTCGCCAAGGGGGGACCCGACGGCGGCGACGGCGGGCGCGGCGGGGACGTCTGGCTCGAAGCCGACCACAATCAAGCCTCCCTTCTCGGCTTTCGCGACCACCCCTTTCGCCGTGGCACCGACGGCCAACACGGCACGTCCAAGCGCCAACACGGCTCTCGGGGCAAGCAGATCGTCGTCTCGGTGCCGGTGGGCACCATGGTCTACACGGCCGAGGGCGAACTGCTCATTGACCTAAAGGGCCCCGGCGATCGCTGGCTCGCGGCAGAGGGTGGCCTCGGTGGACAGGGCAACGCGCGTTTTCTCTCCAATCAGCGTCGCGCCCCGGCGTTCGCCGAGCAAGGCGAAATCGGAGAGGAGCGTTGGTACAACCTTGAGTTGAAACTCCAAGCCGACGTGGCCCTCATTGGATTTCCGAACGTCGGCAAGTCAACGTTGATTTCGCGCGTCTCCGCGGCGCGCCCGAAGATTGCCGACTATCCCTTTACGACCCTGGTACCCAATCTCGGCGTCGTGCGCGTGGGCGCTCGCTCGGCTAAACCGAGCGACGCCACCGAATTCGTGATGGCGGACATCCCGGGTCTCATTGAGGGCGCGGCCGAAGGCCGCGGACTCGGTCACGACTTTCTACGACACGTCGAACGCGCCCGCGTGCTTTGTGTACTGCTCGACCTCTCGGAGATGGCCCCGAGTCCACCGGAAGCGCAGCTGGCGATTCTGCTGGGTGAACTCGGTGACTACCAGGCCGACTTACTAGAACGTCCGCGCGTCGTCGTGGGATCCAAGGGCGACGTCGCGGCCTATGAACTCGACGGCGTCCAGAGCATCTCGGCCGTGACCGGTGAGGGACTCGACGTTCTCGTGGGTCAACTCGCCGGACTCGTCACCCAAGCTCGTCACGACGAAGTCGAGGCGCTCGAACACGAGATCGTGGTGCACCGACCCACTCCTGAGGAGATCACGGTAGAGCGCGTCGGACAAAACGGATGGATCGTCGAAGGTCGTGCGGCGAGGCGGGCGGTGCGCTTTCAAGATCTCACCGATGATCAAGCGCTGGCGGAAATTATCCATCGCCTAAAGGAACTTGGCGTTGACCGGCTCTTGACGCGCGCGGGCGTGCACGACGGTGACGTCGTGACGATCGGCACGCTCTCCTTTGAGTGGTGGCGCGACGAAGTGGGAACGGGGCTTGATCGCGGTGACCACCACCGCGCCACCCGGCGCGAGCGCCTCGCGCGACACGGACGCCTCGACTTAGGGGAGAGTGATGACGAAGCGTAGCGTGGTCGTCAAAATCGGCACCACCTCGGTGACCGACGAAGTCGGCAACGTCGCCTACGACGTGTTAGTCGGCGTCGCCGCTGACGTTGTTGCGCTGCGCGACGAAGGCTGGTCAGTCGTCGTCGTGACCTCGGGCGCCATTACGGCCGGTTGGGCCGAAGTTGGCAAGTCCAAACCTCGTCCGCGCGACGCCGTCACCCTTCAGGCGGTGTCGGCCGTAGGTCAGCCATTGCTGATGCACGCGTGGCGCAACGCCTTTGGCGAACTCGGCGCGGCTGTTGGCCAGGTGCTCCTCGCGCCCCTGGACTTCTCCCATCGCGGCCAGTACTTGCACGCGAGGGGAACCCTCGAGGCCCTCGCGGGACTGAACGTCATCGCGATCGTAAACGAGAACGACGCCGTGGCCGATGAAGAGATTCGTTTTGGTGACAACGACCGCCTCGCGGCGCTGGTCGCGAATCTCGTGGGCGCTTCACACCTCGTGCTCTTGACCGATACCGACGGACTCTTGACCGCCGACCCCCGTCTGGACGCGTCAGCAACGCTCATTGAGGAGGTCACAGCCTTTGACGCCGACCTTCTGGCAGCGGCTGGATCGAGTCACTCGAAGGTCGGCAGCGGGGGAATGGCGTCGAAGTTGGCCGCGGCGCACATGGCCACCTGGTCAGGCGTCACGACGGTCATCGCGCCCGCACGGGTCCGCCACGCGTTGCGACAGTCCCTCGAGGGCAATACCAGTTTTGGTACGACCTTTCATCCCCGCCCCGGACGCCTGTCGGCGAGGAAGTCCTGGATTGCCTTCGCGGTCGCCAGCCACGGCTCAATCACCATTAACGCTGGCGCCGTACTCGCTCTCGAAGAAAAGGGCCGCAGTTTATTGCGCGTCGGCGTTGAATCCTTTAGCGGCACTTTCGTCGAGGGTGACGCCGTTGACGTGAAGGGTCCCAACGGCGAAACGCTCGCTAAGGGGCTGGTGCGCGTATCGGCGGAATCCTTCGCCGAGGGCGACGACGTCGTTGTACACCGCGACGACCTCGTTCTCTTACGAAGAGCGTAACGACGCCTATTACGATTGGACTATGACGACGCGTGAGTTAGCGGCCCAGGGCGCCGCGGTGAAGCAGGCGGCCGTCGCTTTGGGCCAGGCGAGCGACGGCCAACGTCGAGGGGTGCTCCTGCGCGTGGCCGACCGCCTCGAAGAAGTCTTAGAGGACCTCGTCACCGTGAACGCACTCGATCTTGCGGACTACGACGAGTCGGGATCGGGTCGCGACCGCCTCACACTTACCAAAGAGCGCGTGCTCGCAATGGCGAACGCGCTGCGAGAGATCGCTGACGCGCCCGACCCCCTCTTTGAAGTGCTGAATCGAAGCATTCGCCCCAACGGCCTTCAAATCGAGCGCCTGCGAGTGCCGCTGGGCGTGATTGGCGTCGTCTATGAAAATCGCCCGAACGTCACGAGTGACGTAGCGGGACTGTGCGTACGAAGTGGCAACGCCGCCTTTCTTCGTGGATCGTCCACGGCGATGAGGACCAACGCCTTCATTGTCGAACTCTGGCAAAGGGCGCTCGAAGAAGAGGGACTGCCCGCGGCGGGCGTCGAGCTCGTCCAAGACCCTTCGCACGAAACCGTGGCTGCGTTTATGCAGCTCACCGAGGTGCTCGACTGTCTCATTCCCCGCGGTGGCCCCAGTCTGATCAGGGCCATGCGCGAGTACGCGCGCGTCCCCTACGTCCTCGACGGTGACGGGAACTGTCACGTCTACGTTGACGACTCGGCCAACCTCGAGGCGGCCCTAGCCATCGTCAAGAACGCCAAGACCTCTCGCCCCGGCGTCTGTAACGCCGTCGAGACGGTACTCGTGCACGAGTCCGTCGCGGCTTCGTTCTTGCCAGCGCTCGCGCTGGCCATGCCCGAGGTGGAACTTCGCGTCGACGCCGCCGGCGCGTCGATCCTGCCTGGAGCGACCCTCGCGAGCGACGTCGACTACGCCACGGAGTTTCTCGATTTGATTCTCGCCGTCAAGGTTGTGGCGTCACTGGATGAGGCCATCGAGCACGTCGCACGCTTTGGCACGGGCCACAGTGAAGCCATTCTCACCGAGAACGCGGAGCACGCCGAGGCGTGGATACGTCGCGTCGACGCCGCCGCCGTGTTGGTGAACACGTCGACGCGCTTCATCGACGGGGGCGAGTTGGGATTAGGTGGAGAAGTTGGCATTTCAACACAGAAGTTGCACGCCCGGGGTCCCATGGGACTTCGAGAATTGACTTGCTTGAAATGGGTAGTACGAGGAGAGGGACAGGTTCGATGAGTGCACTAGATCCGAGAGAAGAGCTCGCCCAGCGACTCGGACTGACGAGCGTGCCACCGGTGCGCTTTGAATCACCCGAGGAGGTACAGAAACTCCTCGCGGAGAACGACTACCTGAGTGATGAGTCGATTGCGTCGGTCACCTACCTCGCGGACCGCCTCGCCAAGCCCGTCCTGATCGAAGGACCGGCCGGCACGGGCAAGACCGCCCTCGCCAAGGCCGTCGCCGACTCCATTGGTGCTCGGCTCATTCGCCTTCAGTGTTACGAGGGACTCGACGAGTCCAAGGCGCTCTACGAGTGGAACTACCGCAAACAACTCTTGCGCATTCAGGCCGGACGACCAGAGGGAGCGGGGAGCGAAGAGTGGCACCATCTCGAAGAGGACATCTTCGCTGAGGAGTTCATGCTCACGCGACCTCTGCTTGAAGCCATCTCCGCGACCGACCCCGTTGTACTGCTCATCGACGAAGTCGACCGAGTGGAGCTCGAGACCGAAGCGTTGATGCTCGAAATTCTTTCGGAGTACCAAGTTTCAATTCCCGAGCTCGGCACTATTCGCGCCAAACAGATCCCGATGGTCTTTCTGACCTCGAACAACACGCGAGAACTCTCCGAAGCGCTGAAGCGTCGCTGCCTCTATCTCTACGTGGGCTATCCGACCGTGCAACGTGAGCGCGACATCATCCTTTCGCGCGTGCCGGGCATATCGAGTGCCCTGGCTGAGCAGATCGCCCAAGTCGTTCGATCGCTGCGCACGATCGATCTCAAAAAAGCGCCCTCGGTCTCTGAGACGCTGGACTGGGCTCGCACCCTCGTGGTGCTCGGTCGAAATGAGATCGGCGACGAGGACGTCGCCGCGACGTTGCACATCTTGTTGAAGTACCAGTCCGACATCGATCGAGCCTCCAAGGAGATGCTCGGCCGTTCGAGGCCCGTTGCTTAAACTCCTCGGTGACTTCATTGGCGAACTGCGATCGGCCGGCATCCCCGTCTCGATGAGCGAACACGTCGACGCGGCGCGCGCCGTTGACGTCATCAACCTGGGAAATCGTTCCCTCGTGCGAGCGACCTTGGCCGCGACGCTCGTGAAGGACAGCGATCACC
The DNA here is from genome assembly GCA_036511495.1 of Acidimicrobiales bacterium. Lineage (GTDB taxonomy): Bacteria > Actinomycetota > Acidimicrobiia > Acidimicrobiales > RAAP-2 > RAAP-2. Next base: position 98,779 of record DATCCC010000027.1, on the reverse strand, counting down.
TGCCGGTCTTTAACACGGCCTTTGACGTCTTCTTCGCGATTCGCTCTCGGGATAGCGCCGAGGCGCTACTCGCTGGAGAGTCCGACGACGGAGCGAGCGAGAGCGAAGGAGCTGAGGGCGCGGCCGGTCCGGGACAGGCCCGAGGCCAAGGCGGCGGCGGCGGCTCGTCGATGAGCGCCCAAGAACTCTCGGAACTGCTCTTTCGAGCGCTTCGCGACGGGGACCGCAACAGCATGCGCTTTGGCGCGAGCGAGGCCGTCACCCGCTACGCCGGGATGGAACCTGGTCGACCAGTCGGCGGCACCTACTACCTCTATCGAACACTGCGCAGCCTCGATCTTGAGGCACTCCAACAACGACTGCTCGACGGCGCGTTGAGTGACGGTGACGACGTACTGAGCGAGCGCCTGGCCCACGACGACGTCACGTCGCGCATTGAACAACTCAAGGCTGAGATCGAACGCGAAATTAGAGAACGACTCGTCGAGGACCGCGGATCCGCGGCTCTCGCGAAGTCCGTTCGCAAACCGCTGCCCGAAGACCTCGACGTGATGCACGCCAACCGCGAAGAGATGGCTCAACTCGAGAGGGCGCTGCGCCCGCTCAGTCGCAAACTCGCGGTCCGCTTGGCGCGCAAGCGCCGCCGGCGTCGTCGCGGACCGGTCGATCTTCGTCACACCGTTCGTCGCAGTCTCTCCACCGGTGGCGTGCCGATCGATCTTCGCTTTAAGCCACCGCGCCCCGCGAAGCCCGAGATCTTCGTGATCGCGGACGTGTCTGGATCAGTGGCCTCGTTCGCTCGATTCACGCTGCACCTCGTGCACGCGATAAGTTCGCAGTTCTCCAAGGTGCGCAGCTTCGTCTTCGTCGATGGCCTCGATGAAGTGACGCGACTCTTTGACGGTGTCGAAGACCCGGCCGAGGCCGTCGCGCGCATCAACGCCGAGGCCGACGTCATCGCTTTTGACGGACATTCGGACTACGGACGCGCCCTCGTCACTTTTCACGACCGCTTCGCGAGGGACTTGACCAAGCGCTCGACCGTGTTGATTCTGGGTGACGCGCGCAACAACTACCACCAGGCTCACGCCGAAATCCTGGCCGATCTGCACTACCGCGCGAAGGCGGTCTACTGGCTGAACCCCGAGCCCACGAGTTACTGGAATAGTGGTGACTCGATCATCAGTCAGTACGCGCCGTACTGCAATCGCGTGATTGAGTGCCGCACCCTTCGCCAACTTGAGGCCTTCGTGGGAGAGTTGGCGTGAGTTTCGACGAAAACCTACCGCCCGAGGGCTTTCGCCAGCGCGGCTTAGCGCCCACCGAGACCCGATTGCTGCTCATTCGCCACGGCGAAAGTTACGCCAACCTCAACGGCGTCGCCGGAGGGCCACTGGGGGATGGCGGACTCACCGACGCTGGGCGCGCGCAGGCGCGAGCCCTGGCGAGGCGACTCACCATCACGAAAGAGTTGGCGAGCGCGAGCGCGTTGTACACCTCGACGCTGCCCCGGGCCATCGAGACCGGCGCCATCGTCTTTCCCGCGATTAATCCTTCGCTAGAACCCACGGCGGACGAGTCGCTGTGCGAACTCGGTGTGGGCGAGGCTGACGGACTGACCTGGAGCGAGATTGGCCGCCGCTACGTCGCGCCCAACTGGGACGTCAATCCCTCTCAGACCAACGTGCCCGGCGGCGAATCACTCCTCGAATTCTTCCAACGTTGCGTTGACGCCATTGAGCGACTGGTGGCCCGTCACCCCAGAGAGTTGGTCGTCCTGGTCGTGCACGGAGGTTTCATCGAACAGGCCATGAAGCTCTACCAGGGCTTGGGTGGTGGCGTTCGTATGCAGCCGCGAATTGAGAACTGCTCGATGACCGAAATCGAGTTCGCCAGCGACCATCGCCGACTACTTCGCTACAACGATCTCTCACCGATTGGTGTTGAGTAGCGCTGGAGGAACTCCGCCACGTGAAAGGCCATGTCCAGACTTTGGGTGGCGTTGAGACGCGGGTCACAGATCGACGTGTAGTTCTGATCGAGGTCGGACTCACTCAGCCTTGAACCCCCGCCGAGACACTCGGTCACGTCGTCCCCCGTGAGTTCGACGTGCAAACCGCCGGGCCAAGTGCCCAGAGCTTGGTGGACCATGAAGAACTGCGAGGTCTCCGAGAGCACGTCGTCGAAGCGTCGGGTTTTTTGACCGCCGGAAGCCACGAAGGTATTGCCGTGCATCGGGTCGCAGGTCCAGAGTTCGCCTCGTCCGTCGTCACGAAGTGCCTCGATGAGTGGGGGCAAGAGTTCACTGACGCGTTCGTGTCCCATGCGCGAAATCAAGGTGAGGCGACCGGGCGCGTTCGTGGGGTTTAGCACGTCGCAGAGTTGGCGCAGTTCGTTAACGCCCATGCTCGGTCCGACCTTGAGACCCAGGGGATTCGAAACGCCGCGCAGGAAGTTCACGTGCGCGCCGTCGAGTTGGCGCGTGCGGTCGCCAATCCAGAGCAAGTGCGCCGAACAGTCGTACCAGTCGCCCGTGAGGGAGTCGCGACGCGTGAGGGCCTGCTCGTAGGGGAGAATGAGCGCTTCGTGGCTCGTGTAGAAGTCAACACCCTGTAAGGCACCGTCGTCGTGGAGGTCAATGCCACAGGCCTTCATGAACTGCAACGCTCGCTCGATCTCATCGGCGATGACTTCGTAGCGTTTTCCCTCTAGTGAATTAGCGACGAACTCTTGGTTCCAGGCGTGCACGCGCGACAAGGCGGCGAAACCACCGGTCGTGAAGGCCCGCAACAAGTTGAGCGTGGAGACGCTCTGGTGATAGGCGCCGAGCAGTCGTTCGGGGTCGGGGCGACGGGCCTCGGCACTGAACTCTTCAGAGTTGACGATGTGGCCACGAAAGGTCTCGAAACGTTGGCCGTCGCGATCTTCAAACTCCTCGGAGCGGGGCTTGGCGAACTGGCCCGCGATGCGCCCAACTTTGATGACCGGTACGCCCGAGGCGTAGGTGAGGGCCACCGCCATCTGCAAGATGACCTTGAGTTTGTCGCGAATGGCGTCGGCCGAACTTTCGTCAAAGGACTCGGCGCAGTCGCCGGCCTGGAGGAGAAAGGCCTTCCCGTTGGCGACCTGAGCGAGATGGTCCTGAAGGCGTCGAGCCTCCCCGGCAAAGACCAGCGGCGGCTTTTTGGCGAGCTCGGCTTCGACGCGTTGGAGATGCGCGAGGTCGGGCCACGTGGGACTCTGCGCGGCGGGGTACTCGCGCCACGTGGCGGGCGTCCACTCGAGCGACGGCGTTTCCATCTAGTAAGCGTAGGGGGTCGGAAACCAAATGGTCAATCCCGTTAGTCTTGGGCGGTGAAAGTACGGCGCCTCGGTCTCTTTGGTGGGACCTTTGATCCGCCACACTTTGGCCACGTCGCCGCGCTCGAAGCCGCCGCGCTGAGTGGTCGTTTCGACCGGCTCGAAGTGACCGTGGCTGGTGATCCCTACCAAAAGAGCACCGCGTCGCTCGTGCGCCCGGCGTCGCTTCGCCTCGCCATGGCGCACGCGGCCTTTGATGATCTGCCCCTCGTGCACGTTTCGGATCTCGAGATTCGCCGCCAGGGTCCTTCGTACACAATCGACACTGTTCGCGAGCTCTTCGCCGTCGCCGACGCCATTGATCTCATCGTCGGTGCGGACTTGGCGATGCAGCTCGAAGGGTGGCACGACGCCGAAGTACTGCGCGAATTAGTTGAAGTCGGCATCGTCCCTCGGCCCGGATCGGTCACCTTGGAACCCTATGGATGGCGCTGTTACGAGATTCCAATGAGTCCGGTGGACCTCTCCAGTCGCTACATCCGCGCCCTGATACCGAGCGCGGAAAACCTCAGAAAACTCATCCCTGCCGCCGTTATTCCGCTCTTTGAGGGGGCTCCGGGCTAGGGTTGGCGTAATGGCAGTTCGTGTTTTTGACCTGACCGAACCGCAGTCTTCACGACTGGAGGTTGTCGACGCGGCGCCGCGACGCCAGGATCTACGACGATCGAAGCAGCGTTACGCGCTCCTCGGCCTCCTGCTCCTCGCCGTTCCGTTCTTTGGCGCTCTGGTCCTGCTCGGAGTTTCCCGCTGAGTGAGATCGTGACTAGCAGCGAGTTCGCTCGCGGCCCTTACTCCGCTTACGTCTCCACCCTCGTCAACGCAGCCATCGTCGCGGCCGAGGAGAAGATTGCTCTCGACACCGTCGTGCTCGACCTGCGCGATCTCATCGACGCCTTCGACGCTCTCGTCGTGACCTCTGGTCGCAACGACCGTCAAGTGCGCGCCATCGCTGAAGAGATTGAACGTCTGATCGAACTGGCTCTTGACGTAAAGCCCATCAGCGTCGAAGGACTCGTCCAAGGCGAATGGGTCGCGCTCGACTACGGCGACGTCATCGTGCACGTCTTTGACGAGTCCACGCGCGACTACTACGACTTAGAGCACCTCTGGAACAGTGCGCCAGCGTTGCGGCCACTGCCCACTCACTAACCGTTCAGCAACGACTGAAAGTTCTTTGTCGACACCAGCGTGAGGCGTCGGCCGTTGGGCGTGAGGAGTTGTTGCACGACGCCCAGCACTTGCACGACGATGCCCTTGGTCGCGCCCGCCTCGTCGGCCGTCAGGACCAGCTGGCCGACCGCGAGGAGCTGTTGGGAGACTGACAACGTGTCCAGCGGGGTCGCCAAATTGATATAGCCAACGCCGTTGCGAACGGTGGCCGAGTCCAGGTTCAGAGTGGTGGGCAGGGCTGAGGTGTACCCGGCCGAGGCTTCAATCTTGGACGGACCAAGCAGAAGCTGCTGGAGGACCGACTTCAACGTCGGTGGTGAGGGGACGATACGGCTCGAGGGGGCGAGGCGTCCGGTGGCGTCGACGATGTAGACCGGCTGGTGGGCGAAGCGAACCCGGGCTTGGTTCGTGCCGGGAATGGTCTTATTGAGCAGTCCAAGAGGCACGTTCGACCGAGGGACGTGTACCGGAGCGGCGTTGGGCGAGACGAGTGTGCAGCTCGAGAGAAGGACGGCCCCGAGGGCGAGCAAGAGCACGAGGCGAAGGCTCTTCATGGGGCCTCCTCAGCGGTGATGGGTAAGAGAATCTGAAAGCGGGCCCCCCCCTCGGGACTCTCGAGGACTTGGATTGAGCCGCCGATCGCGCGCACGTGGTCGCGCACGAGCGCGAGGCCGAGTCCCGTGCCCCTGGCCAATCCGCGGTCGTGGGCGGCGCGGCCTCGAAAGAACCTCTCAAAGACCGCGTCGCGTTCTTCGAGCGCGACACCGGTGCCGGCGTCGTCGACGTTGACGGCGAACTGACTACCGTCGACGTTCAGTCGTACGAACGTCGCGCCGCCGGCGTAGTAATGGGCGTTGTCAATCAAGTTGGTGATGGCGCGCTCGAATCGGCGACGATCGACCGAGACCAGGGGATCGCCAACTGACGCCTCAACCTCAACGGGAGGCTCGTGTATGCCCTGGCGTCGAGCGGCTGAACGAACCGATTGGCGCACTAACTCGACGCCCGCGACTGTTTCGATGACGAGGGGAACGGCACCGGCGTCGGTGCGGGCCATCTCTAGGAGGTCTCGTACCAGAGACTGGAAGATCGAAAGATCCGCTACCAAGAGGTCCAAACTCGCTTGGCCCGCGGGTGAGAGTTCGTCGCGATGCTGTTGCAAGACGGTCGCGGTGGTGGCGAGAGTGGTGAGAGGAGAGCGAAGCTCGTGGCTGACGTCACTGGCGAATCGCGCGTCGCGCTCGAGTCGCTCGACCAGTTGACTGACCATCTCATTAAAGGACTCCGTGAGTTGTTGGACCTCGCGGTCGGCTCGGGTGACTTGGAGTCGAGTCGAAAGGTTCCCCTCGGCTATTGCCGCGGCGGCTAACGAGACCCGCTCGAGGGGCCGAACCGTGCGCCGAGTGACCCAAAGGCCCCCCGCAATACCAAGGAGAAAGGTGACGAGGGCGCCAAAGCCGAGCACCAGGAGCAAGGTGCGCAGCGTGTTTTCGAGGGAGTTGAGCTTGAAGACCTCAAAGAACTGCGTCTCAACCGCGGGAATTGGCACGCCCACGACGAAGATCAGTTGGCCGTTGACGTTGCGAATCTGTTCGGTGGGATCGCCCGCGAGAACTTTCCTTACGATCTTGCGCGATACGTCCTGGGTCGCCGCGCCGGTGCTCTTGGAGAGCCACTGGTGATGAGTCTGGACGAGCACGTTCGAATGGGTGGCTCGTTGAATGGCGTTCAGTTCATTGGCCAACTGGGTTGGTGAGGTGTAGAGGGTGCTGCGTACGAGTGCGGCGTTGACGTACGCCTGGCGTAAGTCGGTTTGGCGCTGATCGTTCACCAGCACGCGGTGTACGCCAGCGTAGGTGAGCGTCGCGGCCAGGCCGCTCACAATTAACGCGCCGAGTCCAAAAGTGATCAGGAGACGAAGTCGAAGACTCCGTTGACGCATTAGAGAACCAACTTGTAGCCAGTTCCTCGAACCGTGACGAGGTAGGTAGGACTGGCGGGATCGGGTTCGATCTTCATGCGCAGTCGTCGAATGTGCACGTCCACGAGACGGCTGTCACCAAAGTAGTCGTAGCCCCAGACGCGCTCGAGCAAGTCTTCGCGTGAGAGCACTCGTCCATTCACTGACGCTAAGTCCGTGAGGAGTCGAAATTCCGTGGAGGTGAGGTGGAGTTCGGATCCGTCGCGGTAGCGAACGACACCTTCGTCGGGAATGACTCGTAGCTCGCCCATCTGAAAGGCGTTGGCGCTCTTGTCGGGGCGGCGGCGAAGGTGCGCGCGTACGCGCGCCAAGAGTTCTTCTGGCACGAAGGGTTTCGTGACGTAGTCGTCCGCGCCGGATTCCAGTCCGAGTACGACGTCGACGGTCTCGTCGCGCGCCGAGACAATCACGATCGGTAAATCGCTCGCCGATCGCAGCGCCTGGCAGGTCTGAAAGCCCGTCATGCCGGGCAGCATGACGTCGACAATCGCGACGTCCGAGGCCATACGAGCGAACAGGGCAACCCCGAGTTCGCCCGTCGGGGCGTCGTCAACACTAAAGCCCTCGCCCTCAAACATGAGACGGAGTGCTGTGCGAATGTGGTCGTCGTCTTCAACAATCAAGATACGGGGCACACCAGCTCCTTTGGAATCATCGCTAAGACTAGTAAGCCGCGACGGTGGGTCCCGGTGTCACTAGCCTTAATTCATGTTGGCCGTTGATAAAAGCGAGCGAGCCACGTCCGCGTGGTACTTGGGGAACTACGCCGATACCTTGCGCGCGGCCGATCGCTCGGTGGCGACCCAGCGGGCCTACAACTCGGACGCCCGGGCGTACGTGCGATGGTCCATGGAGCGCGGAACGCGCTCGCCGATCGAGGTTACGAAGAAGGATTTACGCGATTATTTGGTGTTTATGACCAATCGCGGCGATGAACGAACCTCGATTAGCCGCCGCCGTGCCTCGCTGCGTAGCTACTTCTCGTGGCTCGTCGAGCGCGGTCACCTCACCTCGTCACCGGCCGCCCGCCTCCTCGCGCCACGGCCGGCCCAGCACTTGCCCAAAATCGTCGTGCGCGAGCAGCTCGACAATCTTTTAGACGATGACTGGGGCGAAGATGAGTGGGCCACGCTCGATCGCGCGGTCTGTGAAGTCCTTTACGGCGCGGGGTTGCGCGTGTCAGAACTCTGTGACCTCGACGTGGCGAGCGTTGATTTCACTCAAGGCTTGTTGCGCGTCATGGGTAAGGGTCGAAAAGAACGTATGGTGCCTCTTCACCGGCGGGGTATGGAAGCGCTTCGTCTCTGGATTGGCGACGCGCGCGAGGACGTACTGCGCACGAGCTCGCCTCGAGAAGCCCTCTTTCTCAATCGTCGAGCTAATCGTTTAGGACCACGCGACGTGCGACGCATTCTCGATCATCGAGTCGCGCGCGGTCACGTCCACCCCCACGCACTTCGCCACACCTACGCGACCCACCTCGTGGAGGGTGGCGCCGATCTTCGAGTGGTGCAAGAACTCTTGGGACACGAAAGTCTCACCACGACGCAGATTTACACCCACGTCTCGAAGTCGCGCCTGCAAAAGGTTCATCGCCAAACCCACCCGCGGGGCTAGCTGGTCCCAGCGGTTAACATGGTTGGGCTCTCCCAGAGTGGGCGGGCAAGTGAGTTGTCCTCGTGGTTTCGTACGGTCGCCGAAGTTGGTGCTCCACGGGGTTGAAGCAACCATACGAAAGGAAACTAGATCGTGGCACTCGTCACATTGCAGGAACTGTTGGACTCTGGCGTGCACTTCGGGCACCAGACCCGTCGTTGGAACCCCAAGATGCGTCGTTTCATCCTTGGCGAGCGCAATGGCATCTACCTCATCGATCTTCGCAAGACCCTCGCGGGCATTGAACTTAGTTACGCCTACGTGCGCGACCTCGTCGCTGAGGGCGGCGTGATTCTCTTCGTCGGTACGAAGAAGCAGACCCAGGGTCCCATTGAGGACTACGCCAAGGCCTGCGGCATGCCCTTCGTCAATCAGCGCTGGCTGGGCGGAATGTTGACCAACTTCACGACGGTCGCTGGTCGCGTGAAGCGTTTGATCGAACTGAGGGCCATGGAGCGCGCTGGCGACTTTGGCAATATGCCCAAGCGCGAAGCGCTGCGCCACAGTCGTGAACTCGAAAAGCTTGATCGCAACTTGAGCGGCATCGCGAACCTCGACCGCGTGCCCGACGCCATTTTCGTAATCGATACGAAGAAGGAACACATCGCGGTCACCGAAGCGCGCAAACTGGGCCTGCCCGTCGTGGCGGTCGTCGACACTAACTGTGACCCCGACGTCATTGACTACGTAATTCCCGGCAACGACGACGCCATTCGTGCCGGCGCGTTGCTCTGTCGCTTGATCGCCGACGCGGTGACCGAAGGTCGCTTCATACGTCAGAATCGCCCCGCCGTTACGGTGAGCGTTACCGCCACCGCTTAATTCATCCCAAGATTCAAAGAGGAGAACCAAGGTGACTATCACCGCCAAAGACGTACAAGTCCTGCGCCAGTCCACGGGTGTGGGCATGATGGACGCCAAGAAGGCCCTGGAGGCGAATAATGGTGACATGGACGCCGCCACCCAGTGGCTGCGTGTGCAAGGACTCGCCTCGGCCGCGAAGCGCGCCGAGCGCGAAGCCGGCGAAGGTGCCGTCGCGGTCGTGCGTGACGGATCCGTTGCCGCCATTGTGGAACTGCGCTGTGAGACCGACTTCGTCGCGAAGTCAGATGAGTTCGTGTCGCTCGCCGACGAGATCGCTGCGCGCGTGTGCGTTGATGGGGAAGGTGCCGTCGCGCAGTTCCAAGAGAACATCGAAGTAATGCTCACCACATTGAAAGAGAACATTTCCATTGGCCGCGTCTACCGGCTCGAGGCCGGTCCCGACGAAGTCGTGGACACCTACATCCATCACCAGAGTGGACGCGGCGTGAACGCGGTCGCCGTGGTTCTAAAGGGCGCCAGCGAAGAAGTGGCGCACGAGATTGCGGTGCACATCGCCTTCGCCAAGCCGATCTACCTAAAGCGCGAGGACGTTCCTGCCAGTGAAGTCGACGCCGAGCGCAAGACCGTCGAAGAGATCACGTTGAACGAAGGTAAGCCCGCAGCGGCGTTACCCAAGATCATCGAAGGACGGCTGAACGGTTGGTTCAAGGAGCGCGTCCTCTTAGAACAGCCCTACGTCAAAGACGAAAAGGAGTCCGTCGAGAAGTTTTTGAACGGCGCGACCGTTAGCGCCTACGCTCAAGTAGTTATCGGGGGATAGGACATCGTCGTGCGTCGAGTGGTTTTAAAACTGTCGGGTGAGGCACTGGCTTCTGCCGCGAGCGACGAAACCATTGACGCTTCCACGGTTGATTTTCTCGCCCGCGAGATCGCGGCGGCGATGGAGCGTGGCGGCCTTGAACTTGCGGTCGTCGTGGGTGGGGGCAATATCTGGCGCGGGGCGACGGGTGAACTCGCTGGAATGAATCGCGCGAACTCTGACCTCATGGGCATGCTCGGCACCGTAATAAACGCCCTCGCTCTTCAAGACGCCATCGAAAACCACGGCCGTCCGACTCGCGTGATGTCCGCGATCAACATGGACCAGGTCGCCGAGCCCTACATTCGTCGTCGCGCCGTTCGCCACCTCGAAAAGGGTCGCGTCGTCATCTTCGCGGCCGGTATGGGCAATCCCTACTTCACTACCGACACTCCCGCCGCCCAGCGTGCCGCCGAAGTCGAAGCCGAAATTGTTCTAAAGGGCACCCACGGTGGAGTGGACGGCGTCTACTCCGAGGATCCGCGCGTTAACCCCGAGGCCGTTAAGTTCGATGAAATTTCCTTCGACGAAGTGATCGCGCGCAATCTGCGCGTTATGGACATGACCGCGATCACGTTCTGCAAGGACAACCACTTGCCCCTTCGAGTCTTTGACCTGATGGCAGCGGGTAATTTGGGCCGCGCCCTCGACGGTCGCCCCGTCGGTACGCTGGTGAAGTAATGGAAAACGAACTCGTCGATCTCGTCATGGAAGACACGCGCGATCGCATGGTGCGGGCCATTGAGCACGTGAAGAACGAATTCGGTGCGGTGCGAACCGGTCGGGCGTCTTCCTCGCTCGTTGAGGGGCTGATCGTTGACTACTACGGTACCGAGACGTCACTGAAGCAGCTCGCTAATTTTTCGGTGCCCGAGCCGCGGTTGCTGGTCGTCTCTCCCTTCGACAAGGGCTCCATCGCCGCTATCGAAAAGGCCATTGGCAACGCCGACTTGGGCCTGACCCCGTCCAACGACGGCCAGGTGATCCGCTTGGCCTTTCCCACGCTGACCGAAGAGCGCCGCAAGGCCTTCGTGAAAATGGTCAAAGCCAAGGCCGAAGATGGCCGGGTGGCGCTGCGCGGAGTTCGTCGCCATGCTCGCCAAGAGCTCGAGGCATTGGAAAAAGAGGAGGGTCTTTCGAGCGACGAGATCGAGCGTCTCGAAAAGGTGCTCGACAAGATGACCCAAGACGAAGTGGCCGTCGTTGACGCGCTGCTCGCGCACAAGGAGCAGGAGCTTCTTGATGTCTGATGACGGAACCTACGACGACGAACCCACCGGCGAGTTTCCGGTAGCGAGCACGAACGACTCGCGCGTCACGATTACCGGCGCCGAGATTGCTTCGGAGTTCGTCGACGACGCACCCGAAGTTGATCCGACCACGTTCCTGCCTCATTGGACGGACGCGCCCACGGGCCAGGTGCCCATTGTCGTTGCTCGCGAAGCCGCGCACAACGACGATCCCTGGTCGGCGATTCCCGCTCCGGCGTGGCGCGAGGGTGAAGCCGATTGGGTCGCTCACGAAGATCAGTTCGACGCGTCGATTCTGGCTGGCGAGGAAAAGACCGACGACGCTCGTCCCTGGGAGTTCGTCCTGCCCGAAAGTGAAGTCGTCGAAGAGACGACGATCGAGGCGCCCCGCCCCGCTCCAGTCGCCGCTGCTCAACACACGCGCCACCGCGTCTCCACGAATCCACTGGCCGGACGCGCCGTCCGCCAGAGCACTTCGAGCAGCGTCTCGCGCGCGACCGGTACGGGCGTGTTACTCGCCGTCGTCGTGTTCGCTTTCTTTATTGCGGGCCCGTTACCCGTCACCGTTTTGCTGCTCGCGGCGCTGGCCTTCGCGAGTGCCGAGGCGTACGCGGGATTTCGGGCCCTCGGCGCGCATCCGGCGACGATTCTCGGCATCGTTGCGGTACTTACCCTCGGCGTCGCGGTCTACAACAAGGGACTCGTTGTCGTTGGCGCGGTGACGGTACTGCTCGTCATTTTCGGATTCATTTGGTACATGAGTGCGCAGAGAAAGATCGACGTGCTCGACGGCATTGGCGCCACGATCTTCGTCTACGTGTGGGTGGGCGTACTTGGTTCCTACGGCGTGTTGATGCTCGCGCCGAACACGTACCCGAACCGACACGGGATCGCGTACCTCTTTGGCGCGGTGGCGCTGACGATTTGTAACGACGCGGGCGCACTCTTTGTTGGACGCTGGATCGGCCGGCGGCCGTTGAACCGGGTGCTCTCGCCGAGTAAGACACTGGAAGGCACCATCGGTGGCACGATCATCACGTTGATTGCGGGCGCGGTTATCTTGCCGTTCGTCTCACCCTGGACACTCACTCACGGCCTCGAAGCGGCCGTGGCGCTGTCGATTGTGGTACCCCTGGGCGACCTCTTTGAATCGATGGTGAAGCGCACGCTGGGCGTCAAGGATCTCGGGCGACTCTTGCCGGGCCACGGGGGACTGCTCGACCGCATGGACGGACTGTTGTTCGCGTTGCCGACGATGTACTACCTCCTCCACGTTCTCAAACTGAGCTAGCGATGTCGCACTCGCGCCAAAGCGTGGCGCTGTTTGGGGCGACGGGATCTATTGGCGTACAAACACTCGACGTGTTGCGCCACGAGCGCGAGCGCTTTGAATTGGTGTCGATCAGCGGGGGTGAGCAGTTGAGCGAGCTCGCGGCGATCGCCAGTGAGTTCAACGTCGCTTCCATAGCAGTGAAGAGCCTCGTACACCGAACGGCCCTAGAAGACCTCGTCGGACCCGGCGTCGCGATCGTCGTGGGTGAAGAAGGGCTGGCCGAGCTTTCGCGGAGCGCGGACGTCATCGTGAACGCGGTGCTGGGCTTTGCGGGCCTTCCCGTCACGCTCGCGGCGCTTGGCGCCGGAAAGCGATTGGCGTTGGCGAACAAGGAGTCACTCATCGCGGCCGCGCCATTGGTGGCCAGCGTTCGTGACACGATGGGCGCCGAGCTGCTGCCGATCGATTCAGAGCACTGCGCGATACATCAGTGTCTCGCGAGTTCGCCCGCTCACGGCGGTTACCCCGACGTCAAGCGACTCCTCCTCACGGCGTCCGGCGGACCGTTTCGAGGATGGAGCAAGGACGACTTGAAGGGCGCGACCAAGGAAGAGGCCTTGCACCATCCCACGTGGAGCATGGGCGCGAAGATCACGATCGACTCGTCGACGCTGATGAATAAGGGCCTCGAAGTACTCGAGGCCTCAGCGCTCTTTGGAATTGACGCGTCGCGTGTTGAGGTCGTCGTTCATCCTCAGTCGGTCGTGCACTCAATGGTTGAGTACGTCGACGGCTCGGTGCTCGCCCAACTCTCTCGCCCCGACATGCGTCTGCCCATTGCGTACTGTCTCGGTCTCCCCGAACGCCTCGCTCATCACTACGGCGAACTCGACTTCACGAAGAATTTCGAGTTGAGCTTTGAGCCACCGGACTACGAAGCGTTCCCTGCGCTGGGACTCGCCTTTGAAGCGGCTCGACTCGGTGGCGCCGCCCCGGCGTGGTTGAGCGCAGCGAATGAAGTCGCGGTCGAGGCGTTCTTGGCCGATCAGATCTCGTGGTGCGACATCGTCGCCATCGTGGCCGCGACCATGGACCACTACGTGCCCGATCCACTGGAATCCTTGTCCGCGCTGCATGAAAGTGACGACGTCTCTCGAAAGTGGGCTCGCGCTAGCCTCAAAAAGTAGTTATGGAACAGAGTTCGTCACTTCGCCAGTCGCCCCTGACGTTAATCGTGGGCGTCGTGGCGTTAGTGGCTCTGCTCACGTGGTGGGCCGGCTGGGCCCTACCTTTCGTCATCTTTGCCGTGATCGCGATGGTGATGGGTCACGAGTTCGGGCACTTCATCACCGCCAAGCGTGCCGGACTCCTCGTGACGGACTTCTTCGTCGGCTTTGGCCCGGTCGTGTGGTCAACGACCATCGGCGAGACGCGATACGGCGTGCGTGCCCTTCTTCTTGGCGGTTACGTCAAGGTGCCGGGCATGACCTGGACGGAAAAGATTGATCCCGCCCTCGAAAAGCGCACGTACCGAGCGGCCTCGTATCCCAAAAAGGTCCTCTTCGCGTCGGCCGGATCGTTGATGCATCTGCTGATGGCCCTCACCCTGGCCTGGGTGTCGCTCGCCTTCATTGGCGCGCCGTCAGCGAGTCACGTCGACATCGCGCAGTTCAGCAAGTGGGACGGCCACAAAGAGACCGTCGCGCAACTTGCCGGATTAAAGGTCGGCGACCAGATCGTGGCCGTTGACGGACACAAAATTACGAGTCCCAACCAACTCGACTCCGTCGTCCATGATCACGTGGGCACCTCTCTCACGTTGCTCGTCGATCGTGGGGGACACGACCTCACGCTGCACGCGACACCCGTCAATGGGCAGAACATCAAGGTCAGCGGTACGCCGCTCGTAAGTAAGTCGCTGCCGCCCTCGGGCTATATCGGGATTCAAATCGGCGAGGCGACCGTTCACGCGTCACTGCTGGGCGCCGTCCCGCACGCATTTCATACCATCGGCTCGGCCCTAGCCTCGACGGGCACCTCACTCGTGCACGTGTTCTCACTGCACGAGTTTCTGAGTCTCTTTCATCAGGTGGCCTCGCCGGCCGCCGCAGAAAATAGGGTGAATCAAGACACGCGTCCTGAGTCGATCGTGGGTGTGGTGCGCATCGCGGTCCAAGGTGCACACAACGGCTGGGCCACGTTAATCGCCATTTTAGTCATCATCAATATCTTTGTGGGTGTGCTCAACATGTTGCCGATCTTGCCCCTCGACGGCGGGTACGTGGCAATCGCGACCTACGAACGACTGCGTAGTCGAAAAGGTTCTCGCTACCACCTCGACATCAACCGCTTGGCGCCACTGATCTACGCCTTTATGGGTGTCTTACTGATTCTCTTTGCCTGCACGCTCTATCTCGACATCGTCCACCCCATCGCCAATCCCTTCAACTAGGCGCTTCGGGGCGCTCTGGCGCACGGCAGACTAGAGGAGTGGACGTCACCGCTAGTTCCCTCACCCCTCGTCGCGTCACGCGTCAGATCTCCGTTGGCTCAGTCAAGGTCGGTGGTGACGCGCCGATATCGGTTCAGTCCATGACGACGACGAAAACTGCGGACGTCGAAGGCACGCTCCAACAGATCTACGCGCTGGCGGCGAACGGAGCTGACATCGTTCGATGCACCTGTAACGATCAGGGCGCCGCGGAGGGTTTGGCCCAGATTGTGCCTCGCTCGCCCGTGCCCATCGTCGCGGACATTCACTTTCACGTCGAAATGGCCCTCGCCGCGCTCGAAGCGGGTGTGCAGGGCCTACGCCTCAACCCGGGCAACCTTCGCAAGCCGGCCGAGATCAAACTCGTCGCGAGCGAAGCGCGCGATCGTGGCGTGCCGATTCGCATTGGGGTGAACGCGGGATCGCTCCATCCCGATATCTACGAACGATTCGGCGGCGCGACACCCGAAGCACTCGTGGAGTCGGCGCGCATCGAGTTGGCCTATTTCGATGAAGTGGGTTTCTCGGACGTCAAGATATCGGTCAAGGCCTCGTCGGTGGCGACCATGATCGCGGCCTACCGCCTCGCCTCAGCTACTTTCGATCACCCGCTGCACCTCGGTGTCACCGAGGCCGGCCCCTTACCGGGCGGTCTCTTAAAGGGCACGGCCGGCATCGCGACGCTGCTCGCTGAAGGCATTGGCGACACGCTGCGCTACTCGCTCACTGCCGACCCGGTGGAAGAGGCGCGCGCCGGTCGCCAGTTGCTCGAGTCCCTTGGACTTCGCGAGCGAAAGGGTCTGGACCTTATTGCCTGTCCGAGCTGCGGACGCGCCGAAGTCGACGTGATCAAGGTCGCCACCGAAGCCCAGGCCGCGCTGAACGCGCTCGCCGTCCCGCTACAGGTCGCGGTGATGGGCTGTGTCGTGAATGGACCCGGTGAGGCGCGCCACGCCGATCTCGGCATCGCCGCCGGTAAGAAGCGTGGACACCTCTTCATTCAAGGTCAGATCGTGCGCGTGGTGCGCGAAGACGAGATGGTGGACGCGCTCGTTGACGAAGCGAAGAAGATCATCGCCGAAGGAATCGAGGCACGACTCTTGGCCCGCGACGTCACCGCCGAAGCCGAAGCCGAGGCCGACCGCGCGGCGTTGCTCGATGACCGCGGCGCTGACGCCAATCACTCCCAAGAGCGCATTGCGAAGATTCGACGTCACGTCGAGCACTGAGGCTGACCTAGGCTGTCCCTTTACAAAGGAGCACCGTGGCGTCGCAGAGCGTTCTCACCCCTCAAGACCAGGACTTTCCGCGTTGGTACCAAGACGTCGTCGCTAAGGCCGAACTGGCCGATAACGGCCCCGTTCGCGGCACGATGGTCATCCGCCCCTACGGCTACGCCATCTGGGAGCGCATTCAGTCCGAGATCGACACACGTATCAAGTCGGCGGGCGCAAAGAACGCGTACTTCCCGCTCTTTATCCCGGAGAGTTATCTCTCCAAAGAAGCCGAGCACGTGGAAGGTTTCAGTCCCGAACTCGCGGTGGTAACGCACGCCGGCGGCGAAAGACTCGCTGAGCCGATCATCGTTCGACCCACGTCCGAGACGGTGATTGGTGAGTTCATGGCCAAGTGGATCCAGAGCTATCGCGACCTGCCCCTACTGCTGAACCAGTGGGCCAACGTCGTACGATGGGAACTTCGCCCCCGACTCTTTCTGCGCAGTTCGGAGTTCCTTTGGCAGGAGGGACACACCGCACACGCGAGTCACGACGACGCGTCGACCTACGCCAAAAAAATTCAATCGGAGGTCTACAACGACTTTCTCGTGAACGTCCTCGCGACGCCTACGTACGTTGGTATCAAGCCGCCCAGCGAACGATTCGCCGGCGCGATGAACTCCATGACGTGTGAGGGCATGATGCGTGATGGTAAGGCCTTGCAGATGGCGACGAGTCACGAGCTCGGTCAAAACTTCGCCAAGGCTTTCGACATCTTCTACCAAAGTGAAGAGGGACAGGCCGAGTTGTGTTTCACGACGTCGTGGGGTTCTTCGACGCGCCTCGTTGGTGGACTTATTATGGCCCACGGGGATGACGCCGGTCTGATCGTGCCGCCGCGCCTCGCACCGGTACAAGTCGTGGTGATTGTCGTGCGCGACGAACCCGACGTCACGACAGCCGCCGAAACGATAACGAAGACGCTCGCCGCTGCGGGCGTACGAGTGGAGCTCGATAATGGTCGGGGAAGCTTCGGCCGTCGGGTGACGGACTGGGAGATCAAGGGCGTGCCGCTACGTGTTGAAGTTGGTCCTCGCGACTTGGCCCAGGGACTCGTCACCATGGTTCGACGTGACTCGGGCGAAAAACTACCGAGAGCGCTCGCCGCGTTGGCGAGCGAAGTACCGGCGCTTTTAGAAACAATGCAGGACGACCTCTTCGAGCGGGCGCTGGCCCACCGAAACGAGCACACGCATGACGTCGCGAGCATCACCGGCGCGCTCGAAGCGGCTCGGGACGGTTTCGCCCGTCTGGCGTGGGACCTCGTCGAGGGCGACGGCGAGCGAGAACTGAACGCCGAGGCCGTGAGCGTTCGTTGCCTCCAGCGCCGGGACGGCTCCATGCCGGCGAGCGACGAAGAGAGCGATCTCGTGGCGTACGTCGCCAAGTCCTACTGAGCCCAGAAAAAAGAGATTTTTAGCAGTGCGCTGAAGTTTTCTTCAGTCGCTCTCCAATTGTTTACAGCCTCTTTGACTGCTATAATTGCTCTCTACAGTCCGCTTAGGACGATTGGACTCGTTTAAGCGCGGGCCTCGGGCCCGCGCTTTTTATTGTCTGAACGTCCGTGGTGACAACGAAAGGAGACGGCGATGGAATGGGACACCACGTTACGCCCCATGCTGTCTCCTCTTGGTTTAGAGCTCTACGACGTGGAGTTTTCCGCGGGTACGTTGAACGTCGTAGTCAATAAGGCCGGCGGAGTTGACCTCGAATCGTTGACGAAGGCCAATCGAACCATCTCTGAGTGGTTAGACGCGAACGACCCCATCGCGAGCCGTTACACCCTGGACGTGTCGAGCCCCGGCCTCGAACGGCGTCTTCGAACCGCGTTGCACTTCAAGAGCGCGATTGATGAAGTCGTGACGCTACGAGAACTTCGAGAGGACGAGCCGACGCGACGCCTCGAAGGGACGCTTCTAGCGGCCGACGAGAAGACGGTCACGCTCGACGACATCGAACTCGGCCCCGTGACGATCGCGATTGACGCGATTGAACGCGCGCGCACCGTCTTCGCCTGGGGCGCGGTCAAGCCCGCGACGACCAAGGGTGCCAAGACTTCAACGACGAGCAAGAAAGGTTAGACATGGCGAACTTCGAATTTCTTGAGGCCCTCGGTCAAATCGCGCGTGACCAGAACATTGATGAGGGGGAGTTGTTGATCGCCTTGGCGAACGCGCTCCTCGCCGCCTACAAGCGTCGTCCCGACTCCGCTGAAGACGCGGAAGTCGAGATCAATCCCGAAACCGGTGAGATCAAAGTTTGGGGCCTCGAACTCGACCTCGAAGGTAACGTCACGCGCGAGTGGGACGCGACACCCGAAGACTTTGGCCGCATCGCCGCGCAGACCGCCAAGCAAGTGTTGATGCAACTGATTCGCGATATTCAGCGCCGCCAGATGTACGAAGAGTTCGCGAATCGCGAAGGTGACATCGTCTCAGGAACTGTCCAACAGAACGACAACCGCTACACGTTGCTCGACCTCGGTCGGGTGGAGGCTCTCTTGCCCCAGGCCGAACAGATCGCCTTTGAGCGCTACGAGCACGGCGCGCGCATCAAGGTCTACATCGTTGAGGTTCGAAAGACCAACAAGGGCCCCCAGATCGTCGTGAGCCGTACCCACCCGGCGCTGGTGGCGAAGCTCTTCGAGATTGAAGTTCCCGAGATCGCGAACGGCATCGTCGAGATCAAGGCGCTCGCGCGTGAACCCGGTCACCGTTCGAAGATCGCCGTGGCGTCAAACGACCAGATGATCGACCCCGTGGGTGCGTGCGTCGGTGCGCGAGGTTCACGAGTTCGCAACATTACGAACGAGTTGCGCTCCGAGCGCATTGACGTTGTTCCCTACAGTGATGACCCCGTTGAGTTCATTCAGTCCGCCCTTCAACCGGCGCGTGTTCGCGAAGTGCGTCTTAACGAAGAAGAAGGCATCGCCACGGTCATCGTTCACGATCAGCAGCTCTCGCTCGCGATAGGCAAGGAAGGTCAGAACGCGCGCCTCGCCGCTCGTCTTACTGGATGGCGCATTGACATCCGTTCCGAAAACGAAGGCAACGACGAGATCGTCGAAGAAGTTTGGACCGAGGGCGACGCCGTGGTCGAAGAGACCGTAGCCGTCGTCGAAGGCGAAGGCGGCGAGGTCGAAGCAGTCATCGTTGATGAAGTCATATCGACGCCTGAAGGCGACCTCGAAGAGGTCGTTGTTGTTGAAGCGGTTACGGGGGACGAGGCATAGGCCCGGTTCGTACGTGTGTTGTCTGCCGTGAACGGCGAGATGA
The DNA here is from genome assembly GCA_036511495.1 of Acidimicrobiales bacterium. Lineage (GTDB taxonomy): Bacteria > Actinomycetota > Acidimicrobiia > Acidimicrobiales > RAAP-2 > RAAP-2. The sequence goes on along the minus strand of DATCCC010000027.1, from coordinate 79,362 downwards.
CGACGAGATGGTTCGCGCCGGAAAGGGCCTCGACGGGTCCTGGTATCTCGGACGAGGCGTTGGCCGTGGCGTGTGGTGGTGTGACGACCCACGATGTGAAGAATTGGTTGGAGTTACTCACGTGGCTCGAGCACTAAGAAGCACGGTGCTCGACAGCGACGTGGTGGCTCTAAGAGGTCTCACGACCAGGAAAAGGTTGTAGTTGTGAAAGAATAGGAAACTGTGCCCGCCGAATGTGTGGGTACGCGATGTGAAGGAACGTTTTGGCACCAAAGAAAATACGAGTGCACGAGCTCTCAAAGGAACTCGGCCTGACGAGTAAAGAGCTACTCGCACTCGCCCAAAAACTAGGTATCGGCGCCTCGAGCCCCTCGGCGTCGATTGAGGACGCGCAGGCCGACCGCATCCGTCGGCGTGCCGACGCGGACGGACTACGTCGCGCGGCGCCGGCGGAGAGCGCTGGCGAAAAAGCCACGAAGGCGGCGAAAGCTACGAAGGCCACCAAAGCCGCCGCTCCAATAGAACCCGCACCACCCGCCCCAGTACGCGCGTCGCGCGTCGTCAAAGCAGTCGCGCCCGCGGTCGCCGCTGCGCCTCTAATTACGCAGCCCGACGCGGCGATCGCTTCGCCACCCGAACCCGTCGCCGAAGTTCCGGCCCCTATCGCTCCCAAAGTCGTTCGATCGAGTGTTCCCGCGCCCAAGCCCGCTCCAACGCGCACCTTGTCGCCCGATGGACCAACGACTATTCGACCCACCCAGCGCGGCGGCGCCGCGGACGGTGACGCCGGGACGCGACCCCCGCTCAGTTCGTCTGGCCGACCCATCCCGCCACCCCCGGGTCGCCCCCTCAGTTCTTCCGGTCGACCAATTCCGCCACCCCCGGGCGTGCGGCGTCCGATGCCCGGCGGGGCTGGACGCAGTGGCCCGCCGAGTGGTGCTCGTCCGATGAGTGCTCGCCCAAGTACCGGCGCGCCTCGAACCGGCGGACCGTCACGTCCCGGTGGCGGCTTTAGCGCCACTCGTCCCGGCGCACCGGCCGGCGGCGCACCGACGGGCGTTGGACGCAGCGGCGCCCCCGCGCGCGGCGGCGGCGGTCCTCGCGGATCGCAGCGCAAGACAACGCGTCGTCGTCGTCGCAACGTTGAAGAACTCGAGCCCACTCAGATGACGACGTGGCAGCCGAGCAGTGCGCCCGTTCCCGACGGCGAGATCATCATTGAGCGGGGTTCGACCGCCAAGGACGTAGGACCCAAGCTCAATCGCAGTGCCACGGACATAATTCGTTTCTTGTTCTTGCAGGGCGAAATCGTGACGTCGTTGCAGAGTCTTACTGATGACATGATCGAGCTCTATGCCGCAGAAGTCGGCGCCGACGTGCACCTCGTTGACCCAGGTGAGCAAAAGGAAGCGGAACTTCTCGCGAAGTTTTTTGACGAAGACGACGACGACGAAGTGATTCCCGACGCTCCTCGTTCGCCCGTTGTGACGGTGATGGGCCACGTCGATCACGGCAAGACGTTGTTGCTCGACAAAATCCGTAAATCCAACGTGGTCGCGGGCGAAGCAGGTGGCATCACTCAGCACATCGGTGCGTACCAAGTGCCCTGGCACGGTAAGTCGATTACGTTCCTCGATACCCCAGGTCACGAAGCTTTCACGGCGATGCGCGCCCGGGGCGCCAAGGTCACTGACGTCATCATTTTGGTGGTCGCGGGCGACGACGGTGTTATGCCCCAGACCGTCGAGGCCATTGACCACGCGAAAGCCGCTGACGTTCCAATCATTGTGGCGATCAACAAGATGGACAAGGCCGACGCCAATCCTGATCGGGTGCTCCAACAGCTCTCCGAGCACGGCCTGGTCCCCGAAAAGTGGGGCGGCGAAACGATCGTTGTCGAGATCTCCGCCCTCCAGGGCACCGGAATCGACTCACTGCTCGAACAGGTTCTCCTCGTTGCTGAAATTGGCGAACTCTCCGCTCCGCCGACGGGACGCGCTGAGGGAACCGTGCTCGAAGCGAATTTGGAAGTTGGACGCGGTCCCGTGGCGACGGTCATGATTCAAAAGGGACTGCTCAGTGTCGGTGACCCCGTCGTGGCCGGCCCGGCCTTCGGCAAGGTCAAAGCGTTAATTAACGATCAGGGCAAGTCCGTGAAGACGGCCGGCCCCTCGACACCTGTGCAGATACTGGGTTTTAGCGAGCCACCGTTCGCCGGCGATGAGATGCGCGTTGCGCGTGACCTCGGTCACGCTCGCTCGCTCGCTGAAGCGCGTGCCCAGCGCACTCGTCTTGTTGGGCAACAGCCCGTGGCGTCATCGAGTGGCGCCCGACTCGAGGATCTCTTTGAGCAGATTCAACGCGGTGAAACCGCGACGCTCAACATTGTGTTGAAGGCTGACGTGCAAGGTTCGCTCGAAGCCTGCACTGAGTCGCTTCGCAAACTCGAGCGCGACGACGTCAAGCTCGTCATCGTGCACCGGGGCGTGGGCGGTATTACGGAGAACGACGTGCAGTTGGCCAAGGCCTCGAACGCGACCATTATTGGTTTTAACGTTCGACCAGACAAGCGCAGTCGAGAACTCGCCGAGAGCGAATCGGTACAGATCCGCACCTACGAGATCATCTACAAGTTGATTGAAGAGATTCAGTCCGCGATGCTCGGTCTGTTGACGCCAATCTTCGAAGAGATCGTCACGGGTGAAGCTGAAGTACGCGAAGTGTTCCGCGTGCCGCGCATTGGCGCGATCGCTGGTTGCTTCGTCCGCGACGGCGTCATTACTCGAGGATCGAAAGTTCGATTCTTGCGTGATGGTGTGATTATCTGGAAGGGCTCGATCACGTCGCTCCGACGATTCAAGGAAGACGCGCGCGAAGTCGCCGCGGGCTTCGAATGCGGCATCGGACTGTCGGACTACCAAGATCTGAAGCCCGACGACATCATTGAGACATTCGAAGAGCGCGAGATTCCGCGCACGGCCTAACGCATGGCCCACTCATCGAGTTCCAATCATCCCTACCCGCGTTCGGCTCGAATTAATCAGATACTGCGCGAGATAATTTCTGATGAACTCGTGCGAATCTCCGACGTCGATGAACGTCTCGGACTCTTGACGGTGACCGGTGTGGATACATCGTCGGACATGCGCCACGCCACGGTATTCTTCGACTCGCTTTCCGACATCGCCAAAGTTGCCCTCGAGGAGCGAAGAGCGCAGATTCAGGGTGCGGTGAATGTTCAAACGCGACTAAAGCGAACGCCCAAACTCACGTTCGTGGCTGATCCGGCAGTGGCCAGTGGTTCAGCGATCGAAGAGGTGCTGCGACGAACACGCCATGACGACGAATAACGGACTGCTCTTAATCGATAAGCCGAAGGGTCTTACGAGTCACGACGTGGTGGCCCACGTTCGTAAAGTACTGAATGAACAGCGCGTCGGCCACGCCGGCACGCTCGATCCCATGGCCACGGGTCTGTTGGTGCTCGCGGTCGGCGCGTCGACACGCCTGTTGCGCTTCGCCCAAAGTGAGACGAAGCGCTACGAAGGCGTCGTCACCTTTGGCGTTCGCACGGACTCACTCGACGCCGATGGAGAAGTGCTCGAGCGTCGCGACGTGGCGCCTCTCGACGTTGATTTTGTTGGCGGCGAAGCGGCCGCCATGCTCGGCGGTGTCTCCCAGATTCCCCCCATGGTCTCAGCCCTCAAGGTCAAGGGCAAACGACTTCACGTCTTGGCTCGTGAGGGCGTGGTTGTCGAGCGTGAGCCTCGTGATATCGCCATTCACGCTTTCACCCTTTCGCCTACATCAAAGAGCGACGAGTGGACCTTTGACGTGACGTGTTCGGTGGGCACGTACGTGCGCGTGCTCTTGAGCGATCTTGCCGAGCGTCTTGGAACGATTGGTCACCTCAGTGCACTTCGACGACTCTCGAGTGGTTCACACCACGTCGCGGACGCGATGACCTTTGAGCAGTTCGACCGATGCGTGGGCGACGGTGGCCAGTTTCTGAAACCGCCGCGCGCCTTTGTCACGCAGCTCGAAGAGATCGTCGTGAGCGAAGATGAAGAGCGACGTCTTCGCATGGGTCAACGCGTGTCGCTCGACGCGCCGTTGAGTGATGAGATCGCCGCACTCAACGACCGCGGCGCGTTAGTCGCGGTACTGCGCCGTCGCGGCGAGTCGTGGCAGCCGAGTGTCGTCCTGCCCGTCCAAGTGACGAACGAGCGCGGGTAGGTTGCTGGCGTGATTATTGTTCGCGACGGTGAAGCGAGTGTAGCGTCACTCGAAGAGAGCGTGGTCGCGATTGGCGTGTTCGATGGTCTGCATCGCGGTCACCAGGCGGTCATTGCCAGTCTTGTCGCGCTGGCCAAAGAGCACGACACCCTCGCCACGGTCGTCACTTTTGACCCGTCGCCCGCGATGTTCTTCGCTCCAACAAAGGCGCCGCGGCTCGTGGCGACGCTGGCTCAGCGTCTCGAGGGACTCGAGGCGCTCGGCGTGGACCAGGTTTTGGTTCTCACCTTTGACGCAACGTTGGCCAAAGAGACTGCGCGCGACTTCATCCAGCGCGTGCTCGTAGGCGAGCTGCGTGCGCGAGGCGTCGTGGTGGGCGAGGACTTTCACTTTGGACACAATCGTGAAGGAAACGTCGCTCTGTTAGAAGAGGTCGGAGCCAAGGTGGGCTTTAGCGTTCATCCGACCCCACTCTTTGGCGACGGCGCGCGTTGGAGTTCGACGCTGGTGCGCAACGCCCTCACCCAGGGTGACCTGGAGGCCGCGCGAAAGATCCTCGGGCGCCCGTTCATCCTTCGTGGCGAAGTGGTTCACGGCGACGATCGAGGGAGCGGCTTAGGGTTTCCCACGGCCAATCTGACGATGCCGCCGTTCCAACAGTTGCCGGCCGAAGGCGTCTACGCGGGCGCGGCGTGTGTAGGGGGGGCGTGGTGGCCCGCGGCGATCTCGGTAGGCACGCGACCCCAGTTTTACGAACACGGTGATTTGCTCGTGGAGGTGCACCTGCTCGGTTTCAAGGGCAACCTTTACGATTCGAGCCTCGACGTCGTCTTTTTGTCCCGCCAGCGCGCTCAGACGACCTTCGTTGACGCCGCGGCGTTGAGCGCGCAGATCGCGCGTGACGTCGCTGAAACCCAACAGATCTATAAGAAGTTCTCGCCAGAAGAGACCGAACTGCTAGGATAGACACTCGGTCAGCGACGCTGATCGTGTGGGTCGTCTCGTTGGCGACTCGCAACGGGACCCCCGACTCAATAAGGCACACAAGTAATGACTGAGAAGCAAGAGATTATTAAGGATTTTCAGGCGCACGTCTCGGACACCGGTTCATCCGAAGTCCAAGTAGCGCTCCTGACAGCTCGAATCTCGCACCTCACCGAGCACCTCAAGGTTCACAAGGGCGATCATCACACCCGCCGTGGACTCATGAAGCTCATCGGTCAACGCCGTCGTTTGCTGGACTACGTGCAAAAAGGCAACGTAGAGCGCTATCGCGCTTTGATTGGTCGTCTCGGCATTCGTCGCTAGCCGAACACCCACGTCGACGCCGTCGACGTGAACAACATTTCCGAGGCCTCGAAGGCCAGTGGAGGACAGTCGCCCAGGGCGGCGGTCGCTCACTGGGATTCGGGCGGAGTGTTGTTTAACACAAGGAGCCAATCCATGACTGACGCAATAAGCGTAAGCAGTCCCATCACGGGTACCGACAAGACGATGAGTTTTGAAGCCGGTCACCTCGCCCAACTAGCCGACGGCGCCGTTCTGGCGCGCATCGGCGACACCATGTTGCTCGCCACGGTCACCGCGGCGCGAAGCGCACGAGAGGGAATGGACTTTTTCCCTCTCACCATCGACATTGAAGAGCGCGCCTACGCGGCCGGAAAGATTCCCGGGGCGTTCTTTCGCCGCGAGGGTAAGCTTTCGGACCAGGCGATTCTCATCTGTCGTTTAATCGACCGTCCGTTGCGTCCTTCTTTCCCGAAGGGCTTTCGTAACGAGGTCCAAGTCGTCGGCACGATCTTCAGCGCCGACCAGGAGAACCCGCACGACATTTTGGCAATTAACGCCGCGTCGGCCGCGATCATGATCTCCGGTATTCCCTTCGACGGCCCCATTGGTGCCGTTCGTATGGCCTTTACGACGGAGGGCGAGTGGGTCCCCCACCCCACCTACGCCGAAGGCGACGCCGCGACGTTCGAACTCGTGGTTGCCGGACGTGCCCTCAGCGACTCCGTTGACGCCGACGTCGCGATCATGATGGTCGAAGCCGGTGGCACTGAAGGTTCCTTCGAGAAGTATGCCGACGGCGCTCCCAAGGTCAGCGAAGACGTTCTCGCCGCTGGTCTTGATGCTTCGAAGCTCTGGATTCGTGAAGCGATCAACCTCCAGCGTGAACTCGTCAAAGACTTCATCGCCGCGCGTGGTCCGTTGCCGGTCTTTCCTTACGAGACCTTTGCTGACTACCAAGACGATGTCTACGAACGCGTCGTCAGTGTTGGTGGCGCGGAACTCGCCGAAGCCAACAAGATCACCACCAAGGCAGCGCGTAACGACGCTTTAGCCGCGGTGACTAAGACCATCACCGACGAACTGACTGGTGAGTTTGAAGGTCGTGGCAGTGAAATCAAGGCCGCCGTACGCTCGTTGACCAAGAAGCTCGTTCGTCGTCGCATCGTCGAAGACGGCGTGCGTATTGACGGACGTGGCGTGGCGGACATTCGTCCCCTTTCGGCCGAGATCGACCTCTTTCCCATGACCCACGGCTCGGCGCTCTTCCAGCGCGGTGAGACCCAAGTGGTAAACGTGACGACCCTGGGCATGCCTCGCATGCGCCAACAGCTCGACACCATCTCGCCCGATGAGTTCCGTCGCTATATGCACCACTACAACTTCCCGCCTTACTCAGTGGGTGAGACCGGTCGCGTGGGTGCGCCCAAGCGGCGCGAAGTCGGCCACGGCATGTTGGCCGAGCGCGCGCTCGTGCCGGTACTACCGAGTGAAGAAGAGTTTGCCTACACGCTGCGCGTTGTCTCAGACGTCATGCAGTCCAACGGTTCGACCTCAATGGGTTCGGTCTGTGGATCGACGCTGTCGCTGATGGCGGCTGGCGTTCCCATTAAGGCGCCCGTTGCGGGTATCGCGATGGGTCTCGTCTACGACGAGGGAACCTACGTGACCTTGACCGACATCCTCGGCGCCGAAGACGCTTTTGGGGACATGGACTTTAAGGTTGCCGGCACCGCGGACGCCGTCACGGCGTTGCAACTCGACACGAAGATCGACGGGCTTCCCGCCGACGTTCTCGCGAAAGCGTTGCACCAAGCCAAGGACGCGCGTCTCGCGATCCTTAAGGTCCTGACCGACACGATCGCCGAGCCCCGTAGTCACGTGGCGGACGTTGCGCCGAAGATTGTCACCCTCGAGATTCCCATCGACAAGATCGGTGAGGTCATTGGGCCAAAGGGCAAAGTCATCAACATGCTCCAGCAGGAGACGGGTGCGGACATTGCGGTCGATGACGACGGTGTTGTTGGAACCGTGACGATTGGTGCGAAGGATGGCCGGGCCGTTGAAGAAGCTCGCCGTCGTATTTCGCTCATCTTGGACCCACCCTCGGCTGACGTGGGCGCGGTCTACCAAGGTCGCGTGGTCTCCATCGCGAAGTTCGGCGCGTTCATTAACATCCTCCCCGGGCGTGATGGACTGCTGCACATCTCGAAGTTGGCGCCGCTCAATGGTGGCAAACGTATTGGTCAAGTCGAGGACGTTCTCGAGCTCGGTCAAGCACTCGAAGTAAAAGTCGATGACATCGATCCCCAGGGCAAAGTCTCGCTGTCGCTCGTTGGGGACTTTCCCGACGCCGTTGACGAGGCACCGCGTAGCCGCGAACGCCGTCCCGAGCGCGACAGTCGTCCCGAGCGCGACAGTCGTCCCGAGCGCGCGAGCGCTTCGGCGAAGTCGTCGTCGTTCGAAGCCTCCTTTGAGGCTGAGTTGGCTGGAGAAATCGGTGACTTGGGCCCCGGCGGCCCGACGTTTAGTGATGGTGACGGCGGAGGACGCCGCACCCCGCGACCCCGTCGACGCTAAGTAACGACCGGTCGTGGTGCGCAGTCTTGGACTGTGCACCACGGCCTCGTACTTTTTCGTAGCCTGGAGCAAATGAGTAACGCCGCGGAGACGCCCACGCCCTGGTGGCGACCGCTTACCCGCAGCGACCGCTGGGCTCTGTGGTGGCTTCTCCTCATTCCGGCCGCGCTCTTTATCATTCCCGCGCTGCTCGGTCGTCCGGCCATCGACGCCGACAACTTAATTCAGAACTTCCCCCTGCGCGTCCTCGCCGGCAAGCAGATCGCGTCTGGCCACCTACCGCTCCTCGATCCACTTACCAACGCGGGCACGCCGTTACTGGGTGGAATGAACGCTGGTGCGCTCTACCCGCTCACGGTGATCTTTGCCTTCGTCCCCGCCATCGCCGCGTGGGTCATCAACATGATCGTCGTCTACCTCACGGCCGCGGTGGGCGTCTTCGCACTCCTTCGTTGGCACGGACTTCGCACCGTCGCCGCCTTTAGTGGCGCGATCACCTACGCCTACTCGGGCGCCATGATCGGCCAGATGGTTCACCTTGGTGTTATACAAGGCTTCTCGTATATTCCGTGGGCGGCGCTCATCATGTTCGCGTTGTCGAGGCGACTGAGCTCCACCCGCGCTGACGCAACGTGGATGGAACTCGCACGCGCGGCCTTGCCGTGGATCTTTGGCGTCGCGTTGTTGTGGGGACTGATTTTTCTTACCGGTGAACCGAGAGGCATGGCCGACATTGAGTTGTTGACGATCATCGTCGTGCCGTGTGTGTTGTTGTTGCGAACGTCGTACTGGCTGCGGTCGTGGCGACGGCGTGGGGCCTACTTAGCAACGTTGCTGATCGGCTTTGTCTGGGGTGTCGGACTGGGCCTCGTGCAGCTCTTGCCGGGTTGGTCGTTCATCACCTTCTCGCAACGTTCCCAAGTGAACTACGCCTTTTTTGGCGCGGGGTCGCTGGCCGTTCGCTGGGCGGTACTCCTCTTCACGCCGGATCTCTTTGGTGGCAACGGCGCCTTTGGTCAACAGGGATTCTTCGCCAACTACAACCTCGCTGAAGTGACCGGCTACGCCGGTGTCCTCGCGCTCATGGCCGGAGCGGCTTTCGTGTCGCGACTGCGCTGGCGAGGGTGGAAGGGCGCGGATCGCGACTACGTGATCTACGTCGTGATTGGCATCGTGGGACTCTTTGCGGCCTGGGGATACTTCACGCAGGCCGGTCACCTCTTTCGAGACATTCCGCTCTTTGGCTCGACCCGACTACAGAGCCGCAACATCATCTTGGTGGACTTTGCGTTGTCGATCATGCTTGGCTGGTGGATTCACCATCTCCTCGAGACCAAGAACCTGCGAACGAAGCTCACCAAATTTTCGACGTGGGTTACCATCGCGCCCGCGCTGTTCGTTGTCGCGATCTCCGTTGCGCTCATTGGTTGGGGACCGTTCATTGTCAGTCACATTGGCGTACCCGCTGGCAAAGCGCACCTCGCTAACGCCAACAAGTTGGTCAACGTCTTGCAACTACTCATCGCGCTCGCGGCGGTACTCGCGGTGCTGGTGTGGCGACACTCGCGGCGATTCATGAAGATATTCATGACCATTCTGGTCGTTGATCTCCTCGCCTTTTCCGCCTTCACCGCGACGGGCCTGCTCGGCGGATCGGGACCCCGTGAGTCCTCTCGCGCGACTGCCGTGGCACTCTTTGGCACCAAGGGACGATTCGCGCTGGTCGATCAAGGTGGCGTGCACACTGGCGTGTACCGATCGCTCGGCGAACCGAACATGAACGTCTTTACCGGTCTCGCCAGCGTGCAGGGTTACGGGGCGCTGATCTCGACGATCTACGACGACGCGACGGGCACCCATCCCCAAACGATGCTCGACCCGTGTCATTTAGCTGGAGGCACGTTCACGCAACTTCGACTCAGCGCGATCGCAATTTCGAGTTCTGAACTCGCGACCAATACGCTCCTTTCTCCGACGGTTCCAAGCACCTGCGTGCCGGCCACTTCGCCTCGCGTGACGCATCGTTACTTCGGACAACTTCTAAGGGTCAAGAACATCACACTTACTGGCGTCGACAACAGAGCGTTGTCAACGAGTCCCATGAGGATTCAACTTCTCAACGGCGTTGGCAAACTCGTCGGACCCGTGCTCAGCGTAAAGAACGGACCAGTAGAGACGGTGAACTTGAAGGGTTCAACGCTTGCCGCCGGTTTCGTCTTGTCCTCCCCGACGGCTCTGCACCTGGGTGACACGGTGGTGGCCCAATCGGGTAGTGGACCGAGTTTCCAACTCGACAACCCTTTTCAATTAGCAATCTCCTCCTCAGCGTGGCGTCTCGCGTCCACGGAAGAAAAATTCTCCGTTTTCAAGTCGGTGAGACTGAAACCGCGGGTGTGGCTCGAAGGGCCATCGTCAAATGGGACGGTGACGAATATCCACAGCGCCTCGTGGGGTGACACGTGGGTCAGCGTCGCGCTCACCACGTCGAGTGTGGTCGAACGAAGTGAGGCGTACCTGCCCGGCTGGCGCGCGACGGCATTGAACAACGTGACGGGAAAGAGCGTTGACCTCAACGTTCATCGGGCCGGCTTGATCGAAAGCGTTCTTGTACCCGAGGGGAAGTGGACAATTCACTTCCACTACCACGCGCCCTATATCGAAGTCAGTGTCGCGACGTCGGCGGCCTCACTGCTTCTTCTACTCGGCGTGGCGGCGGCGTACGCCACCAAGAGACGCCGTCGAAGCAACGCTAAGGTTCTTGCGTGAAGTCACTGGCCATCGTCGGTGGAGCGGGTCGTATGGGTCAAGCTCTGGGAGCGGGCCTCGGCGCGCTCGAGCAGTTCTTCATCTTCGCGTTGATTGACGAGCGTGAACCCCAGGAACTCTTTGGTGGCACGTACGCGACGTCACTGTCTGATCTTGACGCGAGGCGAGTTGACGTGGTGATCGACTTCTCCTCGCCCGAAGGTGTAGCGAAATCGGCGGCGTGGTGCGAAAACAATGGGGTCGCACTGGTGGTGGGCGCGACGGGTCTCTCGCCGGAACAACGCAGCGTGGTCGAAAAGGCCTCCTCGAAAGTGGGCGTCGTGATGGCGTCCAACTTCTCGATCGGTGCGGTGCTTTCTGAGCGTTTCGCCGCCGTGGCCGCACCGTACTTTGAGCGGGTGGAGATTATCGAACTTCATCACGACAAAAAGGTTGACGCGCCCTCGGGTACGTCGATCACGACGGCCAAGGCAGTAGCGAGCGCTCGCAATAAGGCCGGACTAGGGCCACTCGACGATCTCACCGAACGGCGAACCATTGAAGGCGCCCGTGGCGCCGACGCCGTTGACGGGATCAAGATTCATTCCGTGCGACTTCCCGGTCTCGTCGCGCATCAAGAGATTCTCTTTGGTTCCGAAGGCGAGGGTCTCACCATTCGCCACGACTCGTTTGATCGACAGAGTTTCGTGCACGGCGTCGCGCTGGCCGCGAACGCGATTGACGCGACGCCTGGGTTTCTTGACGGTATTGCCTCACTGATTCCATAGGGACTGCGTCATTCTCAACTCGGTCGATGAGGCGGCTGGTAACTTCGTACCATGAGTGCCCCTCGTTTTGGACGAGTCTTGACCGCTATGGTCACCCCCTTTGGTTCCGACGGATCAGTGGACTACGACGTCGCGACGACGTTGGCCAAATTTTTGGTTGCCGAGGGCAGTGATGGGTTAGTCGTCGCTGGTTCGACCGGCGAAGGTTCGTCACTGAGTGACGAGGAGAAACTCAACCTCTTTGCCTGCGTCGCCGAAGCCGTTACCGTGCCCGTGCTGGCCGGTTCCACGTTCGCCAATACCCAGCAGTCGGTGGCACTGACCACGCGGGTCAAGGCGACCGGCGCGGCCGGGGTCCTGGCGACCACGCCGGCGTACGCTCGCCCCAATCAGCTAGGTATCGCCGCGCACCTGGGCGCTATCGCCGAGAGCACGCCCCTTGAGGTCATGCTCTACGACATTCCCATACGTACCGGGAGAAAGATCCACTCAGCGACGACTATTGATCTCGTGACGAAACACAAAAACATCATGGCCTTGAAGGACGCCTCTGGTGACTTGGTGTCGGCCGCGCACACCAAGGCCGTTTTGGGTGACGAGCTTGATCTCTACAGCGGCGATGACTCCATGCTGCTCGGATTCCTCGCCATCGGTGCCGTGGGCATCGTGTCGGTCGCCGCGCACTGGGCTGGCCCGGAGGTCGCGGGCATAGTGCGGGCCTTTGAAAAGGGCAAGCTAGAGAAGGCGCAGGCGCTCTACGAACGCGCTGCGCCTAGTTTCGCCTTCGAGAGTTCTGAGGCCTACCCGAACCCCATGCCGTCAAAGGCCGCGTTGCGCGCGCTCGGCTTTAGCGTGGGTGAGTGTCGTTTACCCCACGCCCCAAGTGACCTCGATCTTGACCGCTCGGCGGCCGAGATCGTGACGTCACTAAAGAACACTCGTGGCTGACACACTTCGCGTTACCTTTTTAGGCGGACTCGGCGAAATTGGGCGCAACTGTGCCGCCTTAGAACAAGACGGGCGGATCGTCGTCGTCGACGCGGGACTGATGTTTCCCGAGCCGACCATGTACGGCGTTGACCTTATTCTGCCCGACTTTCGTTGGTTGATTGAGCGGCGCGACCGAGTGGACGCAATCGTCCTCACGCACGGTCACGAAGACCACACTGGTGCTTTGCGCTACCTCGTCAAGGACGTCAACGTCCCAATCTACGGATCGGCCTTGACGCTGGGTTTTGCTCGACATCGCCTCACCGAAGCCAAGGTCGCGAAGGATCTAACTTTTATCGAGGTCGCCGACGGCGAGCGCCGTCGCATTGGACCCTTCGAAGTTGAGTTCATACCCGTCACCCACTCGGTGCCGAGCGCGCACGCGTTGGCCTTTCACACCAAGGTCGGCATCGTGGTGCACTCGGGTGACTTCAAACTCGATCTCACGCCAATCGATGGGCGGCGCACGGACATTAATCGTCTCGCGGCGTTGGGCGACGAAGGAGTGGCCCTGCTGCTCGCGGACTCCACGAACGCCGAAGAGCCGGGCTTCACGCCCTCCGAAGCCAGCGTGGGCGTCGTGTTGCGTCGACTCTTTCTCGAACGTCCGGCGCGGCGGATGGTGGTGGCCTGTTTCGCCAGCCACATCCACCGCATTCAACAGATCGCCGACGTCGCCCATGACACGCATCGCAAGATTGCCTTTATGGGTCGATCAATGGAGTCCAATGTCAAGTTGGCGAGAAAACTTAACCTGCTACGCGTCGACAGCGCCGACATTATCGACGTGGAAAACATCAGTCGCTTCGCGCCGGGCGAAGTATGCGTTATCTGCACCGGGAGTCAGGGCGAGCCCTTAGCCGTGCTCTCGAAGCTCTCACGCGGCGACGCTCGAAACTTCAAGGTCGGCGCGGACGACACGGTCATTCTCAGTTCTCACCCCATCCCGGGCAACGAGTGGTCCGTTGGGCGAGTGATCGATGACCTGCACCGCGAAGCGACCGAAGTGATTCACTCGGGCCACGAGCTGGTGCACGCGTCGGGCCACGCGCGCCAAGGAGAACTTCGTACCTACCAGCAACTGCTTCGGCCGAGGAACTTCGTGCCCGTGCACGGTGAGTACCGTCATATGGTCCATCACGCCGAACTGGCCGTCTCTATGGGGCTCAGCCAAAAGCACGTGTTGATCTGTGAAGACGGTGATCAAATTGAGATCAACGACAAGGGGATCCATCGAACGGGAAAGGTGCCGGCCGGCTTTCACTACATTGACGGCAGCGCCGGCGACCTCGATGAACGTCCTCTCGAAGAGCGACGGATGTTGGCCGAGTACGGCGTGCTGTTGATTTCGGCCGGCGTCGATCGGGCGAGCGCCTCCATTGCCCAGCCGGTGACCATCAGCGCGAGGGGTTGGTTTGAGGGTTCGAGTGACGCTGAAGTGCTGCTCAATCTCACGAGTGCCGTACGCGCCGCCCTCCAAGAAGCCCTCGCCGAGGGCAACCTTGACGCGGAGTCGCTCTCGAAGGTTGCCCAGCGCGCTGCTGGACGACTGCTCGGTCAGCGTTATCGTCGCCAACCCGTCATCTTGCCCGCCGTCCTCGTACTTTAGGGCTCGGACTTCTCGGGTTCGCCGTGATCGGCGTTGCTGCGCCCGCTTCGCCAAAACGCCTTGTGGCTGATCTGCTCTTGGTTTAGTCCGCGATCGAGCAGCGCGCTTTGCAGCGTGCGCATCACGTGAAACTCACCAAAGAGATAGGCGTGGCCAACGTCGGATGGCAGGGCGAAGGCGGCGAGACCACTCAAGAGGCCCGCCGGATCACTGGGTGCGCGACCTCGACGGTCGACGAAGATGCCGGTCACGCCGAGACCTTCGTCGAAGGTGGAACTGAGTGCGTCGTCGGCAGCGTCAATCTCAACGATGAAGATCGCGCGACCGGGTAGTTCGATGCTCTGAGCCATTCGATAGAAGGCCGCGAAACCACTCGCGTCGCCAACAAAAAGGTGCCAGTCGGCCAGTGGGTCGAGAGGAATCTTTCCGCGAGGGCCAATGACGTCAACGAGGTCTCCGGGCTTGGCGTCCTTGACCCACGTGCTGCCGGGCCCTTCGTGGTCAATCGTGAGCCAGAGGGAGAACGTATCATTCGCCTTGTCGAGACCGCGCACGCTGTAGCGACGTCGCACCGCGCGGCCCTGTGCGTCGTTCACGCGAAGCATGACGTCGTTGCCCGGTACGCCGGCCAGCGTCGCTGCGTTGCCGCGCAGTACGACCTCGTAGACCGAGGTACTGAGTTGAGTGGTGGTGGCAACTTCACAGAGACTCGCCACCGCGCCCAAGCGCGTCGCGAGTTGTCGAGAGGTATCGTCGGGTTGCTGTGTCACCCCGACAGCCTAGGGGTGGGCGTTGGTTTCGCCGAGTGACAACGTTGAACTCGCTAGGTCGCTCCTTCTAAGATCGCCACCGTGTGGGCGTCAATCGAAGCCTCAATCTCGTCGAGTTGTGCGACGGTGGTTGAGTCCGGTCGACGCAGAGGATGGGGTTCGGCTCTGGCCTGGGCCAGGGAACTGCGGGCGTTCGCCACCGCGCGCAGGGCACTACGTCTTAGTAGGTGGCGACGGATGACGTCGTCGCGCGAGGCTTCGCGTCCGTAACGTTCCGAGGCGCCGCGGGCCCTTTCGAGTTGTTGAGCCGGGCGAAGTGAGGGCGCCGTTGACCAAAGAAACATGTCGAGGACGAGGACGATGGCCGCGCCGAGTCCAGTATCGATGATCCTTGGGGCGAGCAGATACTTATCGGTGCCAAGAAGACTCAAGAAGACGAAGACAATCGGCGTAAAGGTCACCACCGCCAGCACGTGACTTCGTTTGACGGCCCACGGGACGGAGGCGGCCATCACACAGGACAGCACAATCAGCGCCGTAATGGAGTTGCCAGTCCACGCGACGAATGCCGCGATGCCCACACCAATCACTGTGCCTACGGTGCGAGCCAGCGCCCGGTTCATGATGGGGCCAAGGTCGGGTCGAAGAATGAAGGCCACGCTGAGTGGGAGCCAGAAGCCGTGGGGGCCATCGAGGGCTTGGGCGATGACGGTGCCGACGACGATGGCCAGAGACAGGATGAGTGAGAAACGAACGCGTTCGACGCCGGGAAGTCGCGCACGCGTTGACGCGCGCGACGAACCTCGAGTCGTCGAGGAACGAAGTTGCGAAAGATCGCTCACGGCGAGAACCGAGGTGATCGTGGGATCGAGGCCCGCGATGGTGTTGAAGTGAGCTGGGAGGTCTTGGAGGACGGCACTTGCTCCAACTCCCGACGTGTGGCGAAGGGCGCTGGCAATCCCGCGAAGTGCGACCGGCACCGTCGACTCGGCCTCAAGACCTTTTCCTTCGAGATACGACACAACCTCGCCGCTACGCAGCGCAACGATGAGACTTTGGCGAAGTGCGATCTCTTCGGCACTCCCCGAGCGGAGTCGGCTACTTCCAACGACGTCCTGAGCCGCGTCGAGACTGACGACGGCCTTCGCGCGCACGTTGTAGAAGCGTGACGTGCCGACGGTTTCGACGAGATCGGCCAACGCGTCAAAGGCGTACGCGAGGAAAATCCGTTGGTTCGACAGACGTCGTCGGAAATCAGTGAGAGCCGCGAGAAAATACACCGAGAGCGCGCCGAGAACGATCGCTACACACGACTGCCAGACTTTGCCGCTGAACTGAAGTCCGGCACCGACGATGGTCCCAATGAGGAGGTAGGCGCCTGGCGTGGCCCAGCTGGAGGCTTCGACGAATCCGGCGACGAGCGCCATCACGCCAAAGAGCACCGTCAAGGCCCACTCGGCGCTGTCGAAACCAATGAACGACGCTCCTACGTTTGCGCCCGTGCCGGCGGCCACGGCAACCCACAGGAGTCGCGGTCCTCGCACTCGCCATTCGTCTAAACCGTCTTGGCTAATGGCCCACAGCGCACCGATGCTAAAGACAATCGCGTAGTAGCGCTGATTGATGATGAGACCCAAAATGAGGGGTGCGCTGAGACAAAACGCCGCGCGAACGGAAAGACGAATCTGGGGGGCGCTGTTAGAAAGACGACTCACCGCGAGAGACGGGGTGCTTGATGGATGGCCACTTTTGATGTGGCCAAAAAGTAGATCGTCGCGTTGGGGCCGTGCTCGGGCTCTGGTCCAGCGCAGCGTGCGAACACGACGTCATCCTAAGTCGGGTCTGCGTATCGGAGTCGTGCGGTAAGTGGGTGAATCGTCCGATTGGCCTTAAAGAACAACCAGTCGTTAGTAAGTTAGAGGGTTGTGGCACAGGCGCGACACCAGAAAAAGCCGGTAAAAAAGACGGCCAAACACACCCGGGGGACGAGTGCGTCTTCTGATAGTTCGAACGTCTGGCAACGTCACCAACGCGATCTATGGATCGTGGCCCTCGTCGTCGTCGGACTCTTTGTAGCCCTGGCTGAAGCCGGGGCGCTCGGTCCCGCGGGGCGGGCAATCTCGCGGGCACTTTCGGATATTTTGGGCGTCGGCCGATTCGCGTTGGCGATCATCCTCCTAGCTTTGGGCGTCGCGCTCGTGTGGGGAAAGATTGAATTCGAGCGAGCTCGTGTCGGGTGGGGCGTGCTCCTTGGACTGGTCTCGATAAGTGGCGTCGCTGATCTGGCGCGGGGACGACCGGGCACGCACGCCACCACTAAAGTCTTGGGCCACGCGGGCGGCTGGTTGGGCGTCGGCGTGGGTGGTGGACTCGCGAAGGGAATTGGTGTCGCGGGTGCGCTCGTCGTGTTGCTCGCGATGTTCGTCATCGCGACAATGGTCACTACTGGCATTGGTTTGCGAGCGCTCTTTATGGGCATGGCTGCGCTGCTGCGCGCGATAGGGCGCGTGCTCTCACGCTGGTGGACGAGTCGGCCACAACGTGACGAGCGATACCACGACGTTAACGAGTCGAGCACAACGCCGACGATTGGTGAAGCGCCAGACGAGCCCGAGCCTCTCGACTACGAGTTCGTGGAAGAGGAGTACGTCGACGACGACTTCAACTACGTTGACGAGACGCCCGACGAAGTCGAGGCGCCCCCGGTGGTGCACCGAGAGCAGCCAAGAGTCGCCGCGCACGGCGCGTGGGAATTGCCTTCACTGTCATTGCTCCAGCGCACGAAAGATCAGAAGCTAGATCGTTCGCTCACCGACGCGGCTGGTGAAGAACTCGTCGACGCACTTGGCGCGCACGGCGTCGAGACGACGCTGGTGGGCTACACGGTGGGTCCGACGGTGACGCGCTTTGAACTCGAACTGGGACCTGGCGTCAAGGTCTCTCGCGTCACGTCGTTGAACAAGGACATCGCGTACGCCATGGCGTCACCGGACGTACGGATACTCGCCCCGATCCCCGGTCGCTCAGCCATTGGTGTCGAAGTGCCTAATCGTCAGCGCTCGCTCGTCGCGCTCGGCGATGTCCTGGCCTCCGAGGAGTCCATTGCCGCCACGCACCCGCTCGACGTACCGATCGGTCGCGATATTTCGGGCAAGACCGTCGTGGTCAATCTCGGTGAGATGCCCCACGTATTGATATCGGGCGCCACCGGCGCCGGTAAGAGCTCGGCAATGAATTCGCTCATCACCGCGCTCGTCATGCGCGACACGCCCGACGATCTACGACTGTTGCTCATTGACCCCAAGCGCGTGGAGATGGGTCAGTACAACGATCTGCCTCACCTGCTCGCGCCGGTGGTCGTCGATCCGAAGAAGGCCGCCGGTGCGCTCGCGTGGGCCGTCAAGGAGATGGAGCGGCGCTACGACCTCCTCGCCGAAAGTGGCGCGCGCGATATCACGAGTTACCAGCAGATGATCGCCAAAGGTGAGTTGAATCCCGGTCCGACGACGAAGCAACTGGTGGGCGACGCCCTGGAGCGCGCGACGGGTCTTCCCTCGGACGCCGAACCCGCGCCCGGCCCCGAGGAGCTTCCCTACATCGTCATTGTCGTCGATGAGTTGAATGATCTCATGATGGTGGCCGCGCGCGACGTTGAAGAGTCGGTCGTTCGCATTGCGCAGATGGCTCGCGCGGTCGGCATCCACCTGGTACTCGCTACACAGCGGCCCAGCGTCGACGTCATCACCGGTGTCATCAAGGCCAACGTACCCAGTCGCATGGCCTTTGCGGTGTCGTCTCTGGCCGACAGCCGCGTCATCTTGGACCAGGCGGGAGCCGAGCGCTTGATCGGCAAGGGTGACATGTTGCTCGTCACCGCTTCGAGCAACATTGCGCGACGGCTCCAGTCGCCCTGGGTCTCTGAAGAAGAGGTTCGCCGTGTAGTTGAAGCCTGGCGCGCCCAAGGTGGACGTACCGAGACGGTCGTCGCGCTCGACGTTCCCCACGGTCACGGCGGTTCATCAACGGGTGCAGGTACGGGTGACGACGACGACGAGATACTTCGTCAAGCCCGCGACCTCATCATCCGTACGCAGTCGGGTTCAACGTCGATGCTCCAGCGCAAACTTCGAGTCGGCTTTGCTCGCGCTGGGCGCATCATGGATCAGCTAGAAGAAGAGGGTGTGGTCGCTCCCGGTGACGGTTCCAAAGCGCGCAAGGTTCTCGTTTCACCCGACGAGTACGACCAACAGACTTCGCTGTAGTACGTGTCGCGTCCATTTTCCTCACGTCGCCAGGGCTTTCGGGGTCTCTTCACCCGTTTCGTCGGTATGGTTTTGGGTTTAATCGTCGCGGCCGCTCTGATTGTGGGTCTGCAGCTACCACTACTGCATCCACTCTCGAGCGCCAAGGTGAGTTTGGTTCGACTGACGGCCTCGAATGCGTCGACGCCACTGGCGTGGCCCAACGTTGGTTCGGCCGCGCTCGACATCCCCTCACTCGGGGTGCTCGAGTCGCACCACGACCAAGTGGTGCCCATCGCGAGTTTGACCAAAATGATGACCGCCTACGTCGTCCTGAAGAAATTGCCGCTGGGCATCGGTGCGACTGGACCTTGTTACGTGGTGACGAGCGGGGACGTAACGACCTACAACGAAATGGCTAGTCTCAACGAATCGAGTGTGCCCGTCGTGCTAGGCGAACAACTCTGCGAGATCGACCTATTGAATGGACTGCTAGTGCACTCGGCGGGAAACTTCGCCGTAATGTTGGCCAACTTAGCGGCCGGTTCGACTACGCAGTTGATTGCCGACATGAACCACGACGCGGCGACGCTCGGTCTTAGCGGTACCCACTACGCCGACGTCTCTGGATTCTCGCCTGAGTCAGTGTCCACCGCGCTCGATCAAGCCAAGCTCGCGACGTTGATCATGAAGTCGCCACTCGTGCGATCCATCGTTCTTCAACAGAGTGTGACCTTGCCCGTCGCCGGCGTCGTCGCATCGTTCACGCCCTTTGTTGGATTCGACAACGTGATTGGCGTGAAGTCGGGTCGAACTTCTGAAGCCGGCGGGTGCGACGTCATGGCGATGACGTTTCAAGACGGAGCGGCCACCCGGGTGCTTTACGCCGTCGTGCTCGGACAACAAGGTGGTGATCTTTTAGGACCTGCCGGGGACGCCGCGTTGGCTTTGGCGGACTCTGCGGTGTCGGGTCAACTGCATTACACCTTCGAAGCGAATCGTGCCGTGGGTGTATTGGGCTGGGACGGACGACACGTTGCCTTTGGCGTGACGCAACGGCGTGAAGTCTGGTGGTGGCCGGCCCAAGTCCACGTGCGTGTGCACGTCTCGGTGCGCCGTTTTACTTCGACCATTCGTCGCGGTGAAGTTGTTGGTCACCTGGTTGTTCACGGTGTCAAACGCCACACGTTCACGTTGCGAGCGTTCGGCAGTCTTTCGCCTCCCACACTTCTCCAGCGCCTACGCTGACGTCATGTTCGCGCGCGTTCCCGCCAGTTCGGCCAACCTAGGGCCAGGTTTTGACACTCTCGCCGTGGCCCTCAGCCTCTACGTTGAGGTCTCCCTCGAACTCGCCGACACTTTCAGCATCGTGAGTGACGGCTGTGGCGCGGGTCAGTTTGACGACGAGCGACACCTTGGCGTTCAAGTCGCAAAGGGCATTTTGGGACACACGAACTTTGCGATGAGCGTCACCTCGTCTATTCCGCTCTCGCGCGGACTGGGCTCGTCCGCGGCGCTCGCGGTCGCCGCCGCCGCGGCCGCCGAAGCATCGAGCCCCCTCGAGGTGGGTGCCGAGATCGACGGGCACGCGGAGAACGCGGCGGCGTCAGTGTTGGGTGGTCTGGTGGTTGCGAGCGTCTCCGCGCACGACGGCGTCATCGCTCGTCAACTTCCCCTCGACGACGCGTGGCGATTCGTCGTCGTCGTACCCGAAGAACAACTCGCCACCAAGGACGCGCGTCGTGTGCTGCCCAGCCAGGTCCCCTTCGTTGACGCGGTGCACAATCTGAACGCCATGGGACTATTGATCGCCGGTCTCGCCAATCACCACGAGTTCGTCGCTTCAGCCATGGACGACTATCTTCATCAGCCGTATCGCAACGAGTTGCTTCCATTCGCCACGCCGTTGCTGAGACGACTGCGAGAAAGTGGTGCCGCCGCGTCGTGTTGGTCGGGGGCCGGTTCGGCGATGTTGGGATTGGTCACGGATGAGACAGCCGACGACGTAGCGACTGCGGCCAAAGTGTTTTTGCACGAACGTGCGTTGCCCGGTGAGGTTCACGTGCTTGACGTGGACCGCATTGGCCTGGTCACGCGTTGAGTCAAACGCAGGGCCCACTCGACGGCCGTACGTTGGGCGGCGCCGGTTTCATGTTGCTCGGGGCCACGTTGATCCAGTGGAGCGCCGCGATCGTGGAGCACGTCTTTCCCGCCATTGGACCATCCGCGACGAGCGCGTGGCGTTTCTTACTGGGGGCCGTGGTGTTGCTCGCTCTCACCAGACCGAACGTGCGCCACTGGACGAAACGCCAGTGGATTGGTGCGCTGGCCCTCGGCGCAACGGTGGCGGTGATGAATCAATGTTTCTACCAAGCCATCGCTCGCATTCCCCTAGGCAGTGCCGTCGCCATTGAGTACTTGGGCCCGTTCTGCGTCGCGGCTTTTGGCCGGCGCAGTCCAAAGCATTTGGCGTTCGTGGTATTGGCCGGTGCGGGCGTCGTCGCGCTTACTCGGCCAGGCAACGGCTTGAACGTGACCGGCGTGCTCTTCGCGTTCGGCGCCGGGCTCGGATGGGCCACGTACATTTTTGCGTCGAAGCGCGTCGGCGGCACGACGAAGGGCTTTGGTGGACTCGCCGTGTCGATGTCAATTGCGGCCGCGTTGACGCTGCCCTTCTCGATTGGTTCAAGCGCACGCCTCGTTGAGAGTCCGGACCTGTTGCTGCGACTCTTGATCGTTGCGGTGATGGCAATTGTTTTGGGCTTCGGTGCTGAACTACAAGGCTTGCGTCGACTGAAACCGTCGGTCGCGGGCGTACTTTTGGCGGGCGATCCAGCGGTTGCCTTCCTCGTGGGTTGGCTCCTGTTGCACCAGGCCGTTCGACTCTGGGACATCGTGGGACTGGCCTGTGTGGTGTTGGCTGGCGTCGGCGTGACCTACGACTACTCGGTGAGTGAGGGCGAACTCGCTCAGTAGGCTTGAAGGGTGTCAACACCCAAATCGTTCGCCATTCGCACCTTTGGCTGTCAGATGAACGAACACGACTCGGAGAGACTGGCGGGGTTGCTCGTGGCCGACGGGATGGTGGCGGCGACGAGTGAGGCCGACGCTGACGTCATTGTCCTGAACACCTGCACTATTCGAGAGAACGCTGATCTGAAGCTCTACAGCGCCCTCGGGCAACTGAAGGCGTTGAAGGAAGAGCGCCCCGGTATGCAGATTGCGGTCGGCGGGTGCATGGCCCAAAAGGACCGGGGCACGATTCTCGAGCGCGCGGCCTGGGTGGACGTGGTCTTTGGGACGCACAACCTCGCCTCGGCGTCGTCGCTCCTTCGTCGCGCCGAGAGTGAAGGTCCTCAGGTTGAGATCTTGGACGCGCCCGATCCGGTAACGAATCGCGACATGGCGCCCGCCCTCTACGCGGTGCGCGAGTTACCCTTCGCCGCGTGGATGACCATCCAAACGGGTTGTGATAACACCTGCGCGTACTGCATCGTGCCCAGCGTGCGCGGGGGAGAGATCAGTCGCCCCCTCGTGGACCTCATCAACGAAGCGACCATGCTCGCCAACTCCGGGGTGAGTGAGATAACCGTGCTTGGACAGAACGTCAACTCCTACGGTCGCGACATCACGGGACGTCGCCCCCTCTTCGCCGAGCTCTTGCGCGCGCTCGGCGAGGTGCCCGGCATCGAAAGAATTCGCTTCACGAGTCCTCACCCGAAGGATCTGCGACCCGAGACGATCGCGGCGATGGCCGAGACGCCGACCGTCTGCAACCAACTCCACTTACCACTGCAGTCGGGATCGAACCGGGTCCTTAGAGCGATGCGTCGTGGTTACAGCGTCGAGCGTTATCTCGAGCGGATCAACGCGGCCCGCGAGGCGATACCCGACCTCGCGGTGACGACCGACCTCATCGTGGGATTTCCCGGCGAGAGCGACGACGAGTTCGACGAGACCTTAGAGGTGGTGGCGGCCTGTCAGTTCGATCTCGCCTACACCTTCATTTTTTCGCCGCGCGAGGGAACGCGCGCGGCCGACATGACCGACGCCTTCGTTCATCACGACGTGATCAAGGCTCGATTCGAACGTCTGAAGGAAGTAACGGACCGGTCGGCTCTTCGTGGGCACCAGGCCCGTGTGGGAAAGCGTGAAGAAGTCTTAGTCGAAGGCCCGTCTCGTCGCAACGATCAGATGATCTCGGGCCGTACGCGCCAAGGCAAGCTGATCCACTTTCCCGTGAGCGAGCAAGCGACCAGACCAGGTTCGTTGGTCGAAGTGGACGTGACGTACGGCGCGCCGTACTACTTGTTGGGTGAGCTGAGATCAGTGTTGCGTGCTCCTCGACACAAGATTCGCGTGCCCTTGCTCTCTTCGCGATGACGTCGCCCCAGAGCGCCGTTGCGCTCGTCGGGCCAACCGCGTCGGGAAAGTCGGACCTCGCGCACGCGTTCGCGCTGCAGAGCGCCGGCGACGTCGAGATTCTGAGCGTTGATGCAATGAGCGTGTACCGGGGGATGGATCTGGGCACCGCGAAGCCGACGCCTCAGGAACGCCGCGACGTCACGTATCACCTGCTCGATCTTGTCGAACCCAGTGAAGAGTTCACCGTCGCTCAGTTTCAGCGAGCCGCCGCTGCGGCTAAGCAGTCAATAGAAGGCGTCGGGCATAGCGCGCTCTACGTGGGTGGGACCGGACTCTACGGACGAGCAGTACTCGACGACCTCGATATACCCGCCCGCTACCCAGAGATTCGACTCAACCTCGAAGCACGTGCCGAGAGTGACCTTGCGTCGCTGTACGAAGAGCTCCGTGAACTCGATCCCGTTGCGGCGAGTCGCCTCGAGGCGACGAACGCACGTCGCGTCGTGCGCGCGCTCGAGGTCACGTTGGGCGCGAAGCGCCCTTTCTCTTCGTACGGGGAGGGTCTCTTGACCTATGGCCCGGTTCGCGTGGTCCAAGTTGGACTCGACTGTGACGTCGAGACACTGAACGAGCGAATCGCGACGCGGTTTCGGTCGTGGATGGATGAAGGCCTGTTAGACGAAGTCTCTCGACTATCGAGTTCGCCTGGCGGCATGGGTCGAACCGCACGACAAGCCGTTGGCTACAAAGAACTCCTGCGTCACCTCGAAGACGCGGTCCCGCTGGAGCAGTGCGTGGACGAGGCTATTGCCCAAAGTCGTCGACTAGCTCGTCGACAACGTGCGTGGTTTCGCCGTGATCCTCGCATTGAGTGGTTCGCGGACAGGGACCGCGCGACAGCGCGACTTCGCGAGGTGCTGAATGGCTTTAACAGGTTCGTGCGAGACTAGATCAGTGGAATTGCGAAGTCTCCAAAAATGGCACGGTGCGGGGAATGATTTTCTCGTAGACGTCCAAGAACCCGGGCTGACACCTTGGTGGACGCCGGAACGGGCCCGCGCAGTCTGCGAACGAAGCTCGGGCGTGGGCGCCGACGGACTCTTGATCGCATTGCTCGGATCCGGCGTGTCAATGACGCTCTATAACGCCGATGGTTCACTGGCCGAAATGTCGGGCAACGGCATTCGTTGTCTCGCCGCGGCCGTTCGTCGTTCGAGTGCGGGCACCTGGACCACGCTCGACGTTCGCACTCCGGCTGGAGTAAAGGAGGTCACGCTGACGATGGACGGTTCGTCCGGGTGGGGAAGTGTCGCAATGGGTGAAGTGACCTTCTCCGATACGATTGGAGGTGCCTTCGGCGTCGCTAACGTCGGCAATCCTCACGTCGTGGTGCTCGACGACGCTTCGTGGAGCAGGGCTGACTGTGAGGATCTCGCTGAAAAGTTTTCCGCGCAGGTGGGCGGGGCGAACGTAGAGTTTCTCAGCGTGCTCGGCGTCGACCATTTGAGCATTCGCGTCATAGAACGCGGCGTCGGTTGGACGCGGGCCTGTGGCACGGGGTCGTGCGCGGTGGCGGCGCTTGCTCGTCGAGGTGGACTCACTGGCGACGTCGTAACGGTAGAGAACTCCGGCGGAGCGTTGCGCGTGGCGCTTAACGGTCCGCTCGCCACGTTAAGTGGACCAGTACAGTTCGTCGCGGACGTGGAGTGGCTCGACGCGTGACCCATATCCCAAGCACCCTTATTGATCGCACGATCCGCGAGAAGATTGTGCTCGTCGGTGTTCTCTTTCCTGGCGTGAGTGAAGAGGAACTTGACCAGCAACTCGACGAACTGGCTCTGCTCGTTGACACCGCCGGGGCCGACGTCGTGGCCCGCGTCATTCAGCGTCGCGACAGTCCCGATCCGGCGACGTTCATCGGTTCTGGCAAAGTGCAAGAGCTCCGTGAGATCTGTCTCGTCGTCGACTCCGACACCGTTGTTTTCGAGCACAATCTTTCGCCCGCCCAACAGCGCAACCTCGAAAAGATTCTTGGGCGCACGGCCATCGACCGCACGGCGGTCATCTTGGACATCTTCGCCCAGAACGCCCGAACGCCCGAAGGCAAAGCGCAAGTGGAGCTGGCGCTCTTGCAGTACCGCCTCCCACGACTTCGCCGAGCCGGAGGATCACTCTCGCAACAGGCCGGTGGCATCGGTACCAGGGGACCAGGTGAGACCCAGCTCGAGGTCGATCGACGTCGACTCGTGAATCGCATTCACCATATTCGAGGAGAGTTGAAAGAGATTGACCGGACCCGCAACGTGCAGCGCCAAGGACGCGCTCGAGGTCGACACCGCGAAGTGACCTTGGTGGGCTACACCAACGCGGGGAAGTCCTCTATGTTGAACGCCCTCACCGACGCGGGTGTTCTCGTCGAGGATCGACTCTTTGCCACGTTGGATCCTCGAACTCGACAGCGCCAGCTCCCCGGTGGCGAGACCATTCTTTTCACCGACACCGTGGGCTTCATCTCGAATCTGCCCCACGAACTCGTCGAGGCGTTCATGAGCACTTTGAAGTCCGTGCAGTTGGCGGATCTATTGGTGCACGTGGTTGACGGCGCGAGCGACCATGCGGAGGAGCAGATCGCCGCCGTACGCGACGTGCTCGTTGAGATCGACGCCGATCACGTTCCCGAACTGCTGGTCTTCAATAAGGCCGACGTGGCGGGTTCGAGGGCGCGAGACCTGGCGAAGAACTACGAGGGCAGTGTGTGGGTGTCGGCCCTGACGCACGAAAACTTAGACAGCGTGATCGCCACCATTGGTGATCGACTTCGTTCCCACGACCGCGTGCTCACGCTGCAGTTGCCACTCGATCGAGGCGACTTATTGGCCGCGGCGCATCGTGAAGGTGACGTGCTCGACACGTCGATGACCGACGATGGTGTGCTGATTCACGTGGTGCTCGACGCGGTGGGCGCGGCCCGGTTCAGTGAGTGGCGAGTCTCGGCGTGAGTTTTACCCCTCCCGCCTACCCCTACGAACGCCTCGATGGACTAAGAGAGGTGGCCTCCGCCTTCGAGGGCGGGGCCATCGACTGCTCCATTGGAACGCCCATCGACCCGCCGCCAGCTTTCGTGATTGAGGAAATTGCGAGAGGTGTTGGCGCGAGAGGTTATCCACCATCGGCCGGTACCCGCGACTACCGCGAAGCGGCCGCTTCTTGGATGAATCGTCGCTTCGGTCTCGATCTGGCGGGTGATGACCTCGCCGCGTGCGTGGGCACGAAGGAGTTCGTGGGTTCCCTCGCGGGCTATCTCCATTTGAAGAATCCCGAGCGCGACACGGTGCTCTACCCCTCCATTAGCTACCCGACCTACGCCATGGGCGCGACGCTGGCGGGACTGCGTGCGGTGCCCGTTGCGATGGTGAATGGTCAACTCGATCTTTCCTCCCTCGAGGAGTCGGACGTGGAACGCGCTCTTGTTCTATGGGCGAACTCGCCGTCGAACCCGACGGGTTTTCTCGACGACCTCGAAGGTCTTGCTCGCTGGGGGCGGCGCCACGACGTGCTCGTGGCGAGTGATGAGTGTTACGCCGAGTTCACGTGGGCCTCACGACCACGCTCGATCCTTGAGCACGGACCAGCGGGCGTGCTCGCGCTGCACTCCATCTCCAAGCGCTCAAACCTGGCCGGCTTTCGTGCAGGCTTCTACGGCGGCGACCCCGAAATGGTCACGTACTTGCGCTCGGTTCGCCAACACGCCGGATTCATGGTCCCGGGCCCCGTACAGGCGGCGGTGACTCTTGCGTATAGAGATGACGAGCACGTCGAGGTCCAACGTGCGCGCTACCTCCATCGATTGGCGTTGCTCAGTCGGGCTTTGAAAGCGCTCGACGTCGAAGCGCCCATGCCCGAGGGTTCGTTCTACCTTTGGTGCAAGAAGGAAGGAATGGACGGGTGGGCACTGGCGTCGCTTCTCGCGCAACGTTCCGGTCTCGTCGTCAGTCCTGGCGAACTCTACGGCGACGCCGGAAAAGAGTTCGTGCGAATTGCGGTCGTGCAGCCTGACGATCGCCTCGAACTCGCCGCGTCACGTCTCGAAGCTTCGTAGAGTCACAAGTACTCTTGAACCATGAGTGAACTCGAAACACGCATCGGCCACTGGTACGAACAACTAGCGGACATTACGCCAAAGAACGTAGAGGCGCGTCGCGACGTCGAACTAGTGATCACAAAGCTTGACGACGGGCAAGTACGTGTGGCCGAAATCGACAACAACGGCACTATCACGGTGCACGAGTGGGTCAAGCAGGCAATATTGCTGCTCTTTCGTTTGCGCGGACTCGAGAAGAGCGAGGCTGGCCCCTTTGAGTACCTGGACAAATTGGATCTGAAGAACGACTACGAGCGCCGAGGCGTACGCGTCGTTCCCGGTGCCGTTGCCCGACGCGGCAGTTATCTCAGCCCCGGTGTCATTCTGATGCCCAGTTTTGTGAATATCGGCGCCTGGGTTGGCGAGAGCACGATGGTCGACACGTGGGCCACGGTCGGGAGTTGTGCGCAAATCGGCGCGAACGTGCACCTCGCGGGAGGCGTGGGCATTGGCGGCGTGCTCGAACCCGCGAACGCCGTACCGGTCGTGATCGAGGACGACGCGTTCATCGGCAGTCGTTGCATGATCGTCGACGGTGCCCGTGTGGGCCGAGGTTCGGTGCTTGGCGCCGGAACGATCCTGAATCCGTCCATTCCCGTCATCGACGCGGCGACGGGTGAAGAGGTGTCGCGGGGTCACGTGCCGGACTACTGCGTAGCGGTGTCGGCGAGCCGACGTCGAGAGTATCCCGGGGGTGAATTCTTCCTACCTTGTGTCTTAATCATCAAGCGATTGAGTGAGGGCGAGCGTTACAACAAGGTCGCTCTCAATGATGTACTGCGTGATCACGGCGTGTCCACGTGAGTCGACTCGACGACGCGTTGGAGCTGGTTGCGATTAGTTCGGTGAGTCGTGACGAAACCTCGCTCGCGTCACACGTTGAGTCGCGACTACGCGCGTCGAGCACGCTCGAAGTAGAGCGAATTGGTGACAACGTTGTAGCGAGAACAACCGGACATCGTACGACACGGCTCTTGGTCGCGGGTCATCTCGACACTGTGCCGGGCGAGGCGAGTAGGGCCGAGATCGTCGGCGAGGAACTGCGTGGCGTGGGCGCCTGTGACATGAAAGGCTCACTTTCAGTCATGCTGGAACTGGCTCTCGATCCCGCGCCGAGATCGGTCGAAGTCACGTGGGTCTTTTACGCGCGCGAAGAGATTTCTCGAAGTGAGTCGGGCTTGCAAGAGATCGCTGAACTTCGACCGGATCTCTTGCTCGGAGACGCCGCGATTTTGGCTGAACCCACCGACGGCGTGGTCGAAGCGGGCTGTCAAGGGTCGCTGCGCGTGAGCGTGGCACTTCGAGGAAAACGTGCGCACCCCGCGCGGCCCTTTACTGGTCGCAACGCGATTCATCGCGCGGGTTCGGTGCTTGCTCGAGTGGCGAGTTACGAGCCTCGAAGTGTTGACGTTGATGGCGTTCGTTACACGGAACAGCTCCAAGCGGTAGCGATTGAAGGAGGAGTCGCGTCTAACGTCGTTCCAGATCTCACGACGATTACCCTCAATCACCGAGTTGCCCCTGATCGTTCGAAAGAGGACGC
The DNA here is from genome assembly GCA_036511495.1 of Acidimicrobiales bacterium. Lineage (GTDB taxonomy): Bacteria > Actinomycetota > Acidimicrobiia > Acidimicrobiales > RAAP-2 > RAAP-2. Next base: position 50,067 of record DATCCC010000027.1, on the reverse strand, counting down.
TATTTTGTGGTTGCGCGAGTTTCTTGGCGACTTGATCGAAGACGACGACGATTTCTCGGTCCGGGACTGGGCGCCCAGCGCAAAACCATCGCTGAAAGATCCACGTCTCGACGCGCTTGTTCAATTAACCGGCAAACCGGCTCTTGGCAAGGTCGGTTGGACGGACGTCGCGACGTTTCAAGAACTCAACGTCCCCTCCACAAACTTTGGCGCCGGTGACCCGTTGCTTGCTCACCGCAGTGACGAGTTCGTGACGCTCGCGCAACTCGACGAGTTCGCGCGCGTCTTACGAAGCTGGCTTATCTAGCGCGAGAACTGCGACCTTTAATAGTGACGCAGTACGGAGATAACTCGTCCGTAGATCGTGACCTCGCGTGCGTCGAACTCCAAAGGCTCCATCGTTACATTCGCGGGTTGGAGAATGATTCGCGAGCCTTGGGGAAAGTAACGCTTGACGGTTGCTTCGTCACCCGGGATTCCGGCTACGACGATCTCGCCCTTGTCCGCCGTGGACTGTCGTTGGACGACAATGAAGTCGCCCGACAAGATTCCGGCGTCGATCATTGAATCGCCTCGAACTTGAAGAACAAAACTGTCACCGCGTCCGGCGAACTGCTCGGGAATCGACATCAACTCGTAAGCACTCTCCACGGCCAAGACGCCAGTTCCAGCGGCCACGTCGCCGACGAAAGGAATGTGTCGAATGTGCTGATCAGGGGAGGGGTTGGCCGCGTCGAGGCGAACCGTCAACGTTCGGGGCTGTTGTGGATTCTTCGCGATGTAGCCCGCGTCGCGGAGCACCTTGATGTGATTTGCGACCGTTGCTGACGAGGAAAGTCCGACGTGTACGCCGATTTCACGAATGGTTGGCGGGAAACTTCGCTCGCGTTGGCAACTTACGATGAACTCTAAAATCTGTCGACGCATAGGCGTTAGCACTTCGGCCATGGGGCCCTCCAATAACGAACAGTTGTTCGTAGTGTAGGGCACCAGACAACCAATAGCAAACATCCGTTCGCTTAATTACGAGACCCGTCAGATCTGACGCGTCACCCGTGTTTCACGCAACGGGATGACGACGATTTGGCGTAACTGGCTCCAACATCGGACTTCTGTCCTACGGTTCTCATCGATTATCGCGAAATGCTTGGCCTGAATGCTTTTCGTTGCACTGTTCTCCTAGATTTAACCCTGCACTTCACATTTCCGTCAAATTGAGGAAACGTTAGGTGCTACTTTCACCAAATGGCATATGCCCATAAATTCCGGAGAGGGGAATTGATGAAGTCAAGTATTAATTTAGGTATGAAGCGATTTGGGGTGATTGCCGCATCAGGCGTTATGGCCGTGTCGGGAATTGCCGTTTTTTCGTCCGGCACCGCGTCGGCGACAGCCAAGTTGAAGACCTACGAGATTGGATATCAGGGTCCACTTTCAGGTGGTAACGCTGCTACCGGTCTCTACGAAAAGTACGGTGTTCAATTGGCCGTCCAGCAGTGGAACGCCAATAAGAAGCGCAAATTCAACATCAAGTTGGTTCCAGGTGACGACCAGGGTGACCCCACTATTGCTCCTAGCGTCGCTACGGGGTTTGCGCTCAACTCAAACATCATGGCCATCGTTGGACCAGCATTCTCGGGTGCGACTGTTGCTACCCTCGGAATCTACGGAGCTAACCACATTGCAGAAGTCAGTCCTTCGGCAACGCGAGTTTCCATCACGGTGAAGGATCCCACCGCTAGCCCAACGGGCCCATTGAACACGTTCCACAACTTCTTCCGAGTAGTTGCGAACGACGGTGTCCAGGGACCTGCTGACGGTGCGTACCTGCAGAAGCACGCCGGAACTGGAAAGATTCTCGTAATCTCCGACACGAGTACCTACGGTGCGGGACTTGCGAGCCAGGTTGCAGCGGCGGTCACCAAGGCGGGCGGTACGTTGGCGAACGGTGGCTCGATTCTGGGTCTTCCGTACTCGAACGCGTGCACGGCTGGTGGTACCGGAACGAGTGACGCGGTTACTGCTTCGCTCACGGGCGTATCGGCAGTCTTCTATGCCGGTTACTACTGTGACTTTGCGCAGGTAGTGGACAACCTCGTTGGAACACAGCACTTCTCAGGCACCATCATGAGTGGCGACGGCAGTGACGAACCTCAGTTCGTTACCACGCTGTCCAACCAAAGTGACGGCAATGGCGTGTTGTTGACCTGTGCGTGCTCAATTAAGTACCCCACTTCATGGGTTACTGCGTACACCAAGGTGGCTAAGGAAGCACCTGGTCCGTACTCGGCCGAATCGTACGACGCCGCTAACTTGATCTTTGCCGCAATGTCGAAGCTTAAGGTAGTGACCCGATCGAAGTTGTTGGCTCAAATCAAAAAGAGTGACTACAAGGGCATCACCAAGACCATCAAGTTCGACAAGAATGGCGACGTTTCGGGGTCCGCCATCTTCGTCAGCAAGGTCGAAAATGGAACAATTACTCAGTTAGGCCTTGAGTAGTCTTAACCAGTCTTAGTTGTTTGAGGAAGCCGGCTGCATTTGCAGCCGGCTTCGTCAAATCAGCGTGAATGGACGCGCCCCGCTTGCTAGTTTGAACTTGCAATGCTTTGAGTGAAAGGGAGTGATGGCCAGTTTCGTAGCGCTCGGCATCTTCACCGGCCTCATCTATTCCATGGTGGCGCTGGGCTACACACTCGTTTATGGAGTCTTAAAACTCATCAATTTTGCCCACAGCGAAGTGTTAATGAGCGGCGGGTTCGCGGGATATTTCTTCTTGCACGTCGCCATGAAAACCACCACTGCTTCCACGTCGGAGCGAGTATTGATTTTGATCGGCGCGATTGTCGCGAGTGGACTCGCGGGAGCTATCGTGGCGACCGCCATTGAGCGATTTGCGTATCGCCCCCTGCGCCGTCGAAACGCGCCCAAACTCACCTATCTCATCTCGGCTATTGGCGCCTCGTACTTCCTTTTGAACTTCGCCGGTAAGGAGTTTGGCCGAAACCCGACCGCCACCGCCCAACCCATCACGTCGAATGTTTCTATTTCCGTGCTCGGGGCGCAGATCTCCGCCTTTGATCTCGTTCTCTTAGGCGTCACGGCGGTGCTGTTTTACGCCGTGAACACGCTCGTGTCGCACTCCAAAGTTGGGCGAAGCATTCGCGCCGTGGCCCAGGACGCGGAAACGGCCAGCCTGATGGGCGTCAACGTCAACTCTACGATCGCCTCGACGTTCGCGATCGGTGGATTTATGGGTGGCGTGGCCGGACTCTTTATCGGTATGAGCACCACCGTTGACTACAACATGGGTTTTACGCCCGCTCTTTTGGCCTTTACCGCCGCGGTGTTGGGGGGCATCGGCAACATTCGTGGAGCGATGGCTGGCGGTGTAGTGCTCGGCATTTGTATGTACGTGCCGATCTATTGGCTCCATCAGCCGTACCTCGAACCAGTGATCGGCTTCGCAATTCTGGTTCTGGTCTTAATGATTCGACCAACGGGACTCTTTGGTGAGAGCCTGGGACGCTCAGCATGAGTGAGCCGAGTCGTTTGAAGAGACTAAGGCTCGACGGAGACGATCTTCGACTCGCGCTGACTTGTTTCGCCGGGGGAGTGCTGCTGGCACTGATGACGGGACCGGAAGGTAACATCACCGATCCAACGTACTCATTTAGGAATGCTCTCTTTAGTAGTCACGTCTGGGGCTTCTTGATTTTTGGGGTTCTACTGGCTATGGCGTCGGTCTATCGACGCAAAGTTCGCATGGGCGTCGTTTCGCGAAATCGAGAGACGCCGCGGCGGACAATCCGCGTGACGATGACCTCGGTGATCGCTAGTCCGTCGTGGCCGTTGCGCGTGGCGACGGCAGTAGTAGCGCTTTTAGCGGCCCTCTTGATAGCGGACTTCACGGGACCATTCGTTGCCCACAAGTTTTCCGTCCACGTGATGCTCCATCAACTCGTCTATACCCGAACGTACGGGTATGTCTTCATAATCTTCTGGCTCTTAAATACGGTGCGCGTGAACTTGACGCCCCGCAGTAACCGCGGGGTTCCCTCGATTCTGACGACCACGTCGGCGAAACTCGTGGCGGGTGCCGTGGGAGGGTTCTTCTTCGCGCTCTGTGCCGATTCCTGGCTGCCACCCAGGTTTAGCTTCGCGTATTTCACCTTCACTGGTAACAGCGATCGCGCCTTTCTGAGCCACTGGACCACGTACTTGTGGATGTTGGCTGGGCTGTTCGTCGGCTTGAGGGCGGTGCGCGCGGAGCGTACAAAGTCGAAGATGGACCTCGTCAGTCGGTGGAAGCGTCCTCACGTCAAGGTAACTGCAGACACCCGGTTCGCGCTCTACGGGGCCGCGCTCTTTGTCGCGGTGGAGGCGCCAAAGTTCTTGTCACCCTTTTGGCAGCAGTCCCTCTTCACTCAGATCGGCATCTACTGTCTTTTGGCCGTGGGCCTCAACGTGGTCGTGGGCTTTGCGGGACTTCTCGACTTGGGCTACGTGGCGTTTTACGCTCTCGGTGCCTACACCAACGCCTACTTCACGGGGGCGCTGCCGATTCATCCACCATTCTTACTGAACGCGTTTTTCAGCATTCCGATAGCCATCCTGGTGTGCATGATCGCTGGCGTCATTCTGGGTCTTCCCACGCTGCGACTGCGTGGTGACTACTTGGCGATTGTTACCCTTGGCTTTGGCGAGATTGTCTACGTGCTGGCAAGCAATTTAAATAACGTCACTGACGGCGCCGGCGGTACTGGTACGTCGGGAAGTTTCTCCATGCACATCTTTGGCATTCACTGGGCACTCGCTGGACAAGCGATTGGCGACGACCTCAACTTCTACTACCTGCTGCTGGCCTTTTTGGTGCCCATCATCTTCCTTTTCTATTCACTGAATAATTCCAAAGTCGGTCGGTCGTGGGCCGCGATTCGTGAGGACGAAGTGGCGGCGGCCTCCCTTGGTATTAACAGTCTGAAATACAAAGTCATGGCCTTCGCCATTGGCGCGTCGACGTCGGGCGTGGGCGGCGTCCTCGCGTCGGCGAAACTCGGCGCGCTCTTTCCATCGGACTTTGCCTTGCAGGTTTCGATTCTGGTTCTCGTGCTCGTCATTTTTGGTGGTATGGGATCCATCATGGGTGTGTTGATCGGCGCGGCGTTTGTCGGGTGGTTCACACAGTTCTTGATCTTTCACTCGTTCATTGACTACCAAGACGCTGACAAGTTCATGTACTTGGGCGCAATATTGATTCTTACAATGATCTTCCGACCTCAGGGCATGTTGCCTTCAAAGAGAAGACTGCGAGAGTTTCACGACAGTGAGGCCGGTCTAGGATCGGCCGACGCGATGGGCGCAGCGGCTGAAGGACCACTTTCGTGAGCGGCGACAACATCTTCGAAGTGGCGAATGTCACGTTGCGATTTGGTGGCGTCACAAGTCTGAACGACGTGTCACTCGAACAACGCCGTGGAGAAATCTTGGCGGTGATTGGGCCAAACGGTGCAGGAAAGACGTCGCTCTTTAACTGCCTAACGGGTGTGTACCGTCCGCAAGAGGGGACGATTAAGTTCTTCCCGAAAGACAAGGAACCACGTAACATCGTTGGCCGTGCCCCGCACCGCGTCACGAAGTTAGGGATAGCTAGAACGTTCCAGACGAGTCGGATGTTTAACGCGCTGACCACGTTTGAGAATGTCAAGATTGGTGTTGAAGCGAGTCAGAAAACGGGCCCGATCGGCGCGATGCTGCACCTGCCTCGCACGCGGCACGAAGAGCACGCCTCCGATGAAAAATCGTTGGAGTTGCTGGATTTGGTCGGACTCAACCATCGACTCAACGTAACCGCTGACTCGTTGCCCTACGGCGACCGTCGACGTTTGGAGATTGCTCGGGCGCTCGGAACAAACCCGGAGGTCCTCCTCCTCGACGAACCCGCGGCCGGAACGAACCCCTCGGAGAAGCTCGAACTCGTGCAGCTCATTCGAAGAATCAATGAAGAGGTTGGCGTTTCGATTTTGCTCATCGAACACGACATGCGTCTCGTGATGTCACTCGCCGAGCGGATTTACGTACTCAACTTCGGTCAGGTCATCGCCGCCGGAGCGCCTAGCGAGATTCAACAGGACGCCGGTGTTATCGCCGCGTATCTCGGCACTTCTGAGACCGAGGGAGCGTCCTAGTGAGTTCGACAATCTTGAAGCTCGAACACGTCGAGGTCAGGTACGGGCCCGTACCAGCTATTCGCGATCTTTCGCTCACGGTGGAAGAAGGGGAGATCGTCACGCTCTTGGGTGCCAACGGCGCCGGAAAGACCACCACGCTGCGCATGATTTCGGGACTTCACAAGGCCTTCAACGGGACGGTTCTCTTTGACGACATTGACATAACGTCGGCACCGGCCCACGAACTAGTGGGAAGAGGTCTGAGCCACGTGCCCGAGGGTCGTCGCATCTTCGCCAATATGTCCGTGACCGAGAATTTAGAGATGGGTGCCTTTCGGCGAAAGGGAAACTACAGCGACGAATTCGATCACATTTTCACGCTGTTCCCGGTTCTCGGCGAACGGCGCAAGCAGTTGGGCGGGACGCTCTCCGGGGGAGAGCAGCAGATGCTCGCCATTGGCCGCGCGTTGATGGCCAAACCGCGTCTCTTGCTCCTCGACGAGCCATCGCTGGGCTTAGCGCCGATGATTATCGAGGCGATTTTTCGTATCATCGTCGAAATTCGCTCCGAAGGTGTGACAGTTTTGCTCGTCGAACAGAACGCTAACCAGGCGTTACGAATCGCGGATCGCGGCTACGTCCTGGAGAACGGCAGCGTCTTGTACGAAGACACCGCCAGCGCACTACTCAGCGATGACCGCATTCGCCGGGCCTATCTGGGAAGTGTTGACTAAGTCGTCGTTCAGTACTTTGGCACCCAACTTCGTTAGGTCGTTCCAACTTTTCCTCACTCAATAATTTTCTGCGTCGCCTTCGCGACGCTGGCGAAGGCGACCGTTGCGTCTCAGTCAAAGGAGACGTTATGGATTCGGAAGAGAATCTTGGTCCGTGTTGGATCGATCTGGCCCAAGTGTTGCGCGCGGGGGTGTCGCGAGTACTACTGTACGGGCCGCCGGGGACGGGGAAAACCTTTGCGGCACTCCATCACGGATCGCAACTCGAATGTGTCGAGCGATTGATCTGTACCGAAGACCTCACGTCGGGTGAGATAACCGGCACGTGGATGCCGACTGGTGAAAGTCGATTCGAATGGCGAGAAGGTCCGGCCATTCGCGCGTGGCGAGGGATTGATGGCACCGGTGGACGGCTCGTTCTTGACGAAGTTGACCGAGCGTCAGGTGACGCGCTCGCGACGTTGCTCGCGATCACCGATTCGCCGGAGTCGGCTCGGTGGCGTAATCCTGAGACTCTCGAGTGGGTTCGCCCCGGCCCGTTCTTCTCGGTCATCATGACTTCGAACATCGAGGATCTTGACGATATCCCCTTCGCCCTTCGTGATCGATTTCCAGTACGTATTCGTATTGACCGACCACATCCCTCGGCCGTGGCGCGTCTGAGTGAAGACTTGCGAGAGGCGGCGCTGTCGGGATCGCTTGGACCCGACGAGCGGCGCGTGTCGCTTCGAAGCTTTTACGCCTTCGATGAACTTCGCCGCCACTACGGTCCGGTACGGGCTGCACGACTCGTCTTTGGAGAGAGCGTCGCGCCCAGCGTGCTCGACGCGTTGACCATTGGCGCCGTGTCTTGAGAAATGGCGTGATCTTCCCCGAACTCGTCTGTGGACGCGAAGACGAGGTTTCGAGTGGTCCCTGGACCGTACGTGAAGGTTCGACGATGCGAGGGACCGCGAGTTGCAATCTTTCCGAACGAATACTCGAAGTTCCCTTCGGACCGGGTGCGCAGGCGCGAGTCGTGCGGGCGCACGAATTGATGCACGCCCGAGTGAGCCCTCACGCACAACACCTCATGAAGGCGCTCAACGAAGTGTCACCACGTGCTCTCGAGTGCAGTGAGGAGTTTCGAGTCAACACGCTGCTCGCTCGACTTCACTTTGACGTCGTGCTCTTGCGTGATGGCACCGAGAAACTTGGTGGGCGCCGCATTGGTGAGGTGGGGGAGTGGGCCGAGGCGGTCTGCTTCTTCGTGGCAGTCCTTGGTACCGGGGCGGAGAAAGAGTTCCTCGCGGGCATTCGCCAGAGTCGTGCACCATGGCTCGGTGCGCTGCGCGCGATTGGTAAGCGCGTGATGGCTCACGTGGGTCAACTCAGTACCGAGACACTCAGCGCGACGCGACTCGGCGACGAAGGTCTCCCCAGTGGCTACGCGTGTTCGACGCTGGTGTTGGCGCGCCTGTTAACGCAATCAATGGCGGCGCGGGTTCCAACGACACCCGAAGAACTGCGCGCTTTTCGTCGCTCGCTCGAGTTGGGCGGGCGCCGCCCGGTGACCGGCCAGTTCGCGACGCTTGTTTTTGACGACTCCCTACTACGGAGACCACGCACGCGCGTCGCTCACGTTCCACTCGTTCGTCCTACGACGACGGGCACCGTGTTGCGCTACCCCGGGCGTCTGCTTACTGATCCCCAACGCCGAGCCTTCTCTCAAAGGATCGCGCAACACGGCGGCGTTGTCGTCATTGACCTCTCTGGGTCAATGGACCTCTCCTCCGATGCGTTGCGCGACGTCGTGCGCACGGCGCCGTGTTCGCTCGTTGTTGGCTATAGCCATCGGCCGGGTGACGTGGGCGCGACGCCCAACGCGTGGCTACTCGCGGAGCGCGGTCGCGTCGCGACCATCTGTCCGCCGGGCAACGTTGGCAACGGGGTCGATGGACCGATTCTTCGGTGGGCTCTTAGTCAACGTCGCGCGAACGAACCTGTGGTGTGGGTTACCGACGGACAGGTCACGGACTCGCACGACCACCCCGACGAGGCTTTGACCCAGCAGTGCGTGGACCTCGTCCGCCGGCACCGAATTCGCCTCGCTCGAGATCTCACTGAAGCCACCAAGGCGCTCCGGCTGAACGCGTCGACACCCGCTTCTCGGCTCTCGAATTTCGGTCGAGTCGGGCGTCGACTACGCGAAAGCGCTGCAATATAAGGGCTTTCGGAACTCCGAAAAAAAGTTGCATCGAACACCTGTTCGCTTTAAGATAACGAACAGGTGTTCGTAGAACGAAGGAGTGTCGGGAATGGCTGCCGTTGAAATATTGGAATCCCCAGCAGTTGAAGAGCTCGTCAGAGCGCCCCATCTCCGACTCGTCGCGGAGCTCTCATCGCCACGGTCGCTGCAACATGGCCCCTCCCTCGCGCAGCGCCGGGCCGCTCGAGCACGAATGATGCAACGCCGCCGTCGAACGTTGGCGGGACTTGTTCTTGTCGCAGCGCTGTCCGTCCTCGCGCTTCCTGGACACGTCCTTGGTGCCACGACGGGCGCGGGACTTTCGACTGACCTGGCGGGATCTTCGGTGCTCGCCTCGGGGATGGACTACGTAGTCCAAACCGGCGACACGGTGAGTTCCATTTCGCGCAGTATCAACCCCGTTGATCCATCACTAGCGCGCTCGTTGCTTGTTCGTGAACTCGGTTCATCGGTGGTTGTTCCTGGTGAGCACGTTCTAATCCCCTGAGAAATTGGGGTTTTAGGTGTATCGTGAGGTAGTGCGTTGTCCTTTCTGTTCTGCAGACGACGACCGCGTCGTTGACTCGCGTCTGGCCGAAGACGGCGTGGCCATTCGCCGACGCCGCGAGTGCGCTAACTGTGCCCAGCGCTACACGACCTTCGAGCGAATCGAGGAGATTGGTCTTTACGTTATTAAGCGCTCGGGCGAGCGTGAGCCATTTGCTCGCGAGAAGATAATGAGTGGCGTCCGCTCGGCGGCGAAGAACAGACCCGTTGACGATGACGTGCTCGAAGGCGTGGTGGTGGTCGTCGAGGAGTCGATGCGCCTTCTCAATCGCGACGTGACGAGTGAAGAGATTGGGATGGCGACCCTCGAGGCACTTCGTGAGATCGACGACGTGGCGTACGTTCGTTTCGCCTCGGTCTATAAAGGATTTGAAGGTACCGAAGACTTCGCGCGTGAGATTGGCATGCTGGTTAAGACCACGGCCCCTAAACATCGCGGTTAATCGTGCGCGCGCTTCGACTTCAACCGCGTTCGGCGCTTGCTATCTACGCCCATCCTGACGACGCGGACGTCGCCGCGGGCGGCCTTTTGGCCCAGTGGGCCAGTGAGGGGACGGAAGTTCATTTAGTGGTCGTCTGTGACGGAGCCAAGGGCTCTCACTCACCTCACTCAAGGGCCTCTGATATTCGAGAGACGCGCCGTGAGGAGTTGCAGTTTGCGGCTGATCTACTGGGCGCGGGCAGTGTCACGTCGCTCGACTGGCCCGACGGGGAGGTCACCAACTCCGTCGAGCTTCGAGAGACGCTCGTGGGTCTTGTTCGAAAGTATCAGCCCGAAGTCGTCCTCGGGCCCGACCCCACGGCCACGTTCTTCGGTGGGGTCTACGTGAATCACCGTGACCATCGTGAGACGGGCTGGGCGTTGTTAGACGCCGTCGCTCCGGCCGCGGCGATGCCTTTGTACTTTCCCAATCAGGGCCCCCCACACCAGGTGAGTGTTCTTCTTCTTAGTGGAACGCACGAACCCGACGTTGTCGCCGACGTCTCACGAACGATTGATACGAAAGTGAAGGCCATCCTCGCGCACGCCTCGCAGTTGGCTGGCGACGCCGAGGCCATTCGTGACGTCGTCCTTGAGCGAGCTGAACAGGCGGGGCGACCCGTCGGGGTTGCCTACGGCGAAGCCTTCCGCAGCATTGAACTCGACTTCTAACAGCCCCACGGTCGAGGAGGCCCCGATTCTTCACGTGGATCTCGACGCCTTCTTTGCGTCCGTTGAAGTCCTCGACGATCCCTCGCTGAAGGGTAAACCCGTCGCGGTGGGTGGCGCGGGCGATCGCGGCGTCATCGCGAGCGCGAGTTACGAAGCTCGACGCTACGGCGTGCGCAGCGCCATGCCGAGCGTGGTGGCGAAACGAGTCTGTCCCACGCTCATTATTCTGCCCGGACACTTTGATCGTTACGAGGTCTACTCGCGCAAGTTCCACAACATTGTGCTAGATCTCACACCCGACTACGAGCCCCTTGGTCTCGATGAAGTCTTTGCCGATCTGCGAAGCCTTCGCCGTCTCGAGGTGCGCCCCCTCGACGCCGCGGCGGTTTTGCGTCGGCGTATCCATGACGAGCTCGGACTGTTGTGTGGCGTGGGACTCGGCCGGAACAAACTTTTCGCCAAACTCGCTTCCAAAGAGTCAAAACCCCGCATCGTTGACCGAGGTCTCGTCGAAGGTGCGGGCGTCGTGTGGGTGAGTCCGTCGCTCGAGGCACAGTGGCTCGCCGCGCTGCCCATTCGCGCACTGTGGGGTGTCGGCCCGGCGACGGCGACCAAACTCGCTCAGCTGGGACTGACCTGGGTGCGTGACTTGGCGCGCGTCGACGAAGCGACGCTCGCTCAACACGTGGGCGCGTCCATGGCCGCTTCACTGGCCGCCTACGCCAAAGGCGAGGACTACCGCGACGTGGTGGTCGATCGTGCGTTGAAGTCAGTCGGTCACGACCAGACCTTCGCCCACTCTCTTGTGGGCATCACGGAAGTCAGCGAGGCTCTAAAAGTCCACGCGGCGGTCGTGGCGAGAGCGCTGCGTGAGAAAAATCTCGTGGCGCGCACCGTGAGCATTATCGTGCGATTTGACGATCTCACGAGCGTCTCGCGGTCCCAGACGCTCTCATTTGGTGTCGACGACGAGTACGCCGTCGAGGTCATTGGTGAGGCGCTCTTGCAGTCCGTCGACTTTTCAAGATCCGTACGATTGCTAGCGGTACACGCGTCAAACTTCCTCGAGCGCGGTGAGAATCAGTTGCAACTGAGCTTTGGCTTTGAGACTGCTTCGCGCGACGCGAAAACAGCCGCCGCGACGGTCTCGCGTGAGCGTCAGGTTGGGAACGAAGCGCTCCGTGACGCCGTTGACGAGGTGCGACAGCGCTTCGGTCGTACGTCAGTGGGGACGCTGAGTGAACTCAACGAAAATGGTGTCGACGTAGTGACCCAACGCGGACGTCACGCTTTTGGACCCGAGCTTGAGCGAGAGTGACTTACGCGCGAACGGTGACGAGGGTGCCAATCGGCGTGTGGGGAAACACGGCCGCGGCAGAGGCGAAGGGCATCTCGACACAACCGAGACTCTGCGGCCAGCCGTAGGTTGATCGGATGAATCCGTGCAGTGCGTCGCCTCCGTTGAAGTACGAGACGTCTGGAATGCCCGAGTCGCTGTAGTGCGACCCGTCGGGATTGGTGCCCGACATCGTTGTTGTAAGAAAACGCTCGTAGACCGGGTAGGTACCAGTAGCCGTGGGGGCAACCGAGATGCCCGTGTTGACGATGAAGTGAGATTTCGCTTGGCCCGCGATGTAGAGCGTCAGAGTTTCGGGCAGCGCCATCGACACGTCAACGTAGTTATAGGGTGCGGGGTCAACTTTATTGGCGAGCGCCGCGGCCGAGAGATGGCTCCACGTTGTCGCGTCGACTTCGCCAGTGACGGTGAGATTCGACTGACTTTGAAAGGTCATGAGGGCCGCTCGAAGGACGACGTTGTCGGTGCCGAGACGCCACTGAGCACTGAGGGCGGTGGGTAGATTCGGGTAGGCCCACGTGAAGGTGCCGCTCACCTGTTGCGTTGGATCGCTCGCCGTGCTGCTGGGTGCGAACGTGAGAGGCACGTAGTGCAGTTCCGCGAGCAATTGCGCTTCCCACGTGAAGTTAGTGAGTGCACTGGCAACTCGGGGCCGAGTAGCGCTAAATCGGCACGTCTTGGTACACGTCATCAGTGTTGGCGTGCTGATGGTGTAGGCCGTGGAGGGCTTGAGGGCACTCGTGAGCACGGCCTGTACTTCTCTCGGTCCGATCTGTTGCCACTTCGTCGTCAGTGCGGGCCTCGTCGTTAGTGCGGGCAGAGCGCTGGCTTTTGTGGGTGCGCTGAAGTGCAGACGAAGGAGCGGCAGATTCGACGACAGCGTCGCCGGCAGCGTGACCGACACGCGATAGCGCGTCGCCGCCGTGGCAAACGTCGCGGGCAAAAGCGTCGCTCCCGCGAGCACAACCCCGAGCGCCAAGGTGAGTTTGAAGTTTCGAATCACACTTCCAGGCTACTAACGGTTCAGTGATTCCAGGCTTACAATTGCCTTACGATAGGGGATTGAGATGACAATGTTAAAGACGTTGGGTGTGGTCGTTCTTGTCCTTCTCGGTCTGTGGTTGATTTTCGCGGTGGTGGGGGTGTTGACGACGATTATCAAGTCCGTCCTCGTGGTGTTAATTGTGATCGCCATCTGTTATGGCATCTACCACTTCTTTAAGAAGCACTAGGGCCAACTTTTCTACGAACTAGGATGGACAGTTCTGGCGGCGTGGCCGAGCGGTTAGGCAGGGGCCTGCAAAGCCCCGTACTCCGGTTCGAATCCGGACGCCGCCTCCAAGAATTGATCGGTGTTGCATTGAATTTCGCTTTAGTTTGATCGAGACACGCGGATGCAGGTACTTGCGGATTTTCAAATCCCAAGGAGGATTTCTGATCATTTACGTGGCTCGCGAGTAGGATTGTGGCGTGGAAGCTATCACATCAATCGAAGTGCGTCCTGACATTCGAAGCGGCAAGCCGGTGTTTGCGGGAACTCGCATTACTGTGTACGACGTTCTTGATTACCTCGCGTCGGGGATGACGATAGAAGCAATTGTTGCCGATTTTCCCGAGTTAACTGAGGCCAATGTTCGTGCCGCCTTAGAGTTCGCCGCCCTGCGTGAACGTCGCCTTTCAACTCCTGCGTGAGACTTCTACTGGACCAGAACCTCTCCCGAAAACTGGTAGAGCAACTTCAGATCGAGTTCCCGAATTCTGCACACGTGGAAGCGCTGGGCCTTTCCCTAGCGACCGATCGGGAGATTTGGGACTACGCCGCCCAAAACGATTTCGTCATTGTCTCCAAGGACTCTGATTTTCGCCAGTTAGCGTTTCTTTACGGGCCGCCCCCGAAGTCAATCTGGCTTAACGTTGGAAACTCGAGCACCTTGTCTATTCTCGAGATTCTTCGCATAAATAGCGACGTAATTGCTCAATTCGGCGAGAGCATCGAGGAATCGTTCATGATGCTCTCGGGAGATGTGCGCGCGAGGTAGTCAAATCGTCGCTCCTGTCGATCCAAAGCCTCAAGCGACCAAACAGTCCTGCCGACAATAATGTTGGAATGGACCGTGATTTGAGCAAGGTGTACGACTCAATGGCATCGACTTACGCCGAACACGCTGCAGACAGCCCATACAACGCACACTACGATCGTCCATCTGTACTCGAGCTCTGCGGCGAGATCACCGGTTTAAGGATTCTCGACGCGGGTTGTGGCCCAGGGCTGTACGCGGCCGAGTTGGTCGGCCAAGCGGCACGGGTCGTGTGTTTCGACGCGAGTGAACCAATGGTCAACCTCGCACGACTGAGACTCGGTAGTTCTGCTGAAGTTCTGCATTTGAGCATCGGAGAAGTTTTGCCATTCGATGCGGGGAGCTTCGACCTCGTTCTTTGTGCCCTCGCAATTCACTATGCGAATGATCGTCTCGCTGCTTTCAGAGAGTTCCACAGGGTTCTCGCACCAGGAGGCGCGGTCGTCTTTTCGACGCAGCACCCGACCGCAGACTGGCTTCGAAAGGGAGGTTCGTACTTCGATGTGGCGATTGAGACAGACACTTGGAATCGCGAGGAGGGCAATTGGGACGTCTCATTCTGGCGTGAGCCGCTCTCGTCCTTGTGTGCTGCGATTTTTCAAGCTGACTTCCTCATCGAACGTATCGTTGAACCTCTGCCAGCCGAGTCAATGATGGAACGTTGGCCTGAGTACTACGAAAAGCTCAGCCAGGAGCCTGGTTTTCTCGTTCTTCGCTTGATAAAGCGTCAGACGTTAACGAAGTAACCGGCGTCCGCCTCGGTTACGGCTTAGCCGATTTCGAGCCACCAGCGCCTATCACAGCACGGACACGTCTGCTCTTTAGGGCTCTACTCCGAGAACTTCTACGTCGGGTCTGTAGAAAAACGCCGTCCCAGCCGGAGATCTCGTCACTCCGTGTAATTGTCAAGATGTGGAGGGAGGTGATTGAGATTACCGGTTGGAAAGTCGCCAAAGTTTTGCCGACACGTATTGGCCATTGGTTGAACCATCCGGTTGACGGGCGGGATTTTGCCCCTGAGTTTGCCACTTAAAAATGAGTGAATTCGAAATTCTGGAAAGCTAACGCGTTTCCTTAAAGTGTTTGAATATTCCCCGAACGCAAAGTTTGTGGCACACCCTGGCACGGGGTGGCACGCTTTAATGGGGCCTGCAAAGCCCCGTACTCCGGTTCGAATCCGGACGCCGCCTCCAGAGAGTCATCGCTCTAAGTCTTCGAGGTTGGCCCTCAGGGTGCGAAGGCGCATCGCGAGCGGGGGAACCCGCTCGAGGATATCCAGTGGCCGACAGTGGCTGCTCAAATACGGGTGAACGGTGGCATCGTTGGCGAAGGAAGTGGTGACCCGGCGATGAATTCAAGGTTGATGGTCCGCGAAGGTGACCGGACTCCGGCTGGCTCTTCCTCTCGACGAACAGCAATAATGGTCACGTGGGCAAGGCATTAGAAAACATTGACGATCACTTGAGCGAGTGGCTGATGAATCAGCCCGTGTTCTTCGTTGGAACCGCCCCACTGGCTGCCGACGGTCTCCTCAACTGCTCACCCAAGGGGAATCGTCAAGAGTTCGCCGTGGTGGGTCCTCGCAGGGTGGCGTACCTCGACCAAACCGGCAGTGGCGTCGAGACGATCGCTCACCTCCGCGAGAACGGGCGCATCGTGGTGATGTTTTGCGCCTTTACCGGACCGCCGCGCATCGTGCGCCTCCACGGGGTTGGTCGGACCGTGCTGAAGGATTCGCCGGAGTTTGCGACGATGGCGAACCACTTTTCTGGTGCTTCGGGGGTGGGCGTTCGCTCGGTCATCGTGGTTGAGGTGGATCGAATCTCCGACTCGTGTGGCTTCGGCGTCCCTTTGATGAATTTTGAAGATCACCGGCCAACGATGGACCAGTGGTCGAGGCGCAAGGGCCTCGCTGGAATTCGTGACTACTGGGCGGAAAAGAACCGCCGAAGCATCGATGACCTCGAGGGCTTCGACGTCTCCTAGTCAATGACGAAGAGCGCTACACCGCTTCTAGAGTCCCCTAACACGTCGCTGGCCCACCCAGGCACGATGGAACTATGTCTTGGTCACGCACGTTCGCGCGCCACCAGGTAGCTGGTAGCGATGCTGCGATACCGCCCGGTAGACCGTTGCCGAGAGACGATTGATTGGACCGAGAACGAGAACGCGTCCGAGGAATCGCCAGGGAAACGAGCCCGTTCGTAAAACGCCGGCAATCGTCTCGTGACCGTAGAGAACCGTCCCGTCGTCAAAGCGAAGAGCGACTTCACGTCGTGCCCTCACTGGGTCGACGCCCAATGACGGAAGATCGACGGACTGCAGCGCAGTGAAGACACAGTTGAGTCGCAGTCGATGAGCGCGCACTGCGCACTTGGTGCAAAACGCGCAGTCACCGTCGAAGAGCATCACGGGTTCTTGCGAGTCCGGCATCACCTCAGTGTAGGGACCGCGCAGTCCCAAAATTCTCAGAGCAGTTATTGAACACTCACGAGCGTGCCAATGGGAGTGTGGGGCCAGAGAGCGGCGGCGTCGACGAAGGGCATTTCGACGCAGCCAAGACTTTGGGGCCAGCCGTACGTTGATCGGATAAATCCGTGCAGTGCGTCACCGCCGTTGAAGTACGAAACCCACGGAATGCCGGCATCGCTGTAGTGCGACCCGTCGGGATTGGTGCCCGACATCGTGGTCGTGACGTAGCGCAGGTAGACCGGGTAGGTGCCTTTAGCGGTGGGGGCGACCGAGATGCCCGTGTTGACGAGTGAGGTGAAGGCCAGTTTGCCATTGACGTAGAGTCTCGCCTTCTCGGGCAACGTTTGGTCGACGTAGACGAAGTTGTACGACGAGGGATCGCCTCGATGCTGCAGCGCGGCCCCGACGATGGCCTTCCACGTTGCTCCGTCCGTCGAACCCGTGGTGGCGAGGTTGTGTACCAACTGGAATCGCATCACGGCACCGCGAAGAACGATGTTGTCAGTGCCAACGCGCCATTGAGCGCGAAGAATTGGCGGGAGCGAAGTGAAGCGCCACTTGAACGTGCCCGGAACGAGTTTCGTCGGACTGGGAGGTCGTTGTTTCTTATGGGTTGTGGTCGTGGTGGGCAACGTTGTAGTCGTGGTGGTGGTAGCCGTTGTACCGAGTGTCGTCGTGGTTGTTGACGTCGTTGTTGCTGGTGGCGAGGTGTGAACTGTCGGGTGAAACGAGACAGGGAGGTATCGAAGATTCGCGAGCAGTTGATCTTCCAGGCGGACTGAGTAGGCGGGAACAGCATGTTTGGTCGCGGCCTGGGCCACGTGGGTCACGGACAGAGTCCCCAGTGCAACTGACCCTGCCGCAACGAGGCAGCGCGTCCATCGTTGTTGGATTCTCACTTACTAAGTTTACTTTGAGGTTGAACCTCTACTGCAGCACCGTGACGAGAATGAATCCAGTCGTCGATCATGGCGCTCTGAGTCGACCAGGTGGAACCAGTAAATTGAGTCAGTGAAACCCTTCCAGTCCAAGATGACGTTGGGGACCTCGGTACTTTTCCTAGCTCTGAGTGGACTTATTACAGTTCCTATACTGCCGGCACCGGCTACGGCATCGGGAACGACCTCCACCTCGACTTCGTTGGGATCGACCACGACGTCGTCGACCACCACCACGGCGCCGGCCGGGACGACCACTACAACGACGACCATCGGGACGACGACGACTACGTTGCCCATCATTTCGAGGCCGACCAATCTGGTGTGGCCAAAAATGGGTAGCGCCGCCTTCGCCATTCCCCAACTGAAGGTCGCCGCCTCGTCACCTCGCCAGTTGGAGCAACCCATAGCGAGTCTCACGAAGTTGATGACCACGTGGATCGTGCTCCAAGCGTTCCCTCTCAAGAACTCTGAGAGAGGATTCTGCGAGACGGTGACCGCCGCGGACGTCGCCATCTACAAACAAGACGTTGCTGAACAACAGTCGGTGGCCAAAATCATTCTTGGTCAGAACATCTGCGAACGAATGTTGCTTCGCGGCATTTTCGTACACTCTGCGGGCGACTACGCCCAACTGCTCGCTAATTTTACGGGACTGCACTCGTCGAAATTTGTGAAGCTCATGAACCGCGACGCCGTGGCGCTGGGCATGCACCACACGCGCTACGTCGACGAAACGGGCATTGGCATAGGCGATGTCTCGACGGCTCAAGATCAGACCATTCTCGCTGTTGACCTCATGACCCATGAGCCAATCGTTCGAAGTATTGCGTCCCTCACCAAAGTCTGGCTTCCACAGGTAGGCGTCGTGGGTACCTACACGCCCGATCTCGGTCAAGGCGGCGTCGTCGGCGTGAAATCTGGATGGACGATACCGGCTGGTGGCTGCGACGTCATGGCACTGAACATCGATCTCAACGGGACAGTCGTCTCAACGTACCTCGTCGTCTTGGGCGAGCATTCGAACAATTCGTTGGCGCTTTCGGGACAAGTGGCTTTGGCGCTCTATCGCTCGCTGCGACCTTCGATTGCGCGCGTCGTGACACCGTCGGGCGTGAAGGTTGAGTGGGTTGGATCTCTCAGCGACTTAGCGACGACGCCCAGTCCACCGACTTAGACGCGACCTCTTCATCGCTTCGCCACCGAGTGATTGTTGATTCAAGCGGCGAGATTAGCGATGACGGCGACGGCGGTGCGCTCGGGTGAGAACTGACGGTGACCAACCGGCGTCGTCGACGTTGACGTTGGTACCCGGCGGCACGATTTCGTCGACGCGATCTAGTACCGCGGTCTCGAGGCGCAGCTCCGGTGCTGAAAGTTGTGATTCGAGCTGTTCCATGGTGCGAGGACCAATGATTGCCGCACTAATTGCCGGATGTTCGAGCACGAAGGCCAATGAGAGTTCAATCAAGGTCATGCCCGCCTCTGCGGCCAGCGCGGCCAGTTCGGTGACGAGTTCGAGCTTGCGTTGGTTGGCGGGAAGGCTCAAATCGTAGCGACCGGGAAGTCGTGCCGCGCGTCGACTGGTGTTCTCCTTGCCAACCCCAAAGCTGCCCGACAGCCAGCCGCCGGCCAGGGGGCTCCAGGGAATGACGCCCATGCCGTACGTCTGCGCGACCGGAAGTACATCGCGCTCGATGTCGCGCACAAGTAGTGAATAGGGAGGTTGTTCGGTGCGAAACCTCTCTCGCCCTCGCTTCTCGGCGACCCACTGGGCCTCGACGATCTGTTCGGCCGGAAACGTCGAACTTCCAAATGCGCGGATCTTGCCCGCGTGTACGAGGTCACTCAACGCGCCGAGCGTCTCATCGATGTCCACGGACTCGTCGGGACGGTGAATTTGATACAGGTCGATGTAGTCAGTCCCTAATCGGCGCAGACTGTGCTCGCACTCAGCGATGATCCAGCGGCGAGAGTTGCCTTGCGCGTTGGGATCGTCGCCCATGTTGCCGTGGACTTTGGTGGCGAGCACGACGCGTGATCGATCGACGGTGGATAACGCTTTGCCTACGATAATTTCGGACTCACCCTGGGAGTACACGTCGGCGGTATCGATGAAGTTGATACCGGCGTCGAGAGCTCGATGGATAATGGCGATGGAGTCGTCGTGATCGGGATTACCCCAAGCACCGAACATCATCGCGCCTAAACAGAGGGGACTGACTTTTATACCGGTGCGGCCGAGGCTGTGTAGTTTCATGTTTCAACCATACGGCGCGAGTGACCCCGTCGACCCGTGAAGTCCTCACTTCGACAGCGCACCGTCGAGACATGCCCTGTATTAGCGCGCCGGGAACGCTTGTTACAGGAGAGTGCAAGGATAGGTTGGTGGCGAAAAAGTATCTTCAGGTGCCCGAGCTGATTGTGGGCTTTGACACCGAGACCACTGGACTCAGCGTGATGAGCGAACGTGCGATTTCGTACGGATTCTGCGCCTACCGTTTTGGCGCACCGCTGTGGTCGGAGCACTTCTTCGTGATGCCCGACTGTCCAATTAGTGCCGGCGCTTGGCGAGTTCACGGACTTTCGATGGAGGACCTAGAAGCCAAACGAAGTTCGGAAACGGTGTACAGCGTGGCGGCTGGATTGGCTCACGCCATCAACATATTGCGCGATTTTCACGCGCGTGGAGCGTACGTTGTTGGTTCGAACGTTGGAAGATTTGATCTAGAGATGCTGCGACGTAGCTCGATTTCAGTACTCAACAAAGCACTCGACGACGACGACTTTGACCTCTCACTACTTCGCATCATTGACGTGGTCGAGCACGATCTCGCCATTGATTCGAGTCGCGAGTTTCGACCACGTCGGGGGCTCGAGTTTCTCTGTCGCCACTATGGCGTTACACCCGGTGGCCACGACGCTCTCGGGGACGCTCGGGCCTCAGTGGAAGTCTTTATGGAGCAGGTAATTTTCAACAATGACGGACAGGCATCGCTCTCACTCTCAACTGACCACGACGCGTTTTTTGCGAAGTTCGAATCTCAGTAGTTTGGTGGGTATTCGCTACTGAGGACATAAATAGCGGTGGTAGGATGGAGCCCCACGGGGCCGTTGGCGCAGTCTGGTAGCGCACTTGCATGACACGCAAGGGGTCACAGGTTCAAGTCCTGTACGGCCCACTAAAAAAATCCCTGGTTAGAGGCAGTGCTCTCAGACCCTTTTCAGCAAAACACCGCCACAAGCGACCGTTGTCAGCAACGCAGCCAGCAACGCGAAAGTGGGACCCTGTGGCGGGCTATAGAGGAAACGGCGAAGGATCGGTCTATCAACGTTCGTCGGACGGACTTTGGCTGGGTGTTCAATCGGTTGGTCGGGGCAGCAATGGCCGTTCGATTCGAAAGACCGTTACGGGCAAGACCCGCGCGGAGGCGGTTCGAAAGTTGAAGAAGCTCCAGCGAGAGTTCGACGACGGACTGCCGGCACCCGATATGAAAATGACGGTGGCCCAGCTGCTCACCCTGTGGCACGACGACGTCCTACGCCACCAGGTGGCCCCGAGCGCCGCACTCAGCTACTGGACGGTGGCGAAATACCATATCGTTCCGACTCTCGGCAGCAGGAAGCTTGTAAATCTCACCTCCGCTGATATTGACAGATTGCTATCGGCGAAGTTGGATAGCGGTCTGTCCGTCTCTACGGTTCGCCGGATCAGATCTGTGTTGGGTCAGGCCATTGATCAAGGTATTCGGTGGGGCAGCGTGAACAGAAACGTGGTACGTCTCACACGGCCGCCCAAGGAGCAACGTCGAGAAGGGCGGACGCTTACATATGAGCAAGCGCGACGACTTCTCAAAGAGCTCGAGGGACATCGCCACGAGGCGTTGTACTCCTTGATGCTCTCGACCGGACTACGTCGGGGCGAGGCCCTGGGACTTCAATGGCGCGACTTCGATGGGGCAGGAAGAGTTATCTCGGTCCGTCGACAGCTCAAACGAGAGGGCGGATCACTCGTTACCGCCGATACAAAGACCGCGAGGAGCCGGCGATCGGTGAACCTTCCTCGAGGACTGGTGCAATTGCTCGTGGAGCACCGCAATCGCCAGGAGGAAGAGCGCGACGTTATGGACGAGCTCTGGACTGACACGGGGTTCATTTTCACCACCAATTTTGGTACTCCGATTGATCCAAGAAATCTCAATCGCGAATTCGCGACAATCCGCCAACGGGTGGGCCTCGAGCACTGGCACCCCCACGAGTTGCGTCACTCTGCGGCCAGCCTGTTGCTCGCGAGCGGCGTCAAATTCCAGGTGGTAAGCGAAGTACTGGGACACGCCTCCATCCGAATGACGGCTGACGTCTATGGACATATATTGGCGCCAGACAGAGAAGCGGCCGCCGACGCTATGGACCAAGCATTTTGGAATGGCGCCTGAGCGCGGTAAAACTGTCTGAACAACTTACGGGTCACTATGAGCGCCCTAGGAGTTCCGCCGGCGTGTAGCAGGTCGCTGCTAGTTAATGAGTGGAGGATTAAATGAAAGCACTACGGATCGGACTCGTCGGCGTTGTCGCCAGCTGGGCCGCGGTGCTTTCGTTAAATGGTGGCAAGAGAGGCCGGTAGACCTTGGACTCGTCACTCATGGTTCAATGGGGGTTAGATCGTTCATAGTGGTGTCCATTGGTCAGCAGTCGACCAATCGCTTCCAGCGTACTTCGACGGAGGGACGCCGTGGTCGCGACGAGTGCCGCGTCGGTGCTGGACGTGCGTGCGACGGCGCTGGCTCAACGCCACGAGACGATTTTCAGTTCGTAGGAGGCTCTCGAACTGGGGCCGCCCTCCTGCTCGTCAAAGACCACGAAACTTGAAAACTTGGCATGGAGCGAAGCATTCAAGATCAAGCCGAATATCCTCAACTGGAAGATCTCGTTGGTCAACTCATCGTCGGAACCAACATGGAGAAATCGCCACGTCAGCCCCGACCCGATTGTCTGCTGATTTGATCATTCACGGTGATACTCTCTTTCTAGGGATGACAAGACCTAGCCTCCTATTGAACTGACAATTAGTCAGATTTCAAAGTAGAAGGAGTGATGTGAGTCCTGACCACGCAGTGTTAAGTACTACTACCAATAATCCTTTGGTGGCTTCGTTACTTATTAAGGGCACTTCAAATGTCTAATTTCAGGAACCGATTACGCCAATGGAAGAGTCGCGCAATTGCCGTGAAGTCTAAATCCAAGAGCACCGTACAAAACAAAGATGGCTACTCCCGACTGGCCGACGATCATCACCACGGCGCCGAGGGCCATGCCTTTCAGGTAAATAACCACCCCCAGGAGGTCGACGACCAAGCCGACGATCATCACCACGGCGCCGAGGGCCATGCCTTTCAAGTAAATGACCACCCCCAGGAGGTCGACGACCAAGCCGACGATGCGCCTTAGGCGTGAGCTGGTCGTTCGCGCCGCAGAGATCGCAACAAGAACAGAAGGCGGGGCACCGTCGAGGAATTTCTAATGGACGTTACGATATTGCGCGCGAATGCTCGTGAGAATGTAACTGTTCAGGTGCCTTTTGAAGGAAATGGTTTAGGGACTGGTGCCTGACGGCGACGGCATCCATGGGTCACCAACGAAGAGTTGCTGCAGTACCTCGAGACGGTTGGCCCCTTGCTTGGCGGCGCTCGAGAGGTAACCGCGAAAGGCCAAGAACGCCTCGGCCCCTTCGAAACTGCGGAACCCACCAGAGATCTTCTGAGCGATCTTGACCATCCGGATGTCGCGCTCACAGAGGTTGTTATCGGCCGGCACGTTGGTGTTGGTGGTGAAGCGCAACACGTCATCCATGTGCACGTCAAGTCGGTTTAACAAGTTGTGCGCCTTTGATCGTTGGAGCCTGCCTCGTCGACCAGTAGGCGTTGGCGGGGGGTTGACTTCGTGACCACTGGCAATGATTGTTCGGTACGTTGCGTGCAGACTCGTCAACTCGTCGTCACTGAGGCTGCGTTGTCCGTTGGCCTTCGCCTCGAGCACGTGGTGCCAGGTGTCAGAGAGCAGACCGGCCATGTCGTTGGCCCAACTCTGTCCTTCGTTGAGTGCGGCCGCGGCGAGTTCGCGAAGTAGATGCGCGCAACACAATTGGTGGCGGACCTTGTCGTAGTGGCGATAGGGCGCCCAACCGTCGTGGACCAGTACTCCGGTGAGGTGTTGGAGAACTCCCATGGCGTCCATGGCCGTGGCGCCCCGGCGCGTATCGAGGTGATACAACGTCAGATCAGTCGTAGAGACGGCGTGCACCCAGGCCAGGCGGGCATTCACCCTAAGACCGGTCTCATCGGCGTGCACGACTTGGGCCGTGCGTAGTTGGGCCTGCACTTCACCGAGGAACCCAGAGAGCATCGCGGCTCCTTCGGCGACCATGGCGACGATGGCCCCGGTCGAGACCGACGTGTCGTAGGTGTCGTGGAGCAGCTCGGCCACGCGCGCTATGGGCAGGTGCTGGCGGGTGACGAGGTAACAGACGTAGCAGCAGTGCTGGTCCGTAACAGGCGGGGGCGGTCGCGTCGCTCGGAAACTCTCCGGTCGTGAGCGTGCCACAGGAGCAGCGTTTTCGTTGGGCCTGGTGTTCGGTGCAGCGCAGCGCCATCGAGGGCAGCTCGAACACCTGGCGAGTGATGGTCTCGGTCACTTCAGCGTCCGTCAGGTCATCCCCGCAGTGGCGACACGACGTCGGTGCGTGAATGACCGTGACGTCCGGGTCAAGTCGCTGGGCCAGGTGGTGACCCGGATCGCCCGGCTGCTTTCCGGGTTTCAAACCGGACCTCACTCGTCGTGATTTCGGATCCGGCTTGCTATAGCCGTCACTGGAGGGTGGTTTTGACGAGGTCCTCGAGTTCGACGAGAGCCGAGCGAGCAGCACCGTCATCTCCGCGCGCATCTTCTCGATCAGCGTGGTCTGCGCTTCAATCAGCGTGGTCTGCTCAACGATCCGATTCGCCTGCTCTTCGACCAGCGTGCGCAAGGTGACTAACTCAAGGAGCAGCGCTTCGGGTGAGGGCTCGTTAGCGCTGTTCGGAGCGCCATTACAAGTGATGACTCAACGATAAGCCCGCTACGCCCGAACGAAGTGGACCCTCGCCAACTGGGGACCTGAACAGTTAAGTGAGAATATGGAAAAGAGCTCAGTTACTGATGCTCACGGCGACAGCAGCTGTAATTCCTGAGATCCGACGATGTACAAGGGCTCTTCCAATGAATCGAACCACTTCCACCATCCTCGGAAACTCTCAATATGGATAGGCCTTTCGGTAGTTCTCGCGAGAGTTTGTACCGGGTGCCGACGCTGCCGACAAGTTCAAATTCGAGAATCCCTCTGTCCGTGATGGCGATGAGTAGGGTTCTCCTCTCAAGGAAATTGAGAATCAGGAAAACGTGCACGGCGCAGATCAAGAGTGAGGTAGTCACACATCGGAGGAATGACGAGAATGAAGACTGGCGGGAGAAAGAGCATTTGTCACCACGGATTCAAATTTGAAGCGAGTTCCAATGCCTGCACGGTCTCGCCACCATCGAGAGCTTCTTAAACTTTCAAAGCGGTCTTCGCACTCAACATCTTGCTTCGCATAGCTAACCTTCAGAATGAATTCATAGATTCATCTCATCGCTCTTTAATACCCATATTGGTGAAGGGTGCGATCCATGATCACAGCACGCGCAAAGTGCATCAGCTGATTCGCAAGCTCTGCGTCGTTGCAATCGCTTGCAAATCACTGGGTCGATTGTTGGTGTCGGAGACCCGACGTGACTTTGCAATCACGGAATGGCAACTTGCTAGGACTTCAACAGCAGCTGCAAAATCTGTCAAGTCAATCGGGACGCGGCGCGCATTTTTTGGTCTTTGGCGCCTGTTTCCAGTCGCCTTCTGAAATGCTCAAAGATTTGCGAATCATGGTTCACTGCGTGGTGGGTGATACCTCCCATAACCAACTACCGTTCGCGGTCGTAAGCCGCGTGCCGATGTGGTCGTGGCCTTTGATTCGAGCGTGGGCCGATGCGCCTGCTCGGCTCGGTGCCGCAGGGGCGTCGCGCCGGGTGGACCGCGAACTAGGAGATTTGTCCGCGGATCTCGCCATTGGGGTTCTTTGCCGTATGAACGTTCACGTAGAGCAGGCCCTTCGTGAAGTCCTTCCGACGCGCGCGGGTTAGCGTCACGGTGCCGGTCACCGGACTCTTGCACGGATGTGCGGCCACCAACTGCGAATCGGGCGAACCTAGCCCGCAGAGCCAGATAAGGACAGGGCCGGAGACGCCCCTGGCGCCGAGGTGGATGTGCGCCATCGTTGGCGGCCCCGTCAGCCCTGCGAACGTGAGCGTGAACGCCAGTGAATCGCCGGAGAGGGTCCCGATGAATGAGCCACTCGCGGTGGCGTCCTTGACCACCTGCTTCGGGATCTCCTGCGCGACGGTCAGCTTTGCCGACCAGGTTGTGCTTCGCCCGCTGGCGAGCGAGACAGCCGAAAACGCAAACGCTAACACGGTTGCCAGGGACAACGATATGAGAAATCTCTTCGTCATTCTTTCTCCTAGACCTGCCCTTTAGTTGACCAATCACGCGCCGTGGTTCGCGTAGGCTTGGACCGAGCGCCCGAGTAGCCACCCACTTCACACAGTACTGCGACCGTGGTCCCCCTCAATTTGATCGGCCCTCCCTACTGTCGGCCACTAACTGGTAAGCGCGTGACATCTGGAAAGGTGTCCTATCGTGCTATCCAGCTTCGGCTGGTTCTCAGGGCGTTTTGATCCTCTTAAGAACTCGGATTGTTGGTGTCGGAGAGCCGACTTCAATATTCCGAGTGGCGAATCACAACCTGGAAACGCTGCTCCGACTTCGCTGAATCCACTAAAGGCCAGAGTCCCGCCACGGCGACGACCTAGTGACGTCCACCAATCCGCGAGCGTGACGGTGCCAGTCCTCAGGGGATTGTGTCAGTCGGACTCTCCTCGACGGTAGGGACTGATGTCGTTTTAGCTGTCACCTTGTCGTCTAACTCAGCAGCAGTCCCGGCCGCTCACGCAGGAATCGCTCCGCTTCCTCGCTCACCAGCCGGACGACCTCCGCAGCTGGTCGTATAACGTCAACGAAGCGGGCGGACTGCCCAATGTAGAGTGGTGGCCCTGGCGTAACGCCGTCGCGGTGCTGACGGAGATCCGCCTCGTGCTCGGCCCATTCGTCGGTAAAGGCGTCACGCCGGACACGCGCCCCGATGGCCGTCGGCCACGGTAGCCTCGACGCGATGTCGTAGGCACGGGTGAACACCGTGTCTCCACCGTCGCTCGCCACAATCGCCGCCTTATAATCGTCGCCAACTTCGATGGCTTCGGGCGTCGCGAGGAAGGCAGTGCCGAGCCAGGCACCGTCCGCACCAGCAAGCAACGCCGCCGCGAGTGCGCGCCCGCTGGACATTCCTCCTGCGGCCAACAGGGTCACTTCCGGATATTTCTCAGCAATCCCGACGAGGAGTGGAAGCAGGCCCATCGTTCCCGTGTGCCCTCCAGCTTCCGTACCCTGCGCGACAAGGACGTCGGCGCCCGCCTCAACCGCGACGTCAGCGTCATTGAACCCTTGGACCTGACAGATGATCCGTAGGCCGGCGTCTTTCACCCGGTAGGCCCACTCGCCAGGATCAGAGAATGACAACGCGATGGCGTCGGGGCGTGCGTCGAGCGCAGCCTGGAACTGACTCTCCGCGAAGGATAGGAATGGTGTGATAAACCCGATGGCGAACGGACGATCAGTCCGATGTCGCACGCGCGCAACCTCCGCGCGCACCCAATCCGCCTCACCGCTCACGTGGATGCCCCCGAACGAGCCCATGCCACCCGCAGCGGAAACAGCGGCAGCCAGAGTCCCGCCACTGTGCATCACCATTGGAGCGCACATGACCGGGTGTTGGAGACCGAACATTTCAGTGAAACGAGTGTGAATCATCTCCCAATGTTATAAGGGCGAAGCGTGCGGCGCTGAGCCGAACGCCAATCGCTCACAATCACAGTCAGGCGGCGCCAGTGCCTTTTACACCGTGATTCACGCTAGCAACCACAAAAATCTTGGGCAATCTTGAGCAAACATCCAGGGACGTGATACCAATAATTTCAAAGAAGGTTGGTCGACAATGCGCAACGACAAAGGAACAACATGGCACGTAAAAGATTCGAGCCTGAGAGCCCACCGAACACGCATGCTCCCTTAGAAACCTGCAGCAATCCGCACGATGCAACACGACCTGCACCTGCGTTGAGTCACGTCGTCCCGTCGTCGTGGGCGAACAAGGGGCGAGCAACACCACGGTCACTGACGGACCTCACGTCTTTCCAGCACTGCAAGACCGGTCCGATACCGATTAACACTAATTTGGCGTCAACAAGGCGGTGCGGACTTGCACGCTAGACGAACTGGAGTTTTGATGAAATGTGAAAGAGTCAATCGGCGACACGACAGTTAGCGGTCGCCGGGTCTTCACTAGAACCAATTCACATTGACTCCTGCCAGATGTTTTTTGAACCGGAATGTTTCAAAGAACGAGAGTTCGCTCGACTCTTGAGGCTAGTGTCCTCGCCGCCTACACTCCCGACTAAGTGGGCACTCGCTGGGTGTACCGCAATATTGTGAATCGTCACCCAGTGTTGCTGGTGAGGAGTTCACGATGGGACTATTGGTGGCCGACGTCCTCTGAGACGGTACTGCGCGCTGACGTAAGTAACCGGCGGCGCGGTCACGGCGCTGACCACACCGGAGTCGCTGCAAATCCAAAGGTGCCCAAGATAATCGTTCGTAAAGTTTCGCCGATGTCAAGATCGTCGCCATCGGGAACCATTGCAATCGCATTCGCGCCAGCAATCGCACTTACCAGATGAGATCCTTGGCGCCTGACGCTTTCAATGTGCGCGCGACCGTCCTCGTGAATTCTGACTACTACGTGCACGAGATGGAGTTTGCCGTCGCGTCGTCTCGGCAACGGGCAGTCCAGTACCGAGTTGAATGTTGGGCGCTCCAATGTTCTCTGTCCAGCGAGCAGGCGCAGCGAAGGGCGCACGTACAGTTCGAAACCGATGAGGGTCGCCACGGGATTTCCTGGAAGCCCGAAGACGGGTGTGCCGCGTGCACCGGCGACTCCGAAGGCTATGGGCTTGCCGGGCTTGATCGCGACTTGCATCCAACGGGCACGTTCACCGCAGAGGTCGGTGATCACGGTCTTGACGTGGTCGGCATCGCCGACGCTAACTCCTCCGGTGGAAATCACCGCATCACATTCCGAGATTGCCTTCTCAATAATCCCAGCGAGTGCCGATTGGTCGTCGGGGACGATTCCCAGATCGATGGACGTGAAGCCGGATTGACGCAATGACGCCAGTAACATCGGGCGATTGATATCACGGATCTTGCCACCTTTCAGTGGGCTAGTTGCGTCCGTAAGCTCGTTGCCCGTCGATAACACGCCGACTCGGGGGCGGGGGTGTGCCAGCACGGAGGTGAAGCCCTGGCTAGCAAGCACACCGAGTTCCGTGGGTCCTAGTTCTTCGCCCGGTGCAACCAGAATTTGATCAATAGCCATATCCTCGCCGGGGTGGCGAACGTTCTCGCTAATGCGGATGGTTCGATTGATCGTGACGTTACTATCGTCCAAGTCAACGGTCACTTCTTCGATCATGCAGACGCAGTCCGCGCCGTCAGGGATCGGTGCGCCAGTCATGACGCGCATCGCCTCGCCTCCCATGAGTCGTTTGGCGGGCACGTCGCCGGCCATGACCGAGCCAGTTACTCGTAGTCGAGCTGATCCCGTCGACGTATCAATCGACTGCAGGGCGTATCCGTCCATGGCTGAATTTAAGAACCCGGGAACGAGCTCTCGCGCCCTTAGTTCCTCGGCGATTACACATCCGAGTGCGTCATCAAGTGAAAGTTCGACGGGTGGGAGAGGGGTGAGACTCTGGCGAACGAAGCGCTGCGCCTCCTCAAGCGAGATCACGAAACCACCCCCCGGCTGCTATGAATAATCCGTTCCACAATGGTCATGGCGTACGGACTGCGAGAATCGTGCGAGTGTCGGTGCACCGGCCGGAACCATCGCGCCAAATTTCACGCTTCCACATTGGTACGGGCTTTTTCAGAGTGTCGATGCAAAACTGCGCGGCATCGAAGGCTTCTTGACGGTGTGGTGAGAACGCTGCGATTGCCACCGCAAGTTCAGAAAGCAAGACCCTTCCGGCGCGGTGGGGAAGAACTACGGCACCGAGGGACGGCCAACTAGTGCGCGCGGCGGTGATGATTTCGAGAATGTTCTTATCAGTTAATTCAACACTGGCGTCGCACTCTAACGCTTCTATCAAGTCTTGGTCACCAGAGTTGCTGTACGCGGTTCCGCGGAGTGAAACAACTGGACCGCAATTCGTGCAAACCGCCCACGTAGTTAGGTCTTCAGCCGAGAACATCAACGGAACGACAGATATCCGATGGGGTGTTGCAATTAATTGCGCAGATTTCATTTTAGTTTGGGACGATTCGAGTCGTCAGTCCCAGTCGGTAAAGGTCGTCAGGACTATCGACATCGGAGAAATCCCGTTTGCTAGCGACGTGCGCCCAAGCAGATTCGTCAAGGTATACCGCGCCAGTAAGTGAGGAGAGGTGTTGCAAGGAACGAACTCCTCGGTTGACAAGTTCTTGCGCGTCGTTGAGATCTTGCGCTCCCCACTTCGCACAAAGGGGTTGGGGTCTACCACGAACTACTGGCACGACCGATCCCTCAGAGTCCCATTCGGCGAGGAAACGAAGCAGGCGTTCCGAAACGAAGGGTAGATCACAAGCGATTACCAGTGCCGCGCCGGTGTGTCCCCTATCACGAAGGGCTCCGCAACCGGCTGCAATAGCGACCAGCGGCCCCTCACCACGTGGCTGCTCCAAGATCGCTGGCAAACCAGACACTCCTGGACCGACTTCCATTGCCGTCTCGGCCACTAGCGAAAGCAGGTGCCCAGTGCGAACGGCGAGCGCCAATCCGTCAATGACTAGTCGCGACTTGTCCTGACCCATGCGCCTACTCCCGCCTCCGCTGAGGAGGAGTGCCGCTACAGATCGAGATGGCGTGGACACTGGTCCTTTGTACAAAGAGAGTCCGATTTGATCTTCGTTGAGGGGTCGAGCAGATGTCGCGTGAACGCACGCTCGGGGCTGCTGTCGGTTCCCTTGTCACGTCTTTGGTTTTCGAAAGCTTCGCACCTATCGAATCCGCGCGCTACCCTACGCTGGTTAACCCACTTGGGATCTACTCGCCGCACGCACACCCCTTGAATTTCGGCGTGCCGGTAGAGGCTCGCGACGGAGCGCGTTTTAGTTGAATGACTCCTTTGAGCACGAAGGATTGGCCACTCCGATGCCCGATGTCGGTCGAACCGCGCATCAGCACGGTTCATGTGAAGCACCCAAACGCACAGTTGCTCAACAATGGTGGCTCCAAACCCTCTTGATCAGACCGTGGAGTGACATTCCGACCAACGATGATCCAACCACTCCAACCGCGCAACTTACAGAGCGAAATCAGGTGATCCAGTGGTAGCCAATCGTAAAGTCGAGCGTCACCGCGAACATCATGTACATGAGCCAAAGCCCCGTGCCAAGGTGAAAGAATCCAAGCGCACGCCCCCCCAGTGCGCCCACCTTGGGTAGATCCGGCTTCATACTCGCAGCCATGTCCGCGACGTACACGCAGATCAGTCCGATGAACACCCCCGCTACGGGATCGTCGTGCGCTCCCAAGAATACGAGTGTCCCGAGGACCGAAATCGCTGTGAAAGCAATCGTCATTCCCACGTTAATTCGCGAGTCGCCCTTTCCTCGAATTCGAATCCAGCCAATGGCAAACCAGTGAATGCCGTACGAAGTAAACGCAAGTGCCGCCATATACAGAGGAGCCGCAGTAAAAGTTCCAAACAGCGTCAACCCTGCGAACAGAAACAGACCCGCGACGAACTGAAAGAAGCCTGGTAACCAGATCCCCCAGATTCCAGTCGTCACGTCATTATCGACACTACGTTTCGGGTAACCGAACAGTTCTTGCAAGCCGTATATTAAATAGCCGGTTCCGAGTCCCATAAATCCGAGCGCTAATGGCGGAAATGCAGATACAGGCAAACTCACAGTCGTACCTAACACCAATACCCCTTGATTAGAGACCATTCAAAAAGACGGGTCTCGGCGTTTCCGTTCCGAGCCTAAGAGCATCGATACGATATATCAACGAAATCGTCAGTTCTTCAATGAGTGCGGAAGGCTTGACTGCTTTCAGCTTGGGATCGACTTCGGAGTCAATGTCATTGACGATGAGCTCATGTCCGAGTCCCCTGAACTCGTCGCGAAGATTTTTCTCATCGGCACTGGCTCACTAAGAGGGGTTCACGCAATAGGCCGAATTTCAACTAAATGTTGACAACTCGACGGTCACCATTCGTGCGTCGTTACTGCTCCGATGCATGGTCCAGTACGCCGTCGATGTCGAGCTCGTCACTTCGCAAGGGACGTATCCGTCGTCGACGCTGACAATCCCGACGGTCTTCAACGATAGGGATTCACGACGTGAGAAATGCCGCGTCACAGCGAGATCGACACCTCAATGAACGCGGGCGTGACACGCTCTCGCTCGTACGACGTTGAGACGTTGAGACGTTGAGACGTTGAACTCAATGCTGAAACACCACGAGGCTAGGGGCGAAGTTCTTCGTCGACGTCGGGGTCGACAATTTTCATCGCCAACGAGCGCGCCTCGTTCGCCGTCACTCCCGCTCGGGCCGCCAGCCAGCACGCGATGGGCGCGGCCGTTCGTTCCGAGGCGTGCGCGGCGACGCCCGCGAGCGCCAAGATGGCGTCGCGTTCGTCGACACTAGGCGCGTCAATATTAAGTTGTCCCGCAAAGGCGTTGAGCCACTCGGCGGCCGATGTAGTCATGAAGAGCAGTGTAGCGGCGAGTCTCAAGTCTCCAAGAGCTGTTCGCGGGTCTCGGGAGCGAACTAACTGCGTAGAACGTGAGAGTCGTTAGGCTCGCTAGAAATTGGTCCTGCGAATACTCGAAGGCGGGTGAGGCAGGTTCCTTGTAGAGACAAGGGGACTTCGTGAGTCGAATATCGCCAGAACGAGGAGTCGTTCGAATGACCGTTGGGTCAACGCCGGTGCGTGAACGCGACACACTTGCGGGCGAAGAACCGCTCGAGCTTCGAGTCGGCGGCCGATCAATGGCGGTCACGATGAGAACGCCGGGAGCCGACTTCGATCTTGCCGCAGGCTTTCTCGTGAGCGAAGGCGTCATTACCCGCACTGACGAGTTGGTCGCCATGCGCTATTGCGCGGGGAAAACTGGAAGCGACGCTGACCGGTTCAACGTGCTCGATCTCGAGCTCGGACGCCGTGTGACACCACCAGACGAATCTGTCGCGAGAGCGTTTTTCACTACGAGCTCGTGCGGACTCTGCGGCAAGGCCTCGATTGATGCGGTGCGTACGCGGTCAGCCTTCGACGTGCACGACGACGAGTTGCGCGTGACCCCCAAGACGTTGGCATCGTTGCCCGAGCGACTGCGTGCCGCCCAGAGAGTATTCGAGAAGACCGGCGGGCTCCACGCGGCGGCGCTCTTCGACGGTACGTCAAGCGAACTGCTGGTACTTCGTGAAGACGTGGGACGGCATAACGCGGTCGACAAGGTCATCGGCTGGGCTCTACGCGAAGGACGCCTGCCGCTTCGTGGCGCAATTTTGCTGGTTTCGGGCCGGGCCTCGTTCGAACTAGTGCAAAAGGCCGTCATGGCGGGGGTCCCGATGCTCTGTGCGGTGTCCGCACCGTCGTCACTCGCCGTTGATTTAGCCGAGGAGTCCGGCATGACTCTGGTGGGCTTCCTGCGCGATCCTTCAATGGTGGTGTACGCCAGAGCCGATCGAGTCGTGAGCGAACTTTCGTAGCTAACGACGTCGAACAATCGTGCGTCGTTGGTGTAGCGCCGCTCGCGCCGGCCATCTTCCGGGTCAGGGTCATGCTTGCCTGGCGGTGCGCACGTCTGCGATCGGCTAGTGGTCGATAAAGTGACTAGTAATGATTGTTGATCACTACCTGGAACAGTATGAGTTCTCCTGCAATCACTGCAGTTACATTTGGAGCGAAACGTTCGAAGTACGAGAGATTGAAGACTCACAAGGCGGATCGTGGCACTACTTCTACCTAGCAGGATCGCCCGCCGCGTCTCCGTCGATTCGAAACGTATGCCCAAATTGCAAGCGAACAAACGCGCAGCATCGACAAATCGACCGTCGCGAAATGCTGGTGCGGGGCGATCTTTGACCCGTAAGCGTTCGAGATAGTCGGTGCTTTTTGCGCGCCGCGACCCTAAGTGAACTCAGTTGTCAACGCGAAACTTTTGCGCGTCAGCACGTTTCAGTTCGAGTCCGAGACCTAGTCGTGAGAGGTCGGGGCGTAGTACTCCGCCCACGGGATCGAGGACGCCGTCGAAGAGTAGTCGGTCCACGCGAGCGTGATCGGCGAAGTATTCAAGGTGACGAATGTTCGCGACTGCGCAAGCGGGGTGTGCGTGAAGTGACTGCGCGCAATGTCCAGAAATCTGAAGTCCGTGCGCTTCGGCGAGGCTCGCTACTCGTAGCCACTCGCTGATGCCGGCACATCGGGACGCGTCAGCCTGGAGACAGTCGACGGCTTGCGCTTCGCACATCGCCTTGAAGTAGAAGAGGTCATAGCCATACTCACCCGCCGCGACGTCGATCGAGGTCTGCGAACGAACTTCGGCGAGCGACGAAAGATGATCAGACGACACCGGCTCTTCGAACCAAGAGACGTCGTGGCGTGCGAACTCCTTCGCCATTCGAACTGCCTGTTTGACGCTGTAGCCGCCGTTCGCGTCGACGAAGAGAGCAGTTGACGGTCCGATCACTGCACGAGCGAATTGGACTCGCTCGAGGTCACGTTCGGGCCGCGTTCCCCAGGCTTCGCCTACTTTCATCTTCACTCGAGGTATACCTTGCTCGTGAACCCAGTCGCTGAACTGACGGGCGAGTTCTTCATCGCTGTACGACGTAAACCCTCCGCTTCCGTAGACGGGCACCGTGTCGTTCACCTGTCCGAGGAGCTTCACCAGCGGGACACCGAGATGTTTCGCCTTGAGGTCCCACAACGCGCAGTCCACGGCCGCAATGGCCATTGACGCGATGCCGGGACGACCGAAGTTGCGAATCGATCGAACCATCGCTGACCAGTTTCTCGACACGTCCAGCGCGTCTTGACCGATGACCACGTCGCGAAGGACGTCGTTGATGAGACGAGCGCACGCGCCAGTGGCGTACGAGAATCCGATGCCCGTGATGCCCGCCGCTGTGGGTTCCACGACAACGACGGTCGTCGCACGCCACGTGAGAGTCCCGTCGGACTCGGGTTCTTCGGTGGGAATCGTGAAGACGCTGACTACCAGATCGTCAATGGTGGGCACGGTGACGCTCTCTTCCTTCGCGGAATCGCGAGGTCAATCTTTTGGCACCGCAGGACTTCTTCAATGTTGATATCGGCGTGCGAGCGATCATGTTGCGTTCGCGCCCCCTAAGTGCTCGGCCAACCTCGACGAGAGCGCCATAATGGTAAGGGCCGGATTGGCGGAGCCTTGCGTCGGGGCTACACTGCCGTCCGCCACGTACAAATTGGACACGGACCACGCGCGATGGTTGCGGTCGACCACGCTGTTCTCGGGCGAGGTCCCCATTCTCGCGCCGCCGATCAAGTGGGCGTAGCGCGAGATCGTAAGGACGTCCTGTGCTCCTGAGGCGTCGAGTATGTCGCGGATTATCTTCTTGGAATACGCAATGTTGTCCTTGTCGTTTTGACTCAGCGAATGGGTGAATTTGGCTACCGGAAGTCCATATTGGTCCTTCTCGTCAGCCAGTGTGACGCGATTGTCCGCACTCGGGAGGAGTTCGTTCAAGACACCAATCGTGGTCCAGTGGTTGTAGTCGCGCATGTACTCGCGCATCTCTCGCCCCCAATGGCCCTCGGCGGCCACGTGTTCGGCCCAACCAATGGGTTGCGGTGACACGGTCTGGATAGAGAAGCCGCGCGCGAAGCCGCGCGACGAGTCAGTTTCGTAGTAGTCCTCCGAGGAGACCTGCGGCGGCGGCGCCTTGTACATGCGTAGTTCGTCGGGAAAGCGACCGGCCGATTGGGCGGCGCCTTGGACCATGACGTAGCGGCCAACCTGGTCGTCGTTGTTAGCGAGTCCGTTGGGGAATCGACGCGACACCGAGTTGAGCAGGAGCCGAGGCGTCTCGATGGAGTACCCGGCGACCGCGATCACTTTCGCCCGTTGGAGGCGTTCCGTGTTCGAATTTCCAGTCATGTAGGCGACGCCCGTCGCCCGACCGCTGGCTTCGTCGATCTCGATGCGCGACGCCATCGAGTTGGCGCGGATCTCGACATCGTGGGCCAGAGCGTCCGGTAGATGCGTGACGTAGGGGCTGGCCTTGGCGTTGACCTTGCATCCCTGAAGACACCATCCGCGATAGATGCAGTGGGGACGATTTCCGAAGGTTCCGTTGACGATGCCAACTGGCCCGACCCGCATCGTAATGCCACATTTCATTGCTCCACGCCACAGTACGGACGCGGCCTCGGAAATGGGATGGGGAGAAAAGGGGTACGTGTGTGGATGGCCCCATGGCCAGTTCTGGCCAGCGACGGGGAGTTCGCGCTCCACCTGTTCGTAGTGTGAGAGCAGGTCCGCGTAGTCAATGGGCCAGTCCGCGCCTACGCCGTCGCGCGTTTGCGTTTCAAAATCTGAGGGATGAAAGCGAGGGCAGTATCCGGCGTAGTGCACCATTGAGCCGCCGACGCCGCGACCCGAGTTATTCTTTCCCATCTCAATGGGATCACTGCCCGCGATGATGCGCTTTTGCGTCCAGTACAACTCGTGCGAACCCGCTTCGTCCGAAACCCAGTCTTCGTCGGGATGCCAAAAGGGACCGGCTTCGAGAATGACGACCCGCCAACCCTTGCGAGCGAGGCGTTGGGCCAGGACCGACCCACCGGCACCGGCTCCGACGATACAGAGGTCGACTTCGTCGTCGTCGCTGTAGCGATGCATGGTGTCCTCACCGGGCAGGTCGCGACGATCCACGTCCAGGAGATAACGCGAATCGTTGTCCTTGGGGCCAATCGCGCCTTTTAAAAAATTCTTCTTCATTGGGGACTGTCTGTCACCCGACGTACCGGATCCTCGGACGTCGCACCGCGAGTTTCGTGCGGTTCAAGGATGCTCAGCGGTCCGAGACGCATGTACCCCTGAGGATAGGCCGGCCCTCCAAAACCAATCTCGTTCCACGCCCAGGGATGGGAGTAGAACGCGCTGAGAATGGCGCGATGACAGACCGACCACGCTCGTGGCTCGTTCAATTCCTCCCACGGATGTCCTTTGAGCGTCGAGGCAGAAAAGTCGATCACGATCCGTTCGGCGTCCGTTATGTCGCATTCGGCGAAAGACAACGCGTAACGTTCGCGGGCCACGGTATCGAGGCCCGACAACACCATTCGCCACGCGTCACGATCGTCGGGCATGTCGTCGTACTGAAAGCCGTCAAGATGTCCCGCGCAAAGTTTTGCGTCGACCAACTCGGCGACCGGCACGCGGGGCTCACAGTCTTGGGCCATGACGACGTCGCAAAATCGCCGGACCGTGGCCTGCTCCTCGAACCGGAAGAATGTCATCTGCACGCTGACGTCCATTCGAGCCTGCACCACCTGCGTTGTCGCCGCGTCCCAGTCAGACATCGAGGCGAGCACGTCGTAGTCGGGGTAGCGTCCGATCATCTGCGGCGTCGTTCCTCGCCGTTGGCGTGGTAACCAACTGGGATCAGGCGCGCGCCCGTCGGAGCGCAGATTGGGCAGGTGATCGGGCCGTGAGAGGTCGCGAGGCTCAAGGGGATCACCTTCGCCGAGCGTGCTCACTCACTTCTCCCGCCGTAAGAGTGCCGCCAATATCCCCATGCCCGCCACCAGCAGCATGAGTCCAGGCGCGGCGATCGGGGGACCCATTGGCACGTTGTAGCTAGCGTTGGACCAGCCGCCCGGCTTGCGACTAACACCGCGAGCGTGAAAGTACTCACCCGCGAGCCCGGTGAGTCCATAGATGATCGCCGTGGCCGGAAGCGCCGTCTTCGCGCAACGTTTGGAGAAGACGCCGCCGATGCCCGCGACGATGACCGGCGGCGTGATCACGATCGGGATCCACATCGCCTTGTTCCCGAAACTTCCTCGATAGTGCTCAACGTAGATCTCGGCGGTGGTGACCACGGCGGCGACCGCGGTCAAACCGGACAGCGAGCGCTCGAAGCGACCGTGCGCGACGTCGGCAAAGGCGACGTCAATGAGGTGTTCGAGACTACCGAGTGCCTCTCGGTGACTGGGGTAGTGCGAGACGCGACCCATGAACTTAGTGTCGACCTGGGAGGACGTGGTGCAATAACTCTCGCGCCGCTTCCTTCGCCCCCGCAATCCCACCCGCGGGATCGGCCATTACTGATTTCGTCAGCGCTTTGACTTCATCAAAGGTGATGTGCGGGGGCAAAGGGGGCTCGTCGGGTGTTGTAAGCGCGTCGATGATCACGGGTCGATCCGACGCGAACGCCTCGCGATACGCCTCTTCGATCTGGTTCGAGTGGGTGACGCGAATGCCCTTGAGTCCGATGAGGTTGGCCCAGTCGGCGTAGGACAGCGCCGGGACTCCCTGTGAGGCGTCGAACCTCGGATCACCCTCCATCGCTCGTTGTTCCCACGTCACCTGATTGAGGTCTTCATTGTTGAGGACCAGGACTATGAGGCGGGGATCGGACCACGTTTTGTAGTACTTGGCGGCCGTCAACATCTCGGCCATTCCCCCCATCTGCATCGCTCCGTCGCCAACCATGGCGACCGCGACTCGATCAGGGAAGGCGAATTTCGCGGCGATGGCGTAGGGGACGCCGGGACCCATGGTGGCCAAGTTTCCTGAAAGGGATGCCTTCATGCCAGTGCGAATGCGTACGTGGCGCGCGTACCAGTCGGCCGCTGTTCCAGAATCTGAAGAGAGGATCGCGTTGTCAGGGAGATGTCGAGAAAGAGCTGAGAAGAGGCCCTGTGGTCTCATTCTTCCATTCACGTCCGATGGCCGGCCAAGTCCATCCATCTCTTTCCACCACTTGGTCACGTTCTTGACGATCTCGTCTTGCCACTCGCGATTCGACTTTCGATGGAGCAGCGGCAACAACTCCGCCAAGGTGTCCTTGGCGTCGCCCACCAACGCCAAGTCCATGGGATAACGGATGGACAGCATTCTCGGAGCAATGTCGATCTGCACGCCCTTGGCCTGGCCCGTAGTGGGTAGGAACTCGGAGTAGGGAAAACTCGAACCCACCATGAGCAACGTGTCGGCCTTTTGCATCATGTCCCAGGACGGCTTGGTGCCGAGTAGTCCAATCGAACCGGTGCAGTAGCCGACGTCGTCGGGGACCGACGCTTTGCCGAGGAGCGCCTTCGCCACGCCAGCGCCCAATGTGTCGGCCACCGCGAGCACCTCGTCCGTGGCGTGCATCGCACCCGCACCCACGAGCATCGCCACACGTTCACCACTATTTAAGAGATCAGCCGCCTGTTGGAGTTGGCTGTTCGAAGGGATAACACGAGGGGCCCACCAACCGATACCGGAGTGCACGGTGTGGGTCTTCTTGGGTTGCTCTTCGACGGCGTCCATGTCTTGCACGTCGGCGGGAACGATGATGCACGTGACCGTCCGATCGGCCTTGGCGATGCGCATCGCTCGGTCAACGTTGTGACGAATGGCCGAGGGTGTGTTGACTTGTTGGCAGTAACTCGACGCCACGTCCGAGTAGAGCTGCAGGAGGTTGACCTCTTGTTGGAAGTCGCCGCCCAAGGCCCGAACGAACGTCTGTCCGACGATGGCCACGACGGGCTGGTGGTCGAGCTTTGCGTCG
Organism: Acidimicrobiales bacterium; assembly: GCA_036511495.1. Classification (GTDB taxonomy): domain Bacteria; phylum Actinomycetota; class Acidimicrobiia; order Acidimicrobiales; family RAAP-2; genus RAAP-2. Next base: position 10,315 of record DATCCC010000027.1, on the reverse strand, counting down.
TAGAGTCCGTTGAGCAAGTGAATGGCGCCAGGACCCGACGTGGCCATGCAGACGCCGACCTCACCGGTATATTTGGCGTGGCCACAGGCCATGAACGACGCCATCTCTTCGTGGCGCGTCTGGATAAAGCGCAACTGGTCTTCGTGTCGTCGCAACGCGCCAAGAATCCCGTTAATCCCGTCGCCGGGAAATCCGTAAATCGTGGTGACGCCCCATTCGATGAGGCGATCACAGAGGTTGTCAGCGGCATTCGGAGACATTGCGTCACTCCTACTTCTTGAGTCCGCACGTCCACATCAACTGTGCACCGCCGGAAATGCCCCTTCGTCCACCTTACTGCCTACGGCCGCGGCTGGCACGTCTCAGGAACCATCTACGTAAGTTTGCGCTCGTTGTTCCGCGCGAAGGAGCGTGTACGCCGCATTGATGAGCGCAAGATGGGATAGACCCTGAGGAAGATTTCCCAGGAATGCACCGCTCGCTGGATCAATCTGTTCAGAAAGTATGCCAACGTCATTGGTACGTCCCACCGCTTCACTCATCATTCGTCGCGCTCGTTCGAGTTGGTTCGAGTGGGCGAGTGCTTCCACCATCCAAAACGTGCACGCGACGAACGCACCCTCCTCCTTGTGGGCGCCGCTGTATCGGTAGATGAGCACGCCCTCGGAGAGTTCGTCGTTGATGGCTCTGATGGTACTGCGAAGGCGTTCACCTCGATCGAATCCCAAACGCGCGGCCAACAGCGCCGCCGCGTCGAGGTCGTCGCTATCCGCGCACAATGAGTACGCCTGCTTCCGGTCCGACCAGCACCGCCTCTCGATGAACTCGCGAATCTCCTCGCGCTCCGCTCGCCACAGTTCAACCAACGCGTCGGGTAGTTGAGCACATTCGACCAGTTGAACAGCTCGATCGAACGCTACCCAGCACCCGATCTTCGAGATCGTGTAGTGGCGCAGTTCGTGCAGCTCCCAAATCCCCGAGTCAGGGTCTCGCCAGCGTTCACGACACTGTTCCGCAATGCCCACGAGTAACGTTTGTGTCGATTCATCGAGTACGTGCCCGGCAATGACGTAGCGATGGATCGTGTCAAAGAGATCCCCGTAGTTGCCCAACTGCAGCTGACTCGAGGCATCATTGCCCGAACGAACCGGGCGACTGAACCGATAGCCCGGTACGTCGAGTTCTTGTTCACCAACCTCGAGCTCGCCGTCGAGTGAATAGAAGACGTGCAAGTTCGGCCCGCTCTTTCGCACTGCTCGAATGAGGAACGCGACCGAGTTTTGAACCTCTTCACTCATGCCCATATTTGAAAAGGCGTTGATCGAAAAGGACGAGTCGCGTACCCACGCGTAGCGGTAGTCCCAGTTCTTGGGGCCACCAACACGTTCGGGAAGCGACGTGGTGACCGCCGCGGCAATTGCTCCGCTCCGCTCCGCGACAAGAGTCTTCAGGGCGAGGGCTGAACGTACGACGTAGGGCGACCACTCGCCGCACTCGTTGACGCGGCTGCTCCACCGGCGCCACGCTTCCTTCGTGTTTTCTAGACGGCGATCAATATCTTCAGGCGTGGGAATGACGACGGGCACTTCCTTCGTGCCGGTCAGGGCAACGAGCGAGCGCTGACACTCGTGCGCGACGAACCGACCCCGGACTCGGTCGGAGAGAATATCGACCGACCCCGCGGCGTCAACGACGACAGCGATGGTTTGATTGCCCACGGCGACGACCGCAATCTCGCCGATTTTGGATACCCGCGGCGTGGAATGCCCAAAGTGGTTACCCGGACGAAACTCCCAGGCCATTCGAACGGAACCGCCTAGAGCCATGGTGCTGAACACCAGTTCAGTCCACGGGAGGCGACCTGACGCGCCCGCGTTGAGCGCGGAAATGACGACGATCGTGCCACTTTCGGTTGTGAACGTCGTCTCGAGCACGTTCGTCGAGTCGATGTAGCGCCGCTCCACGTCGAAGGTGTCCTCAGGCCGTAGGAAAACGTACCCTCCACGAGCAGGGTCGAGGAGGGCACCGCATATTGGAAGGTCATCTAACACCGGCATGGCCCACCAGTCGACTTGTCCATCGAGCGCGAGCAGAGCCGACGTTCGTCCGTCCGAGAGCACCGCGTAGTCGGCGAGTTCAGCGAAGCCGTCAATTCTCGGATCCGCGGCCACGCGTCCTCCCTTCAACGCCGAAGGTTGGTCGGACGCTTCGAGCGCGCACAAGAGCCAAGCGCCGGGAAATCTCCTCAACCAAAAAAGACCAGTATCGGCGTCGAGACGCGGGCGTTGGGGGCGTGAAACGTAACGTAAAGTGCGAGTTCCTCTCCGTCGCATGTGTCAACTCTGTTGGCGCTCCTGTCAAATTCTGGCCGCGATAACGTTTTAGGCTTGTTATCTTTATCTACCTTAGCGAAGTGAAAATTGGGGTCGGCACGAGAGGCTCGCCAAATCCGTCACTTTGAGGGACGCGTGGTCGACTGGTCCCCAGAAAGATCGAAGTTTGCTTCGGCGATTCGACGACGTCCCCGCGGCCGTGGGGGCGGTGTGTGTTAGTTGCCCCTCCGCTAGGTAACGTGTATCGCGCGTCGCGGCGCGGACAGAGTTTTTCATCGATTCCTTCGCCATGTTCTAATCGAGCTGAAGCAATCTCACGTGCCGATCAAAGGGCAGTGGACTTGATCACGTTATTGGCCGAATCGCTTTTGTGGTTGACAGTTACGCTACGAATGACGACTACGCTCCCACGAACATTGCGCTGTGATCTTTGCGACGGGAGTGACTTCAAGAGGAGCGCTCATGGCAGAAGAACGGAAAGTTGCAGTAATTACTGGCGCCTCGGCCGGCGTCGGACGAGCGACGGCCCGACTGTTCGCCGAACACGGATTCGACGTGGCGTTGCTCGCGCGTGGTCGTGTTGGTTTGGAAGCGACGGCGAAGGAGGTCGAGGCGGCGGGCGTTCGATGTCTAAAGGTCCCCACCGACGTCGCGAACTTTGACGAAGTAGATCGCGCCGCGACGCGAGTAGAGGATGAGTTGGGCCCGATCGATGTCTGGGTCAATAACGCGATGACCACCGTGTTTGCCCCGTTGCAGGACGTCGCGCCAGCTGATTTTGAGCGTGCGGTGCAGGTGACCTTCCTCGGACAAGTGTGGGGAACGAAGTCAGCTCTTGCGCGCATGCGCCCCCGCGATTGTGGAACGGTAGTCAACGTTGGATCCGCGCTCTCGTTCGTCGGGATTCCTCTGCAGTCCGCGTACTGTGCGTCGAAGTTCGCCTGTCGTGGATTCTTTGAGGCGGCCCGGGCGGAGCTACTTCATGAAGGGAGCAACGTCCGCATGTGTATGGTGTACCTTCCCGCGGTCAACACACCACAGTTCGACTGGTGCGAGTCAACCATGGATCGCCATCCTCAGCCCGTACCGCCGATCTATCAACCCGAAATTCCCGCTCGTTTCATCTTGGACGCAGCACTAGACGGTCAGCGATCGCGAATTGTCGGATCGTGGAACAAGATGCTCGTACTCGTGGACAGCCTTTTTCCCACCATCGGTAACCAGTACGCGGCGCTCGGGGCGTGGGATAGCCAGTTGACCGATCAACTCGTCGCGAAGGACCGACCGTCAAATTTACGCCAACCAGTAGACGCGAAGAAGGATCACGGCGCTCACGGCATTTTCGATTACAAAGCCCACGGTGTACTCGACGCTTCCTTTTTGCGGAGCCTTCCTAAGACGGGGGTCACGTTCATAAGGGCGTGCGGGCGTGCGCATCGAGAGGTCAAGGCTGTTCGAGCGTCAAAGTCCGCACGATCAGGCGCTAATCGTTAGCATCCTGCCCACGACATGCTTAGTTAGAGCGAGTGAGGATCGAGACTGTGCGAATTCTGAGTGAAATGGAATCGCGACGCGTTTGTTGAATTCGAACCTCGTGCTAAGTCGCTGCGACTATATTCAGTCTTCGTAGTGCTGCATTCGTTGGGATTCGCAAGAACTAACGTTCACTTGATTGGTGGATAGCCCTAGCGTGCTCGAAGCAGTCGATGTGAAGTAAGGAATCCGATGGCGGACACCCGAGCGACACGGCGAGTCGAAAGTGAGGGCGCCGAGACTGAATCGTATACTCACGATCAATTCGATGGTTTACACGTTCTGATGCATTTGCTGAGAGGAGTTCACATGCCACCGACGGAGAGGTCCGCGTCTGAAGCGTCGCCGCTAGATGCCAGTCCAGGTGCGGGCGCAGCGCTACGCGCAGTTGAGACAATGTCTTGAACGGTATCCCGTTCCTCGCCACACCCGTCAGTGTCGCCGATCATTCGCGCGGACCTGATGACGCTGCCCTCATTGTCGTCGAATACGGCGACTACCAGTGTCCCTACTGCGACGCCGCGCGCATCGTTGTCGACGAGTTGCTTAAGAACTTCCGTGAGTCGCTGCGGTTCGTTTTTCGCAACTTTCCTCTCGCCGACGTGTATCCCCACGCTAAGAAGGCCGCCGTAGTGGCCGAGGCGGTGGGCCTGCAGGGAAAGTTTTGGGAGATGCACGACGTGCTCTTCGACAACCAGTGGCAACTCGACGACGAAGCATTATTGCGTTACGCCGCGCAAGTCGGCGCTGACGTGCATCAGATGATGGCAGACCTAGGAAGTGGGGCTCTTCGTCGCGTCGAATCAGATTTTGAGAGTGCCCTTCGAAGTGGAGCGAACGCCACCCCGACGTTCTTTGTCAACGGCGTACGCTACGACGGGCCGTTGCAATACCAGCCACTCGCCGACTATCTGCAAGAGGTCCTTGATCAATAGGTGGCCGCTAGCCCACAGGAACTTACGAAGGGACGAATTAGGAACCTTACGTGTCACCCGGTCAGCTCACCTTGTCGACGCACTGACGAGCACTTAGCGGCGCTCGGTCAGCGTTCGCCGCCGCGGTATAATTAGGAGAGACGCCTCCTCAGTGGCAGTATTCGCTCCCGAGACATCTCACTTGAAAGTGATGGTGCGAGAAATGACCGCGAATTCAGACGACGAAATTAACGTCAGGAAACCAGAAACCTCTGCGGTTGGCATACCGGCATTGCGCGAATCGACGTATTACGCGCGAACTGAGATGGGCCCCACACGAACAGCGAAGACGCTGATAAAGATGAACCAGATTGATGGTTTTGACTGCCCGAGCTGCGCGTGGGCCGAACCGAAACCGGGCGAACGGAGCCACGCGGAGTTTTGTGAGAACGGCGTCAAAGCCGTCGCGTGGGAGGCGACGCGAGCTCGCGTCAATCGTTCGTTTTTTGCTCATCACTCCATCGCACAGTTGCTTCTCGAAGATGCTCACATGCTTGAGCACCACGGTCGTCTGACGGAGCCGATGTACCTAGCCCCAGGAGCGAGCCACTACGTCCCGATCTCCTGGGACGACGCGCTGCGACTTACCGCTGATCGCCTTCGCGCGATGCCCGACCCGAACCGCGCGGCCTTTTATACCAGTGGCCGAGCGAGTAACGAAGCGGCCTTCGTCTATCAACTGCTGGCTCGGCGCCTTGGGACGAACAACTTGCCGGACTGTTCGAACATGTGTCACGAGTCGAGTGGAACTGCGCTCTCCGAGACCATCGGTGTCGGTAAGGGAGTGGTGACGCTCGAGGACATCACTGATCACGCCGAGTTGATCGTGATCATTGGTCAAAACCCCGGCACCAATCACCCTCGTATGCTCACCGCGCTGGAGATGGCGAAGAAACGTGGTGCGCGCATCGTGTCGGCTAATCCGCTGCCGGAGGCGGGATTGGTTAGATTCAAGAACCCGAAGAGTGCTCGCGGTCTGATTGGCGGCGGGACGAAGTTGTCCGATCGGTACTTGGCGGTGCGCGTGAACGGTGATCTCGCCATGTTCGCGGGTGTCAACAAAGCGTTGTTGGCTCTCGAAGAGAAGGCGCCGGGCACGATCTTCGACCACTTCTTCATCGAAACGTATTGCGATCGCTTCGAAGAGGCGTGTCAGGGGTGGCGCGAACTCGAGTGGCCCGCCATCGAAGAGGCAAGTGGATTGACGCGAAAAGAGATTGAAGCCTTCGCCGGCGACGTGGTGGCCGCCAAGAGCGTCATCGTCTGTTGGGCGATGGGCATCACCCAACACCGCAACGCCGTCGCCACCATTCACGAGGTCGTGAATTTTCTCCTCCTGCGAGGCAACATCGGTCGTCCGGGCGCGGGCCCGTCGCCCATTCGCGGCCACAGCAACGTCCAGGGGGATCGCACCATGGGAATTTGGGAGAAGATGCCGGACACCTTCCTTGACAAACTGCGTGATGAGTTTGGATTCGAGCCGCCCCGCGAGCATGGCTACGACACGGTGAACACGATCCGCGCTCTGCGCGACGGCAAGATTGACGTCTTCTTTGCGTTGGGCGGTAATTTTGTCTCCGCCACGCCCGACACGGCGGTCAGTGAGGCGTCGATGAAGAACTGCAAGTTGACCGTGCACGTCGCGACCAAGCTGAATCGTTCCCACCTCTGTCATGGGAACGAAGCGTTGCTACTGCCGTGTCTAGGTCGCTCAGAGCGCGACGAGCAATCGAGCGGCGAACAGATCGTGACCGTCGAAGATTCGTTAGCCATGGTGCACAAGTCGAAAGGTGTCCTCAATCCGGGTTCAGAACATCTACGTAGCGAAGTATCGATAGTGGCCGGTCTTGGCGAAGCGCTCTTTGGTGAGGATATTGGCTGGAATACGATGGCGAGTGACTATCGAGTGATTCGCCGCCACATCGAACACGTCGTACCCGGATTTGACGACTACGAACGGCGTGTGCGCGAGCCAGGTGGTTTCATGTTGCCCCGAGGTCCCCACGACTCACGAACCTTTCCGACGGCGACGGGTAAGGCGCGTTTCACGCGCAGCGAGTTTGACGTGATCGTGGTACCCGAAGGACACCTCATCTTGCAGACCGTGCGCTCACACGACCAGTTCAACACGACAGTGTATGGGTATGACGATCGCTACCGCGGTATCAGGGGCGGACGTCGCGTGGTTTTCGTAAACGAAGCGGACCTTGCCGACCGGGGACTGCACGATGGGGATGAAGTGGATCTCATCAGTGTCTTCTCCGACGGTGAACGCTACGCGAAAGGATTTCGCACGGTCGCCTACCAGACTCCCAAGGGCTGCGCCGCGGCGTACTTTCCCGAGGCCAACGTGTTGGTGCCCCTGGATTCAACGGCGCTGGGCAGCAATCAGCCGGCGTCAAAGTCCATCATCATTCGCATCGAGGCGGCGACGTAGAGAGAGCGTTGTACGAAGGCGAAACGAGCCTAACGCGTAAGTTTGTCGACGCCGCGGTCGAACCCGGCGTAGACGACCATTGAGGGATCGCGAAAGAAGCCCACGAGCGTCACGCTCGATTTCACGGCCAAATTCGCCACGAGCGACGATGGCGCGAACACCGCGCAGGGCGTCCGAACACGGGCAATGACGGCCTTTTGACCAGTTCGAAGGACGCACGACCCGAGACCAGCAAGGTCGTGGAAAGTAACGGCAGTCGCCCTTCGCGCAGCACCCAGCCGATGACTTTTTCGACAGCTTCGTGTCGCCCGACCTCCTCGCGAAGTACGAGTAGCTCACCCGCGGCGCTGAACAGCGCCGCGGTATGAAGTCCGCCGGTTCTTACGAATACTTTTTGGGCCGTGCGAAGCAGTCCGGGTAAAGATGCCAACATCATTGAGGTAACGCTTAGCCCGTCGTCGTGAACGTCAAAGGTCGAGCGCGTACGTACCGCGGCAGTAGAGGCTTTACCGCAGAGCCCGCACGAACTCGTGGAGAAGAATCCTCCTGCTACGGAGTCGCTAGGAGGTTCAACACCGCTTGCGAGGTTGAGATCGAGCACGTTGAAATGAGCCGCGACGGGTTTGCGGGAGACGCTAACTTTCCTGGCGCGATTTACCCACCACACCAGCGCCCAGGGTCCAAGTTTCCAGCGGATCGTTTTCGGGTACGGTTTTATTTGACGGCTGTACCTTTAGCAGGAACCACCGCGCACGAAACGGAAAAACAAAGTTACGAATAGCATCACGCGCTAGCGTTCTCACGTCCTCAGAACCGGTCTGAGCACTCATGTATCCAAAAAGCTTCTGAGGGCGAGCAACACCGTTGTTTCGATCCTCATTCACTGGGGACCTCGTCGAGCTGCTCGTGGTGGTGTCCGTGCTCGAGGGCCGCGTCGCCGGGGTGGTTGTAGTCCCAGGTCGGACGCTCGGAGCGAATCCGGGGCAGGCGGTAGAAGTTGTGGTGTGGGGGCGGCGACGTGGTGAACCACTCCAGCGTGTGGCCATCCCAGGGATTGTCGCCGGCCGGATACCTTTTCCAGCTGTAGGCGACGTTTATGACAAAGACGATCGTCGAAATACCAATAAGCACCGCGCCGACGGTCGCGAGTTGATTCAAGAACTGCCACGAGGGGTCCAGCGGGTAGACGGGAATACGTCGGGGCATTCCTCGAAGCCCCAGCAAGTACATGGGTAACGTGAAGAGCTGAATGCCGATGAAGAGGAACCAGAACTGAACCTTGCCAATTGTCTCGTTCAAGAGATAACCGGTGATTTTTGGACCCCAGTAGTAGAGACCACCCATCGCGCCCAGCACGAGCGCCATGACGATGGAGTGGAAGTGGGCGACGATGAAGTACGTGTCGTGGGTGAAGAAGTCCAGTGGTGGACTCGCGAGGTAGACGCCCGTAAGTCCACCGACGAGGAACGTGAATAAAAAGCCAATGGCCATCAGCATGGCGGTGGAGAGCCAGATCTTCCCGCGCCACATGGTGCCGATCCAGTTGAAGAACTTTATGCCCGTGGGCACCGCGATCAAGAAACTCATGATCGAGAAAAAGGGCAACAGCACCACGCCCGTCGTAAACATGTGGTGGGCCCACACCCCGAGGGACAGCGCGCCAATGGTGATCGTCGCGAAGATCATTCCCTTGTAGCCAAAGACGGGCTTCTTGGAGAAGACCGCAAATATCTCTGTGATCATGCCGAAGAACGGCAGGGCCAAAATATAGACCTCCGGATGGCCCCAGAACCAGAAGATATGCTGCCACAGCACCGGTACGCCGCCTCCCGCGACCGAGAAAATATGGGTACCGAAGTGCCGGTCGCAGTAGAGCATGATGAGCCCCGCCGTCAAGACCGGGAAGGCCAACAGAATCAGAATGGCCGTGACTAAGAGGTTCCACGTGAAGATGGGCATGCGGAACATGGTCATGCCCGGCGCTCGTAGATAGAAGACGGTCGCGCAGAGATTGACGCCGGTAAAGATCGCGGAGAAGCCCGTTAAGAGCAAGCCACCAATCCACAGGTCCGCGCCCGAACCCGGCGTGTTGATGGAGTTCGACAGTGGCGCGTAGGCGACCCAGCCGAAGTTCGCCGCGCCGCCCGCGACGAAAAAGCCCGAGAGCATCGTGATCGAGCCGGTTAGGTAGAGCCAGTAGCTCAGAGCGTTGAGACGAGGAAAGGCCATGTCCGGCGCGCCGATTTGAATGGGCACGATGATGTTCGCGAGTGCTCCAAAAGCGAAGGGACCAGCGAAGAGGTAGATCATCACCGAGCCGTGCATCGTGAAGAGTTCGTTGTACTGCGCCAGTGAGACCAACGTGTTGTTGGGTGTCGTGAGCTGGGCTCGAATGATCTCGGCGAAAGCGCCGCCGATGACCATCATGATGACCGCAGTAATGGTGTAGGAGAGTCCGATGACCTTATGGTCGGTGGTGGTAATCCACTTCAAGATCCCCGTGGGGCCGTGATGCTCGTCGGGTTTGGGTTCGTGGGGCTTGAAGACGATTGGTGGGTCAAGGACGTCGGTCATCAGTTGTCTCCTTTGCTCTTGGTGATCTTCGTCGGCGTGATCGACGAGGTCTGCTGGTTCGTGGCGTTCTTAGCGGCCTGAGCCGTGAACGCGTTGGCGTTGCGCGCGAGCCAGGTGGTGTAGTCAGACTGTGAGACGACCTTCACGCGAAACCACATGAGTGAGTGATAGAGCCCGCAGATCTCGCTGCACTGTGATTGATACGTCCCAGTGTCCACGGCCCTAAAGGTGAATTGATTCAACACACCAGGCAGTGCTAAACGAGAGAAGTTAAAGGCGTGAACGTAGAAGCTGTGGACGACGTCCGACGACGTCAAGTTGATGTGTACGTTTTCGTTGACCGGCATCACCATCTCGGGGTTCTGGGTGGTCTGACCAATGACCACGACGTTCTCGCCGGGGTAGGTGAACTTCCAACCCCACTGGAAAGCGTTGACGTCGATCGTGACACTGGTCTTCGGGTT
>DATCCC010000026.1:0-29049 GCA_036511495.1 Acidimicrobiales bacterium | reverse complement strand
TGGTCATCACCTTCACCGTGCTCGCCGCCAACTTGATCGCCGACGTTGTCTACTTGGCGCTTGATCCTCGAACGAGAACCGAGGCCGCGGTATGAAAAACCTACGGCTTCCGAAGTCCCCGAAGGTTCTCCTCGGACTCGGCATTCTTGGCTTCTTCATCATCATGACCGTCATTGGTCCCTGGCTCGCGCCCTATAACCCGAACTCGACGCAGTTCGCGCCACTCCTGACGCCCTCCGCGCACCACTTGCTCGGTACCACGAGTCTCGGTCAGGACATTTTCTCCCAACTACTTGTGGGCGCACGCGCCACCATGGTCGTGGCGCTGCTGGCGGGAATAGTGGCGACGATGCTTTCCATGACCATCGGCGTCGCCGCGGGGTACCTCGGCGGCGCGACTGATGACGGACTCTCGTTGCTCTCGAACGTCTTTCTCGCCATTCCCGGACTGCCACTCCTTATCGTGATTGACAGTTATCTTCCAGTCAGCAGTCGCTCGAACACGTTGGTAATCGGGCTCATCATCAGTCTCACCGGTTGGGCGTGGGGGGCGCGCGTTCTTCGCGCCCAAACCATGTCACTACGCAATCGTGACTTCGTCGAGGCCGCGCGCATCATTGGTGAAAAACGCCGGCGCATTATGTTCACCGAGATCGCGCCCAATCTCTTGCCCGTACTCGCGTCGGGGTTGCTCTTTACGGTGCTGTACTCCATCGGCGCCTACGTGACCCTGGCCTATATCGGTCTCACGAGCACGTCGACCTGGAACTGGGGAACGATGCTCTACTGGGCCCAGGCCAACAACGCGCCACTCTCCAACGAGTGGTACTGGTTCGTACCACCCGGTATCTGCATCGCGCTCGTGGGAACCGGTCTCGCGCTCGTGAACTTTGGGATCGACGAGTTCATTAATCCACGACTCCGCGCGGCCGGTCTCACTTCACGCCAGCGTCGACAGCTGGGACTGCCGCGTCGAGCGCGCCTGGGACTTACGCCGGTGCTGCGCTCAGCGACGACGAAGCCGGTTATCACGGTGCGTGCCACGCTGGTGACCGAATGAGCACGGACCCTCTCGAAATGGACGAAGCCGTGACCACGCCAACGCTCGCGCCCCTCAGCGCCCACAGCGAATTCGTTCTAGAAATTAAGAACTTCAGTGTTGACTACGGCGTGAGTGACAACATGGTTCGCGCCGTGAACGACGTGTCGTTGAACCTACGTCGTTCGAAAGTTCTGGGCATTGCGGGCGAAAGTGGTTCCGGCAAGTCCACTTTGGTTTACGCCATGACGCGTCTGCTGCGCTCACCCGGCGTCATCAGCGGCGGCGAAGTGATGCTCAACGTGACCAGCGAGAGTGACGAGAAAATCGAAGAAACGATCGATCTCGTCACGGCGAGCGAGAAGGAACTGCGCAAGATTCGCTGGTCACACGTTTCTATCGTCCTCCAGAGCGCGCTCAGCGCACTGAACCCGGTGCTTCGCATCGGCAAGGAGTTCGATGAAGTTCTAAAGACCCATCGAAAGAAGATGACCAAAGTCGAGCGCCACAATCGTGCCAAGGAGCTTCTCAAAATGGTCGGGCTCAACGAAGACCGACTGGACCGCTTCCCCCACGAACTCTCCGGCGGTCAACGTCAACGCATCATGATCGCGATCGCTCTCGCACTTGATCCCGAACTCGTCATCATGGACGAGCCCACGACCGCTCTCGACGTCGTCACCCAACGCGAAATCATCAATGAACTCGACGTATTGCGTTCACGTTTTGGTTTCGCGATGATCTTCATCACCCACGACCTTTCACTACTCGTCGAACTCGCTGACGAGATCGTGGTGATGTACGCCGGCGAGATTGTCGAGCGCGCTGGTGCGAGTGAACTCTACGAATCGCCGCGCCACCCTTACACTCTGGGCCTCCTGAACTCATTTCCTCCCCTGCACGGTGCGCGACTCGAACTCGACGGCATTCCCGGCTCGCCCCCCGACCTCGCGGACTTGCCCACTGGATGCAACTTCTCACCACGCTGTCCCTTCGTGATGGATCGTTGCCGGACCGAGGCGCCGCCACTGACCCGTCTGGGCGAATCAGATCGTGCCGTGGCGTGCTGGTTGCACGCCGGCGACTCGCCACGACAAGTTCCCGTCGAGCTCGCTCGACGCGTTCCTAGGTCCACGCCGGCCGTCGCGACCCTGAAGGGCCGTTCGTGAACGACGCACTGAGCCCTCCAGTGCAGCTCAGTGCGCGTCACCTTACGCGCCACTTCAAGACGCGCGTGCCCGGACGACTCTTCGACGCCAAGCGGGTTGTCCACGCGGTCGACGACGTGAGTCTCAATCTCGTCCAGGGCCGAGTGACGGCCGTAGTCGGCGAGAGTGGCTCGGGCAAGTCAGTCCTCGCGCGAATGCTCGCTCGCATCGTCGCACCCACCTCGGGCGAACTCATGCTCGAAGGCACGCCGATTCGTATCGGCGCCAAGCGCACCCTCGACTACGCCTCCAAGGTCCAGCTCGTTCTCCAAGACCCCTTCGCTTCGACCAACCCGGTGCACCGCATTCGCCATAGTCTCGAACGACCACTACTCATTCACGGCGCAGCCAAGGGTGACGTTGAAGAGCTCGCCAAAGCCGCGCTGACGCGCGTGTCGCTCGATCCACCCGAGCGCTTCCTCGATCGCTACCCCCATGAACTCTCCGGCGGTCAACTCCAGCGCGTCTCCATTGCTCGAGCCCTGTGCGTGCAGCCCGACGTACTGCTCGCCGACGAGCCCATCTCCATGCTCGACGTTTCGGTTCGACTCGGCATTCTGAACCTCTTAAAGGGACTTTGTGACGATGAACGACTCGCCATCTTGTACATCACGCACGACATAGCGTCGGCACGGTATTTGGCCGACGAGATAATCGTCATGTACGCCGGACAGGTCGTCGAGCGCTCACGGGGCACGGCGTTGGTCGACGAGCCGACCCACCCCTATACCCAACTCTTGATCTCCTCAGTGCCCGACCCCTCGGATCCAACCAGTCAGGCCACCCACAGGCCCGAGCGCACGACCTTCGAGGTCGCCGAAGTGGGGTGCCGTTTTGCCCCCCGTTGTCCCGCGGCAATGGACGTGTGTCGCACCACCGATCCGCCCAACTTCCAGATTAGAGACGGTCACGTCTCGAAGTGCTGGTTGTACGCGGACAGACCCGAAGCCGTAGTCGAAGTGGCGCTGCCAGAGCGCCGACGAGAGGGGGAATCCACGAAGACATGAAAACAACTGACTAGTTGGGCGCGCAGCTGATTCGTCGGCGGCGCTCAATCACAGCGCGAAAGCCCAACCGGCCTCGCGTCGATCAATAAGGACCCACACGGTTCGAAAAGATGTCGGCGAAAGCCGGCTGGACAATATCAATATAAAGGATGAATATGTTTAGAAAGCTAGGAGTTGTATTAACTGCCTTGTCGTGTTTATCAATCGGCATGGTGGCGGCATCGATCGGGGCCGCTTCGGCGGCCTCCAGTTCGGTGCTAACCATCGAGGGCAACACCGGAGTAACTTTTACCGACAACTTCAACCCGTTTGACTCGAGTTCCTTTGCCGAGCAGATGAGCGTTCGCTCACTCGTCAACGAACCGCTGTTCGAGTTCGACACGTTGAAGGCCAACACCCAGTACCCATGGCTCGCCACGAGTTACGTGTGGAGCAACGGGGGCAAGACGTTGACCTTCCAACTGCGCAAGGGCGTGAAGTGGAGCGACGGCAAGTCGTTCAGCTCGGCGGACGTGGCGTACACGTTCGACCTGTTGAATAACGTACCCGCGACGAACGTCTACGGCGTACCCAAGATGTCGGCTCCGGCCACCGTTAAGGGTGCCTACACCGTCGTACTGCACTACGCAGCGCCGGAGTACTTGAACATCAACGCGATTGCTGGTTCGGCGTTGATGGTGCCCAAACACGTGTGGTCGAAGATCGCCAGCCCGGCGACCGCGATTGTCACCAAGCCGATTGGTACCGGACCGTACGAATTGAGCAGCTACTCCTCACAGGTGGTGAAGTACAAGCCAAATCCCCACTACTGGGGCGTCAAGCCTGTCCCGAGCGAAATCAACGTTCCTTCGTACACGTCCAACACCGCGGCCGCCACGGCGCTCGCCGATGGTCAGCTGACCTGGGCGGGCAACGACATTGCCAACGTGAAGAAGATCTTCGTGGCTGCCGACCCCAAAACGAACCACATCTTCTTTGCGCCCGGCAGCACGGTCACTTTGGAGTTCAACGTCACCGGTACGGGACCGCTCAGCGACCCCGCAGTTCGTCAAGCCATCAGTGAAGGCATCGACCGTTCGGCACTTTCGCTAAAGGGTGAGACGGGTTATGAGTTGCCGGCGACTTCGTCGGGCGCACTCATTCTGCCCAGCCAGGCTTCGTACCTCAGCCCGTCGTTGACGAACGACCTCTCGGCCCACTCGAACCCGACCAAGGTCGCTTCGATTTTGACCGCGGACGGTTACGCCAAGGACGCGAAGGGCTTCTACGCCAAGAACGGCGTGGAAATTGCGTTCACGGTTGAGGACCCGACGGCCTACTCGGACTACTACGCCGACGACCAGTTGATATCGAGCCAGTTGCAGGCCGAAGGCATTAACTGCACGGTCAACGGTGTACAGGCGTCGCAGTGGTACGCCGACTCAGCGAGCGGTAACTTCCAGACGATCATTCACTGGGGTAACGGTGGTCCAAGCCCGTACGTGCAGTTCGACAACTGGCTCGACTACACGGGATCGGCACCCATTGGATCCTCGGCGAACAGTGACTACGGTCGCTACAACTCTCCGGCCGCTCAGGCGTTGTTGAGCACGTTGGCTACCACCAACCCGTCCAACACCGCCGGTGTCAAGAAGGCCGTGACGGCCCTGGAGAACCTCGTGTCGACCCAGGTGCCGGTTGCGCCGCTGCTCTATGGCGCGGACTGGGACGAGTACTCAACGGCCAACTTCACCGGTTTCGTGACGGCAAAGAATCCTTACGCCGACCCGTCACCCGGTGACCCCCAGTTGCCGCTGATCTTGAGTCACCTCAAGAAGGCTTAACAACCAGTCTCTCTACGAACGGCCTCACTCCTCTCCAACTCGGTGAGGCCGTTCGTAGAGGAATCACAGCTTATTTCGACCCCATCTACTTAGGAGACGTACCCCGTGAGCACCTCTAGCTCTACTAACAAAAGTTCGACCCGACCCTTCTCGCCCGACTTTCTCTGGGGAGCGGCTACCGCTTCGTACCAAATCGAAGGGGCGGTGAACGACGACGGCCGCGGCCCGTCGATCTGGGACACGTACTCCCACACACCCGACGCCGTGTGGAACGGTGACACCGGTGACGTCGCCTGTGATCACTACCACCGAATGGACGAAGACCTCAATCTCCTACAGGAACTCGGCGTCGGCGCCTACCGATTCTCGGTCGCCTGGCCGCGAGTCCAACCCAACGGCAAGGGGCCCGCGAACCAAGCGGGTCTCGACTTCTACCGCCGACTCGTCGATGGACTACGCGCCCGCGAGATCGAACCCACCCTGACGCTCTATCACTGGGACCTCCCCCAGCCACTCGAAGACGAAGGTGGTTGGTGCGTACGCGACACCGCCGAGCGCTACGCCGAGTACGTGGACATGGTTGCTCGAGCCTTGGGCAGCGACGTGGAACGTTGGATCACGCTGAATGAACCGTGGTGCTCGTCGTGGCTCGGCTACGGCGACGGTCGCCACGCGCCGGGCATCAGCGACATCGGCAAAGCCGCGGCCGCGAATCACCATCTTCTACTTGCCCACGGTCTGGCCCTGCCGATTTTGCGTTCGGCCGTTCCTTCGGCCAAAGTCGGAATTACCTTGAACTTGGGCGACCATCGTCCGGGATCGGATCACGAACTCGATGTCGCCGCCGCTCGTCGCGCTGACGGCAATCTGAATCGACTCTTCTTAGAGCCGGTCTTTCACGGTCAGTACCCCGAGGACATGCTCGAGCACTACGCGAACACGACGCCGGGCTTCTCGGTCGTACGCGATGGCGACCTCGCCCTCATCGCCCAGCCGCTCGACTTCCTCGGGGTGAACTACTACTTCCCCTCGACGGTCGTCGACGTGTCCAGAGCCACCGAGGCTCGACTCGCCGGCTACTTCGTCGCGACCGGAGAACAGTTCCCCGACCTGCGCCTTCGATCGCTCGAAACACCGGGCCGCGACAAGACCTCGATGGACTGGGAGATCCAAGCTTCGGGGCTGACGGCGTTGCTCGTACGCATTCGAGAGGAGTACACGAAACTGCCGATCTACATCACCGAAAACGGTGCCGCCTTCGACGACTACGTCGATCCCAACGGCAACGTCCTCGACCACAACCGCGTGGCGTACCTCCAAGAGCACATCTCGGCCGTGCACGACGCCATAGACGCTGGTGTGAACGTGCAGGGCTACTTCGTCTGGAGTCTGTTGGACAACTTTGAATGGTCTTTTGGCTACTCGCGGCGTTTCGGCATCGTGTGGGTTGACTTTCCTTCGGGCGATCGGCTCAAAAAGGAGAGTTTCCGTTGGTATCGCGACACCATCCGATCCAACTCGGTGGAGTACGCCACGTCAGTTGGCAGCAGCTGAAAAACCCGTTGACGTGGCGGGCACGCCCCTTCCCCGGCTCAATGTTCGCCACGTCAACGACCTCGCCGAACAGTCAAAATTACCCCGTCGACGGTCCCACGAACGCAACGGGCAACGGGCAGCGGGCAACGGGGCGATTCTTGATCTAGTGGCTGAGCGCGGGTGCGGGGACCTCGACCACGGCAGTGGCGGATGTCGTTGGTACACGAATAAACACGATGGAGATGAGAAGTCCCAAGAACGCAATCCCCGCCGAAACCATGAAGGCCGTGGTGTACCCGTGCGTCGTAGCGATCTTGAGGGCCAACGTCGTCGTCTGGTGGAGCGAAGCGAGCTTCGAGTTCGAAGCGTCGATGGCAACCGTCGCGAGCACCGCGAGTCCGAGCGCACCACCGACTTGTTGCATGGTGTTCAATAGCGCCGACGCCAGCCCCGCCTCGTGAGGCCTCACACCCGAGACGGCGGTGAGGGTGATAGGAACGAACGTAAAGCCCATTCCTAACGCAATGATGATCAGCGGACCAAGAACGTCGAGGTAACTACTCGTCACGGTGATGCGTGACATCCACAACATGCCAATCGTGGCGAAGGCGGGCCCGACGAGGAGTGGTATTCGAATACCGACCCGCCCGATGAAGCGCGACACCAGTGTGGCGGCGACGATGATACCCGCCGTCATGGGCAAGAAGCCAACGCCCGTTCGAATGGGACTCCAGCCGAGCACGTTCTGCAAGTACTGCGAGAGGAAGTAGAACATCGAGAACATCGCGATGCCAATCACGAGCATCATTGCGTAGCTGGCCGAGCGGTTTCGGTTTTTGAAGATGCTGAGCGGCATCAGAGGTTCCTTGCTGCGCCGTTCGACGAATCCGAATGCGGTAAGTAAGAGGACCGAGACAGCGAGCGAAAGGAGCGTGGAGGTACTGGTCCAGCTGTGGCTCGACACGTTCGAGAGTCCGTAGACCAGCGCGAGCATGCCGCCGGTGGCGGTGATAGCCCCAGGAATGTCCAAGTGTCCCGAGGTCGACTTCGACTCGTTGAGAGCTCGCGGAGCGAGAAACAAAACGAGGGCAGCAATGGGTACGTTGATGAAGAAGATCCATCGCCACGACACGTAACTCGTCAAGATGCCACCCAAGAGAAGACCAACCGCTCCACCGGCACCGGACATCGCGGCGTAGACACCCATGGCGCGGTTTCGTTCCCTACCTTCAGGAAAGTTCGTCGCGATGAGCGACAGCGCAGTTGGTGCCGCGATCGCGCCCCCGATGCCCTGCATACCGCGCGTGATGATGAGCCAGATACTGTCGGTCGCGAAGCCACCGAGCAATGACGAGACGGCGAAGATCGTAATGCCGATCATGAACATCTTGCGCTTGCCGTACAGGTCGCCCGTTCGTCCACCAAAGAGCAACAGTCCGCCGAAGGTCAGCGCGTAGGCCGTGATCAGCCACTCGAGATTGGCCCGCGAGAAATGAAGAGCATGGTGAATCGTGGGTAGGGCTACGTTGACCACGGTGGCGTCCAGCACGATCATGAGTTGCGCGCCAGAAATCACGGCTAATGCGAGGCCGAGGTGCTTGCCCACGGTGTTGCTGCTGGAGAGTTCGGAAACTTCGGTATTCGACATTAAAACTTTCTCTTTCTAGTTGGTGTGAGGGGCGGTGGTACTTCGGTGAGCAACGTTTCCTTCGAATTCGCGAAGACGAGCGGCAAAATTATCCCCTCGGTCACGGTTCTGACGAACTCAGTGTCCGGCGCGAGACCGAGGATCAACAGACGATGAAAAACGAGGGCCGGGATGATCGACACTATGAGGTCGATGTTCTTCACCACGGGAATCTCTCCCCTCGCAACGGCGCGACCAAATATCTCCGTGAGCATCGCGACGTGAGGCGCAACCAGGCGTTCACGAAACACTTCACGAAGCTCCGCGTCGTGGGGCAAAGCACTGGCGAGTCCAATCATCATTTGACTGTCCGATTTGTTATCAGTCTTCATCGCCTGTTGGGCCATCGACTCAAGGTCACCTAACAACGATCCAGTATCTGCTACCGGGAAGGCGTGCTTCTGACACGACAGTGCGTCACACACGAGTTCGGCCTTACCGGACCAACGTCGATAAATCGTGGCCTTACCGGCACCCGCGTAGGTCGCAATCGCGTCAACGGTCAACCGGTCGTAACCAATCTCACCGAGAAGTTCCAGGGCCGCAGCGCGTAGCGCGTCGTCGCGCGAGGCGTCGAGATGACGACCACCGGAGTGTCGATCGACGATCGACTCTTCACTACGCGAGTGCGGGGTGTCCGTAACCATGTTTAATACGATACTACATCGTTCCGGAACGAAACGGTATCGTCTATTAAGTCTATTACCCCTCATCAGAGGACCTACCGGAGACAGCGACCGACCCGAGCATCGGCATTTAGGTCCACCGACCGCCCGAGACCTTTGCCTCAACGCGGACGAAGTTCGCGCGAACTGTGACAAAGAACATCACCGCCGCGTCCCGCCACGGCGCCGTGATCCAATGTTCGCAACGTGCGAACGCAGAAAACTAGAGTGTCGAGGTGAGATTGCGAGCGCCCCACTCCGAACGAAACTCGCGCACCGAAAGTTCGCGCGAGCGCTTCGTTACTCGACGCGGACGTCAACGAAATTATCAACGTCCTTAATGTTGCGCTTCACCAAATACGGACTTCCGGCAATTCTGCTCGTCGCCTTAGTTGTTGGCGCGTACTTTGTGGGCCGGGCGCACGCTGGTGGACCCACGACCCCGTCGTCAGGCGGCACCGGCACCTTTTATCTCGATATAGGCGGATCGTCTTCTCTCGGGGTCCAGCCCACGGGTATCGCCACGCACAACGGCCATCGCACGCTCCTCGGCTACGCGAACGATCTAAAGACAATTGAAGCCGCGAGGGGCGTTGCGTTGTACCTTCACCAAATCGGTTGCCCCGGAGAGACGGTGCAGTCAATGCTCGACACGGTGGGCGGCGACAAATGTTATACCCCACCGGTCACGCAACTATCGCTGGCTCGAAACTACCTACTCAGCCACCCTCATCAACCCGGCGTCGTCACCATTGATCTCGGATTCAACAACATCCGACCTTGTCTGTCGCACGCGACCGTGAATCAGACTTGTTTTAATCAACAACTCGTACTCATCAATAAGGATCTCCCGATTATCTTGCACGACCTGACCGACGTTGCGGGCCCGAGGGTGCGCTTCGTCGGTTTCGAATACGAGGACCCGTTTCTCGAGCGGTACTTTAACGGCCCGACGGGCCCCGCGATCGCCACCGCGACACTGATCGACGTCGATACCTTCAACGCCGCCTTAAAGAAGGCCTACGACGGCGCTTCAATTCCGATTGCGAACCTCCCGGCGACGTTCAAGAACGACAACAGCACCCCCGTCGTTATCGACAACGTCGGAACTATTCCAGAGAACGTCGCGGTCATCTGCAATGAGACGTGGATGTGCCAGCCCTCTCCCTTTGGGCCCGACGATCACCCCAACGTCGAGGGCTACATGAGCATCGCCGAGGCGATCGCGGTCAACTTACCGAAGTCTTGGTAAGCCTCAACGAGCAGTGCGAAACCCGATGGCTCGAGTTACCACGATCAGGATTTACTATCCAAAGACCGTCGCGTACTTAATCGTCTTCGTCGGAGCGACAACGCTGACTTTCTTGTTCCACTTGGTAAACGTTGTTTGACTTGTTCCGCCCGACGTCGTAACTGTCTCCTTGATCGGGAGGGTCTTGGCACCCGAAGAAATCGTCAATACGCTCGTCGTCGCGGCTGCAGTACTCGTGGCCGCAGTGTTCCACTTGAGTTGGTAACCGTTCGTTTTCTTGTCCCTCGCGGGCAAGAGCGTCGTGCCCTTTAGTGCGGGTAGCAACTGAGCAAAAGCGGCTGACGTCAGGTTTTTCTTAAACGTCTTGTACGGCGCGGAACCCTTTTTCATCGAAATCGACGAGGTACCGACCTTCTTCTGCTCCGCGGCGGTGAGACCCATCACCGTGGTCAGGCCCGTCAAGCTGCCACTCAGGTAGGCGTACGCGGGGGTCACCGTGATGACAAACGTTTCGCCACCCTGGTGGTAAGTCTCGATACCGTCCAACGTGCCAATCTTGGCCACGACCGTCGTATCCACTTTACCCGAAACGGTCAAGACATTCACGTGCACGCCAATCTCTTTGTTGACCGCCGTCGTAGCCGCGGCAATTACCGAAGCGGCCGTTGGATTTGATACCGATGCGTGGGCCGCGAGTGGCGAACCAAGGACGAACGTAGCCGACAGTACAGCGAGCGAGGACAGGAGGATAGAAGTGCGTTTGAACAGAATCATTGGACAAGCCTAATGGGAGCGGACCGCTCTTTCTATTCGGGCGCGATTGTAAGAGTCTGGTAACAAAAACGCCACTAACGACTAGAAACAGGCCGCTAAGTCGAAAAGAAACTGCTGCATGAGTCGAATCTCATCAAGAAGTTCTGGTTCGCACGACGCGAGTTTCTCATCGCTCAGAATCCCCTTGCTCACCGCGGTGGCGCGAAGGGCCACTTGAATGGTGCAGAGCCAGGCCCAGGCCTCGGCATCGTTCAAGAACTGTTCCTTCAACGTCATCACCGAGAGCTCCGCGTTGGTGGCGATGTCGTGTTGCCTCGCGAGCGCCGCGAGGGGGTCATCGTGATCGTCGGACGGATTAATCGGTGCGTTCATTGATAAATGCCAATCGTGATCGGGATCTCGCTCACTCGCCACGACGTGCGCGAAGACCTCTCGAATGGCGTCGCGACCGGCGTCGTTGAGGCGAACCTCGATGCGCCCGTCGCGACGACGAATGAACAGTTTGCCGGCCATTACGAGTCGAGTTCCACGGTCACTTGAAGTCCCGCGACCTGGAGTTTTACGCAGTAGCTTTCGGCGCGCTCACGCTGGCCCGACCAGACAATGGCCCGGCCCTCGTGATGGACCGCCAGCATCAGGTGCGTGCACTTGTTGTTCGAGTAGCCAAAGATCCTCTTGAAGATCACTTCAACGACCGTCATAGGTGTCACCGGATCGTTCCAGACAATGACGTTCCAGGGGCGCTCGGTGACAACCGTAATCTCGGTTTCTACGTCGCTTTCAGTCGACGTCGAGCGAAGTGGTTTCACCGAGGGCATATCACTAGTGTCGCAGACGACGGACCAAATTGGAAGAGGTTGGCCGTAGTGTGAGTTCAACAAGTTAGGAGAGTCGATTGATTGCCACGTGGCTACGAGGTGCTTCGACGCGAACGCGCCAGCGCGCCAGCGTCGCCATCCGACGCACAGCCGGCCTCACGAAGGGTCCTCCTCCACGTTGCAACGATCCCGGCGAAGCGTACAGCGAAGTCGACGGTGTGGCTCGTTTAGTGCACGGCGACTTGCCGTCAATGCTCATTGGTGGACTGGGCTCTCTCTTCTTTCAAATGCTGCACCCCTACGCCATGGCCGGCGTGGCCGATCACTCTCGCTACCAAGAAGATCCACTGGGTCGTCTTCTTCAGACCGCCAATTTCATCTCTGCCACCACCTACGGCTCGAAGCAACAAGCCCGTGACGCGATCGACAAAGTCCTTAACGTGCACCGCTTCGTGCACGGCGTCGCCGACGACGGTCACCCCTACGACGCAAACGATCCCCACCTGTTGTTGTGGGTGCACTGTGCCGAAATCTCCATGTTCCTTTCGGGCTACCAGCGCTTTGGCGCGCAGGCCCTAAGTGACGCCGAGGCTGACCAGTACGTTCGTGAGATGGTCCCGCTCGCCAGCGACCTCGGCGTCATCGACGCACCAACGACGGTGGCTGAACTGAACGGCGCCCTGTTGAGCTTTCGTCCCGAACTACGACTCAGCCTCGCCGGCGCCGTCGCCCGTGACTTCATCGCCCACGGTGTTATGAAGAGTCGCAGCCAGCGCTTCACTTATCGGCTCCTCGTGCTCAGCGCGTGGGCGTTGCTCGCGCCCTGGACCCAAGAACTACTCGGCGTACGGACCAACAAGTTCGTGGACCATCTCATTATTCGACCCAGCACCAAGGTAGCGAGCTATCTCATTCGCCTCGCCGTGACGCCTCAGGCGCGTTACGTGGCGATGGAGAGCCCACCGTCGACGACCACGACCTGACCGGTCACGTACGACGTCGTCGCGAGGGCCACAATCACGTCCGCGACGTCGTCGGGCGTGCCGCTCCGCTTTAGCGGTGCCACCGCCTGCACAAAACCTCGCACGGCGTCCCAGTCCTCGGTCCAGGGAGTGTCAATCAGACCAGGCGCGACGGCGTTCACGCGAACGTCGGGTCCGACCACCTTGGCGAGCAACGTCGTGAGGTGATTGAGCGCGGCCTTTGACGCGGCGTAGGGGATCGATGATCCCGTGGGACGAAGACCAGCCATCGATGACACGTTGACAATCGATCCACGACTCTCTCGCAACGCCGGCATCGCCGCGACGCTCAGTTGCCACGTACCAAAGACGTTGACCTCGAAGATCTCTCGCCAGATGTCCACGGAGGCCGCTTCGAGATCCTTATGGGCAATGAGCTTGGTAACCCCGGCGTTATTGACCAACACGTCTATTTGGCCGCAACGTTCGAGCACGTCAGCGATAAGTCGAGCACAGTCCTCGGCGACGGCGATATTCGCCTGGACGTAGTGCGAGAGAGGAGTCTCGCGAGCTAAGCGCTCACCCGCTTCAACGCTGTGCACGGAGTTGAAGACCACCACGTCGCCGCTCTCCGCGAATCGCTTGGCCGTCGCGAGTCCAATGCCGCTCGTTGATCCGGTAACGAGAACGACACGCGACGTCATCGCTACTTGCGCCGCAATCGCCACGAACCGGCCCAATGCTGACCAGGTTCTAGTACAACGACGTCCTTGCAACTGCGCAACGCGTCGGGCGGACACGTCATGGGTTCAATCGCTACCGAAGTGCGACGCCGTCCCTTTTCTAAGTGATCGCCGGTGTACACCTGGAGGTAGGGGAAGTTTCGGTCGACGCTGAGTTCGATCTCGCCTCCCGTTGCGTCTTCGAGCGTGGCGATCGCGAGACCGGTGTCGTCTCGAATTAGTTCGGTGTAGGTGACGTCGAGTTCGTGGCCGCTGAGCGACTTACGTTTCGAGAAATCAAGTTGATTGCTCGCCAGGGGAAGAATCTCACCCGTTGGCAGTTGGCGATCGTTCACCGCGACGTAGGCCTTGGCCGGAATTTCGAGTTGCGCGCCCTCGATGGTGGGCGTCGTCACGGCGAGGTACGGGTGGAATCCAACACCAAAGGGAATCGGCACGTCGTCGCGATTGGTCACGGTCGTCGTCACCGTCAAACCGAGCGCTCCAAGATGGTACGCGACACTGATCTCACTGAGAAATGGATAGTCCGGCGTCGGGTGTAACAACATCGACAACACGCAGCGGTTCTGATTCACCGCCTCGACGTGGAACGGTCGCCACCGCACGAGACCGTGCGAAGTCGTGGCGTGTTCGACGTCATCGACCGTGGGCCGAGCCGTCCGATCAGAAAATGTCCACTCCCCGTCTCCAATGCGATTGGGCCAGGGATAGAGCACCTGGCCACGGGCGTGCGTCGGGACCTCTTCACCAGCGAATCCTTCAACGACACTCACGCCACCTTTGACGTAGGTGCGAAGCGTCGCGCCGACCTCAGTGACGACGGCGCGTTGATCGCCGTGAGCGATCGCGATCTGTTCTCCGGAGGGCAACATCAGAGGAGTTTCTTCCTTTTCACTAGTAAGTAACTTACGACAGTTAGGGTTCTCGTATGCGATTACTCCTTACCAACGACGACGGCGTCCTCGCGCCCGGCTTGGCCGTGTTAGCTCGTTGCGTTGCGCGTTGGATGGACGAAGCACCCCCGGGCGAGGTTCGTGAAGCCATCATTGTGGCGCCCAATAAGAACTATTCGGGGATGTCATCGGCCGTGGGGGACGTCTTCGAACGTCCCACAGTCAAGTACCGCCGCCACCGTATCGCCGGCGCGGAGTCCATTGTCACCTACGGACTTGAGGCTCCGCCGGCCCTCTGCGCGATTCTGGGTTCGCTCGGCAGCTTCGACTTTCAACCTGACGTCGTCGTCTCGGGAATAAACGCCGGCGCCAACGTGGGGCGTAGCGTCTTGCACTCAGGTACCGTAGGCGCGATTCTCACCGGCGCCCAGCTCGGTCTATCGGGACTGGCCGTGTCGGTCCAGTGGGGTGAGGACGTGCACTACGACACGGCCGGTGCCGTAGCCATTGAAGTGCTCGATGAACTCTTTCGCGCACCGCAGCGCACACTGTTGAACCTCAACGTTCCCAACTTACCCGCCGCGCAACTCAAGGGCGTGCGACGTGGCCGTGTTTCGATGGCTGGAATCGTCAAGGCCGCGGGCCCGAGCGCCGGCGGCGAGGCACTCAGCGACGAGGGTGAGTTGCCACTGCGCATCGGCGCCGCGAGTCCCGAACTCGGTGACGTCAGTGACGAAGCCGCCGATGAAGACGGCGCGCTGATTGCCGCCGGGTACGCCTCGCTCACGCCCCTTCGAGGACCCCACGAGGACGACAGCTCGTTGACGTCAGAGTTAATGAACAAAGCGCTCGAAGCGATCAGTCGTCATCTAGAGAAGCAGCGCTAATCGTCGGCCGGTCGACGGCGCTGCTCCTTCAGCCGTCCCCGGGCCTTCTTGTCGTCGACGCGGCGAATCTTTGCACCCTTGGTAGGTTTCGTCGCGCGGCGCGGCGTGCGAGGGGTGAGAACGACCAACAGTTTTTCGCCGAGTTGCTCAAGTGCGGCGTTTCGATTCTGTCGTTGCGATCTAAATCGACTAGCGCTCGATCGAACGACGGGGCCAATTTGGTCAACTATTCGCTGCTTCTCGTATTCGGACAATACGTTCGAATCAAGCACGTGAAACGACGCAACGACGCGCGTCAAGGAGCGATTGGCGTGCTGGCCGCCCGGCCCACCGGACGTGCTGAGGCGCAGTTCTATCTCTTCCGCGGGCAGCGTGAGTCGAGGTCGAATCGTTATCGATCCATCGTCGTTGGCGCGGGCGCTGCTCGCCATGATCTAGAGACCTTCTGGAAAACGCACCATGGCCAACTGGGACGACGACGCGACGAGTTCGCCCGTCTCATCGAAAAGCTCCAAACGTTCGTCGACGAGTCCTTCAGCGATAACGACTGCCCACTGGCGGGCTCGTAACCACTCACTCGTGGGAATTCTTCGAACGTAGGTAGTGAGTTGCAACGTCGGGACCCAACCCGACGACCCCAGTGGAAACGTCGCCGGTGGCAGCGCGTCACTCGCGAAGAGCAGACTCCACGCGTTCCACGACGCCTCGCCATCGTCGAGGCGAAGCCAACCCCGTACGTCCGCGTTCGACGAGAGCTCCCCCGTCGACCATCCGGCCGTCGCCGGGTCCAGGCGCTGGTCGACGACGCGCATGATATTCATCTCTTCACTACCCGTGGATTTGCGGCACTCTGCAATTGGCGCGACGACGGGCACGTCGGCGTTCTGGTAGCGAAGCGCGACGCCTTCGTGCAGGATGCCGAGCGTGGCGAGCGACTCAGCGACCATGAGCTCATTTTGATAGAGCGCTACGTGCACGAAAGAAGCGCCGCGACCAACGCGACGAACGTCAGTGCGCAACTCAGCGGGGCCGACCGACGGCGCGTTGACGTAGTTGGTGGAAATGGCCGTCACGTGAAGATGGGCGGCGCCTTCATCACTGGCGGCGGCGAGGGCGCCGCTCCCCATGACGCACTGTAAATAGCCGCCGTGGGGGTGGCCCATTACCGTGTAGAGCTGTGAAAGATTGACCGAATAGTGGCTGGGTCCAAGCGGTTCTACTGACGCCGCAATTCTCAGTGCACGCCCTTCCTCAGGTGAAGTCATGGAGCAACCATAACGGCGAAAAACACGGCAACCGGTATATTGGCTCTGCGAAAGAGGTAGTAGATGAGAGCAGTTCCTCACTTTATAAACGGCGTTCTCGTCGAGGAGTCCGGTCACTCGCCCGTCTTCAATCCCGCCACCGGCGAGGTGATTGCGAAAGTTCCCGTCCCGTCCGCCGCCTTCATCAACGACGTCGTCGCGACTGCTCGAAACGCGTCAGTGAACTGGGGTCAGTCCTCACTCTCCAAGCGCACCAACATTCTCTTCTCGCTGCGCCAACTCATCGTCGAACACACCGACGAACTGGCCTCCATCATCACACTCGAACACGGTAAAACGATCGCTGACGCCAAGGGCGAGATTGCTCGCGCGCTGGAAAACGTGGAGTTCGCGTGTGGACTCATTGAGCATCTGAAGGGTGGTTTTTCCGACCAGGTGGCTGAAGGCGTTGACGTGCACACGCTTCGAGAGCCCGTCGGCGTCGTCGCAGCGATTACGCCCTTCAACTTTCCCATCATGGTGCCCATTTGGATGAGCGCCAACGCCATCGCAAGTGGCAACGTCGTGATCTTGAAGCCCTCCGAGCGCGATCCTTCGGTATCGGTGCGCTTGGCCACACTGTTACAGACGGCCGGTCTGCCCGACGGCGTCTTCAACGTTCTCCAAGGCAACGCCACCACCGTCCAAGCGCTCCTCGAACATCCCGGCGTTGACGCCGTGAGTTTCGTCGGCTCCACGCCCGTCGCTCGACACGTATTCGAGACCGCCAGCGCGCACCACAAACGAGTCCAGGCGCTCGGCGGCGCAAAGAACCACATGGTTGTGCTACCGGACGCGGACCTCGACGTCGCCGCTGACGCCGCAATCAACGCCGGCTACGGGTCGGCTGGCGAACGGTGCATGGCCGTCAGCGTCGTCGTCGCGGTGGGTGACGCCGCGAACCCGCTCATCGAGAGAATCGCCGAACGGCTCGATCGATTGAAAGTCGGACCCGGTGACGATCCCACCAGTGACTTTGGACCGCTCATCACCAAGGAACACCGCGATCGCGTGGCGAGCTACGTCACGTCCGCGGTCGCTGAAGACATTGCGGTGGTACGCGACGGCACCACCCTCACCATCGGCGAGGGTTTCTTTGTCGGGCCCTGTCTTCTCGACGGGGTACGCCCCGGCACCAAGGCCTACGACGACGAAATCTTCGGACCCGTCTTGGGCGTGGCGCGCGTCGCCTCGTTCGACGACGCCATCGAACTGGTGAACGCCAACCCGTACGGTAACGGCGTGGCGATCTTCACCCGCGACGGCAACGCCGCGCGTCTCTTCTCTCGCCAAGTTCACGTCGGCATGATTGGCGTGAACGTGCCGATTCCCGTTCCAATAGCCGCGTACTCTTTCGGCGGTTGGAAGAACTCGCTCTTTGGTCACGCGCACATCTATGGACCAGAAGGGTTCGCCTTTTATACGCGCGCCAAAGTCATCACGACACGCTGGCCCCAAGCCTCGGAGTCACAGATTGACCTCGGCTTTCCGACGACGCGTTAAGCAATGATCGCTACGGCGCCCGCGTGGGTGCACTGGTTCGCGATTGGCTTCAAAGAGGCTCTCGCCATGATCTGGTTGACGTGGTGGCCACTGGTGCTTGGCTTCACGCTCTCGGGACTCGTGCAGAGCCTCATTCCGCGCGACGCCCTGCGCGCGCAGTTGGGCACGACGACACCGAGCTCGGCCGCGAAGGCGTCGCTACTCGGCATCCTCTCCTCGTCGTGTAGCTACGCCGCGAGCGCGATGTCGCGAGCGCTCTTCGCGCGAGGCGCTTCCTGGTCGAACTCGCTGATCTTCATGGTCGCCTCGACCAACCTCGTCATCGAGCTCGGCGTCCTGCTCTACCTCTTGCTCGGGTGGCAGTTCGTACTCGCCCAATTCGTCGGCGGCGTCGTGATGGTTATTCTGCTGGCGCTCACGACGCACGTCATGTTTAGTGCACTGCGCCAAGAGCAGCTCAAGCAGCGGGTCTTGCTCGACGCGCCACCTAACGAGCGTGCCTCCGCCACGTCCTGGCGCGAACGAGTCCACCACAAAGAGAACTTCACACTGGCCGCGCGGTACAGCATTGGCGATCTCACGATGTTGCGCAGGGAGCTACTGGCGGGTTTTTTGGTGGCGGGTTTTATCAGTGTGCACGTTCCCGCCTCGTGGTGGAGCCACATATTTATTAGTGGCCACGGAGCGTGGACGGTCGTGGAAAACGCGGTGCTCGCGCCCCTCGTCGCGGTCATTGCCTTCGTGTGTTCGGTGGGCAATATTCCTCTCGCCGCGGCGCTGTGGGCACACGGCGTGGCCTTTGGCGGCGTTATCGCCTTTATCTTCGCCGACCTCATCACGTTGCCGCTGCTCGCGATCTACCGCCGCTTCTACGGTGGCGCTTCGACGTGGCGACTCTTCGTGCTGCTCTGGTTCGTCATGAGCGTGGGCGGACTACTGGTCAACGGTCTCTTTCACGTCGCCCACCTCGTACCCACGAGCCACCACGTTCGTGCGCTCAGCGGGGATTTCCCCCTCGGCTCGACATTGGTGCTCAACATTCTCGCCACGTTGGTCCTGCTCTACGTCTGGCTACTCGCTCGCCGACCCCAAGAACTTGCCCTGAGCGCCACCGACCCCGTGTGCGGCATGACCGTCGACGTCTCCTCGCCCGCGGCGACGTCGGTCTTCAACGATGAGACCTTCTACTTCTGCTCCCTGCGCTGTCGCGACCGATTCGCACGCGAACATCGTGAAAGTCCGGGCGGCGTCACCATGGTCGAGGACCAAGGCGGCGACCAGGTCGATCCCGTCTGCTCAATGCGGGTGTCCTCCAAAAGTGCGCTCAGCGCCGTGGGCCCAGACCAGGTGACCTATTATTTCTGCGGCGAGGGATGTCGATCGACCTTTCTCGACGGTTCGCGTCTACCGGCGAGCCAACCAATCGAGTTAGGACAAAAGACGCCCGATGAGTAAACAGCACACCAGCGTAAGGGCGTACGGCATCCTCGAACACGAGGAGAAAGTGTTACTCGTTCGCTCGAGTAGCCCTCAGATCAGACCCCCGCTGTGGTGGCTACCCGGCGGCGGCATTGACTTTGGCGAGTCGCCCGAGCAGACGCTACTTCGTGAGTTCAAAGAAGAGACCGGACTCTCGGTGAGGGATCCGCTGTTGCACGACGTCGTCAGTGACGTGCGGCGCCGCCCGAACGGAGACCGCATCCACACGGTGCGCGTGCTCTACATCGTGTCGCTCGCCGGCGGTGAACTGCGCGACGAAGCCGCGGGGACGACCGACCAGGTTCAGTGGTTCAAGTTACGTGATCTCGAGGGCGTCAACGTCGCCGAGTACGCCGGACGCGCAATTCAGAGCGTGTTGTCAAAGTAGATTGCCGGCATCTCGCGCTTCAAGAGTTTGCCCGCGGGATTGCGCGGTAACTGCTCGCTGGTAAAGGCCACGCGCGTCGGGATCATAAAGGCCGCTAGTCGAGTCGCCAGAAAACTTCGCAACTCTTCGACGCTGAGCGACATGCCCGAACGAACCATGATCGCGGCCGTGACTTCCTCGCCGAGACGCTCATCGGGCATGCCAAAGACCGCCGCTTCGTAGACCGCGGGGTGTTCGTAGATCGCCGACTCCACTTGAGCGCAGTACACGTTCTCGCCGCCTCGAATAATCATGTCCTTCACCCGGTCCTCGACGTAGAGGAAGCCCTCATCACTGACGTGACCGAGGTCCCCAGTGCGTAGCCAGCCCTGAACGATCGACTCGGCGGTCGCCTCGGGTTTGCGCCAGTAGCTCGAAATCATCGTGGGGGACTTCAGCCAGATCTCGCCACTCTCGCCCACGCGCAGTGAGTTGAGTGCATCGTCGCGAATATCGACGTCCATCACGATCGTCGGAACGCGGCCAGTTGAGGTGGGGTGGGTCACGTAGTCATCACCGTAGTTACCCGGACCGTACGCGTTCGTTTCGGTCATGCCGTAACCCAACGTCGGACGACCCTGCGTAAAGGATTTGTCCACGCGCGCGACCAACGTCGGTGGCGCCGGCGCACCACCTCCACCAACCGCAGTCAGTGACGACGTATCGAACTTGGAAAAACTCGGGGATTCGATGAGATCCCAGGACTGGGTCGGCACACCGACGAAACTCGTCACCTTGTGGCGTTCAATGAGTGCCAGAGCCCGTTCGGGATCCCATTTGTACATCATCACCAGTTTGAAGTGCCACGAGAAGCACGACATCATCACCGGAATGCATCCCGTGACGTGAAAGAGCGGCACGATCAAAATGAAGCACGGTGTCTGTCCGCTACCTTCGACGACGGCGCCGCGTCGGGCCGCCTGCAGGGCCGCGCCCGAAGAAAAAGCCATGATCGTCTGGCAGATGGCGCCGTGGGTCGAGACCGCACCCTTGGGAAAACCCGTAGTGCCCGACGTGTACAGAATGGTCGCCTCGGTGTCGGCGTCGAGCTCTACCTCAGGCATCGACACACCGGTCACGACAACGTCGCTCCAGCGCTCGACGGCCGCGTCGTAGGCAACTTCGTCGGTGAGACGAACACCGAGCATACGCACGCCGACCTTCACACAGGGTGTCGTCGCTCTCACAATTCTCTCATCGTCACCAATGAAGACCGAGAGCTCCGAGTCGTTGATGGCGTAGTCGAGCTCGATCTCAGTCCACCAGGAGTTCAGCGAGACCGAAATCGCGCCCACCGAAATGATGGCGGCGAAGGAGATTACCCATTCTGGAAAGTTGCGCATGGCAATACCGACGCGGTCGCCTTTTTTGATGCCGTAGTGGTGCACGAGGGCGTAACCGAGGGCGTCGACCTCGTTCATGACGCGATTGAAACTCCACTCTTCGTCTTCGTAGACCAAAAACGTCTGGTCGATGCCACGCGCGAGATCGAAGAACTGGCGGACGTTGGCCGGGGCGTTTTTAAACACCCGATTCGTGACGCCATTTCGTTCGACTTCAATGACCTCAAAGGGTTGCCCGGGCGCGCCGACTTCCGCGATTACGTCTTCAATGCGCACTGGCCACCCCCATGAAATCGTAATCTTAGACAAAACCGACAATCAACCTGTTCACTGTGCGTGACCAACGCAACGTCAAGAGTCGCGCTCAGTTGACGATGGCTCCCCGACACCGAGTGATGACCCTACACTTCGCCTAACGACCACTGAAAGGTTCACCGTGCTGGCTTCGAACTATCCCCTTGCCGACGTCTTCATCTCAACGTTGTACTTCGTCCTATTCATCTTTTGGATCATGCTGGCCTTTCACGTCTTCGCTGACCTCTTTCGAAGCCACGACCTCAGTGGTGGCGCGAAGATGCTCTGGGTAATTTTTATCTTGATCTTGCCACTCGTGGGCTGCTTGGCCTACGTCCTCATCCGGGGCGGCTCAATGCACGAACGTCAGGTTCACGCGCTGCAGGCTCAACAAAAGGCGTTCGAGGACTACATCCGCCACGTGGCGAACACCAAGGAGTAGTCGTTCTTTCGAAGCGACTTAGCGCGTAGGAGAGAGCGTCGACTTTAGGGCGGAAGCCTTCGCGGCCATGCGTTCGACGGACTCGGCGATCTTCGCCTTAACGTTCACTAAGTCGACTCGAGCAATCTCGGCTTCTTTGGTGAGTCCCTTCAGGTGTTCGATGTCCCAAAGACTGAGCACGGGCGTCAGAACGTCGCCGAGGTACTGGCCGAGACCGTAGATGCCCTCTTTGGCGATGCGCACCGCGTGACGAGTGAAACTCGGAATTCCGGTACCGGGCATGGCGAACGTGCTTACCTGTTTTGAGACGGCGATCATCATGGTTGAGGGATCGATCGCGAATGCCGCCAACGTAAGGTCGCGGTAGAAAAGGTAGTGCTTAGTTTCGTCGCCGGCGATCAGCGCGAGGACGTTGCGACCGATCTTGTCGTCTTTGGGTAGTTTCGCCCCGGTGTTGCGGTGCGCGATCTGGGTCGCTCGCTCTTGGAATGAGACATAGGAAATCAATTCGGCAAACGTAGCAGGGTGCGGGACTTCGCCCTTTTGCATCTGCACGCGACGACCGTCTTCGAGCAACGTGGGGTTGATACACCGACTGATGTGGACCCAGTCGCGCATGACCATAGCGTGACGATTTTCTTCCATCGTCCACTGACACGACCAGTCACGAATGGGGTGACCCATGGGCGCGTGTTCTAAAATCGCGTCGGTGTAGTAGGGAAGATTGTCCTCGGTCAAGAGATTCACGTAGATGGAGCTGCGCACTCCATCGGCGAGTGGGTAGTCCTCGGGCGCCCAAGGGCGATCGTTGAAGTTCTCGCCTTCACCCCAATTGATCTGTTCGTGGGGGTACCAGAGCCTTGGGGCTTCTAAGTGCCGGTTGTAGAGGCGCTCGACGTCGGGAGCAATCTCTTCTAAAAGGTCAACGCGGCTCTTCGCCAGACGAGTGCTCAAGTTGTGATACCTCTCCGTGCGCAAAGCGCCAACGCCCCAACCCTAATCCTCCGGGAGAAAGTGATTCCGCGATACTTGTGATTCGACGCACAAAGTACCCCGTGTAACCTGATGACCTCTTGAAACTCGTTGACACCCTCGTTCCGATCGATTTTCGATCCTCAATACACGGCCCGCTGCGCCGTTTTTACATCTGCACATTCATTGGCTGCATCGGAAGCGGTCTCACGATCTCTCTTTTTGTGATCTACCTGCACAACGTTCGCCACTTCTCGACGAGTTTTTCCACGTTGCTCCTGGCGTTGTCCGCGGTGGTGGGACTGGCGAGTACGCCCCTCTGGGGAACGGTGACCGACCGGCTGGGACCGCTTCGCGTCCTTCTCTTCGCCTACGGCGCCGAAGCGGTCGCCCTGGTGCTCTGGGCCTTCGCGCACACGCACGAGCAGGCCACGCTCGCCGCTCTCCTCATTGCCGTCTTTGGCGGCGCGGGTTGGGGGCCCGGAAGTACCATGCTCAGTCGACTCGTCGCACCGGAACATCGCCAACGGGCCTTTGGCTTTAACTTCATGCTCCTCAATCTCGGTATGGGTTTTGGCGGACTCATCTCGGCGAGCGTCGTCAACCTGCGCCA
Source organism: Acidimicrobiales bacterium (assembly GCA_036511495.1). GTDB lineage: Bacteria > Actinomycetota > Acidimicrobiia > Acidimicrobiales > RAAP-2 > RAAP-2. The sequence continues at coordinate 5,378 of DATCCC010000026.1, read as the reverse complement.
CCCCGACACCTTCGTCATGTTGTACATCTTCAACGCCGGCGTGACGCTACTCGCCGCCGTTTATTTCCTGACCCTTCGCCAGCACGGTGGCGCCTACAAGGAACACCTCGGCGACCCGGTCAAGAGTGCCGAAGGCTGGCGCGAAGTGATCAGGGATTCGCGGATGGTGCGCTACGTCGTGGCGTCGGTCTTCTTGATGATCGGTGGCTACGGCTCACTGGACGCTGGACTCAGCCTCTTCGTCGTGAACAATCTCAAGCTCTCAGTGCACGTGATTGGTGTGATCTTCTTCTTCAACACTTCTACCATCGTGCTCGCTCAGCTCTGGGTGCTCAATCGCATCGAAGGCAAGAGCCGCACGCGCGTCATGGGCGTCGTCGCGACGTTCTGGTTCATCTTCTGGCTCATTCTCGAAACGACGCTCACGCTGCCGGCGTCAGCGTCGATCGCGATGTTGTGTCTCGCGATGATCGTCTTCGCCATAGGTGAAACCATGCAGCAGCCCGTGGGATCAGCGATCGTTAACGACATTGCCCCCGAGCACCTTCGAGGTCGTTACAACGCGGCCGCCGGTCTTTCGTGGGGAATCTCGGGCACGCTGGCGCCGGCCATCACCGCCCTCTACTTCAGCGTGCACCTCGGAAACTGGTGGCCCATTGGCACCGGAATCACGGCACTTCTCGGCGGGGCGATGATGATAAACCTACGTCGTCACATCAGCGCGAGTGCCGACGGACGCGTAATTACCTGATTTTCTCCCGTTTGACGTCCGAACGATTGCTTTTGCAACCAGGAACAATCGACATCCAACTGTAAGTTTTTCGCCCGGCTGGACATGATTAGATGAGATGGCGAAAGGGAGGTCACGATGAAATCAGTCAAATCAGCGATCATCATTTTGGGGTTGGTCACTAGCGGGTTCGTCGCCGGAGGTGCGGCGCTCGTACCCACCACCGTGGCGTTCGCCGCGACGGCCAAGAGTTGCGTCGCGTCCCAGATCAAGGTGACCCACGGTCCTTCTAACGGTGCCGCCGGAACGATTTACTACCCCATTGTCTTCACCAACACCGGTGCGGCGTGCACCATCTTTGGCGTTCCCGCGATTCAGCCCGTGACCGGTAAGGTCCACAAGAAGGTCGGGCCACTTGCGCGTAACGAATCCATGGGCGAGATGCCGGCGATCCACACGTTGGCCGAGGGCCAGTCCGTCAGCGGTGCCTTTGGCGTCACCGAGACGGGAAACTACACGCCCTCGACCTGTGTTGCTCGCAAAGCGTCGGGCGTTCTCGTAACGCTCGGTTCCTTCGTACCCTCTTCCTACGTGGCCCTCGCGATCACGGTCTGTACCAAGCGCGCGAGCACGACGACGCGATTGATTACCAACGGCGTGACCGGCAATTAGAACGACCAACCAGCACCCCCGGTAGTTGGACCAACGAACGGCGGGTTATCTTGAAGCCAATCAAGTCAGTGATTGTCGCAGTGGGACTGGTCGCGAGCGCTTTGGCTACGGGCGGTACCGTCCTCGTGGGCACCACGGCCGCCTCAGCCGCTTCAGCGAAGTCTTGTGTGGCGTCTCAGATCAAGGTCACTCACGGTCCTCGGGACGGCGTCGCCGGGACTATCTACTTCCCAATCATCTTCACGAACACGGGCGCGACCTGCACCATCTATGGTGCTCCCGCGATTCAGCCCGTGACTGGCTCGACACACCGTGTGGTTGGTCCGAGCGCGAGTAGCGAAGCCATTGGTCTCAAACAACCACGACACACTTTAGCCAAGGGTCATTCGGTCAGTAGTGCCTACGGCGTCGTGGCGACGGGCAACTTCAGCGCCAAGACCTGCGTCGCGCAAAAAGTTTCGGGAGTGCTCGTCAAACTCGGTTCGATCGTACCCTCGACCTACGTGAGCCTTCCAATCACGGTCTGTAGCAAGCGTTCGAGCACGACGACGAGATTGATCGCCACTGGCGTGACTGGTAACTAACAACGTCAACGAGCCCTCACGGGGAGCGGCACGACGAACGTCGCTGCTCACGTTCCGAAGTTCCAACCAGTTCCCTCGTCGTAGCGATGAAGAATGTTCTTGGCGATGAGAATCTTGTGCACCTCATCGGGTCCGTCCGCCAAACGCAGGATTCGAGCAGTTAAGTACATCTGAGCCAAGGGCAAGTCGTTACTGACCCCGGCTCCGCCCCACACCTGAATCGCCCGATCAACGACGCGGTGAAAGGCCGCGGGCACGAAGACCTTGATCGCGGAGATGGCCGTGCGCGCGTCGGGGTCGCCGTTGGCCACCTTTTCCGCGGCGTTAATGGTCATGAGCCGTGCGGACTGAAGGTCCATATAACTCTCGGCGATGAAGCCTTGAATGAACTGCTTATCGCGTAGTAGTCCGCCGTGCACCTCGCGCACCAACGTTCGCTCGACCATGAGGTCAAAGGCACGCCACATCTGACCGATGGAGTTCATGCAGTGGTACACCCGGCCGGCGCCGAGACGGTCTTGGGCCGCTTGATGACCCTGGCCGACGAGACCGAGCGTGTTCGCTAAGGGTACGCGCACGTTCTCGTATTTAATCTCACAGTGATCAGAGGTCGCCGAACCAAAAACGCCAATGCCGCGCACGATGTTCACGCCCACGGTGTCACTCGGTACGATGATCTGCGTCATGCGACCGGTGCTGCCAAACTCGCCGCTGGGATCGTTCGCTCGACACATGACAATGAAGAAGTTGGCGTCGATGCCGTTCGAAGTGAACCACTTATGACCGTTAATGACCCAGTCGTCACCGTCGCGTACCGCTTCGGTGGTAATGGAACGAGGATCTGATCCAGCGTGATCAGGTTCGGTCATCGAGAAACCCGACTCAATCTCACCCGCGATGAGGGGCAGCAACCACTTGGCCTTCTGTTCGTCCGTGCCGTACTTCACGAGGATGCTCGCGTTGCCCGAGTTGGGTGCCGCGATTCCAAAGAGTGACGACGCACCGACCGCGTAGGCGAGGATCTCGTACATATAGGCGAGCGATAAGAAGTCGAGTCCCGCGCCGCCGTACTCAGTCGGCAAGTGAGGAGCCCAGAGCCCAGCATCGAAGACCTTGCCCTTAATGACTTCGCGCAGTTCAAAGCTCTCGCGCCGAGCGGACTCTCGTTGGTCCTTGCTGAGATCGCGACCGCGGCGTGATCGCCACAGCACCTCTTCGTTGGGCAGGATCTCTTCATTGATCAAATCGGCCGTGCGGCGACGAAGATCATTGATGCGTGCGTCGAGTCCTGGTACTGGTGTGACGTTGATCGCCATGGTGTTCTCCTTGAACTGCTCTCTCTGAATCTAGGTGGCCCCGGAGCAGCTCCCCCACGTGTTCATTTTCAGTAAGTTCACGACATGGAGTTCTCTCGCGTCGATCCAATCAGCGATGACCAGTTCGACGCCTGGTTTGGGGTGCTGCACCGCTCGGAACTAGAGCGAGACGAGGGCGGTGGTGGTGGCTGGCTTCCTTCGGAGTGGCGTGCTCGCGCCCTGGATGAGTCCGCGCCCGTGTATCACCAGCTCTTCTCTTACGGCGACGATCTCTTGCACCCCGTGGCCGTGGCTGCACTTGAAGTAACGCGCGACGACAACCTGCACTGGATCAGAGGCGAACTCTTCGTCGATCCATTAGAGCGACGCAAAGGGTACGGCTCGGCGGCGCTCTTACACCTCGAAGCGACCGCGCTCGACCTTCAGCGTCCGGCTTTGTTGTTCTGGGTCATGGAGGGTGGTCGCGACGTAAAGGCCCCCAATAGAGCGTTCGCACCACGCCACGGCTACGTCGTGGTGGAAGAAAACGTTCGACGCGAACTCGACTGGCCGCGACCCGATGGCCAACTCGATCGTCTCTTTAAAGAGTGGTCGCCTCGCGCCAGCGCCTACGACATCCTGACGTGGCGTGGGCCGACACCCGAGGAACTCCTTAGCGAACGAGCGCACCTCAGCGCCGTCATGCCCCTCGAGGTGCCCTCCCCCGGCTTTGACTACGAAGAGGAGAAGTGGGATAACGAACGGGTACGAATACACGAGAAACGTACCCACGAAATGGGCCGCGATCTACTCGTCGCCGTGGCACGAGAACGAACGAGGGGTACGCTCGTGGGCTTTAGTGAACTCTCCGTGTCGCGAGAGCAACCCGGGACCGCCTACCAGTGGGACACCTTGGTGTTGGGCGCTCACCGCGGACACCGACTTGGTGGACTAATGAAAATCGCCACCATGCGCCTGCTCGGTGAAGGCGGGTACGCAACGAAGAGGATCTCAACGTCCAACTCTGCGGTCAACACACCAATGATCGCAGTCAACGAGCAACTCGGCGCCGTCGTGTCGGGCGGCATCGTCACGTGGCGAAAAGAACTTTCCTAAGCAGGTGAACGGCAGCGAACGCACGACAACCTCAAGCGAAGGCGTTCGAGATGCCGTCCGATTTATAGTCCGAGGAACCGTAGCACTTTGGCCTTAATCCCACGGGGCTCCGCGCAACTGACCAACGAGGGTATTCCGCCACGCCGCCTCAGTGACGGCGCGGCTTGGCATTCCATTGGGCGTGCAAATTGATTTCGCTCGGGGTTATCGTAGGGCATGACAGCAAACCATTCCGCGTTCGGATCTTGGACCTCGCCGGTCACGAGTCAACTCTTAGTGGGCGATGTGGTGCGTTTGAGTTTTCCACTGGTTGAGGCCGGCGCGTACTACTGGATCGAGTCACGTCCCACCGAGGCGGGGCGCAACGTCCTCGTTCGCCGAGGTTCTGATGGCGTCACGGCCGACGTGTTCGGTACTGAATTCGCGGCGCGAACCTTGGCTCATGAATACGGCGGCCTTTGTTACGCCGTGCATGGTTCGACCGTCTATTTCTCAAACTTCGCCGACCAACGTCTCTATCGAATCGAAATCGGTAAAGAACCCGTCGCCTTGACGGCCGAGCCACCTACACCGCGCTCGTGGCGATACGCCGATCCCGTGGTTAGTCCCGACGGAAAATTTCTGGTATGTGTTCGTGAGCGTCACGAGAGCGAGGTCGTCAACGACATCGTGGTCATGGCGACCGACGGCAGCGTCGATCCGGCGGTAGTGGCCGAAGGACACGACTTTTGCAGCTCGCCCACCTTCTCGCCGGACGGGGGCCGATTGGCCTACGTGGCGTGGGACCACCCCAACATGCCCTGGGACACGACCATGCTGTACGAAGTTGAACTGGATGAGCGTTGCCAAGCGACGTCGCGTCGTGTTGTTGTCGCCAATCCGAACGAGTCGGTCATTCAGCCCCGATACGACGCCAGCGGCTCACTCGTCTTCGTGTCCGACCGCACCGACTGGTGGAACCCTTACCGCGACACCCCTACC
>DATCCC010000025.1:0-30654 GCA_036511495.1 Acidimicrobiales bacterium | reverse complement strand
CTGCTCGCGCCTCCCCTTGCCTCCTCACTCGACACCTCCTCAGAACTCTTCCAAAAAAACCGCTCTGACATGCTCGAGCAACTGGGCGTGATCGACGAACTCTTGGACCAAGCCGAAGCCGGCGGCGGCGAAAAAGCCATGGAGCGAATGCGTTCTCGCAACAAGCTCCCGGTACGAGAACGAATAGCGAACGTTCTCGATCCCGACTCGCCCTTTCTCGAGATATCGGCCCTGGCGGGCTTTGACTCGGACTACACCATCGGCGGCGGCATGGTCGTGGGCATTGGTGTTATCGCCGGTACGGAGTGCCTGATCATGGCGAACGACCCCTCGGTGCTCGGTGGCGCGTTGACGTCGTACTCGGCGAAGAAGTGGATGCGCGCCCTCGAGATCGCTCGCGACAATCAGATTCCCTACGTCAGCTTCGTTGAGAGCGCCGGCGCGGATCTGCGCGTGGGCGGCGGCGGCGGCGGGCGCATGCAGACCGGCCACTTCGCTGAAAGCGGGCGATTTTTCTACGACCTCATCGAACTCTCCAAGATGCGCGTACCAACCGTGAGTGTGGTCTTTGGATCCTCGACCGCCGGCGGTGCCTACCAGCCAGGCCTCTCGGACTACAACATCTTGGTCAAGGACCAGTCAAAGGTCTTTCTCGCTGGTCCCCCACTCGTCAAGATGGCCACGGGCGAAGAGTCCGACGACGAGACCTTGGGCGGCGCGTTAATGCACGCGGAAGTCTCGGGACTCGGCGACTACTTCGCGGAGGACGAGATGGACGCCATTCGCATGTGCCGAGAAGTCGTCTCGCATCTGAACTGGCGAAAAAAGGGCCCCGGTCCTTCGCTTCAGAGTGACGAACCGGTCTACGACGCCGAAGAACTGCTCGGCATCGTCAGTCGTGATCTTCGCCAAAGTGTCGACGTGCGCGACGTCATCGCGCGCGTCGTTGACGGTTCTCGTTTTGAAGAGTTCAAGGCTCGCTACGGTACGACGCTGGTCTGTGGTTGGGCGAGCATTCACGGCTACCCCGTCGGCATTCTCGGCAACAACGGCGTCATCCACCCCAAAGCGGCTGAGAAGGCCGGGCAGTTCGTCCAACTCTGCAACCAGATCGACGTGCCACTGATCTTCTTGCAGAACATCACCGGCTACATGGTGGGCAAAGAAGCCGAGGCCGAGGGCATCATCAAAAAAGGTTCACAGATGCTCAACGCCGTCACGAACTCCACGGTTCCCCACCTCACGGTCATCATTGGTTCTTCCTACGGCGCGGGTACGTACGGAATGTCGGGTCGCGCTTTTAACAATCGCTTCACCTTTCTTTGGCCCACCGCCAAGATCGCCGTGATGGGTCCCAAGCAGATCGCCGGCGTCATGTCCCAAGTGCGACGTGGTCAAGCCGAGCGCAAGGGCGAGATATTTGACGAAGAAGAAGACGCCAAGATCGTCGCGATGGTCGAAGCGGCTCAGGAGAAGGGCTCGCTCGCGCTCGCGGCGACCGGCGCCGTCAGTGATGACGGGATCATCGATCCCCGCGACACGCGCACGGTCCTAGGCCTCTGCCTCTCCGTCGTTCGAAGCCGTCCCGTCGAAGGCGCGACGAGTTACGGGGTCTTTCGCCTGTGATGTTCTCAACACTCTTGGTGGCCAATCGCGGCGAGATTGCTCGACGCGTCATTCGCGGCGCGCACGCGATGGGCATTCGCACGGTGGCGGTCTACCTCGACGCGGACGCCAACGCCCCCTACGTCGCCGACGCCGACCAAGCATTTCATCTAACGACGAGCTACCTCGACGGCGACGCGCTCATCGCGGCCGCTCTCGCCACGGACGCCACGGCCATTCATCCGGGCTACGGCTTTCTCTCCGAGAACGCCGAGTTCGCGGCCAACGTGCACGCGGCGGGACTTCTCTGGATCGGCCCTCCCCCCAAGGTCATCGCCGCCATGGGCGACAAACTCGAAGCCAAGAAGTTCGCCATGGCAGCGGGCGTTGCGGTCCTGCCGTCGAGCGAAAACCCTAAAGACGCGAAGTCCATTGGCTACCCACTCATCGTCAAGGCCGCCGCTGGGGGCGGCGGCAAAGGAATGCGCGTGGTCACTGAGGCGTCCGAGCTCGACGACGCGCTCGCCGCCGCTCGCCGAGAGGCGAAGAGTGGCTTTGGCGACGACCGCGTATTCCTCGAGCGCTACGTAGCGTCCTCACGTCACGTAGAGATTCAGATTCTGGGCGATCAACACGGCAATCTCGTGCACTTGGGCGAACGTGACTGTTCAATTCAACGTCGACACCAGAAGTTGATCGAAGAGTCACCCTCTCCGATCGTTGACGGAGCAATGCGCGAAGCCATGGGCTCGGCCGCGCTGACGCTCGCGCGCGCCATTGGCTATGAATCGGCCGGCACCGTTGAGTTTCTCGTCGATAACGAAACGCGCGACTTCTACTTCCTCGAAGTCAACACGCGCCTTCAAGTGGAACACCCCGTCACCGAAGCAGTCACGGGGATTGATCTCATTCGAGAACAGTTTCGACTCGCCGCCGGCGAACCGCTCGGCTACGACCAAGTCGCGGTGCGCTTTTCGGGCTGCGCTATCGAGGTTCGACTGTGCGCGGAAGATCCCCGTGTTGGCTTCCTTCCAGCGACGGGCACACTCGTTGCGTTCGAGCCAGCGAGCGCGCCGGCCGTTCGCTGGGAGAGCGGGGTCGAAAAGGGATCCGTAGTCACGGTGGCTTTTGACCCCTTGCTCGCCAAGGTCATCGCGCACGCGCCAACGCGCGCCGAGGCCGCGTCGACATTGGCGCTCGCGCTCGAACGACTGCACCTCGGCGGGGTCGTCACCAACCGCGATTTTCTCGCGATCACGCTGCGCAATCGGCACTTTCTGAACGGCGACACGACCACTGATTTCATTGAGCGCTACGCGCCACCACTCAAGCTCGAACTGAGTGATGAAGAGTTGACGTGGGCGGCCAGTGCGGGCGCGCTGTGGCTCCAGGGCGAGAGCCGGACCAACGCCGTTGTCTTAGCGCACGTGCCCAGTGGCTGGCGCAACGCGCGACTCCCGGCCCAGCGCACCTCACTTCGCTACGGCGATCGACAACTTGACGTCGACTACCGCGCACGTCGTGACGGATCGTTCGACCTCGCGCCACAGGGAGTAGCGAGGATTTTCTCGTGGAGTGCAACAGCGATCGACGTCGAAATCAATGGACGTCGCGCCAACACTCGCGTCACGCGCTCGGCCACGCACCTCTACGTCCAGACCCTTCACGGGACCGCCGCCTTCGAGATCGTGCCGCGCTTTGAGGTGCGAAAGGGTGAGCTCACGCCGGGTGGACTCAACGCCCCCATGCCGGGCCAGATTCTCGAAATACGGGTGAAAGTTGGCCAACACGTCGACGCCGGCGAGACGTTAGTGGTGATGGAAGCGATGAAAATGGAGCACGTCATCAGCGCGCCAACCTCGGGAACGGTGAGCGAAGTCTTAGTTATCAAGAGTCAACAGGTCGACAGCGGAACCGCACTGTTGACCCTCGAGTCCGACGAAGTCAAGACCGAGGACTAGGCGTGGCCGCACCGATACGAATCGCGAACTGCTCGGGTTTCTTCGGCGACCGACTATCGGCCGCCAGAGAAATGGTCGAGGGCGGTCCCATCGACGTGCTCACCGGCGATTGGCTCGCCGAACTCACCATGTTGATCCTGGCCAGAACACGGGCGAAGAACCCGGGCCTTGGCTACGCGCGAACGTTCCTCACGCAGATGGAACAGGTCATGGGGAACTGCCTCGACAAGGGCATTAAGGTAGTGTCCAACGCTGGCGGTCTCGATCCCGATCACTGCGCGGAGGCCGTCGCCGAGATCGCGGCGAAACTCGGACTCGCGCCAACGATCGCCTACGTCAACGGCGACAATCTTCTCCCCCGCTTAGAAGAGTTATTGGCCAGTGGCGTGGATCTGGCGCACTTCGTGACCGGCGAACCAGTAGGCGACGTCTCTCGATTCATCACCGCGAACGCCTATTTGGGTTGCTTCGGGATCGTCGAAGCGCTCTCGATGGGCGCGGACATCGTCGTGACCGGACGCGTCACTGACGCCGCGCTCGTCTGTGGACCAGCCGCCTGGCACCATCAGTGGAGCCGCGACAACTTTGATGCTCTAGCGGGCGGGGTCGTCGCGGGTCACGTGATTGAGTGCGGCGCACAAGTCACCGGTGGCAACTACTCCTTCTTCAACGAAGTTCCCGGCATGGCGCGGGTCGGCTTTCCCTGGGTTGAGGTCGCCGAAGACGGGTCGTCGGTGGTTGGAAAACACGACGGGACGGGCGGCGAAGTTTCCGTTGGCACGGTCACCTCACAGTTGCTCTACGAGATCGCGAGTCCTTCCTACTTGGGACCAGACGTCTCGGCACGTTTCGACACCATCCATCTCGAACAGATTGGCAAGGACCGCGTTCGCGTCAGTGGCACGAGGGGCGAAGCACCGCCGCCCACGCTCAAGGTCGCGATGAACGAGATCGGCGGTTTTCGAAAAGACCTCAGTATTGCGCTCACGGGTCTCGACATCGAAGCGAAGGCTCAACTCGTCGAAGAGGCCTTTTGGCTCGCCTGTCCCTACGCGCCGATTGACTTCGACAGCGTGACGACGAGACTCGTTCGAACCGACAAGCGCGACCCCGCGACGAATGAAGAGGCCGTCGCCACCTGGCGCCTCACACTTAAGGACCGCGACGAGGGAAAGATTGGTCGAGCGGTCGCGAACGCGGTGATTGAGATCGCCCTCGCGACGATCCCGGGATTCTTCGTGCCTGGTTCGAGTCCGTCGGGGGGCTCGGCCTTTGGTGTCTATCGACCGGCCATCGTGCCGAACGACCTCGTGCCCCAGTACGTCACGATTCTTGGCGGCGATCGAACAGTGATCGACTCCATCGCGCCGGTCGGCGACGTGCGCGTTGAAGCCGACGAGGGGCCGCACGTCGCGCTCCCGAGTGGTCCAACGACGTTCGCTCCACTCGGGCGACTTTTTGGCGCACGTTCGGGCGATAAGGGCGGCGACGCCAACGTGGGAATCTTCGCGCGCAGTGACGAAGCCTGGGCGTGGCTCGACGGGTACCTCTCCGAAGGTGAACTTCGACGACTTCTCCCAGAGACCGCGCCACTGGCCATCGATCGCTACCGGCTCCCGGCGCTTCGTTCACTCAACTTCGTCATTCACGACCTCCTCGATGAGGGCGTCGCCGCCTCCACGCGTCAAGACGCCCAGGCCAAGGGACTCGGTGAGTGGCTGCGCAGTCGCTACGTGGAGATTCCCAACGAGTTGCTCGAGACACGATGACGGACGAGACGAACGCCCGCAACAGGGCCGGCGAACTCGACGTACTTCGCCTGGACCTCGTAGCTGAGCAAGAGGCGCTCGACGACGTGGTCGCGAACATCGCCGACGATCAGTGGCTCCTTTCGACACCGAGTCCCGGGTGGAACGTGCGCGACCAGATCGCGCACTTGACGTTCTTTGACCACAGCGGCGCCACCGCGATTCTCCAGCCCGCTCGATTTCAAGAGAGCGTCGATGAATTCGTGGCGAACGCTCGTCACGGTTCCATTGACGAGTTCACGCTCGGAACCCTGCGCGACCACTCGCCCTTGGAACTGTTGGGCGCGTGGCGAAGGGGGCGCGAACACCTCAACGACGCGGCTTCTACCCTTCACGTCGAGACTCGCGTGCCGTGGTACGGACCGTCGATGGGGTCGAAATCATTTCTGAGCGCACGACTCATGGAAGTCTGGGCGCACGGCACCGACGTCGTGGACGCTCTGGGCGCAAAGCGCCCGGCGTCGGATCGTGTGCGCCACGTCGCGCAACTGGGCTTCATCACGAGAAAGTGGTCGTATCTGGTGCGCGGTGAAGAGGTACCCGACGGTGACGTTCGACTCGAACTCAACGGACCGAGCGGTAATCTGTGGAGGTGGGGACCAGACGACGCCGCTGACCTTATTCAAGGTTCGGCCGAGGACTTCGCTCTCGTCGTCACGCAGCGCCGCCACGTGGACGACACTTCGCTAAAGACTGGAGAACTCGGCTACCACTGGTTAGTGCGGGCGCAGGCTTTTGCCGGAGGTCGAAGTGACGGCCCCAAACCCAGGAGTAGTTAATGCCACTTGTTGAGAGCACCGTCGTTGAGAGCGTGATGACCATCACGCTCTGTGACGAGGAACGTCGAAACGCGCTGAGCGCACAACTCTGTAGCGAGCTCTTAGACGCGATCGATGAAGCCGAGGGCAACGAGAACGTTCGCGTCGTCGTCGTGACGAATCGCGGAACCGTCTTTTGTGCGGGCGCGAATTTGGCCGAACGATCAAAGGCCGAGGAGCCCACGGGCGAACGGCGAGTCGACTTCAGCGAACTCTTTCGACGCATCAGCGCTTCGCCCAAACCCTTTGTCGGCCGATTGAACGGTCACTGCGTGGCCGGCGGGGTGGGACTCGCCGCGGTGATGGACATTTCGGTTGCCGTGGACTCGGCCAAATTTGGTTTCACCGAAGTTCGTGTGGGTGTCGCGCCCGCCATCATCTCCGTTGTCTGCTTGCCCAAAATGCGCCTCGGCGACGCTAAGAGTGCCTTCCTGCGAGGAGAGCGCTTCCCCGCTGCCGAAGCCGCGACCATGGGTCTGATCACCAAGTCCGTCGCGAGCGACGAACTTGACCACGAGATTGAAGCCATCGTGAACGATCTACTCGCCGGCGAGCCCCACGCCATCGCCGCCTCGAAGCAACTGACGAACGTCGTACCGAGGATGTCGAGCGACGACGCCTTCGTGTGGACCGCTGCGCTGTCGCGGAGTTTCTTTGCCACCGACGAAGCGATTGAGGGCATGACCGCCTTTCTCGAGAAGCGTCCCGCGTCGTGGGTGAGAAAGGTATCCGACGAGACGACGAACTAACGAAGCCCTACGAGCTTCCTTAGGCCAGCGCAGACTCTATATCGCTGGCGCTCAGCGCGCCTTGACGAAGAACTCGCCAGCCCGTGTCGTAAAGTTCCACCACGGTGGACACGGCCCCTGAACAGACACCACCGTCCAACACGCCCGCAAGTTCTGCGCTATCCGCGAAAGCGCTCAGCACCTCATCCGCGCTGTGACACGGTGGCTCGCCGTGGTCGTTGGCGCTCGACACCCCCAGAGGCCCACAGTCAGCCAACACGTCAAGAAGAAGTTCGTTGTTGGGAATGCGAAAACCTACGGTCTGGTTGATACTTCCAGCAAGCTCCGCCAAAACGTCATCGACCGCAACGACGATCGTCAGAGGCCCGGGCCAAAAGGCGCGACTCAAGCGATTCGCCGTTTCTGGCCACGCCACGCCCATGCCTTCGATGGCGGCCAAGGAGTCGACGAGTACGGGCAACGCCGCGTCGAGCGGTCGGCGCTTGAGAGTAAAGAGATTGGCCACGGCCTTAGGGTGCGTCAAGGCGGCCGCCACGCCGTAGACCGTGTCGGTCGGCACCGCTATGACGTGACCAGACTTCAAGAGTCGTACAGCCTCGTCGCGCCCAACCAGCTCGATCATCGTCGCGCGACCAAGACGCGAGGGTGACCCGCCAGGTCGTCAACGTCGAAGACGTCGCTGAATCCCCCGGCGCGAGCCGCCAATAGAACAGCGTCACGGTGGGTGTTGGCGTGTTCGCACACTAAGAGCCCGCCGGGCTTCAGCCAGCTAAATGCTTCGCTGATAATGATCGCGAGGTCGCCAAATCCACCGACACCTCGTGCGTCGGGCGCGACGATGGCCTCGATGGGCTCGTAGCGAAGGATCGGGTCGAGCGTGAGGAACTCTTCGTCACTGACGTAGGGAGGGTTCGCGACGATGAGGTCGACGTGCCCAGCGAGTGACGTGTCAAGATCATCGAACCACGACGAGTGGACGAAGCTGGCATTAAGTCGGTGCTTGCGCGCGTTGCGTCGAGCGAGGGTGAGTGCGTCCTGGGACTCATCGGTTGCCACGAGCGACGCGGCAACACCACGACGACCCAGTTCCTCGAGCAACGCGAGGCCAATGGCTCCCGACCCACAACCCAGGTCCACAATGACCGGCGCGACGACGTCGCCCTTGGCGAGTTCGCAGAGCGCGATATCGACCAACTCTTCGGTTTCGGGTCGTGGAATGAGCACTCGGCTATCGACGTCGAGATCGAGGGAGCGAAAGGGCCAGTGGCCAATGATGTACTGCAACGGCTCGCCTTCGAGGCGTCGTCGCGCGGCGGCGCGAAGTGCCAGGACCGCGTCAAGATCATTGGCGGGCACGAACTCTTCGATCAACCAACGCGCTTCTTGGCGATCGAGACCCGCTCCAACGAGTTCGGCCGTCAGCGCGGCGTTAACGTCCGTCACTCTCGCCCAGCTGTCGAGCGCGTTTGTCCGCCAACAAGGCGTCGACGTACGGGTCGAGGTCGCCGGCGAGGACCGCGTCCAGTGAGTAGTTCGTCAAGTTAATACGGTGATCGGTGACGCGATTCTCTCTGAAGTTGTACGTGCGGATCTTCTCGCTTCTTCCACCGCCGCCCACCTGTGAACGCTTCAAATCACCGAGTTCGTTGGCTTGGGCGTCCTGGGCGGCCTTCAGGAGTCGAGAGCGCAACACGATGAGCGCCTTCGCCCGATTTTGTATCTGACTCTTCTCGTCTTGCATCGAGACGACGATGCCCGTGGGTAAGTGAGTGATGCGCACCGCGGAGTCCGTGGTGTTCACGCTCTGACCACCGGGACCCGACGAACGGTATACGTCAATCTTGAGGTCGCTGGTGTTGATGTCAACGTCAACCTCTTCGGCCTCGGGCAGGACTGACACCGTCGCCGACGACGTGTGCACGCGACCCTTGGCCTCCGTCACGGGCACCCGCTGGACGCGATGAACGCCCGCTTCGAACTCGAGACGCGACCACGCGTCGTCGCCCTTGATCAGATAGATCGCTTCGTCCAAACCGCCCTGTTCAGACGCGCGCTCTTCGATGACCTCGAGTTTCCAACCACGCAACGCCGCGTAGCGGCGATACATCTCGGCCAAGTCCGCGGCGAAGAGATTCGCTTCTTCGCCACCTTCGGCGCCGCGAATCTCCAGAATCACGTTGCGACCCTCGTTGGGGTTGTGGGGCAACAACAGCGTCTCGAGGCTCTCCTCGAGCTGGACTATGCGATCGTCGGCAGCGTTGACTTCGTCGCGCCACGACTCTCGATCAGCGCCTTCGCTCTCATTGAACATTTCCTTGGCGGTGGCGGCGTCCTCTCGGGCGGCCTTGAGCCCGTTCCAGGCAACGTTGATCTCGCTGAGTTCCTTATGACGGCGCGAAAGGTCGCGCAGACGCGTGAGGTCACTGGCCACGTCGGGCTCTGACAACTGGGCTTCGACGACGCGAAGTTCACTCTGAAGTGCGGCTAGCGTCTCGTCGAGAGAGCGCATGAAAGTAGCTTGGTGCCTGAGGACCTAAACCTTGGGCGTGCGCGACTTGGTCTTTTGTGCGTACCGGCGCTGGAAGCGCTCGACGCGTCCACCCGTGTCGACGAGCTTCTGCTTGCCGGTATAGAAGGGGTGGCACTCGTTGCAGAGCTCGACGCGAAGGACGGCCTTCGTGGACTCGGTGGTGAAGGTGTTGCCGCACGAGCAAGTGACGCTCGCCTCGGCGTAGTGGGGATGAATATCTGACTTCATGATGCTCCTTCGTGCGAAGAGAGAGTTTAGCGGGAAATTAACTGGTCGATGCTGGGCCCCCGGCAATTTCAGCCAGGAACTCGTCATTGGACTTTGTGGACTTGAGTTTGTCGATCAAGAGCTCGAGGCCGGCCGCTTCGCGACCCTCGGCGGCGAGTCCGTTTAGCACGCGGCGAAGCTTCCACACCTGGGGCAGGACGTCGCGAGCGAAGAGCAGCTCTTCGTGGCGGGTCGAGGAGCCGTTGACGTCGATGGCTGGGTAGAGACGACGCTCGGCCAGGCGACGGTCGAGACGAAGCTCCATGTTGCCCGTACCTTTGAACTCTTCGAAGATAACTTCGTCCATCTTCGAACCGGTCTCGACGAGCGCACTGGCCAGAATGGTCAGTGAGCCACCCTCTTCGATGTTCCTCGCGGCCCCAAAGAACTTCTTGGGCGGATAGAGCGCGCCGGAGTCGACGCCACCGGACATGATCCGTCCGGTCGCCGGGGCGGCCAAGTTATAGGCGCGAGCCAAGCGCGTAATGCCGTCAAGAATGATCACGACGTCACGGCCCTGTTCGACGAGGCGCTTCGCGCGCTCGATGCAGAGTTCGGCGACGTGCGTGTGCTCTTCGGCCGGACGGTCAAAGGTCGAAGAGATGACTTCGCCTTGGACGCTGCGACGAATGTCGGTGACCTCTTCGGGTCGCTCGTCGACGAGGAGCACCATGAGGTGCACTTCGGGGTTGTTCGCCTCGATCGACTGGGCGATCTGCTTCATGATGGTGGTCTTGCCGGCCTTGGGGGGCGAGACGATGAGTCCGCGCTGGCCCTTACCGATGGGTGACAAGAGATCGACGATACGAGGCGTCAGGTCGGTCTTTCCTTCATTCGTCTCGAGCTTGAGCTTCTCGTCGGGGAAGAGGGGCGTGAGGTCTTCGAAACGCGGACGTAGACGCGCGACTTCGGGATCGACACCCGCGACGGTGTCCACGCGCAACAACGCGGGGTACTTCTCGTTCGACGCGGCGGGTCGGTAGCCCCCAACGATGGTGTCGCCCTTGCGCAAGTGGTAGCGACGAACTTGGTTGATAGAGACGTAGACGTCATTGGGTGAAGAGTGGTAACTCTTCGTGCGCAAGAAGCCGTAGCCGTCGTCACGCAGGTCGAGCAGACCCTCTACTTCTACCAACTCGCCCGCGTAGGGCTGGTCGGCGTTGGGCATTGACTCGCCGTTGAAACGTTCGCGGCCGCCCGAGTTGGTGTTGCCACTGCCGTTGCGGTTGCGACGATTGCGTCGCGAGCGATTGTTGGAGTCGTTGGAGAAATCACGAGGTTGACGCTCGGGGCGTGACTGGGGGTACTGGCGCGGGGCGGCCTTGTCGGCGCCGTTGGTGGCGACCTCGGTGCTCGTCGGCTCTGCGACGGGTGCCGTGTCGACCTTTGAGTCGGCGGCGAACTCACCTATCAGATCCTCGAAATCATCGCTCGGGGTGGCGACGGTGCGGCGGGAGCGAATCGCGCGCGTGCCTGACTCACTCGAGGAATCGGCCAGGGCGGACGCCGGAGCGCTCACCGCGACGGGGGCGGCGGGCGTTTCACCCATGATGGCCTCGATGAGCGAGGCCTTACTGGCGCGAGCGGACGCTTCAACGCCCTTTACTTTGGCGATCGTTTGGAGATCTTCACGAGTTTTGGACTCGAGATCCGATCGATCGGGGGAAGGCTTTATAGCCATGCATAATCCTTTCTGGCCGCCCGCAAGGATGCGCCAGGGCGGAGAAGAAAATCGGGAAATGTCATCTCGGAAGAGATTCCTTACGCCGGCAACGCCGAACGGATGACAACTACTAGTGTAGCCGACCTGGCCACAAAAGCAAACAACTAGGAGAGTTCGGCCAGGAGCGCCTTCAACGTAGCGTCCACGACGTCGGGGGTCGCACTTGATCCCACGGCCGTGTCGGGATCCTTGAGACCGTTGCCCGTCAACACGCAGACGACCGTCGAGCCCTTCGGAACACCAAATTTCAGTAGTCCCGCCACTGACGCGGCCGACGCCGGTTCGCAGAAGATCGACTCATAGCGCGCGACGTAGTGGTACGCGTCCATGATCTCCTCGTCGGTGACGGCGCGAATCTCACCGAGGGACTCATGAATGACTTCGAGGGCCGGAACCCAACTCGCGGGGTTGCCGATACGGATCGCCGTGGCGATCGTCTCGGGGTTTTCGACGGGGTGCCCGAGCACGATGGGTGCAGCACCGGCCGCTTGAAAGCCCCACATCTTTGGCAGGGTGGAGCACTTTTGATGAAGGTGGTACTGGGTAAAGCCGCGCCAGTACGCCGTGATGTTGCCGGCGTTGCCCACGGGAATCGAAAGTATGTCGGGCGCCCTACCGAGCACGTCGACGATTTCGAAGGCGCCAGTCTTTTGACCTTCAATGCGGTCCGGGTTAATGGAGTTGACGATGGTGATCGGCAAATGTTGGGTTAACTCCCTCGCTAAGTTCAGTGCTTGATCGAAGTTGCCACGAATCTGTACGACCTTGGCACCATAGACAATGGCTTGGGCCAATTTGCCCAAGGAAATCTTCCCTTCTGGCACGAGCACGACACAGTCCATATCGGCCTTGGCAGCGTAGGCCGCGGCCGCGGCCGACGTATTACCGGTGGAGCCACAGATCACCGTCTTGGCGCCCTCGAGCTTCGCCCTGGTTATCGCCATGGTCATGCCACGGTCTTTAAAGGAACCCGAGGGGTTCAGTCCTTCGCATTTGAGCCACACGTCCGCTTCGAGGCGTTCAGAGAGTCGGTCCGCGTGCAAAAGAGGCGTGTTCCCTTCTTGCAACGTGACGATGTCGCTCACGCCATCCAGGTCAAACCAGTCCGCGTACTCCTTTAAAAGCCCCGCCCAACCAGTCACTCGCCGTCTCCCTCCAGAACTCGAATGCAGGCGCCAATTGCGTCAACGGAGGCCAGGGCCGCGAGCTCTTGCACCGTAGCGCTGACGTCACTACTGAGCGCGTGGTGGGTAAGAAAGGAGAGTCGCGCCTCGTCAGCGAAGCCTGACTGTTCCATGGACTGAATCGAGACGTTGTGTCGACCAAAGACGCCGGCCACCTCGGCGAGAACGCCGGGTCGGTCCATCACGTCAACACTGAGATAGAAGAGGCTCGAGAGTTCGCCGGCGCTGACCGAGTGCAATGACGGGTCGCCGGTAAAGGGAACGTCGTGTCGACCGCTCACGCGATTTCTCGCGGCGTCGAGTACGTCCCCGAGCACGGCCGTAGCGGTGGGTTCGCCACCGGCACCCTGGCCGAGCCACATCAGAGGACCAGAGCGAACGCCCTCGACGAAGACCGCGTTCATGGCGCCCGACACCGAGGCCAGGGGGTGGGTAACGGGAATCATCGCGGGATGGGCCCGACGGGAAATCCCGTGCTCGCCCACGCGCTCGGCCACGCCGATCAACTTGATGACGTAGCCCGAACGCCGAGCGAACTCCACGTCGACGGCGCGAATGCCACTTATGCCCTCGCGCGAAATCTCTTCGCCGCGCAGGGACGTGCCAAAAGCGAGCGAGGAGAGAATTTGCACCTTGGCCGCGGCGTCAAAGCCTTCGACGTCCGCGGTGGGATCGGCCTCGGCGTAGCCGAGCGCTTGGGCTTCGGCGAGGGCATTGGCGTAGTCACTGCCCTCACTGGTCATCTTCGAAAGGATGTAGTTCGTCGTGCCGTTCACGATGCCCATCACCCGAGAGATGCGCTCGCCCGCGAGCGAGATGCGCAGTGCGCGAAGAATAGGTATCGCACCCCCGACCGAGGCTTCGTAGAAGAGATCGGCCGAGTGTTCGTGCGCGAGTTGGGCGAGTTCGCTGCCGCATTCGGCGATGAGGGCCTTATTCCCGGTCACGACCGAAACGCCACGTCGAAGCGCCATCTCCACGTACGAACGGGCCGGTTCGACGCCGCCGGCAACCTCGACGAGTACGTCCAGGTCGCTCTCGATGAGCCCTTCGACGTCAGTCGTCAAGAGCCGGCTCTCAACGCCGGGGCGCGACTTGTTCTTGTCACGGACCGCGACACCTACGAGCTCGAGCGGCGCCGTCGCTCCGTCAATGAGTGCGTGGTGACGGGTCGAATCGCTTAACAGTTGTACGAGAGCGCTGCCGACGTTGCCCGCACCGACGACGCCGACTCGAACGACCGCTCTTTCCATCAAACAAGGCTAACCGACGCTCGAAGCGAACTTACTTTCAGACTTCGAGGCGAGCGAGATCGTCGAAGGTCTCGCGACGCAACACTTCACGCGCTTTCCCGTCGCGCACGAAGACCACGGCCGGGCGAGGTACTCGGTTGTAGTTCGACGCCATTGAGTAGCCGTAGGCGCCGGTGACCGGCGTCGCGATCGTGCTCCCCGGCCCGGTCTCGGCGGGTAGGAACGCTTCGTCGACGAGGACGTCGCCACTCTCGCAGTGTTTGCCCACGAGGCGCACCTTCTGGGGACGCGGGGCGAGTGGACGATCGATATCAAAAGCCTCGTAGCCCGAGCCATAGAGCACCGGTCGCGGGTTGTCACTCATGCCACCGTCAACGGCCATGTAGGTGCGTTGCGTCACCGGCTTCACGACGCCGACCCGGTAGAGAGTGACGGCCGCCTGCGCCACGATCGAACGACCCGGTTCGGCGAGAATCTTCACGTTCGAGCGAAGTCCGCTCTCGAGGGCCGTTTCTCTCACGGCCGCGGCCCACTGCGTTATCGACGGCGCCGACTCACCGGCCACGTAGGCCACGCCCAATCCCCCACCAACGCAGAGTTCGTTAAAGTCATCGTCGCGCGTGAAGTCGCTGAGAATCGTCATCGACTCGCGAAACCCGTCAACCTCAAATATCTGCGAACCGATGTGCGCGTGCACGCCGTGCAGGGTGAGGCCGGGAATCTCGCGCAACGCGCTGATCGCCCGTCGCGCGTCACCCGTCGCCACAGAAAATCCGAACTTCGTGTCCTCTTGGCCGGTACGCACGTACTCGTGCGTGTGCGCTTCGACGCCCGGGGTGACGCGCACCAGCGCGTTCAAGGGCGTCGACGCTGTCACGTACGTTCCCAGCCGTTCGATCTCGTCAAAGTTGTCAACCACCAAACGGTGGACACCAAGGGCGACGGCCCGTTCAAGCTCCTCATCAGACTTGTTGTTGCCGTGCATGATGATCGACGTTGGCGCAACACCCGAGCGCAACACGATGTCAAGTTCGCCGCCGGTGGCTACGTCCACGCACAGCCCCTCCTCAACGGCCACGCGGGCCATGGCTCCACAGAGAAACGACTTCGACGCAAAGGCCACGCCTTGATCGAAGACACTCACGGCTTCACGACAACGCGAACGCAGCGTCACTTCGTCGTAGACAAAGAGTGGCGTGCCGTACGTCGCGGCCAAGTCACGAAGATCGACCCCGCCAAGGGTGACGCCGTCGTCGTGAAAGGTTGCCGTATCGGGCAGGAGCGACGCGAGGATTGGTTCAGCACCCATACAGGTACTTTAGAAGTTGTCGTCCGATCCCCCAATGGCTCGCCCTTCGGGTCAGGTGGACGAGATGATCGTCGGTGCGCTGCCTCCCAGAACTGGGAGGCAGCTTTCGTTCGCCACGGTCGCCACGTGTCCACAAGTCCCGACACAACCACCACAAGTGTTGGCGACTTTCACGAGACGCAGCGTCAACAGGATTGAATGTTGACGCTCAAGTAGATCAGTCGGAGGAACTCCAGATGGTGACTGGCGTATAGTGGCCAGTGATTGTGGACGATTTAATTAGGTAGTCGCTCTTGAAGAGCAAGAGTCACACCGCACGTGACCTAGCCCTCGTAGCTCAGCGGATAGAGCATTGGCCTCCGAAGCCATGTGCGCAGGTTCGACTCCTGCCGGGGGCACCATTGAGAGTGCGCCCTGCGGGCGAAACTCGTTTCCCGTAGTTGCCCAGTCCGCACCGCCGCTTCGAGCAGGGCGTGTCGCCAATTTTAAAAGATGAGCGAACTCTCATCTCCCACTCATCGAGCCGTAAGAAACTCCGCCGATACTTGCCACATGGACCTACAACTGGGACACGTCGAGCATTACGGTTTCGCCCGTCTGGCGCCCGGACCGTGGCGCCAGAATCGTGATCAGTTCCAACCACGTACGTCAATGAAGAAGCAAACCGTCGATCGGACGATGAAGGCAACCGGATTGGTGGAGCGATGAGGGGACGTTCAATCTTGGTTTCGGCGGTCCTCGTCGGTGGTGCCGTCGTTGGCGGGACCGCTGCGCTCAAGGGCGCCGCCGCTTCGAGCACGGCGTCGGCGTCGGCGTCGGCGTCGGCCTCGGTACTGCCCGCTACCACCACCACGATCCTGAACGCGACGACGGCGCAGATCCACTCTCTAGTCACTGACGCCCAGCGCCTCGCCGGGCAGATCACGATTGCCCGCACGAAACTCTCGACGCTGGAACAACAGGCGTTGTCAGGAACCACCCAGCGGCGCGCGACGCTGAGCGAGACCGCTGCGCCCACCAGTACGACCACGACGACAACCACGACGACAACGGCGCCGCCGGCAGCGACCACGACCACCACGGCCCCGCCGACCAACACCACCACCGGAGCGAGTTCCTCAACCGGCGATGACAACAACAGTTCGAACGGCGGCAGCGGTGACAACTAATTCCGACCCTCAACCGAACCTTTCGCCAATTCGACCGCGCGACGCGATGCTGCCCGACGAGCTGCTCGTGGCAAGTGACCGCATGGCGACGAACCGCGCGACGGTGGGGCGCGCGCTCCGGCGATCGCGAGCACGTCGGCGCATCCTTCCGTCCGTGGTCGTCACTTCGATGGCCCTGATCGGCGCGGGACTGGCTAACGCTTTCGTCAACTCAACGATTGTTCCGACAACGAGTACAACGACGTCCAGCGTGTCGACCGTCGCCGCTAGCCAAAACGCAGCGAACGCCCGCACGTTGGCGCGACTCTCCGCCGTCATCGCCGCCGACCAACGAACGCTGTCGGCGCTCGGCGCGTCGGCCGCCGCGACGAGTGCCTCCTCGGGGGGCGGAGTGGGACAACCTACGACTCCCGCGTTAGGATCAGGCGCCGGATCGGTGAGCGCCGCCGCACCAGTACGTACCGCACCTACGCGAGTCGCACCAGTCCCCGTCGCACCCGTCGCCGCCGCACCCGCGCCAACGCCAGCCCCGCCGACCAACGCCACCACTGGTGCCTCTAGTGCCGGCTGAGCCCGTAGAAGGCGAGATAATCGCCACGACCCGCGCGATGGCCACTGAGGTGACCATCAAGATCGCTCCGACACGCGGAGTGTATGAACGGCACGATTTCGACGAGGCGATTCGCACGGCCCTTGAGATCTTTCACACAGTCGAAAGGGCGTGCACGCGCTTTGATCCCACGAGCCCCCTCATGCGCGCCAACGCCTCGCCGACGCGCTGGCACAAGGTGCCTGACGTTTTATACGAGACACTGAGAGAAGCGAGCAGCGCTCACCAGCGCACCGCGGGACGCTTCGACCCGAGGATTCTTGAGGATCTGATCGCGCTCGGTTACGACCGCTCCCTCGCCTTCGCGAGCGGCAATATCGTCACGCCCCAGCGAGCCCTTCGGCGACCGAGCGGGCAACCACGAGGACCGTGGCGTCCGCGGTTTCGCGGCGGTTCAATGGAAGTTCTACTCGGCGAGGCGGTCGACCTCGGTGGCATCGGGAAGGGACTCGCCGTTCGCTGGTCCGGCCGAGCATTGGCGACGCACACGAAGAACTATATGGTCGAGGCGGGTGGCGACTGCTACTGCGCAGGCGTTGCACCTGACGCCAAGAGTTGGCGCGTCGGCATCGAGGACCCTTTCCTCGGCGACGAACCGCTGGCGGTACTTTCGCTCCGCGACCGTGCCGCGACGACCTCGTCGATCAGGCTCCGTCAGTGGCGAGCCGGCGGCGAGTCCGTCCACCACCTCATTGATCCGCGTACTGGATGTCCGGGGGGAGAGGATCTCGTCGCGGTGACGGTCGTCGGCAAGGACCCGGCGGCCGCTGAAGTTGATAGCAAGAGTCTCTTCCTGGCCGGCCGACAGATAGCTCGCACGGCCAGCCGGCGAGGTATAGCGGCCCTGTGGGTGGACGCCTCGGGTGCAGTCGACTTCAGCACAAACATGAGTCGCTACCTGCTCTGGCAACGCTCATGACTCGCTCGTCGTCTGATCACCTACGCGGCGCCACTTCCTGGCTGGTCACCGCGTTCGCGGCGCTCGTCATGCCCATCGCCGCCGGGTTCGGTTTCGCTCGACTCTTCGCTCCGACCCTGCATAGCCGGTACTTCCCTTGGATCACCGGGCGCGCCCTGGGCATTGCGGGATTCATCTCGCTCGGCGCGCTGGTCGCCCTGGGCATTTGGATGCGACACCCGTGGCGTCTGCGCCGGTCCTTCATGCACAGCGAGACGCGCCTTCGACTCCACGCCGCGCTCGCCACGGCGACGCTCGCGCTGGTCGCGGGCCACCTCGTTGTTCTCGCCACCGACCACTACGCCGGCGTCGGATGGTCGGGCGCGTTCGTGCCGGGCCTGTCGCGTTATCGAACGTTCGCCGTCGCGCTCGGCGTCATTGCGTTGTTCTTCATGGTCCTACTCGCCGTGACCGCTCGAGCGGCGGGGCGGCGCGGGGCGCGTCACTGGAGCGCGATTCACCGTTTTGCGATTCTCACCTACATCCTTGTTTGGTTTCACGGCGTGCTCGCGGGCGCCGATACGAATGCCCTGCGCGGCCTGTACGTGACCACCGCGGTCTGCCTCGCGGTGCTTGCCCTAACTCGATACGGTGCTGCTCGCACGATCGCGCTCACGCCCGGTGATCTCGACGTGACCGCGGCGTTGGCCGACGCCCGCGGCGAGGATCTTTCGCCAATCGATTGGGTTCCAAGATGAGAGCCATCGATATCTCCGACGAGTTGGACCTTCGAATCAAGGGACCCTCGGCGGTCGCCTCGGAGACACCACTGTTCGGCGTTGCGGGCTCGGATGGAACGCGTCTCCTGGCGGGACCGGCTCAATCGATGGGAAGAGAGTCACTGACTAGTCACGTGCGTCGACTCGGCACTCTCGACGCCATCCGCTCCACACCCCAAGCGCTTCGTGACCTCGTGCGCGCTAGTGGACTCATGGGACGCGGCGGCGCAGGATTCCCGACGGCCACGAAGTTCGACGTCGCCGCGGCCGCTCCCGGCACGCCGATCGTCGTGGTGAACGCCAGCGAGGGCGAGCCGGCTAGTGCCAAGGACCGAACGCTGCTCGAACTTCGACCACACCTCATTCTTGATGGAGCCGATCTCGCCGCGACCGCCGTCGGCGCCAAAGAGATTGTCATCTACTTTCACCGGGCGCATCTGCGCTCGAACGCGGCCATCGAGCAGGCGCTGGCCGAGCGCCGTGACGCGGGCATCGACACGTCGCACGTCAGGTTGATCGACGCGCCAGCGCGTTACGTCGCCGGCGAAACGAGCGCCGTGGTCTCCTACCTCGGGGGCCACGGAGCGCTGCCGCGCCGTGGCGCGAAGCCGGCCGCGCAGGTCGGCGTCGCCAATCGTCCGACCGTAGTTAACAACGCCGAGACGCTCGCCCACCTCGCCCTCGTCACCCGTTTCGGGGCGAGCTGGTTCTCGCAGGTCGGCACAGCGGAGACGCCCGGTTCAACACTGATCACTCTGGCCGGGTCCGTCGCGATTCCCGGACAAGTCGTCGAAATCCTCGGACCGGTGACAATCGGCCAAGTTCTCGAAGGCGTGGGCGGTCTCGACGCGATGCCTCGAGCGATTCTGCTCGGGGGATACGCGGGGACCTGGATTTCCGGCGAAACAGCGTGGTACACGCCGCTCGAGCGCCACGCACTCAAGACACTCGGTGTATCGCTCGGTTGCGGGCTGGTGGCGGTGCTGAACGATCAGGTCTGTGGCGTGGCCGAGACTGCCCGCTTGCTCTCCTGGCTCGCGGAAGAGTCGTCTGGACAGTGTGGATCCTGCGTCTACGGACTCCCCGTTCTCTCTGGTTACGTTGACGACATCATCGCGGGCAGGTCGCGCCGCAGCGACGTGCGGCGTCTGCGCGAGCAGGCGGCTTCGGTGCGCGGACGCGGCGCGTGCGGACATCCAACGGGCGTGGTAAATCTCGTCGAGAGTGCCCTCGACACGTTTATTCCTGAACTCACACGCCATCTGCGCGGCGCGGTCTGCGATGCGCACGACGGATTGGATCACTTCCCGCTGCCGCGCGACGCAGGGCTGAGACGATGAGAGGGGGCCAGGACGTCGTCGCAATAGTGGTGGACGGTTCACGATGCGACGGGCACGGCATTTGCGCGCTCGTCATGCCTGAGCGCATTTCGCTCGACGCGTGGGGTTACGCCGACGTCGACGGCGATCCAATTGAGGACCGGCGGACGCTGGCTCGGGCGAAACGCGCCGTCAACGCCTGTCCGGTTCGAGCTCTCGCGCTCGTTGGTCCAGTTGACGCCGTGGTGCGACTCGCGCTGGGCACCGCACGACTCTCCAAAACCACGCCCAATGAGTAAATGGCGCTGATGCAAACTGACCTTCCGTGACCGACTCAGATGTAGGAGAATCGTGAGATGACCAGACCTCACGCAGACGAGGCAGCACGGAACGCCGCGGACACGAGAGTCCGACGGCTCGGGCCGAGGTCTTCGCTTTCCCACTCGCGGTGGGGCCTGTGGCTCGGCTCACTTATCGTCGCTGCCGCCGCCACTGCCTTGGTCACCGTGGCGGGCACCGGCGGCAACGCCGCACAAGTCCCGTCGGCACTCCAAGTCGGAAGCCAATCGCGGTTGGTCACGTTGATCGTCCCGAAACCGAAAGTCTCCGTGCCGACTGTCTCCACGTCGAGCACGCTGCTCGTCGTTTCGCCAACGACCTCAACCACGACTCCACTCGCGCACCGCACGACGGTGATCAATCCCGTATCAACGGTCACCGACCAAGAGGACTCGGGCGGAGGCGACAACTCGGACAGAGGCGACAACTCGGGCGAATCGAACACGGTGACGAAGGGGAGCACCACGACCACCACGACGACTGCCACCAGCACATCGACGAGTGTTGACAACTAGCCACGCTCCAAGAGGGCGTGGTGCGCTCGTTCGCGCTGACCGGGACGCACCGTCCGAGACGGCGCCGCGGCCCAGGAGGGGCCGAGACTCCGTTGAGGTGTCGCGTCTCGCGCGGTGCACCTCGAAGGCGTGTTGAAGTCCCGGCCGTTGCTGCGCAGGGTCGGCAGCGCTGGACGTCTGGCGATCCTGAACTCAATCATCCTGGCGCTGGTGCTCGGCGCGGTCGTGGCGGTGTTCATCCGAAATTTCACGTCGAGCTACCAAGCGGTTGCGGCCTCGAGCATTAGTGTTGAGCTGCGCGAATTCGAGCAACAGGCGCTGAAACAAAAACCCGCGAACCTTGAAATCTTTGCCGCCAGCTTCTTAAGGAATCACGCTCTGGCACCTGGCGAAGTGGTGGTGATCGATTTGACGAAGTTCAGTCGGCTCGTCACGCCCGGCTCGGGAGCGGTCCTCGCAAGTCCCCTCGTGCGAACCTGGCTTCTCGCCCCGCCGAGTCGGAGCGTCGTCGTCTCAACGGTAATCAGCGGACACCCCACGGAGTTGGTCGGCGCACCAATCTTCGCCGGGCGCACCGTGGTTGGGACGTTCATCGCTACGAGTGACCTCAATGCCTTTGCGAAGGAACGTTCCCGGGAGATCCTTCTCTCGATCGCTGAAGGAACCATCGCGTTGCTCGCGGGAATCATTAGTACCTTCGTACTGCTGCGCCGGCTCTTGCGCAAAGTGGGACGGATTACGACCGCCGCCGACGAGATTGGTAGTGGCACGCTGGATCAACGTCTGGGTGACCAGGGGAGCAACGACGAAGTCGGTGAACTCGCGCGAACGTTTGACGCGATGCTTGATCGAGTCCAGGCCGCGATGACGGCCCAACGACGCCTACTCTCGGACGTCTCGCACCAGTTGCGAACGCCGCTGACGGTGGTGCGTGGGCACCTTGAAGTCCTCGGGCGCGGTGGCGCCGACGATCCGCTCGAAGTGCGAGAGACGCTCGACCTCGTCATCGACGAAATCGACCACACCCAGGTCGTGGTCGAGCGACTCCTCATGCTCGGACGCGCGATGGAGCCGGACTTCCTCGACACTCGGCCCGTGGAGGTGCACGCATTGCTCGAAGAGGTGTACGAAGCCGTGCGAGTACTCGCCAATCGCCAGTTCCTCCTTCCCCAAGCACCCCACGATCTCGTCGCGGTCGTCGACGCGGAAAAGATTCGCGGCGCGCTGATGAACCTCATCGACAACGCGGTGCGCGCCACCGCTCCGGGTGACACGATTGCGCTCGTCGCCGAGGTCGATTACCTCGACGACGTCATTATGTTGAGCGTCGACGATTCGGGCCCGGGGATTCCCGAGGACCAACGGGCGGCGGTCTTACAACGTTTCAGTCGACCGGGGGCGCGCGACCGTGACGGGTCCGGACTCGGCCTCGCGATTGTGAAGGCCGTGGCCGAAGGTCATGGAGGTTGGATCACTATCGCGACGTCGGACCTCGAGGGCGCGCGAGTGACTATCGTTCTGCCCAGGGCCCGGACACGGGCGACCGAGGACAGTTGAGCATGCGAATTCTGATCGTCGAAGACGACGCCGGCATTGTGTCGTTTCTCGCCAAGGGTCTCAAGTCCGAGGGCTACGCTACCGCCACCGCGCCCGACGGGGAGAAGGCGATTCACTTACTACGCGCGAGTGATGAGAGTTTCGACCTCGTCTTATTGGATCTCGGCCTGCCCGGCACCTCGGGCGAGGAAGTGTTGCGGGCGCTTCGCCAACGAGACACGTCGTTGCCGGTCATTGTCCTCACTTCGCGAGCAGAGATCGCCAGCAAAGTGCGGGGCCTCGAACTGGGGGCTAACGACTACGTCACCAAACCATTCTCTTTCGCCGAGCTCCTGGCGCGGATACGCGCGGCGCTACGTAATTCGTCCCAATCGGCGTCGACGGAGCTCGTCGTCGGCGATCTGCGTTTGGATTTGCTAACCAAAATTGCTTGGCGGGCCGGTCGTCGTATCGACCTCGCGCCGCGCGAATGGGCGCTCTTGGAACTCTTCATGCGCCACCCGACCCACTTGCTCTCACGCGCTCGGATCCTGAATGAAGTGTGGGAGTACGGATTTGACCCGGGCAACAACGTGGTCGACGTGTACGTCAGTTACCTGCGAAAGAAGCTCAACATCGCCGGTCTCGATCCACTCATCCAGACCGTGCGTGGCGCTGGCTACCGCCTCGTGACGCCTTAGGGATCGACAACGACGCGGGATACCTGAGCGATATTTCTTGGACGTTGCGTAGCGCGGCGCTGATGCAACGGCGAATGAGGACGAGCGTGATCGAGCCTCAGCAGTCCGACATTCAGAAATCGTTGTGGAACGAACCACACAAAGTCCCGAGCGAATCTGCGGGCACGATACCTCTGAACTGGCCGCGCCCGAGAGAGTCCGTGCCGGGCCGAACAGTTCCCACCTCGTCGGGCGACACCTGAGCGTCACAGGTTCCTTTGATGGTGTCATCGTCAACCTTCCGGACACCTTCAGAAAATTTTTTATTTAGAAGTTCACGCCCGTATAGAGGGCTCAACCGCATCTCACACTTAATTGCTGACAACAAAAACAACATCAGCACAACTTCACAAGACTTTGTCACACAACGTTCGTGTTTTCCTATTTTCTCTTAAGTCACGTGGAATTAATGCCTGACGACTCTTTATAGGGTGGAAGTGGAAGGATTCAGTCGAGGAGACGTCGGTTATGACTCGCAGTTTGACGCACGCTGTAGCGGTGAAGGAATCTGCTGAGCAGATTCGCGTCGCCATTGTCGACGACCATTCGGTAACTGCCGAAGGACTTGCGCGAATTCTTGGCGCACAGAGTGACCTCGAGGTCGTGGGCACCGCGGGTTCCATCAGCGAGGCCATAGCGCTCATTAACGTCGAGGCGCCCGACGTCGTGTTAATGGACTACATGCTCCCTGACGGCAACGGCGCCGAGGCGACTGAACAGGTTCTTGAACGCTGGCCCAAAACGAGGATTCTGATGATGACGGGTAGCGTTGATCCCGAGATACTGTCTCGCGCCTTTGACGTGGGTTGTGTCGGGTTTCTTTCGAAGGAAAGGCCCTGGGAAGAAGTTGTCACGGCTGTTCGCGCCGCGGCAAAGGGCGAACCAGTGATTCGCTTAAATGAACTCGAGGGACTGCTTCTCAGACTGAGAGCTTCGGAACCCGAAGCCGTGCAATGGCTGACCGCTCGTGAACTCGACGTTCTTCGACGACTCGCGAGAGCCGAATCCACGAGCACCATTGCCGCGGAGATGTTTCTTTCCACGCACACCGTTCGCAACCACATCGGCAACATCCTCCCCAAGCTCGGTGCGCACACGAGGCTCGAAGCCATCGCCATCGCGATTCGAGACGGCATCATTTCGCATGACGAGTTCGGATAGTGCGTAGTCCGTTTGAGAGTGTGGGATTCCTCCACAAGAACTGCTGCGTTGGTGCGTGTACGTGAACCGCTCGGTGATCCGACTGGTCCTACCGCGACGAGTAGCGACTGCGCGAAACGACGCATTACTCGAAGGAACACTCAATGGCATCGTCTGAAGACGTAACGACATCCGATCTAGAGGTCCCTCCCTTTGAAGATAATTGCGAGGCACTCTTAGCCGAGATCGTCCACTCTTCAGACGACGCCATCATCGGAAAACTTCTCGATGGAACAATCACGAGTTGGAATCCGGGAGCGGAACTCATGTACGGCTACAGCCTCGAAGAGGCTCTCGGCAAAAACGTCGAGTTCATTACTCCTGACAATCGTCTCGAAGAACTTGCACGCGACCTCCAAAGGATCAAAGTGGGCGAGCGCGTCGAGCACCGCGAGACTCAGCGAATGACTCGTGACGGCACTGTTCTCGACGTTGCCGTGACCATCTCGCCAATTCGCGATAGCACCGGAAAGATTCTTGGCGCTTCGGCGATTGGGCGCGACATCACGTATCAAAAGTTGCTCGAGCGCGATCAACTGCTTCTCGAAAGCCGTTTACGTCAAGCCGAGCGCCTCGAAAGTCTCGGACAACTCGCGGGCGGTGTCGCGCACGATTTCAACAATTTGCTCGGCGTTATTTTGAGCTACGCAACGTTCGTGGGCGATGAACTTGACGACCGAACGGCCGCGCTGAGCGACCTTCGCAAGATCCAGGACGCCGCCGAAAAGGCGGCGAAACTGACTCGTCAGCTCTTGGTCTTCGCGCGCAGAGAGGTTTTAAAAGTCGAGATTCTCAACATCAACGATCTCGTCACTAACGTCGAACATCTGCTCGAACGGGTAATCGGCGACAACATCGACTTCGTGATCTACGCAGCAGAAGACCTCTGGCTCGTCAACGCGGATCCAGGCCAAATGGAACAAGTGCTCTTCAATCTCGCGATCAATGCGCGAGACGCCATGTCCGACGGTGGTCTCTTGACGATCGACACGGCCAACGTCACGATCGATGAAGGCTACGCAGCGACGCATCCCAACGTGGAACCCGGACCATACGTTCGTCTGCGCGTGAACGACACGGGCTCGGGCATGGAACGGTCGGTCCTCGAACACGCGTTTGACCCATTCTTTACGACCAAGCCCCAAGGTGAGGGAACGGGTCTGGGGTTGCCGACGGTCTATGGCATTATCACCCAACTCGGTGGACAGGTCGAGCTCTACTC
Source organism: Acidimicrobiales bacterium (assembly GCA_036511495.1). Lineage (GTDB taxonomy): Bacteria > Actinomycetota > Acidimicrobiia > Acidimicrobiales > RAAP-2 > RAAP-2. Next base: position 5,120 of record DATCCC010000025.1, on the reverse strand, counting down.
TGAACCCGGTGTCGGCACGACGTGTCGAGTTCTCATTCCTGCCGCCGCCGACACCTCGACAATTTTGGCAGCGAAGCCCGTGGTGCGAGATCTGCACGGGAGCGAGACCGTGCTCGTAGTTGAAGACGAGCACTCGCTGCGCGTGGCGACACGGAGAATTTTGGAGAAGTACGGCTACACCGTTCTCGCGTGCGCGAGCGGACCAGAAGCCATCGAACTTGCGCAACGCCACGAGGGCGTCATCGATCTGCTCTTGACTGACGTCTTCATGCCCGACATGCTCGGCCCCGAGGTGGCGGACAAGATCCACGATCTCATTCCTGAACTAGGGGTTCTCTACACGTCGGGCTACGCGCAACCAGTACTCGGATCGACGCTCACTAAAGAAGTCGCCCTGGTAGAGAAGCCCTACTCAGAAGAACAACTACTCACGAAAGTTCGTGACTCCATCGACAAGGTTTCCTAATCCTCTCGGACATCGCGGCCGGTCACTCGAGTTACGCCGTCGCAACCTTGCAGCGACGACCAACCATCGCCGACGTCGCTTAGGGAACGATCATCATTCGAACAGTGTCGGTGACGGCGGTGCCACCCGACGACGAACCCGCCATTATGACAATGGCGTCGCCAGCTTTAGCGAGTCCGACTTTCTTGAGTTCGGCGATCGCCACGTCGCAGAGACTATCGATGTCGTTGGCCGGCGACACAAAAATCTCTTGTATCCCCCACGATCCGCGCATCTGTCGCGCGGTCGACTCACTGGGCGTGATGGCGACTATCGGCATGGGCGGGCGAAAGCGAGAAATAGCACGCGCCGTCATGCCCGAGCGAGTACAGGCCACGATCGCCACGGCACCTTCGTCCATGGCTGCGCGCCACGCGGCACCAGTGATCGCGGCAGTAACGCGTGAGGCCTGGCTGCTCGACGCGGCGAGCAGTTGGACGCCGAGTCCGGCCCCCCACTCGGCGTAGGGAAAGGACTTCTCCGCTCGGCGAACAATACGGTCCATGGTGATTACCGTACCGACGGGATCGTCGCCAATGGCCGTCTCACCACTCAACATCACGGCACTCGCGCCATCCAGCACGGCGTTGGCGACGTCGGTCACTTCGGCTCTCGTCGGCACCTGAGCGTGAGTCATCGATTCGAGCATTTGCGTCGCCACGACCACGGGCCGAGCGTAACGAATACCGAGTCGAACGATCTCCTTTTGAAGATGGGGCACCTCTTCTATAGGGAGACGCACGCCAAGGTCGCCACGAGCCACCATGATCGAGTCGGAGTGTTCGATGATCTCTTCGAGATTCTCAACGCCTTCGCCGGTTTCAATCTTGGCCATAATCATGACGTCGTCGCGAGAGAGAACAGCGCGAACCGACTCGACGTCAAAACCTGAACGCACGAACGACACCGCCAGAATCTCAAACTCTTCGCCACGCAGTGCTTCTAGTCGAACGCGGTCGTCATCGGTCGGAAGTCGGTCGTTCATGATTGACGACGGCAGTGAGAGTCCGGGCTTGCCCATGACCGAACCACCCGACGTCACGCGTGCCGTCACGGTCGTCGCGCGTTTGACGATCTCTAGAGAGACACCGCCGTCGCCGATGTGAACCTTGTCACCGACTTTGAGTTGAGAGAGAACGTGGTCACGCTCGACCGTTATGCGCGAAGCGGTGGACGCCTCGCCGAAGGCTTCAACGAGTTCTGTCTCTTCACCCACGACGAGGGTAACGGGCAACGTGCCAAAGGATCCGGCGCGAATCTTGGGGCCGGGAATGTCGACCATGATGGCGAGCTCCGGTGCAATCGCTCGCACGCGACGAAGTCGCTCAATGCACGAGGGAATGTCGCCGTGGGCGAAGGAGAGGCGAAAGACGTCAACGCCCGCGAGAACGAGTTCCTTGAGTTTCTCATCAGAGTCAGATGCCGGACCAATAGTCGCTACGATTCGCGTGCGTCGCACGGGATTCCCTTCATTTCTTTTGCTAAGTCTAGAAGATGTGCCACAACGTCTCACCGAGATCGCGCTCGTCGATAGCTACCGCGAAGTAACCACTTCTAGAAAACGTCGCTGAACACTCAGCGACGAACTGGAATCACCACGTCGGCGCCGTCCACGTCAATGACGCGTAGTTTCATCCCGTAACACGCGGCGAGTTCCTCGCTGCGCACAACCTCGCTCGAAGGACCATCAAGAATGAGTCGTCCATGGTCGAGCAGCACCAATCGATCGGCGAACTGTCCGGCCAAAGTGAGGTCGTGCAGCGTCGCCAGAACGGTCAGTCCACACTCCTTAACCTCTTTTTGCAGGAGTTCCAGCATGGTTATCTGATGACGAAGGTCGAGACCGGTAATGGGCTCGTCGAGCACCATCACCATCGTCCCCTGGGCCAAGGCGCGCGCGAGCACCATGCGTTGCCGCTCGCCACCCGAGAGGGTGGCGACGTCTCGGTGCGCGTACTCCTCGAGCGACAGTCGAGCGACAACACTGTCGACCGCCTTGCGGTCCGTGGCGCTCGGTGCGCGCAAGAGCCCGTGATAGGCGGTACGACCCAGCGCCACGTAGTCGAGCACTCGCATGCCCGCGGGCACCACCGGGTGCTGCGGCACGAGGGCGACTTTGAGGGCTCGTGCTCGCTCGTTCATGGAACTTACGAGTTCCCCCGAGATTGACACCGAGCCCTTGGCGCTTCGACGCAGCCCCGCGACCGTCTCCACGAGGGTGGTCTTTCCCGCGCCGTTGGGCCCAATGACCGTGCACCACGTGCCCGCCTCGACGTCGAGTGAGATATCACCAATGAGCGTGGTGGAGCCCGCTCGGACCGTTAGATCGCGTAACTCAATGCTGCTCACGGGACCATCTGTCGGCGCAGACTCAAGATCAGGACGAAGACCGGCGCGCCCACGACTGCGGTAATGACGCCCAGGGGCAACTCCGATGGGGCCAACACGGTTCGAGCGATTGTGTCGGCAAAGATCAGAAAGGCCGCGCCGAAGACGACCGAGATTGGAAGAATCCGCCGATACGACGTGCCCACGAGCAGTCGAACGATGTGGGGCACGATGATGCCCACAAAGCCAATGAGACCAACGGCCGACACGATGGCGGCCGTCCCGAGCGACGAAGCCGCGATGACGATGAAACGCACGCGCCGCACGGGCAGACCGAGAGAGCGCGACTCGTCTTCGCCAACGCTCATCACGTCGAGCGCTCGTCCGGCCGCGACGCAGATCGCGACACAGACTGCGACGTAGGGCATCACGAGCAACACCGAACTCCAGCTCGCGCTCGCGAGCGAACCGAGCAGCCAGATGTAGACGCGCGCGATGGAGTCAGCGGACGCCTGCTGTTGAAGAAACGTCTGCGCGCTCGTGAAGAGCGAGGCAACGGCCACGCCCGCCAAAATCAACGTCGAGGTGCTCGAACGAAGACCGCGACCACCAATGGCCCACGTCACCGCGACGGCGATCATCGCGCCGCCAAAGGCCAGCAGTGGCGTCCAACTCGGCGTGGTGAGTCCCCCGCCAATGTCGACAATGGCAATCGTGGCGCCGAGTCCCGCGCCCGCCGCGACACCCAATAGATAGGGATCGGCCAGCGGATTGCGAAAAACCCCTTGATACGTGCCACCGGCGACGGCGAGCATTGACCCGGCCAGTAGTCCCAACACCATGCGCGGCGCGCGCACCACCCAGACAATTTCTGACTGCGTCGGCGTCAACGTGCTGTGGCCCAGGCCGACGTGTGAGAATACGTCGCCGAGAATTCGCGTCGTGCCAATGGAGGTCGGTCCAATGACCAATCCACAGACCACCGCCGCCGCGAGCGCACTCAGCGTCGCGGCGGCGACGAGCACCACTCGGTGCCCGGTCGGTGGATTGGCCGTCAAACTACTTCTTCCAAACCGCGGCGTCCGCCAGAGTGCTCTTGACGCCGGCCGTGAGTTGATTCATCAAGGTACCCAGGCGTGGTCCCCAACGTGACGCGATGTCGTCGTTGAGGCCAACGACCTTGTTGTTCAGCACGGCGCTGACCTTGGAGAACCCGGTGCGTTTGGCGACGGAACTCGTCGTAACGTGACAACAGATGGTATCGGCGAGAAAGATCAACTTCGGATCCGCACTGAGAATGTACTCGGCACTCAACTGCGGATAGCCCGCGTCCGCCGACGTGGACTTCGCGTCAGCGATGTTCGTCACGCCCAATGACTTGAGCAGAGATCCGACGAACGTATTACTGGCAACGGAGTAGAAGGTCGGGTCGAGCTCGTAGTAGGTCGTGAGGAACTTCTTAGGGTGCTTGGGCACCGAAGCGACGTCGCTGGCGATCGTTGACTTCAGTGACGCGACGATTTTCGCGGCGTTCTTTACGTGTCCCGTGAGTGCGCCGAGTTGGTTTATCTGCTCATACGCGCCCGCGATCTTCGTCGGCGCACCTTGGTCGATGACTTTGATGCCCAGTGCTGTCAACTTCTGTTGAATGCCGTTGGCGTTGTAGGAGATGATGACCAAGTCGGGCTTCGCCGAAGGGTGCGTTGACGTGGTCTTGCAGATTCCTACGATCGCTTCCAAGCTGGGATTGAGCGCGTTGATCCTCTTCGTGGGTAGGCCCCTCGTTGGGTAGTTCGAGTCAGTATCGACTGCTTGAACCTGCTTGCCGGCCCCAATAGCAAAGAGTGTCTCCGTTGCTGTTGGTGAAAGTGACACGACGCACTGGGGCGTACTGGACGCCCCGGCACTCGCGGCACTGAGAAGTGGCAACGCCACTAGGCCGAGGGAAAGTGCGAGGGTTAGTCGCAGGGACTTCATCATGGATATCTCCTTTTCCGTCGAAGTGGCGTGGGCGACGGATGGATATCCGAAGAACCGCTCCTTACCTCGAGAGCTGTTTTTCACATCTCCTCGCAGCAGGCGACCTGGCTCGTGATCTCCTAAGAGGCCACATACAGTTGCGGGACAGCGTTGGATTCGCACCAACTTCGCTGCCACGAGGCACTCACAACCTACCTCAACGCGTCGCGCGTACCCACGAAAAGCCAACCATTAACGCGGATCGGCGCCACGTACGTGGCGCCGATCCGCGTTAATGGTTGGCTTTTCGTGGGTACGCGCGACGCGT
>DATCCC010000024.1:0-66870 GCA_036511495.1 Acidimicrobiales bacterium | reverse complement strand
GTCTTACTGCCGCGAACCGTCTTACTCAACTGGCGATTCCTGCCGGTGACTGGATCGCGGCCGGCCATGAACCTGACCTCCCAGACGCCAGGCTCCTTTTCTCGCAGGGTTCCGCTCACGGATCACATGCTATTCAACTTTTCGGGAAAGTTAGGGATTTTTTAGGGATACCATCCGGCTTGGAGTTCTAAATCGCTCCATAACCCTTTGTTTTACTGGTGGGCCGCCCGGGTCTCGATCCCGGCACCTTGGGATTAAAAGTCCCCTGCTCTTCCCGATGAGCTAGCGGCCCAATGGATGGCTTCATTCGAATTGTTACCGATAGCCACCGAATTGCCACATTACTGCACGACGAACCACCTCTTAGTGGGCTCAATCTTGACAATCTTTGTTGGGACGGTGCTCAATTTTGGAAAGTCGGTGGGATAGACGATGGGATGAGAATAGTGTCCGTGTCCTTCGACCACTGAGGTGAGATTCCGAGCTCTTGAGTGACGAGGTGAAGGAGGATGAACGCCGAGGCCACGGAAGCCGCTCCTTCGTTGTTCGGATAAAAGTCAGCTTCTCGCAGTAGGCAGGTGGCCTGAACGATGCGCATGAGCCACGTCAGTAAATCCCGGAAGTTCCCGTCGGAACCGCCGGTAGTGGCGAGGCTGCTGGCGAGTCCCGGCTTCAGCGTGGAGAGCGCCGTGAGGACTTGTTCCGTTTCGACCGAAAACGATGTCGATACGAACGACAGTTCTCTCTTGATCCACTCGTCGAGGTCATCAAGAAGCCCGAGGCGAACACAGTCGCGACGTACTTGGGCGCAGAGAACGTTGTGGGTACCTTCCCAGCTCTCAAAGACGATGGCGTCGCGATAGAGCCGAGGGAGTGGCGAGAAGTCTTCGATTGTTCCGTTGCCGCCAAGTACTTCGATGCCCCGATGCACAACGCCAGTCGCGACGATGGACGTGACGTACTTATTGGCGTTCACGAGAAAACGGTGGACGTTTTGGTCTTTTTTGGTTGCGGTACCGGCGTCTATCATCCCGACCAGTTCGGTGAGCGCGAAGGTTGACGCGAGCGCCGCCGACGTCTCGATCTTCATTCGGGCCAACTGCTCTCGCACGGCTGGGAACTCAAAAATCGGCACCCCGAATGCTTGTCGGTGGTGGGCGAACGTCGAAGCCTCGAGGTAGGCGCGACTCATGATGCCCGTGGATCCAACGGCGTTCAGCCAGCGAGAGGTATTGAGTAGCTCATCGACCGCAACGTGGAATCCCTCGTCAATCTCGCCGATCGGCCAGGCCAGGGCGTCGTCAAAATCGATCTCCGCCGAGGCGAGGGTTCTCGTGCCGAGTTTGTCCTTCAGACGTCGGAGCCGAAAGCCGTTGGGCGTGATGCCATCGAGTGAACGGGGAATCACGTAGCAGGCGAGACCCTTGGTCCCCGGCATCGCTGACTCAGGTCGGGCGGTCACGGCAAAGAGGTCCGCGTCGGCGACCGAGCAGAACCACTTCTCACCACTGACCCTCCACGCACCGGGTACTTCTAGGTCTGGTGTTGCCCGCGTGATGTTCGCACCAACATCTGATCCGCCCTGTACCTCAGTTAGGAACTGAGAACCTCGTAGGGCGCTCGCGGCATCAGTGTCGGTGAGACCGCCGAGATAGCGCTCTTTGATCTCCGGTGATGCTCGATGTTCAATGGCTCTACGAAGCCCAAGTGTGCAGACAATGGGACAGGCCTGGCCGCCCTCACCGACGTGTGACAACAAGAAGAACAGCGCGGCGACTTCGAAGGCACCTTCAAAGTTGAGGGGCGTGGCGAGCATGCCCGATCCCCACGACGAACGAGCGGCCACTTTCTCATCTGGATGAAATTCGATCCGTTCGACGTGGCGGCCCACCTCGTCGTACGAATGAAGTTTGGGGAACTCGCGGTTTCGTTCCTGGTTGACAACGGCCGGTTCGATGACGCGAGCGACGTCGCCACCGAACGAGTCAAGCGCCTCGTGAAGACGAGTCGAGAGGGGAGCGCCCATGCGAAGTTCCATTGACGACTTGAGATGGGGAACGGCCCTATAGAAGTTGTCGGGTTTGGACTCTCGCCAGCGAATCAGGTCCTCGCGACCGGGCTGTTCGATGTCCATCGCCCCATCTTCGTCTCTTCGTTGGTCGTGAATCCAATCGGGAATTGAGGTACTTCGCCGGAACGTGGCGGAGGGTCTTTCGCTGAGGTCAACTAGGTTGGTCGACGTGCCAGAGTTCAGCAACGAAAGCGTCGCCGCGATTGAAGCGACCCTCAACGACGTTGATCGTTCCCTCGAACGCCTGCGACTTGGGACCTATCGCACCTGCCAAGTGTGCGACACGCCTATTGACGAGGCTGATCTTGTGGCGAATCCGCTGTTGGCGAACTGCCGAGCTCACCCTGAGCTTGCTTAACCGCTCCTCGAAATGAGAAAACCCGGTGGCCAAAGCCACCGGGTTTCTGCTTTATGCGGTGGTTACTTCTTGGTGGCCCAGAAGATCTCGGCGATGTCGTCAATCTCGGCCAAGAGACGGTCGGCAATCGTAACGTCGTTGCTCTTCTTCGCGTCACCCGCGGTCTTGGTGGCCATCCAGAAGAGGTCGTGCAGGTTTGGGTACGCCTTTAAGTGCTCGACCTTGAAGTAGTCGGTCCAGAGAACCCAGAGGTGGTGCTTGACGAGTTCACAGCGCTCTTCCTTCAAAAACTCGGCGCGCACCTTGAAGTCGACGTCACTCGACGCGTTGAACTTCTCCATAATCCCTTTGACGGACTGGGCTTCGATGCGCGCTTGGGCCGGGTCGTAGACGCCACAGGGCAGATCGCAGTGGGCCGAAGCGACCAGTGGCGAAGTCGTTGCGTCGAGCAGGGCGTTGAGGCGGTTAAGCAGGGTCATAGCGTTGCCTTTCGATAGTCGCGCTCAGATTCGATGACCGCGGTGTCAACCTACAAGTTAGTCACAGTGCTGGTATATCGTTTCGCCGTGACCCGGGTTCTGGAGTTCTTCGTGCGGCGCGTGACCGTTGAGGGTACTTCTATGGCGCCTACGTATCTACCCGGTGAACGCCTCACGGCATTTCGCCGTTGGCGTCGAGTGCGACTCGGTGACGTCGTCGTGGTACGGGACCCGAGAAACCCCTCTCGCTGGCTCCTGAAGCGCTGCGTCGAACGGGTCGGATCCCTTTTGGATCTGCGCGGCGACAACGCCCAAGCGTCCACTGACTCGCGTGATTTCGGCTTGGTGCCCAGTCGTGACGCTATCTATATCGTGGTCTCGACCGCTCGCTAGGGAATTCGCGCCCTATTAATAGGGCACCACGCCAAGCACCCAAAAAAACGCTCGCCAGTAGAATTCGGCCATGGCCCGTCTCGCCGTTCTCTCGTACCACACGTCGCCGCTGGCTCAGCCCGGTACTGGTGACGGTGGGGGAATGAACGTCTACGTGCGCGAACTCTCGAGCGCACTGGCGCGCCTCGGCCACGAGGTCGACGTCTACACCCGCCGCGATAACACCCAGGTCCGCGATATGGAGTTCGTGGAACCGGGTTTTCGGGTTCACTACGTCACGGCCGGCCCCGCCACTCCCCTGGACCGCGACGATCTACCCGAGTACGTGGGTGAGTTCACTGATTCGGTGAAGGCACTCTTTCGCTGCTCGGGCACGCCCGACGCGATCCACGCCAACTACTGGCTGAGTGGTCTCGCTGGTCACCGCCTCAAGCACGAGTTGAACATCCCGCTCATCATGACGTTTCACACGTTGGAACGAGTCAAGGCCGACACCTTTGAAGCCGAGTCGGACGATCGCGCCTTTCAAGAGGCGGCAATCGTCGCCTGCGCCGACGCCGTCCTCGCGAGCTGTGACGTGGAAGCCGCGCAGTTCGGCCGTCTCTACAACGCCGATCCTTCGCGCGTGCACGTCGTGCCACTTGGTGTGGAACACGCCTTCTTCTCTCCGGGCTATCGTCCCCAAGCTCGTCGAGCGCTCGGACTCGACAAAGACGCCACGATGTTGTTGTTCGTTGGTCGTTTGCAAGAACTCAAGGGTGCGGACTTAGCCCTCGAAACACTTATCGAGCTGCGTCGTCGGGGTCGCCACGCCACGCTCGCCATCGTCGGTGGCCCCTCAGGTCCTGACGGAAAGGCCACGCTCGAATCTCTGCACCGTCGCGTCGCCGAAGCCGGCGTGATCGACCAAGTGACCTTTGTCGCTCCTCAGTCGCACCAGCTGTTGTCGTCGTGGATGCGCGCGGCGGACGTCACGTTGGTTCCTTCGAGATCTGAGAGTTTCGGACTCGTCGCCCTCGAGTCGTCGGCCTGTGGCACGCCGGTAGTGGCGAGCGACGTAGGAGGTCTCACGACATTGATCGAGTCCGGCGTCACGGGATTCTTGGTGAGCGAGCGTGACGCTACGCACTGGGCGGACATCGTGGAACTCGCGCTCAACGCCGATGGCGCGATTGCCATGTCGAACGCCGCAGTGCTGCGCGCGCGCCGCTACACCTGGCGCGCTGCGGCGCAGTCGCTCGCGGCGTTGATCGAAAAGCTCGCGTCCGAGAGTCTCGTTCGCTGCTAAGTGACCCGAGCTCCTCTCGGCGACGCCGACGCCGCCACGACACTGAACGAAACGCTGCTTCGTTGGGCCGCACTTTGGCACGAGAGTTCCTTCGTTGGTTCCATCGAACACCAGGAACTGCCCGACGATAAGGGCCACTTTCACTGGTTAATTCGCCTAAAGGGTGAGGAGAAGGACGTCATCACGCTCTGGCTCTCACTGCGCCAGAGGACGGTGCACGTCGAGACCGAACTGATGCCCGCGCCCGAGGAACAACACGGTGCGCTCTACCGGTACTTACTCGTGAAGAACCACGAACTACGAGAACTGCACCTCGCTATTGGTCCAGAAGAAGGCATCTACCTCGTTGCCCAAGTGCCGATTCAAGAGTTGACGGTCGAGCGACTCGACGAATTGGTCGGTGCGACCGTAACCTACGTCGACGAAATCTTTCCCACGGCGATGTCCATGGGTTACGCCTCGGTCTACCGTCGCCGCAAGAGTCGTTGAGAGTGACCTTGTAGCGTTGGGTTGTGGCTTTTCAACTCATCATCATTGGCGGAGGCAAAATGGGCTCGGCCCTGGCCGCCGGGCTTTTGAGCGCTGAGTGGTGTCGGTCCGACGAACTCGCCATTATTGAGAGCTCCCTCGAAGCGCGACAGGTCCTCGAGCGACGTTTCAATGGCGTCACGGTGCTGGCGTCAACAGAACTCGCCGACGTCGATGCCAAAACAGGCGCCGTGCTCTGCGTGAAGCCCGATCACGCCGAAAGCGCGGCGCGCGTCATTGGAGCATTCGGCGTCACGAGGCTTCTTTCGGTGGTGGCTGGTCTCTCGACTGCTCGTCTCGAAGCCGTCTTTCCTGGTCCCGTCGCCGTCGTTCGTTCGATGCCCAACATCGCGGTACTCGTGCGAAAAGGGGCGAGCGCCATTGCGGGTGGATCGAACGTCACGGCGGCCGACCTCGACTGGGCGGAGTCGATCCTCGGGGCAGTGGGCAGCGTCGTTCGCGTCACCGAACGCAACCTTGACGTCGTGACGGGTCTGTCGGGTTCCATGCCGGGTTACCTGTACCTCGTCATCGAGTCATTGATCGAGGCCGGCGTGCACCAAGGACTTTCGCGCGACGTGTCGCGTCAGCTCGTCGTCGATACCTTTGAAGGCTCCGTCGCACTGCTGAAAGAGACCGGCGAGCCGCCCGAGGAGTTACGCGCACAGGTCACCTCGCCCGGCGGCACCACGGCTGCGGGACTTCGGGTCTTGGAAAACCGCGCCGTGCGCGCGGCCTTTCTCGACGCGGTCGCCGCCGCGGCCGAACGCAGTCGTCAATTAGGCCGATAGACCAGGACAGTAACCTAGAGACATGGCGACGCCGCGGCTTCGATCGAAGAAGCTCTCTGAACCCACCATCGCGCGCCTGCCCGTCTACCAGCGCATCGCCGAAGGCTGGTCGCAGCGCGGTGAAACCAAGATCGACTCCCAACAGATTGGTGAGTTGGCTGGCGTTACCGCCACCACTGTTCGTCGCGACTTGGCTGGTCTCGGTTCCTTTGGTACCCGGGGAGCGGGCTACGACGTCAGTGTCCTCATCGAGCGCATCGCCGGGGCCCTCGGTCACGATCGCCACTACGACGTCGTGGTGGTCGGCATTGGCAACCTCGGCCACGCGCTCGTGAACTCGTCGAGTTTTTTGATCCGCGGGGCTCGCCTCGTCGCGCTCTACGACAACGACCCGGCCATGATTGGCACCGAAGTCGCGGGCCACGTCGTCAAAGCGCTAAGCGACCCGATTCCTCCCGCCACCGTTGGCGTTATCTGCACGCCCGCGAGCGCCGCCCAAGAGGTGGCGGACCGCCTGGTGGACGCGGACATTCACGCGATACTCAACTTCGCGCCCCAAGTTGTCACGGTGCCGCTCGGTACCGCAGTGCACTACGTGGATTTCTCCATAGAACTCCAGATCTTGATGTACCACCTCAATAACGGCACTGGACCCCTCGGTGGGGGACTGCTGCACTCGCTCGGTATCGCCAGTACGAACCCACTTCGTGGCTCGTAGGCTGGCACAGAGCCCGGAGGCGACGTGGCACTAATTTCTGTTGGGATTGATCACGAGCACGCCTCGCTCGATCTCTTAGAACGCGCCACGCTGCCCGAGCACGAGTGGGCGAAGATGCTGCGCACGCTCGTGAGTCACCGAAATATTCACGAGGCCGTTTTCGTCTCCACGTGCCTGCGCACCGAAGTCGTCGCCGTTATCGACCGCTTTCACGGCGCCATCGACGAGATTACTGAGACGTTGGCTGAGGCGACTGGCCTTAAAGTCGCCGAGTTCGAAGATCGCTTGACGGTCAACTTCGAGCACGACGTCGCGAGCCATCTCTTTAGCGTCGCCGCCGGCCTCAAGTCCGTGGTCCCGGGTGAGTTCGAAATACTCGGACAACTGCGCCGCGCCCTCGAACTCGCCGTCGAAGAGCAGAGTGCCGGCGCCGAAGTCACCGATATCTTCCAACGCGCTATCGCCTCGGGTCGTCGCGTACGCGCCGAGACCGCAATTTCGAGGGGAACGACGAGTTTCGCTCAAGCTGCCGCGTCGGCCGCGATCGATGAACTCGGTGACGATCTCGTCGGTGCCCACGTCGTCGTGCTCGGGGCTGGCCAAATGGCCGGCGGTGTCGTACGAGGGCTACTCGGCTCGAGCGCTCGCGTTGCGCAACTGACGATTCTCAATCGCACGCGCTCTCGCGCCGACGCGCTGCGTGAGGATGTGAACGACGTTCGCGTGGTCGTCGACTCCCTCGAAAGTGCCTCGACGCACTTGGTGAACGTCCGTCTGGTGATCAGTGCCTTGGAGGTCTCGACCCCGGTGCTCTCTCGTGAGGACTTTGCGGCCTGTGAAAACGACGTCTTCATCGTCGATCTCGGGGTGCCGCGCGCGGTCGCGAGCGACGTGTCCGAACTTTCGAACGTGCGTCGCATTGACATCAGTGATCTTCACGACCGAGTTGAACGCGCACTCGGCGATCGCCGCGAGGCTATTGACGCGGCCGAACGCATCGTCGCCGAGGACGTCGAGAAGTTCCTCGCCGATCAGCGCGCGCGCGGCGCCGCGGCCATTGTTCGTGAACTGCGTGATCACTTCGACGAGCTCGTGACCACAGAACTCGCGCGGCGAGGCCACGACCTCGAGGGCCTAACGCCCGAACAGCGCGAAAGCGTGACGTCGTTGGTACGTTCGGTCGTCGCCAAGATTGCGCATCGCCCGACCGTGGCGCTGAAAGAGGCCGCCGGCACTGATCAAGGAACTCGACTCAGCGAGGCGACACGCAACCTGTTTGATCTATGACGCTTCGTTTGGCGACTCGCCGGTCGCCGCTCGCGCTCATCCAAGCGCGCTACGTACAGGGTCGACTTGCGGCACTGGGTCTCGTAAGCGAACTCGTCCTCCTCGACACCAAGGGCGACCGCGACGTCGCCACTGATTTGGCGACACTCGCGGGCCAAGGCGTCTTTGCAGTCGAGATTCAACGGGCTCTCCTCAGTGGCGACGCCGATGTCGCCGTGCATAGCGCGAAGGACCTGCCGAGCAGTACGCCCGAAGGCCTGTCGCTCGTGAGCGTTCCCGAGCGTCGTGACCCCGCGGACGTGCTCGTTGGACGATCACTCGCGGGTCTTGGTCCTGGCGCCACGGTCGCGACCGGTTCACCTCGTCGTCGAGCACTACTGCTCGAGCGTCGGCCCGATCTCCACGTCGTGCCACTGCGCGGCAACATGGCGACACGACTGAGCGCGGCGGGGAAGAACGGCGTCGACGCCGTCATCGCGGCGATGGCGGCACTGGAGCGACTTGACCAAAGTGACCTCACGAGCGAACGACTCGATCCCACGTGGTTCATTCCTCAGGTGGGCCAGGGTGCCCTCGCCCTGGAAGCGCGTCTGGACGACGCACAAACCCGCGAGGCACTCCTCGCGATCAATGACTCGTCTGCCTTCAGCGCTGTTGTGGCCGAGCGTGCGTTCTTGAGCGAACTTGGTGCGGGATGTTCTATCCCCGCGGGGGCGCACGCCGAAGTCGAGGGCGCGACGTTGGCGGTGCGCGGGGTGATGATCGCGCCCGATGGCACCAAGAGCGTGCGAGCGGAAGTAAGCGGCGACGATTCGATAGCGCTTGGTACGCAACTGGCCCGGCACCTGCGTGACGACCTTGGTGGCGGCGCCTTGTTGGGATGGGACTCCTAGGCGTGCGGGTCGTCCTCACGCGAGAGCACGGACACAACGAACCACAACGAACGTGGCTGCCCGACGACGCGATCGTCACTGAAGTTCCCTTAACGACGACGCACTACTTCGACGTCAATCGGGTTCGCGAAGAACTATTGAAGACGAAGCACGCGGGTGCGTTCAAGGTGCTCGTCGTCACCAGTGGACGGAGCGCGCGTTACGTCGCGGCGGCCAGGGAGGCACTGAGTGAAGGAGCGCTGGAGTTGAGCGTGGGATCGGCGACAGCGCTGGCACTCGGCGACGCGGTCGCGAGCGCTGACGCCGAAGACGAGGGGGGTGCCCTCAGACTCGATTCAGAGATCGAAGAAGGACCGGCCCTGTTGCTCGGAGCGACCACGATGCGCGGTGAACTACCCGCGGCTCTTCGTGCTCGAGGCATCGAGGTGACGAAGGTCGCCTGCTACGAGACGTTGCCCGCGGTGCTGAGTGGCGACGACGTACGACAACTCCGTGACGCCGACGTCGTCCTCATCGGAGCGCCGTCGGCGTGGCAGGTCGCTGAGGGTCTCGTTGAAGCTCGCGCGTGGGTTGCGGTGCCGGGACCGACGACCAGCGCCGAAGTGCGAAGGTCGCACGAGCGCGTGATCGAAGGTTGGGGTCCGGACCTCAAAGAACATTTACGGACTCTTTAGTCGACGTCGGGAGAGGCCGCATTAGAAGCGCCGTAGGCTGGACACGTGTTTCCTGCCCAGCGCCCTCGTCGACTCCGTCGAACGCCCGCTCTGCGGCGCCTCGTCGCCGAGACGACCCTGGCGCCGAGTGACTTCGTCGCGCCCCTCTTCGTCGCCGAAGGCCTGAGCGATCCCAAGCCCATACTTTCACTGCCCGGACACTTTCAACACTCGTTGGCCTCCCTGCACGACGAAGTTCGTGCACTGCACCGAGCCGGCGTTACCGGCGTCATCCTCTTTGGCGTACCGTCCGCCAAGGACGACGTCGGCAGTGGTGCCTGGGACCCAAAGGGCATCGCGCAAGTGGCGCTTCGCTCGCTGCGCGATGAGTTTGGCGACGACCTGGTCTTGATGGCCGACCTCTGTTTGGACGAGTACACCACCCACGGCCACTGCGGCGTACTTCGCAGTGACGGCACCGTCGACAATGACGCCACGATCGAGCTCTACGGTCAAGTAGCGGTCGCCCAGGCTGAAGCCGGTGCGGCCGTGGTTGCGCCGAGCGGCATGATGGACGGACAAGTCGGCGCCATTCGCGCCGCTCTCGACGGGGCCGGCTATGAAGAGACCGTCATTCTCGCCTACGCCGTGAAGTACGCGAGCGGACTCTACGGGCCCTTTCGCGAAGCGGTCGGTGTGGAGATCGCCGGCGGTGGGGATAGAAAGAGCTACCAACAAGACGGCAGTAATCGCCGCGAAGCGTTGAAGGAAGCGCGCGCGGACGTCGAACAAGGCGCCGACATCGTCATGGTGAAGCCCGCCACGACGAACTTGGACGTCGTGAGTGACCTCCGTCGTGGACTCGACGTTCCCATTTGCGCGTATCACGTCAGTGGTGAGTACGCCATGGTGAAAGCCGCCGCCGCGAATGGTTGGATCGACGAAACGGTCGTGGCGATGGAACAGTTGACCTCGATTCGCCGAGCGGGCGCCGACTTTGTGCTGACGTACTTCGCCCGCGAGATCGCTGAGGAGCTGGGTCGTTGACCTCGAACCAGGCGTGGTTTGAGCGAGCCCAAGCAGTGATACCCGGTGGGGTCGACTCACCGGTGCGGTCTTTCCGCTCGGTCGGCGGTACGCCCTACACGGTCGCAAGCGGAGACGGCGCTTTTGTGACCGACGTCGAAGGTACGCGCTACCTCGACTTCGTGCAGTCCTACGGCGCGTCCCTGCTCGGTCACGCGGACCCCGACGTCGTTGCCGCGCTGGCACAACAAGCGTCGAGGGGCACCACGTTTGGTGCGCCCACACCCGGCGAAGTCCTGCTCGTCGAGGCGATGACGTCGCGCGTGAAGGAACTCGAGCAAGTTCGACTCGTCTCGTCGGGTACCGAGGCCGTCATGAGTGCGGTGCGACTGGCCCGAGGATTCACCGGTCGCGACAAGATCGTGAAGTTCGACGGTTGCTACCACGGGCACTCGGACGCTCTGTTGGTCGCCGGCGGAAGTGGTGTCGCGCAGATGGGTCTGCCAGGTTCGGCGGGGGTAACGGCCGGCGCGGTCAAGGACACGTTCGTCGCTCCCTATAACGAGGTGCCGACCCTTGATGACGCCGTCGCGGCCGTGCTCGTCGAACCGGTCGCGGCGAACATGAACCTCGTCGCGCCCATGCCCGGATTTTTAGAAGGACTACGTGTCGAATGTGACCGAGTGGGCGCGTTGTTGATCTTCGATGAAGTCATCACCGGCTTTCGCTTGGCCCCGGGCGGCGCCGAAGAGTACTTTCAAGTGACGCCGGATCTCTGGTGTTTTGGCAAAGTCATTGGCGGGGGACTACCCGTGGGGGCTTTTGGTGGTTCGAAGAAGGTGCTCAGTTCGCTCGCGCCACTCGGCCCCGTCTACCAAGCGGGCACGCTCTCGGGTAATCCCTTAGCGACGGCCGCTGGCGTCGCCGTCCTCAACAAAGTCGGACCCGGTGATTTGCTCTTGTTGGCCGAGCGAGTGTCGAACTTCGCGAGCGAACTCCAGAGCGGTCTTCGTGAGGCCGGTCTCTTCGCGATTGCCCCCACCGTGGGGCCCCTCATGGGTCTCTATCTTGCTCGTGACGTCGTTGCCGCGCCCACGAACTTCGCCCAAGCCAAAGTGCTCTGTGAGAACGGGCTGTACGGTCGTTTCTTTCACGCGATGCTCGAGCGCGGCGTCGCACTCGCGCCGGGCGCCTACGAGATTCTCTTCGTCTCACTCGCGCACACCGAAGCTGACTTAGAGCGAACGGTTTCGATTGCGGTGGACGCGGCGAAGGCGATGTCGAAATGACGACGCTGCGCAGTGAAGACTGGTCGGTTCGACCGAGCTTCGTGCCCCACGGCCCGACGTCGCCCGTGACGTTGCTCGCTGACGAGTCCGGTCTCACGCAGCTCGCGGGCATTCCTCCCGTGGCGTGGCAGACGCCGTGGAGCGAACTCAGCAACCTCGAACTCGTTCGATTTCCTCATCAGATGGCGGTCTTTGGCACCGTCGGCGGGATTCGCTTCTGCTGGCGTCAACGATCCCTGCACGATTTCGAAGCGGTTCGTGCTCTGGTACTCGAACACGGCGGCAGCGTCGTTCATCGTCGTCGTCGCGCGGGCGTCGTCGTGGTCGTCGCGGTGGTCTTGTTGGCCTCGCTCGCGGGCGGTATCGCCGCGTGGGTGAGCCACCCCAGTCTCGACTCAGTAGAACTCGCTGACGCGAAGGCGGTGAATCTCACGCTGAAGGACCTGCCCGCCAGTTGGTACACCGCGAGTGGATCGGTGCTGACCTACCTCGCTGGATCGAGCAACAAGGTGCTCACGTCAACGACCGTTGCCGCGGCACCGGCGAAGAACTCGCCTTTCGCTAAGGCCGCCACCCTCTTTCAAAGTTGCCTCGGCGTCACCAATAAGAATGACCGCGTCTACGGAGCGGCCGGCCAACAGGCCGACTATCAAGTATCGTCACCGATCTTTGACACCAGCGCCCTGGGGGGCATCGAACTCGTCTCATCGACGCAGTACTACAACACGACGACGATGGTGAAGCGCGACACCAAAGAGATGTCGATGAAGAACTTTGGATCTTGTTTCACGACGTCGAGCGCGAATCTGATCCTTTACGTGACCGGCGGCGCCGCGTCGGACAACGCCCCGTCCACGAACTGGCGTCCGACCACGTTCTTGAAGGGCTGGACTCGCGGTGGGGAAGTGCCGCTGGCCGTTCCCGGGATCACCGCCAAGCTCGACCTGGTGGAAGCGGTCATTACCAACGGACACTACGAAATAACCATGGACGCGCTCGTTGGATCGTTCCCCAAGGCGAAGAGCTTCCTCTCGGGCATCGTCAACACCCTGCTCTCGCGCACGACGACCTCTACTTCACAGGCCGCCTAGATTCTCGCTACGCGTTGGACTTGTCCTTGAGCAACAGGTCGTACGCCTGTTCGGGAATGGCGTTAGCGAGTCTCGTCATCGCGCGGTAGCCCAGTTCGGCCGGACCTTTCGCGTCATTACTCATCAAGTTGGCCATGATGGTAAGGAGCTCTCGCATCACGGGCGCCACGCGAAGTCCCGTGCCCACGCAGGCCGACAGGACGCGCGGTTCCGAGATCAATCGAACGAAGGCGCGCGCCACCTTGAAGTAGTCGCCGTAGGCCTCGTTGAGCTTCTCGTCGTAGAGCGACAGGGCCGAGGCGTCGTTCGACAACAGCGCTTCGCCGAGCACGGCCGCCGCCAAGCGTCCGGACTCGTAGCCGTAGGCAATGCCTTCACCGTTAAAGGGATTGACCATGCCGGTCGCGTCGCCAATGGTCATGGTGTTGGGGCCAACGCGTGGTCCGATCGAAAGTCCCATCGGCAGGCGTCCGCCGGTCGGTGGGCCACAACACGTCTCGTCGTTAAGACCCCAGGCCTCGGCGGTCTGAGCGACGAAGTACTCCTGAAGTTTCGTGGTGTTCACGCCCTTCCAGGCGCCACCGGTCGAGAGCAGTCCCACGCCCACGTTGACGCGACCGTCCCCCAAGGGGAAGATCCAGCCGTAGCCCGGGACGACCTCGCCGTTGGTGTCGCGAATGTCGAGGTGGGAGTCGATCCAGGGCTCGTCGTGGCGATCGCTCGTGTAGTAACCACGCAGCGCCATGCCCATGGGCCAGTCGCGATTACGCGTGACGCCGAGTTCGCGCCCGAGCCGCGAGTTCTGACCGTCACCGACGACGAGGTAGCGGCCGCGAATCTCTGCTGTCTTGTCGGTGTCCTTGTCCTTGACGAGTACGCCCGCGGCACCTCTCAGTCCACTCTCAGTAGCGGGCGTGGGCTCAAGAAGATCGAGCGCTTCGACGCCGTTGAGGACCGTCGCGCCGAACGTCGCGGCGTTCTCCGCCACCAGTCCGTCGAGATTAAAGCGCGTGATCGTGTAGCCGTAATTGGGGAAAATCGGGTGGTCGGGCCAGTTCATCTCGAGCGACGCGCCAAAGCCAAAAGCCCGAAGTCCGTTGTATTTGTGGCCGTTCGCGGCGACCACGTCCTCGAGACCCATCTGAGCGAGTTGGTGCACCGAGCGCGGGGTGAGTCCATCACCGCACGTCTTCTCGCGAGGAAAGTGCTTCTTTTCGATCAAGCAGACTGACCAGCCCGCTTCAGCCAGCCAGTAGGCGCACGCCGAGCCACTAGGCCCGCCGCCGACGATCACGACGTCGTAGACGGTCGGCTTCTTCGTCACTTCTTTGAGGCTTTTCACTCGCCAAGCCTACGTCGTTGCCAGAGCGTTCCCTCCGGCGAAAGGTCCTTGCTCGGTCTGCTAAAAATGATGAACGTGGACCAGTACTTATCAATACTCGGGCTCCTCATACTCGGAGTGCTTTTTGCGTCGGGCTCGTTTGTAGCGTCGGCGCTCTTGGCGCCGCACAAGCGACCGACGGACGCGAAGTTGGCGCCCTACGAGTGTGGGATTGTCCCCGAAATCGAGCCTCCACAGCGCTTCCCGGTGCGCTTCTACCTCGTGGCGATGATTTTCGTGATTTTCGATATTGAAGTCGTCTTCATGTACCCCTTCGCCGTGGTCTTTCGTCAACTCGGGGCCTTCGGTCTCGTTGAAGTACTGGTCTTTTCGGTGACCGTCTTCGCCGCGTTGCTCTTTCTGGTCGCCGAAGGGGCCCTCACGTGGGGACCGATCAAGCACCTGGTCCCCGGTACGCCGTCACGCACGAGTTCCTCAACGATTCTGCGCATCGGCGCCGACCCCGAAAAAGCGGCGTAGTGGCGCTCGAAGATCTTCAACACAACTTTCTTACCGGACAGGTCGAGGACTTGGTGCGCTGGGCGCGGCGCGCCTCGGTGTGGCCCGCGACCTTTGGACTGGCGTGCTGCGCGATTGAGATGATGGCGGCTGGAGCGGCCGACTACGACCTCGCGCGCTACGGCATGGAGGTCTTTCGTAACTCCCCGCGCCAGGCCGACCTCATGATCGTGGCGGGTCGGGTCTCGCAGAAGATGGCGCCGGTTCTTCGCCAGGTCTACGACCAGATGATGGAGCCCAAGTGGGTCATCTCGATGGGCGTGTGCGCCTCAACCGGTGGACTCTTTAACAACTACGCCATTGTCCAAGGCGTCGACCAGATCGTTCCGGTGGACGTCTACGCACCGGGTTGCCCCCCGAGTCCCGAGACATTGATGCACGCGATTCTTACCCTGCACGAGCAGATTCGCACCGGTGAAATCTTGCAGCGCCGCAGCGAGGGTCGCCCCACGCACGTCGAAGCGCAGTCCAACGTGTGGACGCCCGACGTGCCCGTCACCGTAAGGGTGGGAACGCCGAAGTGATTCCCCTGCCTCCTGCGGCCCCCCCAGGCGTCGTGACTGCCGACGTGATGGCGAGCGACCTCGGTTGTTTTCCAACGACCGAACAGTACTTCGGTCTCGTGCGCGCCTTTAAGGACGACAACTTCGAGATGTGCGTCGATCTCTGCGCCGTGGACTACCTCGAACACCTTGATCGTCCACTGCCAGATGGTGTCGCGGGAACTCGATTTGAAATCGTTGTCAATCTGCTGAGTCTCAGTAAGAAACAGCGCGTTCGCCTGCGCGTGCAAGCCGGTAACGACGAGCCGTTGGTCGACTCGTTGTTCTCCCTGTACCCGGGTACCGAAGCCATGGAGCGCGAGGCCTTCGATCTCTACGGCGTGCTCTTCGCGAACCATCCCGACATGACGCGCATCTTGATGCCCGAGGACTGGGAAGGCCACCCCCTTCGTAAGGACTACGCCGTCGGCAAAGTGCCCGTGCAGTTCAAAGAGTCGCCGGGTCCACGGTGAGCGACCCCACCGTACGCGTCGCCGAGCGACTGGACATCCTCAGCGCGGAGACGTCCGAGGGCGCGCAGGGACTACAGGAACGCTCGAAAACCGACAAGGACGAACTCGGTCGCGAAGTCGGCGCCGTCCTTCGCCTCAGTGGCCTCACCCTCGATCCCAACGACGTCGACTACGAACGACGCGACGACGAGACGATGATCATCAACATGGGTCCGGCGCACCCGTCGACCCACGGCGTGCTGCGACTCATGCTCGAACTCGACGGCGAGTTCGTGCTGCGCACCAAGCCGGTCATTGGTTACCTGCACACGGGCATGGAAAAGACCGGCGAAGTGTTGACCTACGTTCAGGGCGGCACGAACGTGACGCGCATGGACTACCTGAGTCCGGTAGCGAATGAACTCGGTTACTGCATGGCCGTGGAGAAACTTCTCGCCATTGAGATACCCGAGCGCGCCATCTGGATTCGTATGTTGATGGCCGAGCTCAATCGCGTCGCGTCGCACTTGGTGTGGTTGGCCACCAATGGCATGGACCTCGGCGCGACGTCAATGATGATCTACGGCTTTCGCGAGCGCGAACTGATCCTCGCTTTCTTCGAAAAGACGGCCGGACTGCGCCTCAATCTCAACTACGTGCGTCCCGGTGGGGTAGCGGCCGATCTGCCCGACGGCTGGGAAGACGACGTGTTGGTTATTTGCGACACGATTGAAGCTCGCACCTACGAATACGACGAACTCCTCACGGGCCAGCCCATCTTTCGCAACCGCATGATCGGCGTCGCGCCCTTGTTGGCAGAAGAGGCGCTCGCCCTCGGTCTGACGGGACCGCTGCTTCGTTCCACCGGCGTCGCGTGGGACCTTCGTCGCACGATGCCGTACTTGGCCTACGACCAGGTGGACTTTGACGTCATTGTGGGCACCTACGGCGACAACTTCGACCGTTACGCCATACGCCTTAATGAGATTCGCGAGTCGGTGCGCATTGTGCGCCAGTGTCTCGAAAAGATGCCGGGTGGTGACTACCGCAGCCAAGATCCCAAGGTCACTCCGCCGCCGCGCGCGCGCATCGACGAGTCGATGGAAGCGTTGATTCACCACTTCAAGCTCTTCACCGAGGGTTTTCACGTGCCCGTCGGCGAGGTCTACAGCGCCATCGAGTCACCGCGGGGCGAACTTGGTTGCTACTTGGTCTCTGACGGGGGCGCCAAGCCGTACCGCATCCACGTGCGCGCCCCGAGTTTCGTCAATCTTCAGGCGGTGCCACTCCTGATGCGCGGAGGCTCGGTCTCGGACGCCATCACCGTGATCTCGACGGTCGATCCCATCATGGGTGAGGTGGACCGATGAGTCACCTGCGCGTCGAACTGCGCCAACGCGCCGAAGAGTTGATCGCGCTGTACCCGCGCGCGCGCTCCGCGATGTTGCCGCTACTGCACCTCGCCCAGGAACAAGACGGGTACTTGAGTGATGAAGGCATCGCCGAAGTCGCGGAGTTAACCGGCACGACGCCGGCCGACGTGCGCGGGACCGCTTCGTTTTACGACATGTTCCACCTGGAACCGGTTGGCAAGTACGTCGTTGGGGTCTGTACGAATATTGCCTGTCTCTTGGCCGGTGGCCAAGAGCTCCTCGAACACGCCGCCGCGACGCTCGGCTGCGCCGTTGGGGCCACGTCGGACGACGGGCTCTTCACGTTGGAAGAGACCGAGTGTCTCGCCGACTGCAACATCGCGCCCTGCGTGCAGGTGAACCACCGCTACGTTCGTACGACGACGCCGGCGACCTTTGACGCGTTGGTGGGCGATCTACGTGACGGTCGACGAGACCACGACATCCCCACGCACGGCACGTTGGTCCGTGTTCGTCGCAGTGGCGGACTGCGAACGTCGAAGAGTGGGATCACCGCGCAGCGCGCCGCCGCCAAGGCTCTGCGCGACGAGCGAGCGGCGCGGGAGCAGGCCTAGTGGCAGTCCTCGATTCACCAAAGATTGTTACCGCACGGGCCGGGTTCGACGACTCCTACACCCTGGCGCGCTACGTAGCGACCGGTGGCTACGACGGACTTCGCAGGGCTCTGACGATGTTCCCCGAAGACGTGGCGAAAGAGGTCGACGAAGCGTCGCTCCTCGGACGTGGCGGCGCTGGTTTCCCGGCGGGGCGCAAATGGTCCATGTTGCGCAAGTCGCCCATCTCGTACTTAGTAGTGAATGGTGACGAGTCCGAGCCCGCGACCTTCAAAGACCACTTCCTCGTTGAGCGCGACCCCCACCAGCTCCTGGAGGGCGTCATCATCGCGGCCTACGCGTTACAGGTCAGCCAGGCGTTCATCTTTCTTCGCGGTGAGTTCGCGCTCGGTCTCGAGCGCGTGCAACAAGCCCTCAACGACGCCTACGACCACGGCGCGCTCGGATCAAAGATCTTCGGCTCGGACTTCTCGCTCGACATCGTGCTGCACCCCGGCGCGGGCGCGTACATCTGTGGCGAAGAGACGGCGCTCATTGAAGCGCTCGAGGGCAAACGCGGCTTCCCCCGCATCAAGCCTCCCTTCTTCCCGGCCGTCACCGGACTGTACGGCGAGCCAACCGTGGTGAACAACGTCGAAACCATGGCGAATCTTCCCTGGATCGTCCTGAACGGTGGCGCGGCCTTCGCCGCGTTGGGCGCCGGTCGCTCGACGGGCACGCGTCTTTTCGCGTTGGCTGGACGAGTGAAGAATCCCGGCATCTACGAGATCGAGATGGTGAAGAACACCTTCCGTGATCTGATCTACGACCCCGCGCTCGGCGGGGGCATCATTGGCGACAAGAAGATCAAGGCCTTTATTCCCGGCGGGGTCTCGGCGCCGTGGTTCGGGCCAGAACTGTTGGACCTGCCCATGGGCCAAGACGAAGTCGCCGAAAAGGGCTCGATGCTCGGATCGGGTTCCGTCGTCGTGATGGACGAGACGAGTTGCGTCGTTCGCGCCACGTGGCGCATTACGAGATTCTTTTCTAAGGAGTCGTGCGGCCAGTGCACGCCCTGTCGTGAAGGTTCGGGATGGATTGAGCGCGCGATGTACCGTCTCGAGCACGGCGGCGGTCGAATGGAAGACCTCGAATTGCTGCTCGATCTCTGTGACAACATCGCGCCGGGTCTTACGTGGCCGCCGCAACAGACGACCATCTGCGTGCTCGGTTCGTCGATTCCTTCTTCGGTGCACTCGGCCATTTCGATGTTCCGCGACGAGTTCGCGGCTCACGTGAAACACGGAGGATGTCCCTTTGACTGACGTGAA
The DNA here is from genome assembly GCA_036511495.1 of Acidimicrobiales bacterium. Taxonomy (GTDB): domain Bacteria; phylum Actinomycetota; class Acidimicrobiia; order Acidimicrobiales; family RAAP-2; genus RAAP-2. Next base: position 47,814 of record DATCCC010000024.1, on the reverse strand, counting down.
GACCACCGTGACGATCTCCGTGAATGGACGCAGCATCGAAGCCGCGCCCGGCGAGCTACTGATTGAAGTGGCCGAGCGCGCGGGCACCTTCGTGCCCCGGTTCTGTTACCACCCCCGCATGGAGCCCGTTGGCTACTGTCGCATGTGCTTGGTCGAGGTCGACGGTCCCCGTGGCGCCACCTTGCAGCCCGCCTGCTACATCAAGGTAAACGACGGCATGAGCGTCGTCACCGACTCGGAAAAAGTGAAGAAGGCCCAAGACGGTGTCTTGGAGTTTTTGCTCGCGAACCATCCGCTCGACTGTCCCGTCTGTGACAAGGGAGGCGAATGCCCGCTTCAGGACCAAACCCTCGCGCACGGTTCGGGCGAGACCCGTTTCATCGAAGAGAAGCGCCACTTCGTCAAACCCATTGAGATTGGCGAGTTGGTCCTGCTCGACCGCGAGCGCTGTATCCAGTGTGCCCGGTGCACCCGCTTTAGCGCCGAAGTCTCCGGTGACACGGAGATCGCCTTTAGCGGTCGCGGTGAGTTCATTGAGGTCGCGCCGTCACCGACCGTGCCCTTTGATTCGACGTTCTCGGGCAACACCGTGCAGATCTGTCCCGTGGGCGCCCTCACCGCAAAGCCCTACCGCTTCAGCGCTCGTCCCTGGGACTTAGAACAGGTCGAGAGCACGTGCACGACGTGCTCGCTTGGGTGCCGCGTCGCCGTGCAGTCCTCGGGCAATCGACTCACCCGGGTCCTCGGTGTCGACTCCGAGCCCGTCAACCACGGTTGGCTCTGTGACAAGGGTCGTTTCACTCTTGATTCGATTGACGGCAACGAAGCGTCAATGGATCCACTGAGTGCCCTCACGCGCATTCGCGAACCGCTCGTTCGCGTCGACGGAGTCTTGACGCCCACCACCTGGGGTGAAGCGCTCGAGCGCGCCGCCGCACTGTTGCAAGAGGCGGCGAAGAGCCCCCATGGCGCGGGCGCTATTGGCGGCGCCGCACTGACCAACGAGGGCGCGTTCGCGTGGGAGCGTTTCGTTCGCGGCGTGCTCGGTAGTGACAATCTCGACGCCCAGTACGGTGACGGTCTCGACGGCGCGTTACTGCAATCTCTTCCTCGCGCCACCATCGACGAAGCGGCGCACGCGCGCGTGGTCGTGACCTTGACGGGCGACCTTCGAGAAGAGCTGCCCGTGCTGTTCTTGCGTCTACGCGAAAACTTCATCAAGCGACAGAACGCACTCGTGGAGTTCGCCTTTGGACCGAGCGCGCTGCACGCCCAGGCCAACGTCGCGATGCCCGTTCGACCCGGCGAGGTCCACCTCGTGGCCCAGGCACTCGCGAACAAGGACGGGATGCTCGCGAAGGGATCGAGCGTGAGCGACGACGATCTCATTGAAGTGCGACGTCTTCTGGGCGACACGGGCGTGGGCGTGGTCTTCGTCATTGGACGTGCGAACGTCGCCGAAGAGGCTGCGGTGATGGAGAGCGCGATTCGGGTACTGGCTGAAAAGTTCACTGCGGCCACGTTCTTGCCGGCACTACGACGCGCGAACGTGATGGGCGCACTGGACATGGGCCTCGCGCCCACACTTCGTCCCGGACGCGGCTACGCCGCCGGTGACGCAGGTCGCGACACGCTCGCTCAACTCGAGGCACTGCGCTCGGGCGAGCAGAAGGCCGTGCTGCTGCTGGGTGGATGTCTCCTGGGCAACGTGCTCGACGTGGACGGCGCCACGGCCGCACTCGACGCGGCGCAGGTCGTGGTCGTGACCGGTCACGGCGGAAAGACGCTGGCCTTCGCCGACGTTGTCTTACCCGCGGCCGTGCAACACGAACGCCTCGGTACCGTTACCAACATCGAGGGCCGCGTGACGGCCGTCACCGCCAAGATTGTGGCACCTCATTCGGCGTGGCCCGACGTGGCGATAGCGGCCGAACTGGCCGAGCAGTGTGGCCAGAGCATCGGCCTGACGTCGGTTGAGCAGACGGCGCGCGTGATCGAAGAGACGACGGGTTACCCCGCACTGAGCATTTTGAACGACGTCTCTGATGAGGGCGCCGTGGTCGGCCGCGCCAAAGAGCGCGTCGAGCGCCGACCTCTTGACCCGATGGCCTTCCCGGGTATTCGCTCGACCAACACCGTCGGACTGGCGGAGTTCTCGGGCGCCATGGTCGGTTCATCCGTGACACCGGCGGCGCCTCGCACGACGGCAACGCTGAGCGAGGTGGGCGCTGGTCGAGGAGTAGAGGTCGCGCACTACGACGCCTACGCCCTCGCGCTCAACGTCTCGCGACGTCTCTACGACCACGGCATCGCGGTCCAGGGTTCGCCGGCTCTGGCGAACCTCGTCGCGCGCACGACCGCGTACCTGAATCACTTCGACCTCGACCGACTGGGACTCGCGACGGGCGACGTCGTGAACGTGAACGGCGCCAAGGGACCCGTTAGTCTGCCCGTCACGCTCAGTGATCAAACGCCCCGCGGCACTCTCGAAGTCGTCTTTGGCTCACTCGACGGTGACCACAGCGATCTAACGGCCCGTTCTCTCTTTGACCCCGCGAGTGCGATCACGCAAGTGAAGCTCGAGACCAAATGAACTGGTTAGCCACCGTCGACCCGCTCTTCATCCACGGCACGACCGGCGTCGTGATCCTCATCGTGTTGATCAAGGTCATCGTAGGTTTTGCGGCCCTCATGGGCGCCGTGACGCTGATGATCTGGTTCGAGCGCAAGGCCATCTCGGACATGCAGAGTCGCATCGGACCCCAGCGCTGGGGACCCTTTGGCATCTTGCAGACGTTGGCCGACGGCATCAAGTTGTTCTTCAAAGAAGACTTGATTCCCGCCGAAGCTGACCGCTTCGTCTTTAAGTTGGCGCCCTACCTCGTCTTGGTGCCCGCGCTCATTACCTTCTCGATCGTGCCGATCGGCGGGACGCTCGACATTGCCGGCCACAAAGTCATGCTGCAGATCGCCAACCCGCCCATGGGCATCTTGGTCATGCTCGCCATGTCGGGCATCTCGGTTTATGGCGTGATGCTGGCCGGGTGGGCCTCGGGGTCTAAGTACCCGCTGCTCTCTTCGGTACGCGCGAGCGCGCAGATGATTAGCTACGAAGCGGCCCTGGGCATCACGATCGTGACCGTCATCTTGGTAACGGGGTCGCTCTCCACTCACGACATCGTCACGAGTCAGTCGGGGGGCTTTTGGCACTGGAACGTGATTCGTCTCGGCATTGTGCCCTTCGTCATCTTCTGGATGGCCATCACGGCCGAGCTCAATCGTCCGCCCTTTGACGTCGTGGAATCGGATAGTGAACTCGTGGGTGGCTTTAACACCGAGTACTCCGCGCTTCGTTTCGCGCTGTTCTACTTGGCCGAATTCATGAACACGATCACGATGTCGGCGATCATCGTCACGCTCTTCTTTGGTGGACCCGCGGGATGGATTCCGCCGGTGCCGCACCTCAAGTGGATCTTCCCGATCATCTGGTTCGTGGCGAAGACGACGTTCTTCTGCTTCTGTTACATCTGGTTTCGTGCGGCCCTGCCACGTTTTCGCTACGACCAGGTCATGGACCTCGGCTGGAAGAAGCTCATTCCCCTAAGCCTCGGTTGGATGCTCGTCGTGGCGGGCTTCCTCGTCGCCCCCGCCTGGGGCCTCGTGCTCGCGGCGGGCGTGCTGATGGCGTCGCTCGTGCTCGCTCGGGCCTTTCAATTGGGCTCGACGCGCGAGAGCGGCGTGAACTCCATTCTTCCCACCATTGGCCAGCGTCCGCTGCCGGGTCAGGTCTTGCGCTCGAGTGAACGCGAGGAGGAGCGTGAGTAGTTCTCTGAACTTCTTTGGTGGATTCAAGCTCACCCTCCAACACCTCACGCGCCCGCGCGTGACAGTCAGCTATCCCCAAGAGAAGCGACCGAAGCAGCCCCGTCAACACGGTCGTCACGTGTTGAACCGTTACGAAGACGGCATGGAGAAGTGCATTGGTTGTGAACTCTGCGCCGGCGCCTGTCCGGTGAACTGCATCTACGTGCGCGGCCTCGACAACCCACCCGATCACCCGGTAAGTCCCGGTGAGCGCTACGGCTACGTCTACGAGATCAACTACTTGCGATGCATTCACTGCGACCTCTGCGTCGAGGCCTGTCCGACCCAGGCGATCACCGAATCGAAGATGTTCGAGTTCTCCTTCACCAACCGCGCCGACGCGATCTACACCAAGGCCGAACTCGTGGTGGACGACCAAGGATTTCCCAAGCACCTGCCCTGGGAAGACTGGCGCGACGGCGAAGCGGAGATGACCGGCGGTTGGATGCGCGCGACGTCACCTTCGGGTGACGCCGACTACGAGGGCGTCGTGCAGTGGACGGGCGACCTTGGAAATGGCGTCCGAGCGCCCGAAGCCGGCCAGAGCGGCAACCGCGACGACGCGGCGACCGGCTCGAAACAGCTCCGCCGCGCCTTCTTCAAACACCTCCAACCCGAGGACGTCGAAGCCGATCAGGCCGGTCTTCAAGGCAAACTCAACGAAGCCCGCGCGAAGATGCCCAAGCGCTTTCGAAAGCACGACCAGTGATAGCGGCCACCTACGGATTCGCGAGCGTCCTGGTCTTCGTGACCTCGGCGTTGCTCATTCTTGTTGGCGCGCTCGGCGTCATCTCGATGAAGAACCCCGTGCACGCCGCGCTCAGTTTGATCATGACACTCTTTGGCGTCGCGGTGGCCTTCGTGGCCCAGTCGGCCGACTTCTTAGCGGCCGTGCAGATCATCGTGTACGCCGGGGCCATTGTCGTGTTGTTCCTCTTCGTGATCATGTTCCTCGGCGTGGACCGCAATATGAACGTCAGCGCCGAGCCACTCATGGGCCAGCGCGGCTTCGCCGCGGCCGGCGTGGTCATCACGATCGGCGGCGTTATCGCCCTCATGGCCTCGTCGCACTGGGTGACCGGGGCGACGTCGGTGACGGGAAAACTCCAGGGTGGCCAAGCCAACGTCAAACAGCTCGGCACCGCCGTCTTTACGACCTACCTCTTCGCCTTCGAAGCCACCGCCGCCTTGCTCATCATCGCCGTCGTGGGCGCGGTGCTACTGGCGCGCCGTGAACGCGCCACCACCCAAGAGGAAGTGACGACGTGAACGTTCCCGCCGCCTGGTACTTGATCCTCGCCGCCGTGCTCTTCGGCATTGGAGCTTTCGGACTGCTCACTCGACGCAGCGCCCTGATCATGTTCATGTGCGTGGAGTTGATGTTGAACGCGGTGAATCTCACGTTCGTGACCTTTTCGCGCACGCTCGGCGACATCGTCGGTCAGGCGTCGGTCTTCTTCGTCATGGTGGTCGCCGCGGCCGAAGTGACGGTGGGACTCGGCATCGTGGTCGCGGTCTTTCGACGTCGCGCCTCGACCTCCGTCGATGAACTCTCAGAGCTGAAGGGCTGAGATGGCACACGTCGCCACCCTTATCGTTCTCTTGCCCCTCGTGGGCTTTCTCTTCGTCTTAGCGAACGGCGCCAATCTGAAGGAGCGCGCCGTCGGCATCGCCGCGACGAGCGCCGTGGCGGCGAGCTTCGTCGTGAGCGTCGTCGCCTTCGTCTTGGTGCTGCACCAGTCCCAGCGCGAGAACACCGTCCATCTCTTTAATTGGATTGAAGTCGGCACGTTGCACGTGCCAGCAGCCCTCCTCGTCGACCCGCTCTCAATCACGATGTGTCTCTTCGTGACGGGTATCTCGGCGTTGATTCATCTCTACTCCATTGGCTACATGCGCGGTGAGAAGGACTACCGCAAGTTCTTTTTGTACATGAACCTCTTCGTTTTTTCGATGTTGGTCTTGGTCCTCGCCAACAACCTGGTCCTCACCTTCGTTGGCTGGGAGGGCGTCGGGGTCTGTTCCTACTGGCTCGTGAGTTACTACTTCGACAAGGACTCTGCCGCCTCGGCGGGCAAGAAGGCCTTCCTCTACAACCGCATTGGCGACATTGGTCTGCTCATCGCGATGTTCTTACTATTCAGCCACGCGCACACGCTCACCTACCTCGCCGTCTTTAACGTCGCGGGCACGCTCTCGCCCACGGTGGCTACCTTGACGGTCCTGGCGCTCCTGCTCGCCGCCACCGGCAAGAGCGCGCAGATCCCACTCTTTAACTGGCTGCCCGACGCGATGGAGGGCCCGACGCCCGTTTCGGCGTTGATCCACGCCGCCACCATGGTGACGGCCGGTGTGTACCTCCTCGTTCGCATGTCGCCGGTGCTCGCGATGTCGCCCGACGGTCGAGCGACCATCGCGGTCATCGGCGGGGTGACGGCCTTTGTCGCGGCGACGATCGCCACGTCACAGAAAGACATCAAGAAGGTCTTGGCCTTTTCGACGGTCTCCCAGATTGGTTACATGGTCATGGCCGTCGGCGTCGGCGCCTACGCGGCGGCGATCTTCTTGATGGTCGCGCACGCCTTCTTCAAGGCCCTGTTGTTCCTCGGCTCGGGTTCGGTCATTCACGCGCTCAATGGTGAACAAGACCTTCGAAAGATGGGTGGCTTAGCGAAGTTCCTGCCGCTCACCTTCCCGACGTTCCTTATTGGCTGGCTCGCCATCTCGGGCATTCCGCCCTTCGCGGGCTTCTTCGCCAAGGGTGACGTCTTAACGAAAGTCTTCGAACACAACAAGCCCCTCTGGGTGCTGGGTGTCCTCACCGCAGTCCTCACCGCGTACTACATGAGTCGACTCTTCGTCTTGACGTTCCTCGGCAACGAGCGCTTCCGTGAAGCGACCGACGGTCACGATCCCCACGAGTCGCCCTGCGTCATGACGCTGCCCCTCGCCGTCCTCGCCGTCCTCTCCTTGCTCGGGGGACTGCTCAATCTTCCCTGGGCCCACTCGAGTTCACTCCAGGGCTTCTTGTCGCCGACCTTCGGTTTCGTGCCGGTCGTGGCGACGTCGTCCACGTTCGCCCAGTGGGGCCTCGCGTTCGTTGACGTCGCGGCCGCCATCATCGGTCTCGTCGCGGCCTTTACGATTTGGCGTGGCGTCTCGGAGCGTTCGAAGTTCACGCCGTCATTCTTCGAACACGTCTGGCACTGGGACGACGCCTACGACGCCACCATTGGCCGTCCCTTGACCCACGCCGCGCAGTTCAGTGACGACGTGATCGAGCCCGACGTGCTCGACGGCGCCGTCACCGGCGTCGCGGTGGGTATTCGTCGAAGCGCCGAGGGTCTGCGCAAAGTCCAGTCGGGCTTTGTTCGCCAGTACGCGCTCGCGATGGTGCTCGGCATGGCCGTCGTGATTGTTTATCTCGTCTCGAGGGTCCACTAGATGCACTCCTCGATCTATCTTCTCCTGCTCATCGTCGTGCCCCTCGTCGGGGCGCTCGCCTGCGCCCTCGTGCGAAAGAATGAAGGTTGGTCCTACGTCGCGGGCCTCGTGACGGCCGTGCTCGAGACAGTGCTCGCCGTTCTCGTCGCCGTGCTCTACAACGACCACGTCCAGGGCGCGGGTACCTGGGACTTCATGACGCGCCACGTTTTGTCGGCGCCGCTCGGACTGGCCTATGACGTCGCGCTCGACGGGATTTCGATGTTGATGGTCGTGCTGACGGCCCTGGTGCTGTTACTCGCTCTCTGGGGCGCGCGCGACAGGCGCCGCGAGCCGGCCTTCGTGGGCTGGATGTTGGTGTTGACCTCCTTCACGATGGCGAGCTTTCTCTCGCACGACGTGCTCGAGTTCTTCATCTTCTTTGAACTCACCTTGGTGCCGAGTTACTTCATCATCGCGGGCTGGGGTGGCGCGCAGCGCGCCAAAGCCGCGCTCAAGTTCTTCATCTACACTTTCGCCGGTTCGGCCTTCTTGTTCATTGGCATCTTGTACTTGGGTTTCTTGCACCAACACGACACCCAAGGCGTGTTGACCTTCTCCTACAGCGCGCTCAGCTCGACGGTCATGAGCCACGGCACGGCCGTGTGGCTGTTCTTGGCCTTCGCGATCGCCTTCGCTGTCAAGTCGCCGATCTGGCCCTTGCACACGTGGTCGCCGATCTCCTACGCCGAGGCGCCCACCGGCGGCTCGATTGAACTCTCCGCGGTGCTCGCCAAGCTCGGCTCGTACGGACTGCTGCGCTTCGCCGTCGGGCTCTTTCCCTTGGCGCTTTCGACGATGCGCCCGATTGTCTTGACCCTGGCGGTCATTGGGATTCTCTACGGTTCGCTCATAGCGTGCGCGACGCCGGACCTCAAGCGCCTCGTCGCGTACTCCTCGCTCGCGCAGATGGGCTTCATCACGCTCGGCATCATGGCCGGATCGAAGATCGCCATGGTGGGCGCCGTGCTCTTGATGTTCAACCACGGCATCATCACCGTGGGCTTCTTCCTCATCATTGGATTCTTGGAACAGCGACGCGGTTCGATCCAGATCAAGGACATGAAGGGACTCCAAGGCCCGGCCCCGATCATGGCGGCCCTGTTCACGATCGTCATGTTGGCGTCCATTGGTCTACCGGGACTGTCGGGCTTCGTGAGCGAGTACTTGATTCTCATTGGCACCTTTGGCACGCACGCCTGGTGGGGCGCGGCCGCGACGTTGGGCGTGGTCGCCGCTGCCGTGTACTTGCTCTGGCTCTACCAACGGGTCTTCCAGGGCAAGGCGACCGGCGCGAACGCCGAGATCAAGGACGCCACCACCAAAGAGCGCTGGGTCTTGGTGCCCGTCGTTGCTCTCATCATCGTGCTCGGCGTCTTCCCCAAGCCCGTGCTTGAGCGCATCACGCCTTCGGTCCAGCAACTGATTCACCACGTCGCGCCAAACGGAGAAAACAAGTGACCGCCGCGATAGTCGTCCCTTCGATTCACTACCTGGCGATTCTGCCGGTGCTGATCTTCTTTGGCGCGTCGCTCGCGCTGTTGTTGTTGAGCGCTCTCGTGAAGGACAAGGTCACCCTCAACTGGGCGACGGCCATTACTGTGGCCGCGTCCATCGCCACGCTCGTCGCGGCCTACTTTCAGTGGCGCTGCGTCGCGAACGCTGGACCCTCGACCACGGTCGCGCACGCGGTGGTGCTCGACGGCTTCGCGGTCGTGGGGACGGTGGTCATCGCGGCGTCGGTGCTGCTCTCGGCGCTCGTCGGTCACGACTGGGCCAAGCGTGAACGCATCGCCGGCGCGGACTTTCACATTCTGGCGCTCGCCTCGAGTGCCGGTGCGTTGTTGATGGTCCAGGCCAACGACTTGATCGTCATCTTCCTCGGACTCGAGATCCTCTCGATCGGTCTCTACGTGCTGGTGGGCTTTGATCGTCACCGCGACACCTCGGCCGAGGCGTCCCTGAAGTACTTCTTGCTCGGCGGCTTCGCGTCGGCGATCTTCATCTACGGCGCGGCCTTGGTCTACGGCGCGACGGGTTCGACGAACCTCACGTCCATCGCCTACTTCTTGGCCTCCAATGAGGTACTGCGCCCCGGACTGCTCTACGCCGGGGGTGCCCTGCTGCTCATTGGCTTCGCCTTCAAGGTCGCCGCCGTGCCGTTCCACCTGTGGTCGCCCGACGTCTACGAAGGCGCGCCCACGCCCGTAACGGGCATCATGGCCTCGATCGTCAAGGTGGGCGCGTTCGCGGCCCTGCTGCGCGTACTGATCTCGGCGCTCGGCACGCAGCTCGACACCTGGCGTCCGATCCTCTTCGTGTTGGTCGCGCTCACCTGCCTCGTCGGGGCCAGCGTCGCGCTTCTCCAGCGCAACGTGAAGCGCCTGCTCGCGTACTCCTCCATCAACCAGGCGGGCTTCATGTTGCTCGGCGTGTGGTCGGGGAGTCCGCGCGGCGTCGCCTCCACGCTCTTCTACTTGATGACCTACGCGCCCGTCGTGATCGCGACCTTCGCGGTCGTGACGCTGGAGGGTGGTACGGGTGATGAACTGCACTCAATCGATCACTACAAGGGACTCGCCCGTCGCCAGCCCTGGCTCGGTGGCGCGTTGGCGCTCCTGCTCCTTAGTCAGCTGGGCGCACCCTTAACGGTGGGCTTCTACGCGAAGTACACGGTCTTGGCTGCGACCATTGACTCGGGTGGTGGCGCGTTGGCGCTGATCGCCATACTCTCGGCGGCAATAGCGGCCGTCTTCTACTTGCGCTGGATTCTCACCCTCTACGACGATGACGACACGGAGAGCACGCGCGTGCACGTGCCGCTCTTCACCGGCAAGGTCATCGTCGTGGGGGTCATTGTCGCGGTTCTCTTCGGCCTGTGGCCCGGTCCACTCGTGACCTGGACCCAGCACGCCACGCTGCTGTTCCTGCCGTGAGCCGCGTCGCTATAGCCACGTGTCGCGGCAACGACTACGACCCGGACGCTCCGGTCTTGACGAGCGCACTCGAAGCCGGTGGCGTCGACGCGACCTTCGCTATCTGGGACGATACGTCGGTCAACTGGGGGGACTACGACCTCGTCGTCATTCGCTCAACGTGGGACTACGTCGAGCGTCGCGACGAGTTTCTCATCTGGGCGCGGTCGATCGAGCACCTCCTCAATCCCTACGGCGTGATCGAGTACTCAACGGACAAGCACTACCTCGCCGACCTCGAGGGCCACGGGCTGCGCATCGTGCCCTCGAGGTTCTGTGACGTGGGCGAAGAGCCCGAGTTCTTTGACGGCGACTTCGTCGTGAAGCCCTGCGTCGGGGCGGGTTCGATGGACGCCAGTCGCTACACCAAGGACGACGTTGAAAAAGCGCGCCGTCACGTGGCGGCGCTGCACGCCAAGGGCCGCGACGTGTTGATTCAGCCCTACGTCGACTCCGTGGACAGTGAGGGCGAGCGCGCGCTGGTGTTTATCGACGGCGCGTTCTCTCACGCCATGACCAAGGCCGCGATGCTCAACGTCACCGAACTCGATCGCAGCGGACTGTTCCGCCTTGACCAGATGTCCCTGGCCATCGCAGAACCCGACGCCGTGCACTACGCAGAAAAGGTCCTCTCGGCCAAGGGCCTCTCGCACTTGCTCTACGGGCGCGTCGACCTCGTGCGAACGAACGAGGGCTGGGCGATCATGGAACTCGAACTCGTCGAGCCCTCGCTCTTTCTCACCTACGACGATCACGCGGCGACCAAGCTCACGAGCGCCATCGCTAAGCGCCTGAACTAACTGACCTTCGCGTCGTCGACTTCGCGCGCGGCGGCAAGTACTTCCGCGGGCACCACGGTGCCCGGGCGATTCGAGGGGTCGTTCGTGAGGAAACGCCCGAGCACCGGGATCTCGGTCAGACTTTCAGCGCGCAACGTCGCCGCGACGACCGGCACGAAGCTCTCGGCGGCTGGATACACCAAGTGGCGCGGCATCCACGTGGGGTGGTACTTCGCGTTAAAGGTCCAGAGCGACTCCAGGGGCAAGATGCCCGAAAGTCGCTTGATGGCCCAACGCTCCACCCTGGTGAACGTGCCGTCGCCGCGTTCACCGTCGAGCACCGAGCGAAAGGCCGCGAAGTTAAGACTGAGACCGTTCGAGCCCTGTTGGCGTAGGTGCTCAATCGTCGAGCAGAGCGCGAAATCGATCAGACCGTTCGGGTGTTCGCCCGGGTCTCGTCGCATGAGGTCGAGCGAGTAGCCGTGAATCGCCGGCGAAGGAACGAACTGGCAGACCGCGGCCGGCTTGGTGTCGGGACCGTACACCACGGTGAGGAGCAGCCCCTTGTCTTTGGGATCGAAGAGTCGTCCGAGCATCATCGAGAAACCGCGCTCGCCCCCGCCTCGACGCAGCAGCGAGATCAGATCAACAATCTCGCTGACGCGCGACGGCTCGATCTTGGCGGGGTCGAGGAACTCCACGGTGTAGCCGTGGCGCGCGAGACGCGTGCGGGCTTGGCGAAGTCCCTTCATCTTTTGACCCTCGAGCGAGAATTTCTGGCAGTCCACGATCGCTTCGTCGCCCAGATAGAGATAGTGCAGTCCGGCCGCGTGGTAGATCGCGAGCCACTCGGCACTGGCGCCCATGACGCCAATTGTCCACCCGCGCGACTCCGCGAAGTCGCGAAAGGCGCTGAAGACCTCGGTGCGTTCGGCCTCGGGGCCAATGGGATCGGGCGAGACGAGCGCCACGCCGCCGTAGACGGCGTAGGCGACCAGGGAGTCGCGAAAGAAGTAGAACTGCTTGTCGTCACGCAGCGCGAAGTAATCGAGCGTGCCTCGTCCGTGGCGTCGCACGATGTCTCGGGCGCGCAGCTCCGCGAGACGGCGCTCGGTAGTGCTGGCGGCGCTCGAGAGCCGTCGATCCACCACGGGTCGAGTGAGGAGATAGAGCGCCGAGATAATGAGCGAGACGCCAATGGCGAGGAGCGTGGGATTACAGAAGTCCGACACGCGATCGGGCAGCGCGATGTCGTGTTGGCCAACGAGTCGCTCGACGCAGGCGACGATCACCACGCCGAGACTGGGCAGATGGTTGTGGCGCGACGCCGCTTCTATGCCCAGCGTTGCGGTCATGATCGAGACGAGTCCGATGACGCCCAGGCGCGGCAGCGCGTCGGACACGCTCGCGCGGTCGGTGGTGGCTTGGAAAAACCGGCGCTGGCCTACGAGCAACACCACGAGTCCCGCCGCAATCAAGGAGGACACGATGGTGCCACCGCGAAGCGCGTGCGCCACAATGGTGATGGACAACAACGACACGGCGAGGAACCACGTCCGTCGTTGCCCCCGGCGCAGGCCCCGCGCGAGCATAATCATGGCGATGCCGGCCACGGCCGTCAACGCGGCGGCCGACTTGGCGACGCCGAGGGGCAAAACTGACAACACCAGGTGTAGGTGACTGCGTAGTGGCCGCACCGTCGTCACGGCGATGTTGACCAGACCATCGAGAAGGACGAGTCCGGCGACGTAGCGCCGCACGAGTCGCTGGCGGTGCTGATCGAGGAGGCGTTCAATATTGAGCGGGAACGGACTGCCACTCGGCCACGAGCTGAGCGTCGTGGTCTCGGTCGTGGGCGAGGGTTGGTTGCTCGCACCAGCGAGGAGTCGTTCGAGCACCGTGCCGCGATGGCGAGAAGATTCGCCGGCGTTGAGACGTACCTGGACCGTGCTGGCAGCCTCGATCTCAACAACGCCGAGTCGGTCGTACGATTTGAAGACCGGAGGGAGGCCGAAACGGCCCCGTCGCTCGACCTGGACTACCCGTGAGGGACCGGGCGAGGCGCTGACGCCACCGTCGAGAAAGGCCAAGGCGGGCCTCGGCGCGCCACCGATGACGGCTCCCACGCCCCCGCGCTCGACGATTCGCCGGGCGAGCTCGAGAGCGTCGACGTCGTCGACCGTGGTGAGCGCCAAAGGCTCACTGAGTTCATTGCGACGTGAACTTTGCGCGTGGCGATAGAAACGTTGGCGAACAATAAGACCCGCCATGCCCGCGATGACGGTCTCGACGACGGCCACGATGACGAGGTTGATGAAGAGATTGACCCAGAAGCCTCGAGAACGCAGCAGATGGACCCCAAAGTGATGGTGGGCGACGTGGCCGACAATCGCGATGACGGGACTCCAAAGGTCGACGAGGGCAACGGCGAGCAGTGGCAGCCACATCCACGCGGCGAGGCGCCGGTAGAGGACGCGCGAGGCGACGAATCGCTCGAGCGCCTGGGGGTCTTCGAGGTGGTGGGCGTCGGCGCGGTCCTTTTCGTCAACGGGCGTGACGTCGAGGTCGTAGCGACCGGCCGCGACCGCTAAGTCACGTACGCCGTTGGCGGTGGCGATTTGCAAGACGAGGTCACTCGCGAGCGTCACGCCGAGCTCTTCTAAGTGCCCCTGGGCGGAGGCGTTGTCACGAAGTTCCTCGTCGTCGTTGCCCGGTAGAACTACGAGCCGGTGACCCTCTTTGGCGCAGAAACTCGCGATGTCGTGGCGCACTGTGGGCAGCGCTTGGAACGTCGCTTCGATGAACTTGGCTAAGTCGGAGGTGGCGTCGGGGTGAAAAAGATTGCCCGCCACGACCACGAGGGCGGCGTCGTCAATGTCGCCGAGAAGGTTCAAGAACTCTCTGATGGAGCGACTCGTGACGTCGGAACTGGGCGAAAGCGAGAGATCGTTGACCACGTAGACGAGATGACCGTAGGGGACCGGAATTGTACGTCTCTCAGTCTTCGCCACGGAGTCCAGTCTCGCAGACGGAGTCGCTGCGCCCGACGTGGGAGCATAAGTACTGATGACGAGAGAAAACCCCCACGAGAACTGGCACTGGCGCGACAAACCTTTTACGCCAGGGACAGCGGTGATCTTTGACATCGACGGTGTACTGGCCGACGCCGCTGGGCGCCAGCACTACTTGGACTGGGGTGACTGGAAGAGTTTCTTCGAGGCCTGTGGCGACGACCCCATCATCGAAGAGATCGAACGTCTTCTCGAGCTTCTTGACCAGTCGTTGTCGGTAATTCTCGTCACCGGGCGACCTAGGCGCGTCTTGCCACACACGGTGGCGTGGCTTGAGCGGTACGAACTGCGCTGGGATCTACTCATCATGCGCGAGTACGGCGACTACTCCGGGGTTGACCGATTCAAGCGTGAGACCCTGCGACAACTGGTCGCGGACGGCATTGACGTTCGACTCGCCCTGGATGACGATCCGAAGAATCACGCAATGTACGTCAGTGAGGGCGTTCCTTGTATTTACATTCATTCGGGTTACTACCTGTAGGTATCGGTTAGTACGCCATGGCGGGTTGCGATGTTGACAATAAGCACCAGCGATAGTCCGCAAAACTTCCGCCTTCTAACAGGGTTACAAAAGTTCGGGGACTGTCGACGCGAAGGCTGGCACCGTCCCAACCTTCAAAAGCCTTGTCGCCGGTGATCACGAAATTGGCGTCTTGTTCTTGAGCGAAGTGAATGATGAAGTCGTCGTTCAAGTCGCGCAGAAGTTGAGCAACTTCACTTGGGTCCGGGAGTGTAGTTGCGAGTCCTTGAACTTCGTGAATGAATAAGTGGGCGTCCGCCAGTGATATCCACCGTCGAAGCGCCGGCCTCTCCAGCAGCACTTCATTAATCTCACTCATCAACTTTGCACAGACCAGAACTTCGAAATCACTTCCGTTTATCCAATGCTGGAAGAGTTCGCGAGGGGCGCTTGAGGATATTGCGGCTGAGACGTAGACGTTGGTGTCCAGTATCACCTTCACTAGGCGCCGTTCTACTTAGTCTGGTGGCGTCGGCGAACAGCTCGCGTTTCCTCAACGGCGAGACGCATCGCCGCCTCTTCTGAGAGGTCTTCGTTCCGGTCAACCCATTGCTTCCATTGCTTGGCGAAACGACTGTTGTAGTACTGCCACGCTGACTGTCGAGAGATGCCCAGCACGCTGGCTATTTCTTCCCATGTAGAACCCTGGGCACGACACTTTTCGACGAGGTCGCTTCGCGCGACGCCGAGTTGCGCCTCGCTCTGGACTACTTGGCGGAGCGCGTCCAACGGGTTCGGCGGCAACTTTTCCATTGAGACGATCGGCATTCTGTCAGTATATCCTGACAGAATTGGTCAGCAACCGCATCCCCACACCGGAACAGCCTCGAGCAACAAATGTCGGCGAGTGCGCCTTCAGCGAAAGGAAAATAGACGGTGGTATGGCCTTGTTTTCATCGGTGATGCCGAGTAAATGAGGAACTTTCGCGTCACGGGGATAGCTCTTGATTTGACTTAAATCAATCGGCATTCGATAAGGGCATCGAGAAGTTCACGCGACTATCGGACTGGTCTTGGCCTTTGTCCGTTCACACTCCGACGAGGTTGAGAACCGCAGCGCGGATTTGAAGCGCGATCTGTCGTCTCATCTCATCAGGCTTACGCGAGTTCACCGGCGAGCTATGGCTGCCCCAGCCTCCGGACCTCTCCGACCGCGCAGTGATCATTCCCCGTCGTCTCCAACGAGCTGGCTGCCACTTAATCGTGACCGTGCCAGCCGCGAGGGTCAGACGTGCTGAGCCACACGAAAGCACTTCGTCGACAGCGTGCTCGATGATATCGGACAGCCAGCCGTCGACGTCAATCCAGAGTGGATCATCGGGCGACGCCGAGACTGTCTCGAGCCGGTCATCGGCGAGCAGGTGATTGATGAGTTCCAACGAAGCGCCCACGTAGGTCCACGGAAGGTCGATCTCGCTGGCGACGCACCATGAATGGTCCGCCGGCCACCACAGGTTCGGCGTCTGCTGACTATGACCGCCCGCCAACTTCAATGAGGTGGCGTCCGCGAGGGGGCCCTCGAAAAGTCCATACTCGCGCTCAGGGAGTTCAACGAGCCGCCGGGGCTGGGGCGGTGCGGGAATCTGTATTGGGGGAGAACCGAGAGGGACAAAGGCTGCCGCGCCGCCCATGTATCCAACCCACAGACAGAAGTAACACTCCTGCGGCGTTGACGTGAAGAGAGTCAGGTCCTCGATAAGGGCTTCGGCGTCGGGGAAGAAAAGAGTGCCTTGGCCTGGGCCCTGACTTCTCCACGGGGACTCGGTAGGTGGAATCGTCTCGGGCAGCGCGACCTCGTGCCATTGAATCCGAGGGTGCAGTGGCACCCCACTCCACCGCGACACGTCCGCCCACCGAACAGTCGGAACTCCGTCTCGAGGTAGCTGCACCGGGTGCAGAATCCGAACGTACGCCTCGAAGCCGCTCGGGACGACCGACGTTACCGCGCGCGAATCCCATGGACTGAGTCGTCCGCGAATCCAATCCGCCGCTGATACGTCATCACTCATCGCAGGTGTGTCGGGGTTCGTCATCGCTCAATGGTCCCACATGGTCGGCGTTTCAACTTCTGATGCGTGTGGTCGAATCGACGAAAGTCGTCTTCCGCGAGCTCTACTTGTCTCGCCTCATCCGACGCTACCGGCTCAAGGATTTTCTCTGAAGAGACGAGGGACATTCGTCAAGTGCGAATTAGAGAAAATTCTTTTAGAAAACTACAAAGTGGTCCGGTCTCCATGCCTCTGGGCCGAGGTCGAATGCAAGTCACCACTGGTGGTGCGTGACACCAGCCCGGTAGAATGGAATCGTGAAAGTGACAACGCGCCCCAATGGATTGATGGCCCTCACAGTGGAGAAGTGCACCCTCGGAAATCAATCGAGCGACGTTGCCTACTGGCAGACCGTATCGCCCTCCGAGCGCGTCGCCGCCGTCGAAATCCTCCGCCAACGAATGATTGGAGGAGGTAGTGCAACTCGATCCGGACTTCAGAGACTTTGTAGAACTTTTCGTCGCTAACGATGTCCGCTTCCTCATCGTTGGCGGCTACGCCGTTGCCGCACACGGCCTTCCTCGTTACACCGGCGACCTCGATGCGTGGGTATGGGTTAGTTCCGAAAACGCTTCGCGGGTTATCCGTTCGCTTGAAGCGTTCGGGTTTGCTGGTCTTGGCCTTACTGAAGATGATTTCAATCAGTCGGACCGAGTCGTCCAGCTTGGCTATCCTCCGTATCGAATCGACATTCTTACTTCAATTGAAGGCGTCGTATTCGATGAGGCGTGGTCGCGACGAGTCGTACTTGACCTTGATGGCGTCCTCGTCCCCTTCATTGGCCGCGATGATTTGATTGCCAACAAGCGCGTCGCGGGTCGACCACAAGACATTGCGGACGTAGAGCGGCTCACCCAAGAGTCCGATTGATTTGCAATGGGCCGGGGCGAATCGGCGCTGAGATGTCGGGTTACTGATTGACGAGTGGAGGCTCCATGCAGAAGAGGTTCACCGTCGCTAGCGGCGTCTCGAGGGCCGTCAATGCGGCCCAGGAGGGCGACTTCGCGTCGCTCTTGGAGAACCGAAACCGATAGTTGGTGGGCCTTCGTAGATGAACGGCTCGGCCTCGGAGCCGATGAGCTAATGATCCACATAGACCTTGACGATGATTCCTTCAGTCCGTGGTACGTGTGGCTCTTGTTCTGTGTCCAAGAGTGCAGCAGTTCTCTGTCGCTCGAGAGTGTCTTCATACCCGACTACGAGAACGAGCCCGATGCTGCGCTTGCAACTCCCGAAGGTCGAGAACAAGTGCCCTACTTCATTCTCTCGTGAATCTCGGTTGTCGAATGTAGGTAGACGTTGATCTACTTCATAAAGTTGGAAATCAAGAAGCTCGAATGTGCGGCGAGGAGCATCAATTTGGGAGCGACGCAAGAAACTCCAGCGAGTAGGCGTCGCCTACCGAAAAGTTGCGAACTGCGAAGTAGCAAGCCCATCCAAAGGCTCGAACAAGTGATGCTTCAGAAACCGAACCGTACGCCTTCAGAAATTGTTGATGAGCCTCGTAGCCCACAGTGAAGATCCCTCCACCAAGATCTCCCGCTCTGTCGCCATAACCAAGATCACCGAAGTCGATCAATGCAGTTGGGCGACCGTCGTCAACAATGAGGTTGCTGCGATGTACGTCACCGTGAAGAAAGACCTTGGCATTCTCCAATTCAGAAAGAGTCGCCCGATCAAAATAGTCTTGGGAGATCTTTGCAGCCCATTTGGGTAAGTGGTCGAGCTCCTGCTCGAAGAAAGATCGACGTGATTCGATCGCTTCGCCTCGAGCTGAGACGTTGTCCACGTTCTCCGTTGAGAGAGCATGGATGGACGCGAGAGTAACGCCGAGGTCTACCGCACCTCGAGCGCACTGCGACAGAGCAGCCACATTCCCGCTAATACCTGGTAGATACTGCGTGACGAACCATGGACCTGGCAGTAATTCGCTGGCAACCCCGACCGCCTCGATTCGAGGGATCGCAAGTGGAAGATCCTGAGGAATTGACGGAAGATGTTTAATTTCGCGTTCCACGAATGTGAACGCTGAATTACGTCGAGGAAGACGGACGACGAGGTCGTTACTAATTCGCCAAACCTCAACGTCGTAGCCGGCGCCAACGCGTTCTGGGACGCGCTTACGCAAAATCGGATATTGATCATCAATGAGTCTGCACACCAGATTGGAACTAAATCGAAAATCAGGTTCGGGGATACGCCCCATCAATAGCTGCCAATTCTCCGGAAACTGATCACACCCGAAACGTAACGCGTGGGGTGGCTTCGCTCGGTTTGCACTTCCTAAGGTTAGTGAGACTCTTGGCGCGTATCGCTCAGGGACGCGAGAAGGGAGACAGGCTTCGAGCGAAAATCTCTAAACATTTATCTATTGCTTTTCGTCAGGGACCGAGACCAGAATCGACGCGTCCAATTGGTTGATGTTCGTCACCCCAGTGAGTCCGAGGGTGACGAGCATCTCCTCTCGATAAATCTGCAGCAGATGATCGACCCCGTTTTCACCATGTGCGGCGACCGCAAAGGCCCACGGTCGCCCGATCAGACACGCTCGAGCACCTAGCGCGAGAGCCTTGACGACATCGAGTCCACTTCGGATCCCGCCGTCCATGAGGATGTCGCACTGGTCGCCGATTGCGTTAGCGATCGCCGGCAGTGCGGAGATGGTCGAAGGGACGGCGTCGAGTTGTCGCCCACCATGATTCGAGACAATCACCGCGTCGGCCCCGCGCGCCACCGCTTCGCGTGCGTCTTCGGGATCGAGTATGCCCTTCAAGGCAATCTTGCCGCGCCAGTGCGCTCGTAGCCACTCGAGGTCATCCCACGTCACACTCGGATCGAACTGACTGGCCACCCAGCCTTGGAAGTCTCCCGGAACTCGTGCATTCGGTAATGCCCTCTCCAAGTTTCCGAACGTGAGTGGTTTGCCTCCAAGCGCCACCTCGCGGATCCACTTCGGGTGGCGGGCGATATCAAGTCCTCGACGCAGTCGATTGATTCTGGAGATACGTCCGCTCACGCCGTTTCGCACGTCGCGATAGCGGTGACCCACCACCGGAAGATCAACGGTCAACACCAGGGTGGTGCAACCTACCGCTTGGGCGCGGGCCATCAGGTCCTCGGCGTAGGCGCGATCTTTCATGATGTAGAGCTGGAACCAGAACGGCCGTGTCGAAGCCGTTGCCACCTCTTCTATTGAACAGATGGAAAGCGTCGATTCGCAAAAACTGATGCCGGCTCGCTCGGCTGACCTGGCGGCTTGAACTTCAGCCCGCTTGGCGAACATTCCTCCGAAACCCACTGGGGCCAAGATCAGCGGAAGTGAAAGTTGTTCACCCATCACCGAGGTAGCGAGACTGCGCTCGGATACATCACGAAGTACTCGTTGACGAAGGCGTAGACCGTCCAAATCATCTCGGTTCGCCGCCAGCGTTACCTCATTGAATGAACCCCCGTCGATATAGTCAAATAACTGACGCGGCAACCGCTTTCGAGCGAGTTCCCGATAATCCTCATAGGACGCGGGCGCGAGAGCAAGCGAGTGGTTTCGATCGTTTCCGGACACGTGGTTCATTATGCCTTAGACCAACGGGGCCGTCTATCCTTCAACGCGATTCGCACATGGTACGCAAATATCAATAGACATTCGTGTAGGGAATTCTGCCCTCAGTGACTCTGACTACGAGGCAACTTGAACGACTGCCACTTGCGCGGTTGGAGGTGGGACGGCTTCGCCATGTTCGCGCGTTACCTCAATGTGCATTTCGATGGACTCGGTGATGTTCGCCTTGACTTCCTCGATCGTCTTGCCCGTTGAGACACATCCATCGAGATCGGGAACCCACGCCCCATAGTTATTCGGAGAGCGCTCAATAACGACTGCGTATTCAATCATCGTTTTCTCCGTTCTAATCCGGCCTGACTCATAATGCTACTGAGGAGTTCTCGGTGCAGATCGTCTCCCATCGCACCAGGCTTCGTTGGATGGTGATAGTGACGATGGCTTCCCCTGTGCCGGACTTGTACCCAGTCGTCGCGCTCACCGGTTGAGGCCGCCCACCTTAATGATCTCGCGGACCTTCACTCACCACAACGGTCTCGGGATAGGGAGCATCAATTAGCGGTCGAGCGCAACCTCTCAATTACCCGAAAGCGCTCGAGAACGACAAGCGTCGCGTCGTCAAGGACAAAAGTTGTTTCTCCGAGAGAATCGGTCATTTCCTTACTACGCCAGAAGCGTTCATGTCCCTCACGCCAATCCGACACCGTTGCGTGCCCCTCGCCTTCATTCACCACGTGTTCGTAGCCCACGTCACCAAGTGGAACGATGAGCACTTCCACCGTCTCAATCACGCACACAGGTTGATTGTTGGAGTCAACCACCACCGAGCGCTGAGCTTCGCACGGCAAGGGATCACGCCCGATTTCGTACTCAAGGGCGAGTGACGTGGTTGTCACTTTTCGGCCATCGAGGATGGCACTAATCAGACGTTCTCGAAGTGGACCAGGAAACGCAAACTCCGAAATAGGCAATTCGGAAAAATTCTCAGTGAATATGGTTTCGTTCACGGCGAAATCCTAAGCCGTGGACGCACGAGTCATGTCCCTGATTGGACGTGAGACGGAATTTGTTACTCCATCAAGTTTCTATGAAAAAAGGTGCAAGCATTCGTTTGCGCTTGTCCGCAACAGTAGTTAATGCCTTTTCGATCCTCAGTGAGGATGCGATGAAGTCAGCCGATGGGGAGCGCCTTCCTCGCGGCGACCGCAAGGTAGAGAGGATCGTTGGTCCGCTCCCACGATCGGTGCGCCGTGTACACAAGTTTCGAGACGTGTTCGTCGTCACTGTTTGCGGCGACCGCCTTCACTTCACTGGGATCACTTTCGTTGGAACCTACGAATTCGTCAAGTTGGCCCTTCGACCACAGAGGCGGAGCGCCAATAGATAGGTACGCCGCGGTGAGCGCCTGAAAGGCGTAGCGGCTCACTACGTGGTTGTCGTCTATCCAAGGGCGAATCGAAGAGATCGCCGCCAGACCGGTCACTCCGTGCAGCGCGGTGAAATCATTGCTCGACGCAAAAACGTGAAGTGCCGCCTCGGTCAATTTGTCGTCCGTGTCATCAGTAATCTCGAGCGATGAAACCACTGCATTAAACAGATCGTTCTCGGCAACGATGTGCATCTCTGCGTCGATGGTTTTCTGGGGCAGTGGCGCGGACCAATCGGATGACGTTGAGAGTTCGGCGAAGATCTTCGTCGGCTCCTGTGTCGTGACTTTTCCGCGCACTAACGGACCCAGTGGACGTCCGACCTCGGCGAGGTAGGCCAAGCCGGCCGCAATTCGTGACGGCGACGAAACTTCAATGGCGTAGGCGAGGCGAATAACGCCGTGGAACCCCGCTCCTCCCACGCCAGGAAGAAGCGCGGGCAGATGAGTTCGCAACGCTTCATCTGGTCCTACCTCACTAATCAATCGAACGAAGTAACTTCTAAGATCGGCACCGGCGGCGCCGTGGCCAATCGCCGAATGCCACGTTTTGTCATTCAGTCGGTGCTCTGGTTCCGGGAGGGGAGCAATGCGCGTTGAGTACGCCGCCGCGAAGCGAATGAGCTCATCAGCGTTGGCGCCGAGTCGTTCTTTCGCCACTAACGCCATTGGCAGGTGATTCGTCAGCCCCCGTACCGTGGTTGGATCGGATCCGAGCTCATCGTCGAGTAGCCCTTGCAACGTTGAGATTGAACTCTGGCTCACCGTGCTGACCCTAACGCCAGGAACATTCGGTACGACCATTTCTGGGCGCCACCGCGACAGGCGTGTCTACACGGGATGAGACGTCAATTCAGAGCTAGATCATTAGGGAATCTGAGTGGTCAAGCAAAACGGGTGACCCGAGGGATCAAGCATCACGCGCCACCGCTCTGGCTGTGGTTGGAGGTCAGTTTTGACGTCGCCGAGTTGAGTGGCGAAAGACTCCGAAGTGTCCAAGTCGTCTACCGCAAGATCCAGATGCATCTGCTGGGGAGGATTCCCTCCTGGCCACTTTGGTGGTGCGTAGTTCTCCACTCGCACCGTCGATACCCACGTTCCGCCTACATTGACGGCCACGAAGTCGTCGCTCGTGTAGGCGATCTCACCGCTGGCGAGATTTGCCCAGAAGGACGCGAGCGCCACCGGATCCGAGCAATCGAGTGACACCGAACCGAGTCGAATAGTTGTCATGGCTCTGAAATTGGTCTTTCTCACTGGTACGGGACTGCGCCCAACGGGGGGTATTGGAATTAATCAAACATATGATGCAATCAAAGGAGATCACATGACGAACGAAGACAAGTGCCCGGTAGTGGGCGGTGCGAACACGCGCTTGGCTGATAGCCAGCCGAACGAGAAGTGGTGGCCGAATCAGCTGAACCTAAAGATTCTTAACAAGAACTCACCCTCTGCCAACCCCATGGACGAGGACTTCAATTACGCCGAAGAGTTCTTGACGCTCGACCTCGACGCCTTGAAGAAGGACATCGAGGCGTTGATGACCACGTCACAGGATTGGTGGCCAGCCGACTTTGGTCACTACGGACCGTTCTTCATTCGCATGGCGTGGCACAGTGCCGGCACGTACCGCATCGGTGACGGCCGCGGTGGTGCGGCTACTGGTGCCCAACGCTTCGCGCCCCTCAACAGCTGGCCCGACAACGTGAACCTTGACAGAGCCCGCCGACTGCTCTGGTCGATTAAGCAGAAGTACGGCAACAAGATCTCGTGGGCCGACCTCATGATCTTCACTGGCAACTGTGCACTTGAATCGATGGGCTTCAAGACCTTTGGTTTCGCCGGTGGACGCGTGGACATCTGGGAGCCCGAACTCGACGTCTCCTGGGGACCTGAAGCCACCTGGCTCGGCGATGAACGCTACAGCGGCGATCGCGAACTCGATAATCCTCTCGCCGCCGTGCAGATGGGCCTCATCTACGTCAATCCCGAGGGCCCCAACGGCAATCCTGATCCGCTCCTGGCCGCGAAAGATATTCGAGAGACCTTCAAGCGCATGGCGATGAATGACGAAGAGACCGTGGCCCTTATTGCCGGTGGTCACGAGTTCGGTAAGACCCACGGGGCGGCCGATCCCAACCAGTACGGCGGGCGCGAACCCGAAGCTGCCCCCATTGCGGAGCAGGGTCTTGGTTGGAGCAACAGCTTTGGAACCGGTGTAGGTGGCGACGCGATTGGCAGTGGGCTCGAAGGAATTTGGACCAAAACGCCGGTGCAGTGGTCGTACGACTTCTTTAAGAACCTGTTCGAATTCGAGTGGGTGCAGTCGAAGAGTCCGGCCGGTGCGTCGCAGTGGATTCCCAAGGACGGAGCCGGAACCGACACGGTGCCCGACGCCCACGACGCGTCGAAGAAGCACCCTCCTACGATGTTGACAACGGACCTCGCGTTGCGGTTTGATCCGATCTACGGGCCGATCTCGAGGCACTACTTTGAGAACCCCGAAGAGTTCGCCGACGCGTTCGCCAAAGCCTGGTACAAGCTGACGCATCGCGACATGGGCCCCTACGTGCGAGGTCTTGGCGCGTTGGTTCCGGCGGAGCCTCAGTTGTTTCAAGACCCCGTACCGGCGCCCTCGAAGGATTTGATTGGGACCAAAAAGATCGCCGGACTAAAGCGCAAGATTCTCGAGTCCGGCTTGACTACTTCTCAGTTGGTCTCGACCGCGTGGGCTTCGGCGTCGACGTTTCGAGGTACCGACAAGCGAGGCGGCGCCAACGGCGCGAGGATTCGACTTTTGCCACAGAAGGACTGGGACGTCAACAGTCCGGCCGAACTCGCAAAGGTACTAGCGACCCTCGAGAGAATACAGATGGACTTCAACGACTCGCAGAAAAAAGGGAAAACGGTCTCGCTGGCGGACCTCATCGTGCTGGGCGGCTGCGCGGCCGTTGAACAAGCCGCAAAAAGCGCCGGGTTCGACATTGAAGTTCCCTTCGAGCCGGGCCGTACCGACGCGTTACAAGAACAAACCGACATCGAATCGTTCGAAGTCCTCGAGCCGACCGCCGACGGGTTCCGTAACTACGTCGGCGAGGGACAGCGCCGTAGCGCGGAGGAGCTCCTGGTCGATCGGGCGCACCTTTTGACGCTGAGCGCTCCGGAGATGACGGTTCTCCTGGGCGGCATGCGCGTCTTGAACGCCAACTTCCAACAGTTCCAACTGGGTGTCTTCACCCGTCGGCCCGAAGTGTTGACCAACGACTTCTTCGTGAACCTGCTCGACATGGGTACAACGTGGAAAGCGACGTCCGCGTCCGAAGAGATCTTCGAGGGGCGCGATCGCGCGTCAGGATCACTCAAGTGGACGGCCAGTCGTGCGGACCTCGTCTTTGGTTCGAACTCCCAACTACGAGCGATCGCCGAGGTCTACGCGTGCGACGGTGCGCAAGAGAAGTTCGTGCGCGATTTCGTGGCCGCGTGGGACAAGGTGATGACTCTCGATCGCTTCGACCTCGTCTAACGACGAGCGTACCGCCGTGCGCGGGTAATACGTCAGCGAGGTCATCGATCTCTCAGGGCGAGGGATTGATAACACTTAAGAGTGAACGAGCCGCGCGGCGTCCCGAACCAATGCTCGCGGGAATGCCGACGCCGTCGTAGGCGTTGCCGGCCAACGCAACGGAGATTCGCGCGCTCGCGACGCGCGCTCGCTGCACGCGTGCTTCGTGCCCC
The DNA here is from genome assembly GCA_036511495.1 of Acidimicrobiales bacterium. Classification (GTDB taxonomy): domain Bacteria; phylum Actinomycetota; class Acidimicrobiia; order Acidimicrobiales; family RAAP-2; genus RAAP-2. Next base: position 22,351 of record DATCCC010000024.1, on the reverse strand, counting down.
ACGCGGTACTGCGGCAGCCCGTTAGGCCAACGTTGCACGAGCGACTCGAGGGCCGTGCCGAATCGTGGCAGCAGTTCGTTGAGTTCTTGAGCGACGCGGTGCACCAATTCCTCGTTCGTCAACTCCGTCCAGCGACTGTCGTCACTTCGTCCGACGTGCGCTCGCAGCACTACGTCGTTGTCGCGCGCGAGATGGGGCCACTTGCGATCCAACAGTGTGACGGCCGTCACCATTAATGAACCTCCGCCCTTCCACGCGCTGCGAAGCGGCACGAGAATTCCGGTACCGGTCGGGGGCAGCGTGATTTCACTTTTAGCGAGAGCGAAGGTGACCATTGCGGCACCGGCGCTCTCGATCTGTCGGAGTTCTTCCAGGGCGGGATCGTGTGAACCAATGAGTGCACCAACGACGGGCGCGGGGGCAGCGAGAACAATGGCGTTCGCCGGCGTCGTGGTATTGAGCGTGTCGACTTCCCAGGGGTAGTTGCCGGCCGGGGTTCTGCGAAGTGCCGTGACGCCCACGCCGTGTCGAAGGACGACCCCGCGCTCGACTAACTGACGAGCAAGTTCATGGGGTAGCGAACCAACGCCCTCGACGAGCGTGAAAAAGGCTGGACCACCCGACGTTGTTTCAACGCTGGGGCCAGGGATGACGGGCGTTGGCGATCGCAGTGCTCTCGAAAGTGATCCGCCCTTCAGCGCGGCGTCGAACAGAGCGGGAAAGACCGACTTCGCCGAGAGTTCGTCGATTCTGCCGGCTTGAATGCCGCCGATCATCGGTTCAATGAGCTGATAGGTCAGTTCGCGGCCTAGTTTCCTGCGCACAATCTCGCCAATCGTTGCGTCGTCGCTCAATTGAAGTCGTGCCGGAAGTACCACGTCACGTCGAGCCGCGAGTCGCCCTCGCCAAGAAATGCCTTTGAAACGCGACAGCGCCTTTTGATTGGTTGGAACTCCCAGGACGAGACCCGCCGGGAGTTCGTGCAAGTCACCTCGCGACCACAGCCACGCTCCGCTCGCGCTGATGGCTTCGAGTTGGTCACTCAGCCCGAGTTCGTCGACGAGCGTCACCGCCTCCTGGCGACGCGCCAGAAAACCATCGGCGCCCAGATCAATCGTGCGACCAGCGAACGTTGTTGTCTGGAGTGAGCCCCCGAACGTATCGCTGGCTTCGATGACTTCTATGCGCGGCGTTCTCTCATCGGGCCCTTTTGCGCCACCGCTGAGTTCCCACGCGGCGGCCAGTCCACTCACGCCGGCGCCCACCACGACAACCGAGGCACGACTCACTTACGATGCCGCGCTTCGCACGGCGTGGGCGAGCAGCGTTGTAAAGGCCGCATCGTCGTTCAATGAAGCGGTGCGGACCAACGTAAGACCAATTTCGCGTGCCACGCTCTGCGCTTCGATGTCGATGTCAAAGAGGACTTCGAGGTGATCCGAGACGAAGCCAATGGGACACGACACCACGTCCGTAACGCCCTTCGCGCGCTTTTCTCGAAGGGCCTCCAAGATGTCGGGACCGAGCCACGGATCGGCGGTGCGCCCAGCGGACTGCCAGACGACGTCAAAGTTCGCCACGCCCGCGAGCGACGCGGCGCTCTCGGCGCTCTCTCTTAATTGAGCGGCGTAGGTGTCGCCGTTCGCGAGCACCTTCAAGGGCAGCGAGTGCGCGCTAAAGAGGACGACGGTGGTGTCGTATCTCGAAGGGGGAATTGTCGCGAGAGCGTCCTTGACGCGTTGGGCGATGAGTTCGAGAAAACCCGCGGTGTTGTACCAGGCGTCGATCGCCACGAACTCAATGTGGTCACCCAGTGCCGCTTTGGCTCTGCTCATGTACTGACCCGTTGAGAGTGACGACGAATGAGGAGCGAGCACGAGCCCGACCACTTTCGAGAAGCCATCACGCACAAAGGACTCGGCGGCCTCTTCGAGGAGGGGCGGTTCAAACTTCGACCCGAAGCGAACGTCGAACCGACCTGGCGCCTGGCGCTCAAGGGCGTGGGCGATGCCGGCGACTTGAGCGGCGGTGCGCTCGGTGAGTGGCGAGGTACCGCCGATGGCGAGGTAGCGACGCGTGAGATCGGCCAAGAGCTCCGGCGTGGGCGCGGAACCTCGACGGATCCTCGTATAGAACGGCTCGATGCCCGCGGGTGAAGCCGGCGTGCCGTGCGCCATGACGAGCACGCCGATTTTCATTGCACGCCCGACCTTCCTTCGTCGTGGACGACGCGTACGACGGCTTCGAGAACGTCGGGATCGGTTGAGGGCAGTACGCCATGACCCAGATTAAAGATGTGGCCAGCCTCGCGGCCGGCCTTAGCGAGCACTTCTCTCGTGGCTTCGATCGCGAGTTCTTCGCCGCCGAGACAACGCGCGGGATCGAGGTTGCCTTGGACGGGTTTGTTGCGCACCCGTCGGCGCCCTTCATCGAGATCGACGTGCCAGTCGATGCCCACGACGGTGCTGTTGGCACTACTCATGAGACCAAGTAGTTCACCCGTGCCGACGCCAAAGAGGATCGTCGGTACGCCTAAATCGGCGATGCCTTCGAGGACCCGCTTGGTCGCGGGAAGTGCGAAGCGTTCGTACTCACTTCGCGTTAGTGATCCCGCCCACGAATCAAAGAGTTGAACGGCGCGCGCGCCGTGCGTTATCTGGGCGCGCAGAAAGCTCACGGTGATGTTGATGAGTCGATCGAGCAGTGCATCAAAGAGCGAAGGATTTTCGTGCATCAGCGTCTTGATGATGGCGAATTCGCGGGTGGGGGCGCCCTCGACGAGGTAACTCGCCACCGTGAACGGCGCACCCGCAAAGCCAATGAGTGGTGTGTTGGTCTCACTAAGTTCTTCGATGACGAGATCGACGGTCTTGGTGACGTGGGCGACGTCACTGTCGCGTAGATCGCGAAGTCGATCAAGATCGGCTGCGTTGGTGAAGGGCTTCGCAATAACTGGACCACGACCAGGTTCGACGTCGACGCCAAAGCCAATGGCGTGATAGGGGACCACGATGTCGGAAAAGAGGATGGCCGCGTCCACGCCGTAGCGGCGCACTGGTTGCATGGTCACTTCGGCGGCCAGAGCAGGGTCGGCGAAGGCTTCGAGAATGGAGCCGGTGGAGCGCAGGGCGCGGTACTCGGGCAACGAGCGCCCGGCTTGACGCATGAACCACACTGGTACGTGTTCTACGGTTTCACCACGACAGGCCCGTAGGAAAACTGGCTCGTTCACAACGCTCCTTTCGCCGTGTCCAATCTACGCCAGCACCTCAGATTGAGGTTTCGACTGAGTGCGGGTCGATTCGCCTAGACTTGTTTCTTCCCTATTTTGGGAACTGGGGAGAGGTCGTTAATGGCGCACGAGCGTGAGATCGTTGAGGAGCAAGAGTTCCTCGATCTCGCCCTAAGGGCACTAGATCACATGCGCCAAGACGCTCGTTCGTTGCGTGATAGCGCGGCGGTAGCGAACATGCGCGGCGCGGGTGACCTCGTCGAGCGTGACGTGGTGATGGGTACCGCCCTGCAGCGGCTCGACCAACTGGCCATTGGTGACCAAGCACTCTTCTTTGGTCGCATTGACTACCAGTCGAACGGTAACGGTCACTCTGACACCTATCACGTGGGTCGTCTCGCGGTCTCTGATGAGACGCTCAACCCATTAGTTATTGATTGGCGTGCGCCGGTCGCCGAGGCGTTCTATCGCGCGACGGGCGTCGAGCCCCTGGGACTCTCACGCCGTCGTCACGTGGCCATTCGCGCTAACGAAGTCACCGGTGTCGAAGACGAGTACTTCGCTGACGCCAACGGCGAACTCGATCTACCCGACGACGAAGTTCGCTCGGCGACCGAAGAAGGACTCATTGAAGGGGGCCTGGCGCTCGGTGGGCCTGGTGCCTTGCTCGCGGCATTGGGGCGCGCACGAACCGGTCGCATGGGTGACATCATCGCCACGATCCAAGGTGAACAGGATCAAATTATTCGCAGTCCCTTGCCCGGCGTGCTCCTCGTCCAGGGCGGTCCCGGCACCGGAAAGACGGCCGTTGCCCTGCACCGCGCGGCGTACCTACTCTTTACCCACCGCGCCACACTCGAACGACAAGGCGTCTTGGTGGTGGGTCCTAATCCTCTGTTCTTGAACTACATCGAGAACGTCTTGCCCTCGCTCGGTGAGTCCGGGGTCACGCTCTCGACCATCGCGGGACTCGTCACCAACGTGGGGATTCGAGCCGTTGACGCAGAAGAGGTCGATGAACTTAAGGGCGACGTGCGCATGGCCAAGGTCCTCGCGCGAGCGCTGCGTACCCGTGAACGTGCCCTCCGCAGCGACGTGGAAATTCCCGTCGGTCGCGCCATTGTGGTGCTGCGCGCGCGCTACAGCGAAGAGGTTGTCGAACGGGCTCGACGACGTCCGGGGAATCACAACCAACGCCGTTCGGCCGTTGGACGAGAGCTCGCCGCGCGCCTCGCGCACGAGTACCACGACCGCTTCGTCCACGACAGCTCCGAAGACGTGAACGGCGTGGGCGAGCTGGCCGATCTCATTCGCTCGACGCATCAGTTCAAGGAGGCGTTGCAGCGAATCTGGCCCCGACTGACTGGCCAAGAACTCCTCCACGACCTCCTCGGCGCGCCGGCACTCTTGAAGGCCGCGGCGCACAACGTGTTGAGTGACGACGAAGTGGCGATGTTGTACCGCCCGCGCTTCACCTCGATCGAGGAGATCGCCTGGACCAAGGCCGACGCCGCGCTGATTGATGAGGCGCGGGTGCTGGTTGGACCACGCAAGCGCCCCCGGCCAATCGTGAAGCCCGGCGATTCGAACATTCTCGCGGGCATCGACCTGGACGCCTACGCCGGGAACCACCGCGCCGCGGCCCTGCGTGAGGCGCAGCGACTGGTCGTGGCGCAGTCCCAGGAACTTGACGAAGCCGAGTTCGTGACCTACGGCCACATTGTCGTTGACGAAGCTCAAGACCTTTCGCCGATGGAACTCAGGGTCCTGAAGCGTCGCGACCTCACGGGTTCGATGACCATCGTGGGCGACATGGGACAGGCCACGACGGCGTCGTCATCGGCCTCGTGGGACGCGCTGCTCGCCGTGTTGGCGCCTCGTCGCGCACCACTGCGCGTCGACCTGACGGTGAGTTACCGCACACCCGAAGAGGTGTTGAACTTTGCCGCCGCGACGCTACGCGCCGCGACCCCCGACCTCGAGCCGCCCCGACCGGTGCGACGCGCGGGCAGCCAACCACTCGTGGAGAAAGTGACGCCGGCCGAGTTCGCTGACGTGCTGGTGTCACTCACGCGTAGCGAAATTGAGGCGGTAGCGCCGGGCCGCGTGGCGGTCATCGTGAAGGGTTCACGAGTGGACGTCGTCGTTGCGACACTGCGTGCTGGCGGCCTCGAAGCCATCGATCCCCGCGACCAAGAGTCGAAAGGCCTCTCGGCCGATTTGGTGGTATTGGCCGCCGAAGGGGCCAATGGTCTCGAGTTCGATGCCGTGGTCGTGGTCGAACCTGGTCAAATTGCTAATCGTGGCGCGAAGGACGACGCGAGCGTGACGCCGCGCGGACTTCGCACGCTCTACGTCGCCCTCACCCGTCCGACCAGACGTCTCGCGATCATCGCGAGCGAGGAACTTCCCGCCACTCTGGACGCACGAGGTTGACCGAACTGTCACAAGGGGGTCGCGATTTCTACTAGAAAGGTAGGCGTGAGTCAGGCAGTTTCCCCCAATAGCCTGGCGGAGCAAGGGAAGATCGTCCACGATCGACCGCCGATGCTGGCCATTGGCGTGATGATTTGGCTCGGTTCAGAGCTGATGTTCTTCTCGGGACTCTTCGCCGCACTATTTACCATTCGCGCGCACCTCGCGTCGTGGCCCCCCGTCGGCACGCACCTCGACGTGTTGCAGTCAGGGATCTTTACGATCATCCTGATCGCGTCGTCGTTCACGATGCAGTACGCGGTGTGGTTGATCGAGCACCGCCGTCGTGGCGCCGCGCGTAACTGGATCATCGCGACCATCATCATGGGCACGCTGTTCGTTGGAAATCAGGCGTACGAGTGGACGCACCTCGCCACGCGCTGGTACACCAACTCCTACGGCTCGATCTTTTTCATTACGACCGGTCTTCACGGACTGCACGTGTTCTTAGGGCTCGTGGCGATGTCGTTCCTCTTGTTTCGTATGCGTGGTCGTGAAGGTGACCCCGGTGAACTCTCGACGTTCCAGGGCGTGAGTTACTACTGGCACTTCGTCGACGTCGTCTGGATCGGGCTCTACTCGGCCCTCTTCTTGTTGAAGTAGGTAGGGACTTGACTTCAACTCTCCTGAAGCGCGCGACGCTCTTTTCGGTGGTGGGCGTCTTGGCGCTCGGTCCACTCGCGCTCTTTGCCGCGAGCGCACAGGCCAATAGTCTCAATCCGACCGCGACCACGCGCAAGAACTCCGGCACGCCGAACTCAAACATCGTCGTGAAGAAGAACGGCACCGTTATTAAGTACGGCGACAAGTACATCACGTACTCGGCGCCCTCCTCCAAGCTCGACGCACTCGGCCAAGCGCTCTTTATGGAGAACTGCGCGTCGTGTCACGGCACCGAGGCGAATGGCGTACCGGCCAATGGCGTGGCCGGTGCCTACCCCGACCTCGTGGGCCTGGGACCGGCGACGATCGACTTCTGGGTGGCGTCGGGTCGGATGCCCGCTAAGGACACGACCGCAGTTGAGGCCCCTCGTCGCCAGGCCGCTCTGAATCCACAGCAGGCCGAGGCGATCGCCGCGTGGGTGAACTCACTCCAACCGAGTTTCCCCTACATCCCAAAGCCTCATCTGAAGAACGCCAACGTCTCCGATGGCGCGGCGCTCTTCGCTCTTAACTGCGCGGCCTGTCACACCATCGAAGGCGACGGCGACGCGCTCGCGATGAGCACGTTCTCACCCTCACTTCGAAACATTCCCGCCTACCAAGTCGTCGAGGCGATTCGCACCGGCCCGGCCAACATGCCGCGCTTCACGGGCAACCTTTCCGACAAACAGGTCAACGACCTCACCAAGTACGTCACGACCGAGATTCAACACCCGAACAACCCTGGTGGTTTCGGCTTGGGTGGCCTCGGACCGGTCGCGGAAGGCTTCGTCGCGTTGCTCTTGGGCGTTGGCTTCTTGGTACTCATCTGTTACTGGATTGGAGAGCGCACGTGAGCGAGCACGACGAACACCGCACGCCCGTCTCGCTCAATGGACTGAGTGCCGATGATCCGCATCTCCAGCCCGCGGCGAAGAATCCCGCGACCGTCGAGATGGTCATCTCACTCACGTTCGTGCTGGGCGCGATTCTCGTCGCGGGCTTTGGCGCGGCTTATTGGGTCGACGCTAAGCCGTGGATTCTTGGCGCCACCATGGGCGGCGGTCTCTTCTTCTTGGGCGTCGGTCTCGTCGCGTGGGGCAAGTACCTCATGCCGCGCGGTCCTTTCGTCGAAGCGCGTCACGAATTCGCTAACTCTGAGGCCGATCGCGACGCCTTCGCGGCCGCCATTGTTGAACGTGGCGGCGGTGTCGTCAAGCGTCGCAAGATGCTCGCCGGTCTTCTCGGCGGAGGACTGGGCATCTTTGGCGTCGTCGCAATGTTTCCGCTGCTGCGCAGCCTCGGCCCACTTCCTAAGGGCACGCTCTTTCACACTGACTGGCGCAAGGGTTCCTTCGCCGTTGACCAGACCGGGCGGCGCGTGTCGTCCGGCGATCTGGCGGTCGGTTCCATCATGACGGTGTTTCCAGAAGGCACGCAGAACTCCGACCGGGGCCAGGCCGTGGACCAGACCGTCTTGATTCGTGTGTCCAACGCGGGCTTCACGACGCAAAAAGGACGTGAGACGTGGGCGCCACTCGGCTACGTGGCCTACTCCAAGGTCTGCACGCACTTGGGCTGCCCGGTGGGGCTGTACGAACAGCAGCTCCAACTACTCGTCTGTCCTTGTCACCAGTCGATGTTCAACGTCACGAACGGCGCCGTGCCGCAGTTTGGTCCCGCTCCTCGGCCGCTGCCCCAACTACCGCTCTATATCGACGGCGACGGATTTCTCCGCGCCCAGGCTGACTACAACCAGCCGGTGGGTCCAGGATTCTGGGAGCGCGCATGAGCGACGTCGCCACGCCAACCAACAAGCGCGCCCAGCGCGAAGCGCTCGGACCCTACGGCAAGATCGGCAAGACGCTCGGTGAACTCGACGATCGCCTTGGCGTCGCCAAGGGTGGGCGCACCTTCATGGACAAGATCTTCCCCGATCACTGGTCCTTCATGCTCGGTGAGATCGCGCTCTACTCCTTCTTGATTTTGATGGTGACGGGTATCTATCTCACCTTCTACTTCGTGCCGAGTTCCGCGATCGTCACGTACCACGGTTCGTACCTGCCCTTGGACGGTCAAAAGGTCACCCAGGCCTTCTCCTCGACGGTGAATCTCTCCTTCGCGGTGCGCGGCGGGCTCTTGATGCGTCAGATGCACCACTGGGCCTGTGACATCTTTGTGGGTTCGCTCGTCGTGCACATGGCGCGCGTCTTTTTCACCGGCGCGTTCCGCAAACCTCGCGAACTCAACTGGACGATCGGTCTAACGCTGTTGATCCTCGCGATCGGCAATGGATTCCTGGGCTACTCGCTGCCCGATGACTTGGTCTCGGGCACGGGTATTCGCATTGCGTACTCGATCATGCTTTCAATACCTCTCGTTGGCACTTACCTCGCCTTCTTCATCTTCGGTGGCAACTTCCCCGGCACCGCGGTGATACCGAGATTCTTTATTCTGCACGTGTTGATCCTGCCGCTCGTAATTATCGGGCTCGTGGGTGCACACCTCTTCCTGCTCGTGAGACAGAAGCACACCCAGTTTCCCGGCGAGGGCCGCACCGAAAAGAACGTCGTCGGCTCTCCGATGTTCCCGGTCTTCATGGCCAAGACCACGGGCTTTCTCTTCATCGTCGGTGGCATCACCGCGCTGCTCGGCGCCTTCGCCCAGATCAACCCAATTTGGCAGTTCGGACCGTACGACGCGTCGCGCATCTCCTACGCCGTGCAGCCCGACTGGTACATGGGTTTCTTAGACGGCGCGCTTCGGGTATGGCCGTCGTGGACGTTCCACAGCTTCGGCCATACAATCCCGTTCGAGGTTTTCATACCGGCGGTGATCCTGCCGGGCATCATCTTCAACCTTTGTTACATGTGGCCGTTGATTGAGCGAAAGTTCACCGGCGACAACGAGATTCACCATCTCCTGGACCGACCGAGCGACCGACCCAAGCGCACCGCGGCGGGCGTGGCCATGTTCGCGTTGCTCGCGATCCTCTTTATCGCCAGTTCCACCGACGTGATCGCGAACTTCTTTCACATCTCGCTCAACACGGTGCTACTCGAGATGCGCATCTTGTGCGTCGTTGTGCCCATTATCGCGTACCCGGTGACCTACAAGATTTGCAAGGAGATGCAGGCTTTTCACGGCGCGGGCAAGCGTAAGACTCCGAACGTCGTCTCTCGAACCACCGAAGGTGAGTACGTCGCAACGCCAACACCGGTCTACAGCGAAGACGCGCATCACGAACTCGAACCCACCATCGTGCCTACCTTCATCGAGGAAGTGCCCGAAGAGCCCACGGAGAGCGGCGTACGAACTGTCGAGCGCTAGTTTCGAACGCGACGAATTGCGTCGTGAGAGCCGGACTTTTTGTTGAATGAGCCGTGAATACTTTTGCGTAACATGGGTTCTGTGGCAGCGTCGCACAATCTTCTAGGAACCGCGGCGTGAGCGTTGTTCTGGGCCTCGAGCCCATGTCGAGAGACGAAGTCGTGAGCGTCGCCCGTCTCTTCGAACCGGTGTCGCTGAGTGAGGAAGTGCTCGAGCGCCTGCGCGTGCGGCGCGAAGCCATCGACGTACTGGTCGATAGTGGCGAGCCCATCTATGGACTGTCGACGGGTTTTGGTTCACTCGCGACCACGGCCATCTCACCGAGCGAGCGGCGCGATCTGCAGCGCTCGCTCATTCGATCCCACGCCGCGGGCGTCGGGCCTGAGGTCGAGCTCGAGGTCGTGCGCGCGATGATGGTGTCGCGTCTCACCAATCTCTGCAGCGGCGTCTCGGGCGTTCGACCCTCGACGGCGTTGGCCTACGCCGGGTTGTTGAACGCCAACATCACGCCGATCGTGCACGAGTTCGGCTCGCTGGGCTGCTCCGGCGATTTAGCCCCGCTCGCGCACGTGGCGCTGGCACTCATGGGCGAAGGCGACGTGCGCGACGCCGGGGGAGCGCGACGACTCGCGTCCGAGGTTCTCGCTGACGCCGGGCTTAGCCCGATCGAGCTCGCCGAAAAGGAGGGGCTCGCGCTCATCAACGGCACCGACGGCATGTTGGGCCACTTAATTTTGGCGATCGACGACGGCACGGCACTGATGCAACAGATGGATATCGCGGCGTCACTGTCGATTCAAGCCCTTCGTGGAACGAATCGCGTCTTTCTCGATGAAGTGCACGCGCTGAGGCCGCACCCTGGTCAAGTAGCGAGCGCGCAGAATCTTCTGGCACTCCTGGCGGACTCCGAGATCGTCAGTTCGCACCTCGACGATCCCTCCCAGGTCCAAGACGCCTACTCACTGAGGTGCGCTCCCCAAGTCCATGGTGCCGCGCGCGACACGTTCGCCTACGCCACGAGCGTCGCCGACGTCGAGTTGGCCGCGTCCATTGACAATCCCTCGGTGCTGGCGGACGGTTCGTTGGTCTCGAACGGCAACTTTCACGGCGCGCCCGTCGCGTACGCGCTCGACTTTCTCGCCATCGTGCTGGCTGACGTCGCTTCGATGTCCGAGCGTCGCACCGATCGACTCCTGGACGTTAATCGTAGTTTTGGTCTGCCGGCGTTCCTCGCAAAGAAGCCCGGCGTCGACTCAGGTCTCATGATTGCGCAGTACGCCCAAGCGGCACTCGTGACCGAAATGAAGCGGCTCGCCGCACCCGCGAGCGTTGATTCGATTCCCTCCTCGGGCATGCAAGAAGACCACGTCTCGATGGGTTGGCACGCGGCACGAAAGCTTCGTAAGTCTCTCGAGGCCTTTCGTGACGTGGTGGCTATTGAACTGCTCGCCAGCGCGCGCGCACTGGCGCTTCGCGCGCCGCTCGCGCCCTCGCCCGTGACGGCCGCGGTCGCGAACCTGGTCAACGCGCGTTCGGGCGGCCCTGGTCACGACCGGTGGCTCTCGCCAGAAATCGCCGCGGTGAGTGAACTGGTCACTACTCGAGAACTGCTCGATACCGTGTCACGCTTTGTCACGCTTCACTAGAAAGGGAGTAGTCATGCGTAGAAATCCCTACGACGAGTTGCCGAAGGTTCCCTCGTTCACCCTCGCGTCGAGTGACGTCGCCGACGGCGAGACGTTGAAGATGGCCCAGGTGAGCGGAATGATGGGCGCGGGCGGTTCGGACACGTCGCCCCAGCTCTCCTGGTCCGGCTTTCCAGAAGGCACCGAAAGCTTCGCCGTCACGGTCTACGACCCAGTGGCGCCCACGGCCTCGGGCTTTTGGCACTGGGCCGTCGCGGATATTCCAGCCTCAGTGACCTCGCTGCCCTCGGGCGCCGGCGACGAGGCGGGGAGTGGTCTGCCCGCTGGTTCGATCCAACTAGCGAACGACGCGAGCGTGAAACGCTACGTCGGCGCGGCCCCGCCAGCCGGTCACGGGCCGCACTACTACTACGTTGTCGTGCACGCGCTCGACGTACCTTCGCTCGCTCTGCCCGAAGGCGCGACGCCGGCGTACCTGGGCTTTAATCTCTTCCAGCACACGCTCGCTCGAGCAACAATCGTCGGGAACTACGAGCAGCACTGATTCATGACGCCTTATCGATTCTGATATCGCCCGAGACGGTCGTGACCTTGATGACGATGACCTCGTTCTCGCCCGCGCCGTCGCCCTTCGCGTCAAGGTCAATGTTCGATCCCATATCGCCCGACACCGAGTCGCCCGAGATGTCAACGGCGAGTCCTCGAGCCACGTGCACGCTGACGTCACCGGAGACGTTGCGCACGATGATCTTGCCCGGCCGATCGGCCGAGAGCACGACGTTACCCGACGCGCTGAAGATCTCGGTTTTGGCGGCCGCGCTCAGACAAACAACGTCGCCCGAGGCGCTCTTACACTTCAGTGACGTCTTCACGTGACCAGAGTTCACGTCGCCCGAGGCGGTTTGCACGTCGAAGGAGTCCGCTGAGTCGCGCGCGACGACGTCGCCCGAGACGCTCTTCACCTTGACCGAGCCGAGCGAGCCGTGTAAGGACGTGTCACCAGAGATTGTCGCGACTCCCAACGACGTGCCTTGGGGAACTTCGAGCAGTACGTCGATGTCAGAAGATCCAAAGTCGAACCATGACTTACTCGGCCCGACTCGTAGTCCGCGCGACGATACCGATAGGCCGCCCGGCAGCGTGTGAACGTTGAGGACGTTGTTCGTGGCGTCAAAGGTGACGTCGGCGTGCTCGAGGAGGTACGTGTTCTTTGACGAACTGGCGCTCAACGTGACTTTGAGATCCTTACGGTCACTAGCGCGCACGACGACGTCGCCGCACTTGGTGTGAATCTCCGCCCACAGTGGACCGGTGGGCGAGAAGCTCTCGACGCGCGCGGCGTCTGCACTACTGTGGCCCGACGCTCCTTTTATTGAAGCCTCGTGTTCGTTCGTCATCTGGTTTTCCTTTCGATGGATAGTTACGGTGATCCATTGGGCCACTTTGGTTGGGAACTGCATGATCTGGGCGAGTGGACGCGTCGGAACGTCGTCGCTCGAGTGACGCTCGCCGCCACAGGACTCGAAGTTCAACGATTCGTGGCGGGCGCTCTGATAGGAAGCCGCGCTCGCGTACGAAGGATCTAGGTATCTCATAACGCACGTGCTTTCGAGTTAGGCGCGGCCTTTGCCGCGCAGCTGGTGTTTGCCGGGCAGGGAAGCTCCCGAGGGATCGGTGCGAACGGTGCGCTCGAGGGAGCGCACGATCCATGAGTTGACCGACGTACCGACGTCGGTCGCGAGGTGTTCGATGCTGCCCTTGAGGTCGTCGCTGAGGCGCAGAGCGATACGAGCTGAGTAGTCGCTCGGCGAGGGGTTTTCGTCCGGGGTGACGGCCACGAGGCGGTTCAGGTGCACGGCGTCTCCTTCGAAGGTCACGTTGAGGGGAGCCCCGTCGTGCAGGTTGAACTCCTGGACGAGGCTGTTCAGCGCGTCGAGGAAGTGCTTTTGCAGGGCTGGCTCGACCGCGGCGCCGAGTCGCTCGACGATGGCGGCCGTTTCGGGACCGGCCAGCTCGGCCAGGTTCTTGAAGTCCCCTCGGATGCTTTCGACAAAGTCTGATATCAACATGGCCAAAATATAACATCATTATGATATCACTGTCAAGCCATTTCTCGAGATATTTGACGGACGCCGCTGTGGCGCCATTAGACCCAAAAGGGAATCTGGATCATGGACGAGAGGTGTGTCTGATGAAGGCTGCGGTGTACTACGAGACGGGCGGCCCGGAGGTCTTTCGCTACGAGGACGTGCCTGATCCAGTGGTCGGGCCCAGCGATTTCTTGATCAAGGTCGAAGCGGTGAGCATCGAGGGTGGCGACACGCTTAATCGTCTCGGGGGTGACATGAACCACACGCCGCACGTCGTGGGTTACCAGTGCGCGGGGACCGTGCTCGAGGTGGGACGTGACGCCACTGGTTTTACCGTGGGCGATCGGGTCGTCACGGTTGGTGTGGATGGATCGCACGCGGAGCTTCGAACGGCGAGGGCGCCCTTCGCGTGGAAGATTCCCGAAGGCGTCTCGACCAACGACGCGGCCTGCGTACCGGTGCCCTTTGGCACCGCCGACGACTGTCTCTTCGGGTTCGGTCATTTGCAAAGCGGTGAGACCGCGTTGATTCACGCGGGCGCGGGCGGTGTCGGCATCGCCGCCATTCAACTCGCTAAGCGAGCCGGCGCACGAGTTTTTGCGACGGCGTCGAGCGACGAGAAACTCGAACGACTGAAGGAACTTGGACTCGATGAGGGTATCAACTACGTCACGAGCGATTTCGTCGCCGAGTCGCGCCGATTGACTGATGGTCGCGGTGTGGACGTCATTGTTGACTCAGTGGGCGGCGTGACCCTTCAAGGAAGTCTCGACTCGCTGGCCTATCGAGGTCGGTGCGTGAGTGTCGGCGACGCGGGTCGATCAACGGCCGAGCGCGTCGATATCTCCAAGATGCGCGGCAACAATCAGACCTTGTCGGGCTATTTTCTTGGTGCGGAGCTCTTCTTGTCGCCGCGCCCATACGCGCTTATCGCGGCTCACCTCGACGCGATTGCCAAAGGTGAACTTCGTGTCATCATCGACCGCGTCTTTCCCCTCGCGGACGCCGAGGAGGCGCACGCTTATATTGAGAGTCGCCAGTCCTTCGGCAGAGTTTTGTTGGCGCCGTAGCGGCAACGTCCGATGAAAGGACCAGCGTAGTTTTTCGGACCTAGTTGATTGAGATACCCGTGAGTTCAAGACCACTGATCGTGAGTGTGCCCGATTCGATGCTGCGTGAAGCGTTAGGACCACTCCCCGAAGGCGTGGAACTGATTGAGTGGGACATGAATGGACCAGCTCCCGTTTCGTACATCGACATCGTGGTACCGCCCTACATGCGACCGAGGTCGATTCTGTTGCTTTTGGACGGCGTCACGACGCGTCTCGTGCAGAGCCAAGTGCTTGGCTACGACGGCGTCAAAGAGGCGTTGCCGAGCGGGCAGGTCTACGCGAACGCGGTCTCAGTCCACGAAGCCTCCACGGCCGAGATCGCCCTCGCGCTCATCTTGGCGTCCCAGCGAGGTATTCCCGACTTCGTGCGTGCCGCCGAGAAGGGTGAGTGGCGGCCACGCCCGCATCCGAGTCTGGCCGACCGCTCGGTGTTGCTCGTTGGCTACGGGGGCGTTGGAAAGGCCATCGAAGCTCGGCTGCACCCGTTTGAGACGAGCGTCACGCGCGTCGCCTCCAGCGAGCGAATTGACGAGCGCGGGAGAATTTACGCCGTCGCAGCGTTACCCGAGCTTCTTCCCGAGGCGGACATCGTCGTCATCGCTGTACCACTCACGCCCGCCACGACGCACCTCGTCAATGATTCCTTCTTGTCCCTGATGCGCGAGCGCAGTCTTCTCGTCAACATCGCGCGTGGAAGAGTCGCCGACACCGACGCCCTGCTCGAGCACGCCACGTCGGGCCGGCTACGCCTCGCCCTTGACGTGACTGATCCCGAGCCGCTACCAGAGGGTCACCCGCTCTTTGCCCTCGAGAACGTACTCATCTCACCCCACATCGGGGGAGCGACCAGCGCGATGCTGCCCCGAATGGCTCGGCTCCTACGAGAACAGATCAATCGAATGCAGCGCGGTGACGAGCCACTGAACGTGGTTGTTCGAAGTTAACGCTCGACGAAGGTTCGCCCATGTTCAGGGCTGTTGTCGGTACGACTGATTCGTCAGCGTGGTCGGGCAGGCGTTCTATGGCGGCGTCCACTTCGCCCCCCATCAGAATTGCTAGACCAGTGAGGTAGAGCCAGAAGATGAGAATCGCGACACCAGCGAAAGCTCCGTAGGTGCGGCCGTAGGAGTTGAAGCTTGACGTGTAAAAGGAAAAACCGAGCGAGACGATAGCCCAGAGAATCGTCGCGAACAGCGCCCCCGGGCTCGTCCAACGCCATCGAGGTCGCGTGCGATTGGGGGCGATGTAGTAGAGCAGCGACATCAACAAATTCATCAACCCGAGCGCGGCCACAAAACGGGTAACGGTCCACAGGGCACTGAAGGCGACGCCGCCAAGTGGGGCCGTGGCCTTGATGACGTTGCCGATCTGAGGTCCAAAGATGATCAGCGTGGACGCGGCGCCCCCGAGCAGGGTCGCGCCGAGTAAGAGCGGCAGGGCCACGACCCGCTTGGCGAGGAATGAGCGATCCATCTCGAGGCCAAAGGCCATGTCCAAGCCTTCTTCGACGATCACCATTCCCGACGTGGCACTCCAGAGCGCCACCACGCACGCCGCGATAGTTGCCACCAGGTCCGCGTTGCCGCGCTGGGTGGCGTGCGTGATTGCGCCCGTGAAGACCTGCGCCGCTCCCGAGGGCAAGGATTTCGTCACGCCGCTGAGCAGGCTGATCACTACGTGACGAGGCAACGTGACGAGCGTCGCGATGCCCAGCAGAGCGATGATGATCGGGAACACCGCTAGAAACCATCGGTACGCGAAGGCGCCCGCTGCCATGTTGACGCGGTTCTTCTTCATGTTCGTTAGTGTCGAACGGGCCACGTCCTTCCAATCGTGAGCGAAGGCTTCTTCCTCTTTTCGAAGACGAACGCGTTCGCCTTCGATTATCTTGCTCCGGCCTGTCATTTCCTTGAACCAAATCATCAGAGAGTCAGACCTCCGCTGGCGAAGAGCGCGATCGTCGCGATCGCGATCACCGCGAAGGTGAGCCAGCCGAGGAACTTGGCGACGCGACCATTGACGTAGTTGCCCATGAGTTGTCGATCGTTGGCAAGAATCATGATCACCGCCAGCAAAGGAGCGGCGATGACGCCGTCCGTTATGGCGACGAAGACCAAAAGTTTGATGGGGTTGACGTGCAAGAGACTGAGCAGCGTGCCGCCGAGTGTTCCCACCCCCACCAAAATGTAGAAGAACGGAGCTTCACGAACGGTGCGCGAGAAACCCCAGCCCTTTCCCATAAATCCTGAAAGCCCCACCGAACTTGAGGCGGCGAGTACGGGAACGGCGAGGAAGCCACTGCCGATGAAGCCTAAGGCGAAGACCACGCTGGCTAAGGGGCCGACGAGGGGCTTGAGCGACTGGGCGGCTTGGGCTGCACTTTGAATGTTGAGAATGTTGTGTACGTGCAACGTTTGGGCAGTCGTGGCGATGATGGCGAACATGACGAGGTTGGAGAACGCCATACCCGAGAACACGTCGAAGCGACTCATGCGAAGCTTGCGCGCTGCTCCGCGTCGAGTCCTCTTGATAAGTGTGAGGGCCTCATCGCCGCCTTCAGGAGCGTCGCGCATCTCTTCGAGCCGATCGGCACTTTGCCAGAAGAAGAGATACGGCGAGATAGTGGTGCCCAGTATCGCCACCAGCAGCGCGATGGAGCCCCTGTTGAATTCGACGTGGGGAACAATGGTGTACGCAATTACCCGCAACCAATTATGCGTCACAACTACCGCGACCACCAGGTACACCACGAGCGCACTGGCCAACACCTTGAAGACCATGGCGATGCGAGCGAAGGTGCCTTTTACTAAAAGAACTGATATCAGAACACCGGCAACGAGGGCCCACAGCCAGGCGGGTCCCGCGTGCAGGAGATTCATGCCCGATCCGATCGCGATGAGGTCCGCCGCGATATTGAGCGTGTTGGCCACGACCATGATGACGAGCAGCGCCGAGACCACTGTTTGACCCGTTCGTTTGAAGCGGGTGTTCGCGAGTTCGCCCAGCGTCTTGCCGCTCGCGAGGGCGGTGCGATCACAGATCTCCTGGATCGCCGCCATCATCGGAAAGGTCAGCAAAGCCGTCCACAAGAACGACAGTCCATACTTCGATCCAGCCAGTGCGTAGGTGGCGATGCCCGCCGGGTCGTCGTCCGACGCGCCGGTCGTCAGTCCAGGGCCTAACGCTCGTAGATACTCGCGCCAGACTCGAGGTTTGCGCGACGGCCCTTTTTTGGGACTTCTTTTGGTCGTCATCGTCTCTGGACTCTAAATCAAACCGTCACGACGAGAGAAACGCCACGTCACGCGGAACCTCTTTCAACGGTCTCGCGGCGAACTCGATTCTCGGGTGACGACGTGGTCAGTTGGCGCTCATCTCCCAAGGAACCAGCGAAGAACGGTTCGTGGACCAGGCGTCGAGCAGGTGAGAGCCAAAGCACTGTTCCAGCATTAAGACGGCTCCCGCGCCAAAGAGCAGGTCCGCGCCCAGCAGCGGCTCCGCGCTCACGAGCCCCGCGACCATGCGGTCGCGCGCGATCTCGGCGTGGTGCGTGTCAACTTCAGCGTGCACGTCAAAGAAGTGGCGTCCGCTCGGGCCAACGCCGAGACGCTCGAGCGCCCTCGCGTAGCGTCCCATCGGCTCAGCCGAAGTCATCTCGAAGACCGCGAGATGACCAACGAGCGCCGCACGCCACCGGCGATGCAGGGCGAACATCGAAACCAAGTTGACCGTGGCCAAGGTCACCCCGGGAAGGACCTCGATGTATGAACCGTGCGAAGCGTCGAGGCCGAGGGCGGTCATGGTGTTACCAAAGAGGGTCGAGTGCATGCGCGCGGCGTCACCCGATCCGTACTCGTCGTACTGAATGAGGGCCATGGCGGCCTTCGCCTCGCCGGTGAGTCGGGGAATGCCGAACGTGTGCGGGTCGGCCTCTTTCAGCTGGTACGCGGAGCGGTGGACACAGAACTCGCGAAGCTGCTCGAGGGTGCCCGACTCGCCGAGGTACTTCGAGAGCGAAGGGTCGCAGCTGTTGGCGATGAGTTCATCGAGGGCCGGCATCACTTCGTGGGGATAGAGCGGGGCCGTCGATCCCAGTCGATCGCGCAGTTGCTCTTCAAAGACGTGCTCCAGTTGGGCGCGAAAACGAAGGAGGCCGGGGTCCCACTCCCAGTCGGCGTCGGCCAAGCCGCGATAGTGCACCTCGTAGCAGAGGTACAGGGCTAGTTCGAAGTCGTCGTCGCTGAGTGCGTCGACACCCGATACCTCTGGTGTCGCGCCGAGCGTCCCCGGTTGGCGTTGCAGCGCCGAGATTACTGTCGCGCTCAGGGGGCCGCGCGGCCACGGTAGGAGCGGCCAGTCCGACGGTGAACGAACCGCTTGGTTGGCCGTGCCCGAAAAGGCGCCAACTCGGCTATCACTGGAAACTGGAGGGAAGGAAGCGAACAGCGGCTTTGCCGTGGAGTCGAACTTCGTCATGTCGGGTTAGCTCCCCGCGCGAAGGCGTGCGTGCCTGCCGTTAGCCCTCACCGAGGACCACCAACCAATTCATCTCCGGCTTTGAAGGCTTTGAAGTGTCCGACGTTTTGATCGGAGGTGACTCGCCCTCCACGCCCTGGAAATACGATGACGATTCGAGCGACGCGGCGTACCTCTCGACCGGTTGGGATGGACCATCGGTACTGAGGGTGGGTTTCGTCGTGACGCCGGTCCCGTCCATTGAGTGCTCGCCGTCGACAGGGATCAAGGGGGGGCGTGTGATCCCTGTCGACGAACGGTCTGTTGTGTCCACGTGTGGGACGTTCGATTTATTTTTTGAAAGCATCCTTGACCTTCTCGCCGGCCTGTTTGAGGTTGCCCTTGCTTTGGTCGACTCGACCTTCGGATTCCATCTGCGCGTTGCCCGTCGCCTCGCCAGCGACTTCCTTGACTTTGCCCTTGGCTACCTGAGCGATGTTGTGGGCTTTGTCTCTGTTCGTCATTGTTCGTCCTTTTCACACCCTTCAAGGAGGGGCGAGCGCTTCTCGTCACTATCGTTAATCGGTGATGACGAACCGTGTTCGGACGTCTCGAGTACGTGAGACCATCGAGGTGCATGGTCAATCTCAGGCGCGACGCTCGCGCGCGCGACCAACTGGTGAGATCGCGGCCCCATTGAGGTGAGGGCCCACGTGGTCGAGGCCGTCGAGAAGGCGCGATTACTTGGAGTCTTCATGTACCGAACTCGAGTTACCCGCGGAGTCGACGACCTGACGGTTCATCGAGTGGCTTTGAGTGCGACCGGGTCCGCGTGATACGGCGAAAATTATCGACGAGACGACGAAGCCCGCGGCTCCGGCAATCATCAGAATGAGACCTATCGTGGAGAGGCGAAAACCCGTCCCTTGATAGGTAATGGCCCAGTACATGATGGCACCGGCGGCCGCTGCGATGGCGCTTAGCACCATTCCTGGAAGACCCATATCACACCTTCTTCTAAAGTCCCTGACGCAATGTCAGGTGAGAAGGATGCTGGGTCTAGACGTCCTGATGCGCATCGTAACACCTGGTACTAGCGTTCGAACGCAAAGTTTTGTGATTTCTTGGCGACAGTGTGGTGATTGAAGCATTGCCTGACGAGTGGTGCATTGGTTCACGAGCGCGCAAGGGGCGCGCCCCTACGTTGTTGCCGCTCATGGAGTGCCCGGCCCCTTGTCAAAGTTTTGACACCGCTGCGGACATAATGGACGTCACAGAGCCCCGCCGGGCAGTCACTAATAACAATCAGAAACCCAAGAGATGAACAAAGTTCTTCAGACATTTGGCCTGACCTCGAGAGACGATCTCGACGAAGCTAACGGCATGAACGTTGGCCGCGTTGTCATCGTGCACGGCGAGCGTGCGGAGGTCATCTGGCTGAGTAACGACGGTCAAGAGGTGCTCTCGCAATGTGACTTCGAAGCCAACTTGAATTTGGTGCCAGTAGCGGGCGACTGGGTTGGTGTGCGCGATGATCGAATCGCGCGCGTCCTGCCGCGACGAAGTGAACTGCGACGACCTCACCCGAACGGTCGAGACGTTCAGATACTCGCGGCGAACGTGGACCTCGTGTTGATAGTGGTACCTACTAATCTCGAACTGAACAGTCGGCTGCTCGAGCGGCTCACGATAATGGCTCGCGACAGTGGTGCTCGACCACTGATCGTGGTTACCAAGATCGACGCCGTCGATGACGCTCGCGTCTTTAGAGACGAGATCGCGGCCGAAGTACCGGGCGTTGAGATTTTAATGACGAGCGCACTGAGTGATGAAGGTATTGACGATCTCGCGCGCTGCTTAACCCAGGGCGTGACCGCCGTCATGCTCGGCGCGTCGGGGGCCGGCAAGACGTCGTTGCTGAACGCTCTCGAAGGGAGCGACGAACTGACGCGAAGTGTTGGTAAGAGTGGTGAAGGACGACACGCGACGACGACGCGCAAGCTCTATCGGCTGTCGTCTGGTGGGGTTTTGCTGGACATTCCAGGGATCCGACTGCTGGACGTCATGGTCGATAATGAAAGTCTGGCGATGATGTTCCCCGACATCGAAGAACTCGCGACGAAGTGTCGATTTCGCAACTGCAGCCATCGGGGCGATGAGGGGTGCGCCGTGAAACTCGCCGTTACGACCGGTGCGTTGTCGCAACGGCGACTCGACACCTGGCGCGAAATGCAGGCCGAGATCGCTCACTACGAGCAATTACATGATCCCGTCGCGCTGGCGTCCAAGCGAAAAAGCAAACCTCCGTCGAAGCGCACCCGCGACAAGTAGACGTCCTTCTGGGGTGAGGTGAACCCTCGTAGCGCGACGAGACTCTAGAACGAAGGGTCGCCCTTCCAAGAGAATCGATACGTCTTCGCCTGACCGTGTAGCGAGTAGTGCACGACCATCAGAGAAAAGAGTGTGCCCTTTGTCGTTTTCACGGGCGCCGAGAGGTCGACCTTGCTGTTGGCGAAATAGGACATGGGTGACGCGGCACAGTAGGGCGTGCAGAGGTTCATCGCGAACCTGGTCGTACCCCTCGCGCCCGTTGAAGTCCACGTCGACCAGTGCGTCCGCGTGAGTTCAGTGTTCGAGTCGGCACAGGTGATGATGAAGGACGTTGGTTCCATGACGTACGAGCCGCGGCAGGTGAGCATTCCGGCGCTTTTGAGCGTCGAGAGTGCCGACGCTGCGGCGCCCGTGGTCGACGGTGTCGATCCGAAGGCACTCATCGACGCGCCGATCACTGCGCCCACGAAGGCGAACGAGGCGAGGACTGCCCCGAGCCACTTCAGGCGCCGACGGCGCTCGCGCTGCTTAGCTTCCTTAAAGAGCACCTCGATTGGGGGAGTCTCGGACTGACCGAGGGGCGTTGGCACAGTAGCGGACTTGGTCATCGTGGTCATTGAAGCTACTATAATTGTTTTTATGAGCTCTGTCAATCCAGCGTTGCGCGACAACGAGGAGCCAACGTTAGGTCTGACACGACTTGACCGCAGTAACCCGACGCTGCTGCACGAACAGGTGGCGGCGGAGATTCGTCGAGCTATCGCCGAGGGTGAAGCGGGTCCCGGCGAGCGTATTCCCCAGGCCAGAGATCTCGCGGCCGAACTCGGTGTGAACGCCAACACGGTGCTGCGAGCGTTGCGCGTGTTGCGCGACGAAGGAGTCGTCGAGATGGGCCGAGGTCGTTCGATTCGAGTGACCAGCACACCTGATCGAAGTGTGGTTGCGCTGAAGTTGAAAGAGCTCGTCGAGCTGGCTCGACAACAGGGCTATCGACGTGACGAACTCGTCGCGATGCTGGAGAGCTTGCCCAGTCACTAG
>DATCCC010000023.1:0-35207 GCA_036511495.1 Acidimicrobiales bacterium | reverse complement strand
CGAAACGACGACCAGCGCGACTACTGCTGGCGAATAGAGGCGCCCAGTTCGACGATGCCGCCTTCGCGTCCGTCGTAGGTCACCTGTATTGACGCGGCCTGTTCGCTCCAGGCGACGACCGTATGACCGTGGTGGTCAACGACGCCCACGTTGAGGTCGTACACGCCGTCCAAGAGCGGAATCTGAGGCAGATCAATGCTGACCACGTTATGACCGGGTAGCAGATTCACGGGTGAGCCTTGCGCGTCACTACGACTCACGAGCTGGCCGCCCCTCGTGAAGAGTTCCATCACGAAGTTCCCGCTGTAGGCGCCGCGCGAACTGATCGTCACGTCAAGGTGCAGCCCGGCGCCACTCTTGATCTCGAAGGAGCCCGACGGCGTAGAGACCGAGTCGATATTGATCGTCTCTTGGAGACGGGCGCTGTCGTGTTCTATGGCGTCTTCCATTAGATGCTCACGAAAAATTCGCAGCGACTCTTGGGTGGGGCCATCGGCGATCATGTCGCCACTGTCAAGCACGATCGCGCGGTCACACAGCGCGCGCACTTGGTCGGCGTTGTGGGTGACCAGCAAAATGGTGCGGCCCTCGTCTTTGAACTTTTGAATACGGTCAACGCACTTGGCCTGGAAGCGCTCGTCGCCCACCGCGAGAACTTCGTCCACCACCAAAATGTCCGGATCGACGTTCACGGCCACCGCGAAAGCCAGTCGCACGTACATGCCACTGGAGTAGAACTTCACTTGAGTATCGATGAAATTTTCAATTTCACTGAAGGCGACGACGTCATCGAAGATGCCGTCGACCATCTTTCTGGAAAATCCCAACATCGAGCCATAGAGATAGACGTTGTCTCGCCCGGACAGCTCGGGCTGAAATCCAGCACCAAGTTCCAACAAGGCCGCGAGACTGCCGCGAAGGCGAATCTCCCCCGACGTTGGCTTCAACACACCACAGATGCACTTCAGCAGCGTTGACTTGCCCGAACCGTTATGACCAACGATGCCTAACGCCTCTCCTTGCCCGACGATGAAGTTGACATCCTTCAGCGCATTAAAAACCTCCGTCGTCCCGGTGCGCGGATGCAACAATCGCTCCTTGAGTGACTGATTACGTTCGTGATGAATCTTGAACTGTTTCGAGACGCCTTGAACGTCGATCACCGTGACCATTACAGTTCCGACTCAAAGTTTCCCTCAAGGCGACCAAAGATTGTCTCGGCGATGAGAAAGAGCAGAATCGTCAGAACCAAAAGAAGGATATTCAGGTACAAGAACATACCGAATGACCAGGTCGGAAGGATATTCAACACCGCGCTCGTGACCGTGGAGTGAACGACGGTGCTGACGTAAAAAACGCGTTGCATCGTCAAGACAATGAGCGTCACGGGATTCAAGAAGTACAGGGCGTTGAGGCCGTGGGCGTGCAAGTGCGGGGCGATGGAGTTCTCGTAGGAGTACACAACCGGCGTCATCCAAAACCAGAGCTGTAGGAGCACTTCCATGAGGTGTTTCATGTCGCGAAGGTAGACGTTGACGGCGGAGAGAACGACGGCGAGTGCCGAGGTCAAGAGGTAGAGCGAGACAAAAGAAATGGGCAGAATGACTATGAAACGCCACGCCGGAGCGTGACCAAGCGCCGCGACGAAGACGACCAGAATGCCCAGCTGAATAACGAAGTAGATGGCGGCCGCACCAACGTTCGACAGTGCCAATATCTCCCGTGGGAACGACACCTTCTTCACCAGCGCAGCGCGGTCGACGATGACGCCGGTGGCTGCGTTTATGGAGTTTTGAAACATGTTCCACACCACGAGACCCGAAAAGAGATAGATAACGAAGTTGGGAATGCCGTTTTTTAGGAATACGGCAAAGACAAGGAAATAGACCGCCAGTGTGAATGCCGGCGAGAGCATCGACCAGAAAAGTCCAAGGGCCGAGTTCTTGTACTTGATGCGGATATCCGAGGAGATGAGACCAAAGAGGAGCTCGCGGCGAGACCAGAGATTCCCTAGCCGCGTCGAAAGACTGAGGCGCGCGCTGACGACACGCACCGGCGTGTTCTCAAGCGAATGATGGCGTGGCCCCGCCGCGGGGGCATCGCTCACTAGACCCCTTGACGAATTGCCGAACGCTCGATGACGGCATCAATGAAGCCGTATTCCAACGCTTCTTGCGCGGTGAACCAACGATCACGGTCCGAGTCAATCTCAATTCGCTCGATTGGCTGACCGGTGTGAAAGGCGATGCGCTCCGCGAGCGTCTTTTTCATATAGATGATTTGCTCCGCCTGAATCGCAATGTCAGAGGCTTGTCCCTGCATGCCCCCCATCGAAGGCTGGTGCATCAAGATACGACTGTGCGGAAGTGAAAAGCGCTTACCCGGCGTGCCGGCGCACAGTAAGAACTGACCCATTGAAGCGGCCATACCGATGCAGAGCGTGCGGACGTCGCAGTTCACGTACTGCATCGTGTCGTAGATGGCCATTCCATCGGTGACCGATCCGCCGGGCGAGTTGATATAGATGCTGATGTCCTTGTCGCGATCCTCAGCTTCAAGTAGAAGTAGCTCGGCACAGATTCGGTTGGCCGTCTCTTGATCAACTTGGGAACCGAGAAAGACGATTCGTTCACGCAACAAACGTTGATTGAGATCGTTAGCGCCAAATCCGTAGGACAACTCTGAGGTAATCATTCGACCAATCTACCGCGCGAGGCGTGAAACTCTCACTTCGAGGGCCTAGAGTGGATACTCTCGCGGGCGTGGCGGAATTGGCAGACGCGCTGGTTTTAGGTACCAGTTCTTAGGAGTGTGGGTTCGAGTCCCTCCGCCCGCACCAAAATTTGTGTCAATGTTGGTGACAAGTCTGCTAACATGGAAACGCTGTTTCATCGCACATCGCGATAGAGACCGATTCGACTATTTCTGCGAGTTGGGCTCATCTCAACTCGTAGGAGTTTCAATGTCTATGTCCTTTGCCGACCTCGGCGTGCCCGCAAACCTCGTGGAGCGATTGCGTGCCCGCGGTATTACTGAGGCCTTCCCCATCCAAGAAGCCGCCATTCCCGACGCCCTCGAGGGTCGTGACGTAGTAGGTAAGGCCATCACCGGCTCGGGAAAGACCCTGGCGTTTGCCCTCCCTCTCATGGCCCGTCTCGGCAAGGCCCGCCCTCGCCAGCCCCTCGCCCTTGTACTCGTGCCCACGCGCGAACTCGCCGCCCAAGTTCAAAAAGAGATTGCCCAACTCACCGACGACCGCGGTCGTCGCGTCATCTGCATCTACGGTGGCACCTCGTACAACATCGCGCGCAAGGCACTGAACTTCGGCGTCGACGTCGTCGTGGCCTGTCCCGGACGTCTCGAGGACATGCTCGAACAGCGCGCACTTGACCTCAGCTCGGTCACGACCGTCGTCGTTGACGAAGCCGACCGCATGGCCGACATGGGATTCCTGCCCGCCGTCCGTCGCATCGTGGCGTCCACGTCGCCCGAGCGTCACGTCATGTTGTTCTCCGCCACCATGGGACCCGACGTCTCGTCCCTCGTGCGTGAGTTCACCCACGACGCTGCAATTCACGACGTGGTGGGCGACGAAGCGCCGAACGATGTCGATCACTATTTCTGGAAAGTTCCCCGCGATCGTCGCCCCGACATCACGGCTGACATCATCGAGACCTACGAGCGCGCGATTATCTTCACGCGCACGAAGCACGGCGCCGACCGTTTGGCCCGCCAGCTGGGCGAACGCGGCATTTCGGCCGTTCCCCTGCACGGTGACCGATCCCAGGCCCAGCGCGAACGGGCTCTGCGCAGCGTGAAGAGCGGTCAAATCAAGGTTCTCGTCGCCACCGACGTCGCCGCTCGCGGTATCCACATCGACCTTCTTCCGGTTGTCGTGCACTACGACCCACCGGCCCAGGCCACCGACTATCTCCACCGTTCGGGCCGCACCGGTCGAGCCGGCGCGACGGGCGCCGTGATCTCGCTCGTGGGTGAAGACGTCATTGGTCAGGTCAAGCGACTCCAGCGCGCCCTGGGTATAAACCCCTCGATTGAGGGACGCGAAACCGCACCGGCCATTCGTTTGGGCGCCGTGGACGACGCCGTCGCCGCTGAGCGCCTCGATGACCGCACGCCCAAGCGCCGTCCCGAGTCCTCGTCCCCTCGTGAACGAGATCGCGGTCCAAGAAACTTCGAGCATCGCGAGCCCCGAGAGCGCGTCGCCTCCAGTCGACACGAAAGCCGTTCTAGCGTCGCTGACACGCGACCCGCTCGTAGCTTTGAGCGTCGCGAGAGTCAGCCACCGCGTGGCGAGAGTGGGGGACGCAGTTTTGAGCGTCGCGAAACTCGACCACCTCGCGCTGAGAGCGCGGGACGCGGTTTTGAGCGTCGCGAGTCAACCCCCCAACGTTTTGAAAGTGCCGGACACGGTCGCGGTAGCGAAGGCGTCGTCGCATTTTTCAACGACTCCAAGGGCTTCGGTTTCGCGAGCGACGACAAGGGCGACGACCTCTTCATTCACTTCTCGAGCATCGTCGGCGACGGCTTTAAGTCACTGAGTCAAGGTCAAAAGATTACCTTCGAAGAGGCGCAGGGCCCCAAGGGCCGTGAAGCCAAAAACGTTCGCGTCGTGAGCGCCGGACGTTCGCGTCGCTAGTAGGGTTTTCTCTCATGTCTGAGAAGCCATTAGTAGAACCACACCTCGGTCCCGCGCCAGAGGATCTCCTCATTGAAGAGATCACTCTGGGCGAGGGCGAAGAGGCCAAGCCCGGCCAGACGGCCGTCGTCCACTACGTGGGCGTAGGCGTGTCAAGCGCTGAAGAGTTCGACGCATCGTGGAATCGTGGCGAACCCTTCGACTTCCCCCTCGGGGCCGGTCACGTCATTAAGGGATGGGACCAAGGCGTCGTTGGCATGCGCGTTGGCGGTCGACGTCGACTCGTCATACCGGCACACCTTGGTTACGGCGAACGTGGCGCGGGCGGCGTCATCGCGCCCAACGAAACGTTAATTTTCGTCGTCGACTTGCTCGAACTGCGCTAGCTCAGCGGCGCGCGAAGTTCGTCCACGGCGAGCATGCGCTGATAGTCGCCGTAGCGCTCGCAACATATTTCCGCAACCAGACGCAGTCGATCGTTGGGGTTACTAAGACTCAGCACCTTGAACTGATCGAGTAGCGACATCGGCGTCAGCGAGCAGAGTTGCCACGTACGAACCTTGGGGTCATCGTCCATCGCGCAGTTGCTCTGTAAGCATTCGTCGGCTAGCACTTCGCTCTGGAGTGCGCGCAACGCTCGAACCGCGGACTCGGTGGACTTGAGAAGGCCAACGTCAATGGACACGTCGTCACAGCATCGCTGACCAATCTGGGCCCGAGGGTAAGGATCGTCGCGCAACCACTCGTCTACCTCGAAACACTCCTTGCCCTCTACGACAACGAGCGTCTGTCCGTTGATGAGACGATGCGTGCCAAGTATTTCTAGAACCGTGCCCACCGACGTACGCTCGTCGTGGCCGCCGACGTCAGAACCGCGCTCGATGAGGCAGGTGCCAAAACAGTTCTCGGACTCGACGTCCTCGAGTAGTTGGTGAAAACGAGGTTCGAACACACAGAGACTGACCGTTTGGTAAGGAAAGACCACCATCCCCAGAGGGAACATCGCGAGCTGGCGGTTCATCACTCTCCCACCCTACGGGTGATCGGTCGGCGAACGATCTATGAACTTTTGACTTTCGCGGCGAAGGCGCGCAGCGCTTGGCCGCGGTGCGAGATAGCGCTCTTGGCCTCGGGTGAGAGTTCGGCCAGCGACTCTCCACCAAGGACCAAGGGTGCAAAAATGCAGTCGTAGCCAAAGCCTCCCTCCCCTTTGGGACTGGCGAGAATCGACCCTTCGAGCACGCCCTCAACCCACCACGACTCACCGTTCGGGTACGTCACGGCAATCACCGAACGAAATCGTGCGGTTCGTTGCACCTCTGCGACACCCTCGAGTTCACGCAGAGCTTTTCGCACGTTGTCCCGGTCGGATGCATTCTCTCCGGCGTAACGCGCGCTGTAC
Organism: Acidimicrobiales bacterium; assembly: GCA_036511495.1. Classification (GTDB taxonomy): domain Bacteria; phylum Actinomycetota; class Acidimicrobiia; order Acidimicrobiales; family RAAP-2; genus RAAP-2. The sequence goes on along the minus strand of DATCCC010000023.1, from coordinate 29,148 downwards.
ACCCCGGGTCGCCCGTCGAGCGCGTCGATGAAGAGGCCGGTGTCGTCCGCGACGGCGGGTTCACCGGTCGCTTTCGTTAGGGCCCGGGCCTTTAGGAGCGCGTTACTCTCGAGGGTCCCTTCGGTCTCCTCGACGTCAGGCACGTCCGAGGGACGAGGGCGAGTCTCCACGCCGAGATGCTCGAGAACACGGCGAATCTCCTCAGCCTTCTTCGGATTGGCCGTCGCGAGAACGAAGGTGCTCACCGAACTCTCGGCGTCGGCGGCGTCGCGAGCAGCGCACGCTGCGCCTCGTTGATCCGTCCAATACCGAGTGCCGCCAAGTCCAACAGCTGATCGAGTTCGCCACGATCAAATGCCTCGTGTTCTGCGGTTCCTTGGACCTCGACGAATCGTCCAGATCCCGTCATCACCACGTTCATGTCGGTATCTGCACGCACGTCTTCCTCGTAGGGAAGGTCGAGCATCGCCACGCCGGCGACGATGCCAACTGACACCGCCGCAACGGAATCGCTGAGTGCGTGTTCGCTAATCGTGCCGTCGAGCACGAGACGAGAGACGGCGTCATGCAACGCGACGTACCCGCCACAGACGGACGCGGTGCGCGTACCACCGTCGGCTTGGAGCACGTCACAGTCCACCAGAATCTGCACGTCGGGCAGCAGTTCGAGACGCGTGACGCTGCGTAGTGAACGACCAATCAACCGCTGAATCTCCTGCGTTCGACCGGACTGCTTTCCCTTCGCCGCTTCACGATTCGCGCGCTCGGGCGTCGAACCCGGCAGCATCGAGTACTCGGCACTCACCCAACCCCGACCTTTACCCCTCAGCCAGCGCGGCACGTCGTTGTCGACCGACGCCGTGCACAGCACGCGCGTCTTACCAAAACTGACCAGAACCGATCCCGCGGCCATCTCGGTGAAGTCCCGTTCGAACGAAAGTGGCCGGGCCTCGTCGAAGGTTCGTCCGTCGGCGCGAAGTACTGTCATATCTCTCCTTACGTCTCACCTTGAGTGCCCGATAACGGTAGTGGAGATTCGTTCTTGACGTTTTTAGAAGTAGATGGTCGCTTTCGCGCGCTCCACCACGTCGTCAACGTCGTCGCTCCACGCCCCCGTCGAAAGGTACTTCCACCCGTCGTCGGCGATAATCACGACGATCGTCGCGGATTTGCCTTCGTCAACACTCAAGGCGCACTTGACCGCACCGGCCATCACGGCGCCCGAGGAAAGTCCGACGAAGAGACCAACTTCAGTCATCCGACGCGTCCACTCAATGGACTCTTTCGCGCGAACGATGACCTTTCGATCGAGCAACTCCTCGCCGTGGTTATCGGTGAATATCGGGGGCACGTAGCCATCGTCAAGATTGCGCAGTCCGTCCACGATTTCGCCACTCGGTGGCTCGATGGCCCAGATCTGCACCTCAGGTTTGTGTTCCCGTAGGTAGCGGCCGACGCCCATGAGCGTGCCCGACGTGCCAAAGCCGGCGACGAAGTGCGTCACCTCGGGCACGTCGGCCAGAATTTCGGGACCCGTCGTCACGTAGTGCGCCGCTGGATTCGCGGGGTTGGCGTACTGGTAGAGAAAGACCCACGCCGGATTCTCACTACTGAGTTTTTGGGCGAGGCGCACCGCGCCGTTCGAACCTTCGCTACCGGGAGAGTCGATGACTTCGGCCCCAAAGGCCAGGAGCAGTTGTCGACGTTCGGCTGACACGTTCGAAGGGAGGACCACCTTCAGGTGATAGCCGCGAAGGCGACAGACCATCGCCAAGGCGATGCCGGTGTTACCCGACGAGGGTTCAATGAGTATTTGGCCACTTTGACCGGGAACGAGGAGTCCGTCGCGCTCTGCCGCCTCAATAAGCGAGCGCGCTACGCGGTCTTTTACAGAACCCGCGGGATTACGACCTTCGAGTTTGGCCAGAATCGTGACGTTAGGCCTTGGTGACAGCGCGCTCACGTCGACCACGGGCGTGTTGCCGATGAGGTCGAGCACCGAGGCGTATCGCGTCACTACCAGACGCCGCCCGCGACCGCGGGTAGCAGGGTGATCTCGTCGTTGTTGGCGATCGAAGCCTCGACGCCTCCGAGGTAGCGAACGTCATCATCGTTGACGTAAACGTTCAGAAATCGGTGGAGCGAGCCGTCGTCGTTCAACAGTTGACCCTTTATCGCGGGATACGTAGTCGTGAGTTTGAGGAGTACCTCGCCGACCGTCACGCCTTCGACGGCGATGACGCTCACGCCACCCATGGCGGGGCGAAGGACGGTGGGGATTCGTAGTACCGCCGACATAATGCCTCTTTCGACTCTCTAGGCTAATTCCTGACCTGGTGAGTCAACTTTATCGGCTCATCGCGGAGCCGTGTCCAAAAAGTTGGCTTCTTGGCCCTAATCGACGATTTCGACCGGCTCGGGCGTGACCGCCTCGCCGTCCACCCGGTAGCTGCGCAAATCGACTACGGACTCGCGCAGGGAGACCAGTACGTAGTGCCACGAGGGGTCCGGGGCCTGGAGGACGTCGGTCGGGCTGGGATAGGCCTCGCTGTGGGTATGGGAATGAAAGACCCCGAGAACCTCGATCCCCTCATCCTCGGCCCGCCGGTAGGCGTGCAGCAACACCTTGCTGTCGATCTCGTAGACCTTCGCCGAGTCGGCCACGTTGAGACTGGGCACGACCTCGCTCACGACACCGTCCGCACTGCCGAGCAGGAGCCCACAACCCTCATTGGGTAGAGCTCGAATACACGTCGCGACGATCGCGTCTCTATGGGTTGAAGTCATACGAAGCACGTGGTTACCCTAGCGACCCCAAAAGCGCTCACCGCACTGGTCTCACTACGCTTACGAGGTGGCGCGAGCGAAGCAGATTCAAGAACGTCGAGCAAAAAAACGCGACGAATCTCTCAAAGGCGATCGAGTGGTCGCCACCAATCGTCGCGCCCGGCACGACTTTGAAATCATCGAAACGCTGGAATGCGGCATCGTTCTCACGGGTTCGGAGGTCAAATCGCTTCGCGAAGGTAACGCCCAGATCGCCGAGAGCTACGCCCGCGTTGATGGTGATGAACTCTGGCTCTTTCAAATGCACATTCCGCCGTGGGCTTTCGCGGTGGGCTTTGGTAGCCACGACCCTGATCGCAAACGAAAGCTCCTGGTCCATCGTCGAGAGATCAACGATTGGAAGACAGAAGCGGCGACCCAGTCGCTCACAATGATTCCTTTAAAGCTCTACTTCAAAGACGGTCGCGCCAAGGTGGAGTTGGGCCTTGCCCGAGGTCGAAAACAGCAAGACCGGCGTGAAGCCTTGAAGAAGCACGACGCCGAACGCGAGATGGCTAGGGCGGTGAGAAACGTCGAGAAGTACGGCTAGAACCTGCTCGGCTCAGCAGTGGCGCCCGAAATCTCAAGAGATCCGAGCGGTACACTGGTAGTGCAGCCAATGAGGTTGTCAACAAACGAGGGGATGATTGGTTTCGACGTGAGTCGTCGAGGTGAAAGAAGCGAGCCGTGGTTTCCGGAGCCACGTTAAAGAGCCGGAACAATAAATAAACGCCAAGCCTCAGCTTGCGCTTGCTGCTTAGGTAGCAACATCCGCCTAGACCCAGCCCTGCGGTTTAGTACACGGGTGTCATAAAGTAGGGCTTACCTACGTGACTCGTTAGTGGTTGCGTCGGGACAATTCAGCTAACTACGGAACGCTACCGGCGCTGACAACAGTGACGTTCCCGACAATCTCCTGCCAGCTGCGCTCGGAGAATGTTCACCAAGAAGCTGACGGACCTGGGTTCGAGCCCCAGCATCTCCACGATTTGCACGTTGCCCCACGAACTGTGCGGGCAACGTCCATTTAATCAAACGTTGGAGCTGCGATTACACCAACGTTGTCGACTAAGTCCTTACCCCAACGCCGCAAGACAACTACTTCTATTGGCGACTAGACGTTCTTGGGTGTCGCCACCAGTACCGGGATGACGCGTGTCGTCTTCTCTTGGTACTCGGCGTAGTTCGGGAACGCAGCGACAGCTCGTGCCCACCACAGCGCTTTTTCATCACCTTCTACTTCGCGAAGGGAGAAGTCGTGTGGTGCGGGTCCGTCTTGAATGGTGATCTCATCGAGATGCCGGGTCAGGTTGTGGTACCAGGAGGGATTCGCCGGCGCGCCCCCCATTGAAGCAACGAGCGCGTACTCGCCCCCGTGTTCGACGCGCATGAGCGCGATCTTTCGAATCGTCCCGACTTTCTTGCCCCTCATAGTGACCACGATCACGGGCTGACCAGTATCGCGAAGCGTGTTAGCCCGTTCCCCATTGCTGGCCTCGTACTCGGCGACCTGGTCCCTAACCCAGGCCGCGGCGCTCGGTTCGTAGGTACCTTCAAGTGTCATCAGACCAGAGTAGCGTGACGTGTAGTTCAGCCAAGGAGTCCAGACCATGCTCTCAGCGCGTACACGCTCTGCGTCTATTTTCACAAGTTCACTCGTCCTGGTAGCGCTGCTGACCGTCGGTGCACAGCCGGCCGGTGCCGCGTCGAGGACGGCTACATTTTGTAAGGACGTCAATGGCATCGTAACAGTGCCGACGCCCGCTCTACCGTCTAGCAACTCGCTCTCGGCGATCAACACGGCAGTGTCGCGCCTACCGGCGGAAGTGACGACGTTGGACAAGGATCACGTCGCGTTGCTCGCGGGTGCTCCCTTTGCGCCGAATTCCTCGCTGGTGGCCGTCTACCGCGTGGCGGCGGCCCAAGTAAGCGCCGAGAGCACCGGCATCACGGCAATGATTAAAGACGTAAAAGCGGTGCTCGCTCATCCGCAAAATTCCTCTGACGAACTGGCGCTCGCCACGGATATGGTGCAAGCCACAACGGCCGGCGCCACCGCTAACGCGTATCTGGCGGTCGATCACGCCTTGGTCGTCAGGTTCTGTCACTAACGCGTCAAGGCGAAGTACCGATGCCCGTGCGGGACGAAACTGTGCCCCGTTACTCGACGGAGGGAAGTTCTAGCGCAGCGACGAAATCGGCCGGACCGTCAACCGTCACTATGAAGCGTCGATTTCCCTTGAGTTGAAGTTCCAAGGCGTCGCCACGTCGCGTCGCCAAGGCGGCTCGACGAAGCAGGCGCACGCTGCCCCGGTATCCCCACCCACCCATCTGCATGAACGAGTAGTGGCGCGCGTGCGCAGTGACCAATCGATCAGGCCCAAAGACCTGACGAACGAAACCGCGCTGACCGTAGAGAACTTCTAGGGCTCGACCCTTCGGTGTTTCGACGACGCGAACCACGACGCGCAGAAACATCAAGATACCGACCACCAGGCCGAGAGGCACGAGCGTTTCGACAACGTAGAGCGTCACGGGCAGCGAGTCACTCTTGGACGTGCCAATAAGTGTGATCGAAACGACGAGAAAGAGGATCAGAACGAGAAACAGCACGAGGGCCAGTGCCCGAGTTCGAAGGCGCTGCTCAATGAAGATGACCGGGGCCTTCACGAGACGAATCTTACGATGGCGGCGGACGAAGCGGCAGCGCCGCGTCTCGCTTAGGCGCCGCGACGTACACGTGGTTGCCCTCTCGGCGCGCCCGCCAGTCCTGCCACTCAAAGAAGTGAAAGACGTCGCTCCCATCATCAAGCAGTCGCCTCGCCAGTACGCCCTTGACGGCCTTCGCGTCGTGTCCAACCGCTCGACTCTCGTCGGCCGCAACGAAGTGCACGTGGACGACCTGGCGACTTCGAGCGAGTGCGGCGAAGTCGATGCTGGCCGCGTGCTCTTGGGGCAGGAAACTCACGATCGTTCGGTTTCTGGAGTGTTCTTCAAGCACCGAGGTCAACGTCGGGCGCCAAAATCGCGCCAGCATTCCAAGAGGCGCGAGGCTCGCGTTCATTTTGAGCCGATAGTCGGCGATGAGGTCCTCGCACGAGAGCAGCCCATAAAGGGCCGACGGTACGAGAACTGCTCGACGCTGCGCGGGCTCGAGCGAGGCCGGATCGAGATGGGTCCACACCACACCCTCGTAGCGGCGCCACGCGGGCAGCAGCGGTATCCTTCCATTCTCGAAGTCACGAACCGCCGCCGTCGCTCGCTCGAGCAAGGGACCTTGCGCGTTGAAGGTAGTGGTGAGTTCCTTGAGCGTCGCCGTGGTGAGGAACGACCGTACGGCACTCAATACCTCGCGACGCGGCTCCATCAACGCTTCGTCAAAGACGCCCTTCTTGGTGGATCGACGCCCACCCACGGCCTTACTCTGCGACGGAGGAATCAGGAGCAGGAGTCTCTCGGTCACAACCCCTAACGGTACTGGTCAAGAAGTTAGGCCGCGACCAACTTGTCCTTCGTGAGGCCAAACGAACGGAGAAAGTTTCGTACCTTCACCACCTGATCCTCGGTCAACTCGCGCGTGCGAGCCGAACCGAACGAGACGGTTTCGCCTTCGACGGTTATCGCCCAATTGCCACGATGAGTTTCGTGTACCTCACCAAAACGTGCGAGTAGTGAACACACGTCGTGCCACTGAATGTTGTGATTCAACGGGTGACAGAATAGTTTTTGGGCAGTAACGCGGTGGTGGTGATCCAACTTGATCGACATTGTCAACCTCCATTGGCGAGGTCCGATAACTTCGGCCTCGCCTGTACTATCCACCTTTTAGGAGGGACTGTCAAGGAGCGCGACGAGTTCAACGTGCTCGGTCATCGGAAACAAGTCGAAAACTTGCAGTTGTTCCATGACAAATCCGCTTCCTAAGAATGTCTTAAGGTCTCGCGCGAAGGTCGCCGGGTCGCACGACACGTACACCAGTCGTCGCGGAGAGCGTCGAACGATGCTCGCCGCGACGCCCTTGGCGAGGCCCAGTCGAGGCGGATCAACGACGACGACCGAACCTTCGCGCACCGTGTCGTTCACCGATCGGGGGGACACCGACCACTCCCGAACCTTCAACTGCTTCAGTCCCGTGGCGTTCGTGCGCGCGTCGCGCACCGCGAACGCTGAGGACTCGACGGCCGTCACTCGTCCACCCGGTCCCACCTTCTTCGCGAGCGGTACCGCAAAGAGACCTACCCCGCTGTAGAGATCAACGACATCGTCCCCAGAAGTGACGCCCGAGAAATCGAGAACGGTGTCGAGCAGCATCTCGGGCGCGCGACGATGAGACTGCCAGAACGAGAGTGGACCGATGGAAAAGACGTGATCGTGCACTTTCGTGCGCGAGTGCGTCGTTGGATCGAGCGGAGCTCCCTTCATCGAACGAAGCTCGAACGTGGTACCTCGTTCGGTTTCGCGGCGCGCCACCGCGAACGGCTCACCGTCACCAATGGCGCGAAGCTCGACCTCTTCAACGCCGAGCCACGAGTTGCGGAAAGCCGGTTCGAAGGCCTCGTTGGCGATCCAACAGGCGTCGAGCGCGATGAGCTCGTGTGAGCGAGCGGCGCGAAGGCACAAGCGACCTTCGTCATCGACGGCGCAGCGAAGCCTGGTCCGCGAACCTTTCACTTCTCCAACGGGCGTCGTCACGCTCACGTCAATCTCGAGACCCGCAATTCGCCGTAAGTGTTCGCCGACGAGGGCGCCCTTCCACGAGAGTTGGGCGCTTTGGGACGCGTGCTGGAGATCGCACCCACCACAACCGCCGGGGTGCGCGTAGGGACAGGGCGCCACTACGCGCTCGGGACTTGCTTCGAGTACCTCAACCGCGTCCCCGCGGTAGAACGTCGCGGTTGATTCATTGACGCGGGCACGAACGAGCTCGCCAGGGAGTGCATGGCGCACGAAAATAACCTTCCCATCCTCGGCGCGACCCACTCCGCCACCCGTGGCGGGTCGTTCGATTCGCACGGTTATCATCTCGTTGAGGCCGACGTCGCTCACGACGCCAACGAACGCACGTGACCCAGGAAGAGATCCACGAGTTCTCCGGTCCGCACGCGGGCCGCGGGCGTCTCACGTTGCGTCTCTTCGACTAACGCGTCCAGGTCCATGTTGAGGGCTCGCGCACCTTCTTCGTCAGAGTCGAGCCACGCCTGAAGTTGTACGTCGTCAATCTCAGGGTGGAACTGCACGCCCACGTGCTGACCAATGGCGAAGGCCTGGACGGCGCGCGGCGATGTAGCCCACACCTGCGCCGAGTCGGGCAAGGTGCAATGGTCAAAATGGAACTCAAACCACGGACCGCTGGCTAGTTCGACACCGGGCAGCACGTCAACCTCGAACCAACCAACTTCACTTTCTGGGGCACGACGCACGTCGCCACCGAAATAGAGACAGAGTGCTTGGGCGCCAAAACAGATCCCCAGTATTGGCAGTCCGAGGCGATCAGCGTCGCCAATCAGCGCCAACTCTCGGCCAAACCACGCCGCTTCGACATCCTCGTCGTAAACCGCGTTGTTCGATCCAAGTATCACCACGACGTCAAAACCGTCAAGAGAAGGCATGGGGCTGTGTTCGTTGATCGTCACGACGACGAGTTCAAAGCCACGGGCCTCGAAAGCTTCACCAACGAGCCCAGGACTGTCTTCAAGGTGGTGACGGAGTACCAACGCGCGTTCCATGTTGCCTCCGACGCTAGCAAGCATGACCGAACATACTTTCGCCTACGCTTCGGGCAAACTCCAGCCCAAGGACTCGGCAATCTCTTTGCACGTAGGACAGAGTGGATACTTCTGAGGATCGCGACCCGGTACCCATACTTTTCCACACAGGGCCCTCACGGGTGTCGCGTTGACCATGCCCGTGACCACCGAGTTATCGAGCGGCACGAACTCGCCATCCTTGGGTGTGTAGCCCTCAAGCACTAAATGCTTAAAACGCTCGTGGTCGCCTTCGTCGACTTGGGTCGTCGAGTGGACGACGACTTCTGTCTCTGATTGAACGCTCACGCCAACAATTTAGTCAGAGCACGTAGTGTCAAAGCGCCATGAAGAGTCGCCGTCGACGCCCCGCCCCTACTCGCCCACTAGGTCGAGCCGCCTCGCACTTCACCCGCGAAGGCGCGCCGAAGAACGCCTACCGCACTCAGCGAGAGGCCCAGAGCGCGGCGCAACTGGCCTGGACGCTCAACGGGGCTGAGCTCGACGTGTACCGCTGCGACTTCTGTCATCAGTGGCACATGGGCAAGCGATTCCGCGAGGATTAGCAAAGAGATTCAAAAACGGGCAGTATGGAGGGACTCGAAATGAAAGGTTCCCCATGTCGGTACAGGCGTACATCTTGATTCAGTCCGAAATTGGTTCAAGCGAGAAGGTCGTTCTCGCCACGCGCGCCGTACCGGGAGTACTCGAGTCCTTTGAAGTAACGGGTCCCTACGACGTAATCGTTCGCTGCGAGGCGGAGAGCGTTGACGACTTAGGTAAGTTCATCGTGGGCGCGATCCAAAAGGTTCCGGGCATCACCCGCACCTTGACGTGCCCCGTCGTCAATATCTAGCCCTCCTTCGGCAAACTCGGTTGGACGTGGAGTACGGGAAACTACGCACCAGACCGAGCTCTAGACCGAAGCATCTCCTACACCGTCGACATCTGGTGACGGGTCGGTTGACGTTTCGTCGGGGTGTGCCGTTACCGCAAGTTTCTGCTGCGCGGGACTTACCTCCCCTCGACGTCCAGTACCGGAGTTTGTCCCCGGTCGACCCTTGCGGGCCAGGTTGATCGCCGCGTTGAGATCGCGGTCGATCACGAGACCACAGGTCTCGCAGTGAAACATCCGTTCGTCAACGGACAGCGTGGCTTTGACTGTCCGGCACTGACTGCAGGTTTTTGAAGAGGGATAGAACGTGTCGGCGCGCACGAGGGCGGATCCGTACCACGCGGTCTTGTACTCGAGTTGGCGTCCGAACTCACCCCAGCTCGCGTCGGCGATGTGCTTGGCGAGCGAGGGGTTCTCCGCCCACCACGGCGCCCGCTCGTTGCGGTGCTCGGCGCAGAGGTAGAGCAGTCCGAAGTGCGAGGTGTCGACCCAATCCTCCTGGGTGACCTCGATACCGGCGTCCTTCTTCGCGCGGTTCCCGTCCCAGTCGTCCTTCACCAGACCGAGCAACGTGTTATAGGCGAAGCGCGAAGCGCCGATGTGGCTACGCAGATTGTTGGCCTGTTCGGTGCTGGGGTCAATCGCGTAGGCGTGCGCGCGGGTGGTAACACTCTCGGTCGAGGTCGACGTGCGTTCGAGGACGCGCGTAGTCACTCGATTAGTATCGCCACCAGGTGTCACATCTGCCGTACTCCATGATCAACCGAGTTCGCCGAAGGTGATCGAGCCAAAAGCGCCGGCCTCGGCCAAAGCCACCAATCGCTCCTCGCTTACTCCCCAGTTACGTAGACCCTCGCGCGTGCCCGAACCCGCGTCGCGCGGCGGTTGGCTGACCGCGCCCGGCGTCTTAGAAAAACGGGGCGCTGGCTCAGGTTGCACGGCGCCTTCAACCGAAAAGACATTTCGCGCAGTGTTGTAGGGATGATGAGCGGCCTCAGAAGGTGAGAGCACGGGCGTCACGCAGGCGTCGACGTCGTGAAAGATCTCAGTCCACTCATCCCGGGTCTTCTCTAAAAAGATTGCCGCAAACTTCTCTTTCATCGCTGGCCACTGGGTTCGGTCCATCTGAGGGGCCAGGTCAATGGGATTGAGGCCGAGACCACTCAAGAGCTCGGCGTAGAACTTGGCCTCAATTGCTCCGACCGCGACGTAGCGCTGGTCTTTGGTTTCATAGACGTCGTAAAAGTGTGCGCCCGTGTCGAGAATGTTGACGCCGCGTTCTTCAAGCCAGTATCCGTTGTTCATTAGAGAGTGGGTCATGGCCATCATCGACGCCGAACCGTCCACCATCGCCGCGTCAACCACTTGTCCTTCCCCACTTCGCTGTGCGGCGAACAGCGCCGACATCACGCCAAAGACCAAGAACAACGCGCCACCGCCAAAGTCGCCCACGAAGTTAAGCGGGGGCACCGGTCGCTCTCCGGCTCGACCTACGGGCCAAAGGGCTCCCGAAACCCCTATGTAGTTAATGTCGTGGCCGGCCCGACTCGCGAGCGGCCCGTCTTGCCCGTAGCCGGTCATGCGTCCATAGACGAGACGACGGTTGCGCCGCCACACGTCCTCCGGTCCGAGTCCGAGGCGTTCGGTGACCCCGGGGCGAAAACCTTCGATCAGCACGTCCGCTTGCTCGCAGAGGTCTAAGACCAGGTCACGGCCCGCTTCACTCTTGAGATCGATCGCGACCGAGTGACGCGAACGATTGAGGACGTCCCACGATGTGGTCGCGTCCGCGTCCGCGTCGCCGCGTTCGAGACGCAGCACGTCGGCACCGAGGTCGGCGAGCAACATGCATGCGTAGGGACTCGGGCCGATGCCGGCGAGTTCGAGAACCTTCAGTCCCTCTAGCGGTCCACTCACGGGGTCAGTGTAGGTGGCGTGAGCTCGGCCAACGGTCCTAGTCCCACCACAGATCGTGGCCGAGGACGCCTCGACCGATGAGGCCTAGCTGAACCTGGCTCGAACCTTCGACGATAGTGAGTTGTGGGGCGTCACGGTAGTACTGCTCGGTTGGGTGATCTTCCATGTAGCCCGCCGCGCCGAGTAACTGCATAGCGAGTCGCGACGCGCTCACCGCGACCTCGGAGGCGTAGTACTTCGCCATCGAAAGCATCGGCACGTACTCTTTGGTGAACTTGCCTTGATCAGAGAGCCACGCCGCGCGATAGGTGAGGAGTCGCGCCGCTTCGATGTCGGTGGCGCACTTGGCAATCTCCCACTGAATCCCTTGGAACTCCGCGATGGTCTTCGTGAAGGCCTTGCGCTCTTTGACGTACTCGGTGGCGTACATCAACGCGCCTTCGGCGAGGCCGATGCCCCTCGCCGCGACAATGGGCCGCATGGCGTTGAGCGATTCCATGACGAGCGCGAACCCACCACCAATGACTTGACGAGGACCGACCTTCACGTTGTCGAAGACAATTTCAGTAGTGTCGATACCTTTGACACCCATCTTCTTGTCGACACGGGGCCTCGTCACGCCGGGCGTATCAGCGTCAACGATGAATCCCCAAATGTTGGTGTGGTGACGAAGAGCCGGATCTCCAAACTTGGCGAACACGACGAACCAGTCGGCCTGCATGCCGCCCGATATCCAACACTTGGTGCCGTTGATGATGTAGCCGCCTTCAACGTCGGGGTCCTCGTGAGCTCTGGTTCGCATGCCCGCAACGTCAGAACCCGCGCCGGGTTCAGAGAGACAGAAGGCGGCACGCTTCGTGCCGTTCGCGATGCCGGGCAAGTAGCGCTGTTTTTGATCCTCGTTGCCGGCAATCATGATCGGTCCCGTTGGCAGACGGGTCAAGAGCAGCATGAGGCCAAGAACGTTGGAATACTTCGTTACCTCTTCGATGGCGAGGGCGAGGCCCATGATGCCCGCGCCGGAGCCGCCGTACTCTTCGGGAATGCAGAGGCCCAGTAAATCAGCCTTTTTGAACTCATCGAAGATATCTTGTGGGTACGTCCCGGTCTTGTCGATCTCTCGTGCGCGCGGCTTAATCTTTTCTTGTGCCAGGCGTCGAACGCTCTGCTGCAATTCGGCGAGTTCGGGAGACAGTTCAAAGTCCATGACTTGAAAGTTAGCCCGTCGCCATCGACGTCAGGGCTGAGGGCCATCAGTGTTCGTAGGGAATGCTGTTGGTAGGAGCCCTGTGACAACATTGCTCTATGACAACGTTCGAGCGCAACGACGAAGTGAGAACGATGTCAACATCCAACTACGACGTGGTCGTCATTGGCGCTGGCATGACCGGAGCGGGCGTAGCGATGGACGCCGCGTCGAGGGGGCTCCGCGTGGCGTTGATTGACCGCGGTGACATCGCCTCGGGTACGAGTTCTAAGTCATCAAAGATGGTCCACGGCGGCCTTCGCTATTTACAGCAAAAAGAGTTCCGACTCGTGTACGAGAACCTTCGTGAACGCCAGCGACTCTTGGCGAACGCTCCCTATCTCGTCGAGCCTCTCCCCTTTCTCATCCCCCTCTTTGGTTCGAACGGTGTGGCCTCGAAGGCGGTCGTGAAGGCGTACGCAACAGCTCTGCGCATCTACGACCTCAGCGGAGGATGGCGCATCGGCCATCGGTACCGCAAAATAACGCGCGAGGAGACGCTCGCGCATCTACCTACACTTCGCGCCGACAAACTCGTCGCCGGTTTCCTTTACTACGACGCGCGAGGCGATGACGCTCGAGTTGCTTTGACCCTCGCTAAGACTGCGGCGTTCGATTTTGGAGCCAACGTCGCAAACTACGTGCGCGCCATTGACGTCGTGAAGGACTCCGCGGGACGTGTCAGCGGCGTGATCGTTCGCGACGAGACAAACAAAGAAGTGTTCACCGTGGCGACAAAGTCAGTCGTGAACGCGACCGGTGTCTGGTCCGACGACATCTTCACCATGACCGAGCATCAGGTTTCGCACCGCATCACCCCTGCCAAGGGAGTGCACGTGAGCGTGCCACGTGATCGACTTCCCACCGACGTGGCGGCTGTCTTCAACGTGCCCGGAGACCGTCGCAGTATCTTCGTCGTACCTTTCGATGATGCTCTCTTTACCTACGTCGGTACCACTGACACGACGTACGAGGGATCTATCGACGATCCCGAGTGCACGCCCGAAGACGTGACGTACTTACTAGCTGCAGTGAACGCGTCAACGTCATCGAATCTCAGCGTCGGTGACGTCACGGGCGTGTGGGCCGGACTTCGTCCACTCCTCGCGCCCACCAAAGGAAAAACGCTGAGCGAGCGCACCGCCGACCTCTCTCGTCGACATCGCGTCACCGACACCGGCGACGGCGTCGTGCACGTGACGGGTGGCAAGTGGACAACGTATCGACAGATGGCTGAAGACGCCGTTGACGCACTCAAGCCCTACGTTGACGGCCTGGCCAACGTGCGCACGAAGAGCCTTCCTCTCTACGGCGTGAGTCCGTGGCGTCCCACGAATGAACTCGAGACGCGCCTCTACCACCGCTTCGGCGCCGCCACCCCGACATTGCTCGAAAGCATCGGCGACAATCACGAGTTGGGCAAGACGCTCATTGCCGGCCAGCCCTACCTGGGCGCCGAGTTCGTTTTTAGCGCGCGAGAAGAGATGGCCACGTCACTCATCGATCTACTCACGCGGCGCACCAGAGCTCACCTACACGACGCACGCTCCACCCTCGCCGGAGCGCCAGCCATCGCGCGCCTCGTGGCGCCCACCTTGTCCTGGGACGAGGATGAAATTAAAGCGCAGATCACCGCGTATGAATCCCTCGTTCACCGCGAGTTCGCCGCAGCAGGACTCGTTGTCTAAGACTTCATCGTGACCAAACCAACCATGCCCAATAGTTATCCATTGGACGTGCTCGACGCGCCACCACCTTCGCCGCAAACTCTCCTTGACGCACTCGACAAGGCGAACGTCGCCTTCAGCCTCGACACGCTCGAGCGCGCTGAGCACGCGCGTGACTGGTGGCCCCGGCTCATCCCCGACGTGGCGCGAGGCCGTGTCGAAAACTGGCCCGGCGTCGTAGTACGAGCGCGCTCGACCGATGATGTCGTCGCAACGCTGCGAATCGCGCAACAACATCGCGTCACGGTAACGGCCCAAGGCGGGCGTTCCGGTGTCGTGGGTGGTGCGGTGCCCGAAGCAGGGGCCATCGCTCTCGACCTCACGGGTCTCGACGAGATCGTCGCGCTCGACGAAATATCTGGCACGGTGCGCGTCCAGGCCGGAGTCTTTGGCCCCGATCTGGAACGCTTCGTGCGTGAACGCGGCTACACGGTGGGTCACTTTCCCCAGTCCTTCGACCTCGCGACGGTAGGCGGATGGATTGCCTGTCGTGGGGCAGGTCAGTACTCAAATCGCTACGGCAAGATCGAAGACATGGTGCGTGCGCTCACCGTTGTGCTCGCGAGCGGTGAGGTGTTGACACTGGGCGGCCACGGTCCTCGTCAAGCCGTTGGTCCCGATCTCTTAGAGCTCTTCATCGGCTCTGAAGGCACACTCGGCGTCATCACCGAAGCGACGCTTGTTGTGCGCGCGGCACCGCCCCGCGAGGCCCGAGCGGCCTATGTCTTTACCTCTTTCGCCGCGGGAATGGACGCCTGTCGACGAGTACTCCAGCGCGACGCTCGCCCGGCGGTCCTTCGCCTCTACGACGAAGCGGAATCCAAGCGCAACTTCGACATTGTGGGTTGCGCCTTGATCGTGCTCGACGAGGGCGACGCTCTCTTCGTTGACGCTACGATCGCCATCGTCGCCCAAGAGTGTTCCAAGGCCACGTCACTCGATGAGACCTACGTCGAGCGATGGCTCACTCATCGTAACGACGTCAGCGCCCTGGCGCCGCTGTGGGAACGTGGCCTCGTCGTCGACACCATCGAGGTCGCTGGACCTTGGGCGGTTCTCGACACCCTGCGTCAACGCGTCAGCGAGGGCCTACGCGCCATCGAAGGCGTCTTCGTCGTGTCGGTTCACCAGTCCCACGCCTACCTCGATGGCGCTTGTCTTTACTTCACTTTCGCTGGCCAACCGAGCGACGACTCGACCGCTTTCTACCGCCTCGCGTGGGATAGAGCGATCGACGAAGTATTGAGTGCTGGCGGCGCCATTAGTCACCACCACGGCATCGGTCGCAATCGGGCGCGTTTCGTCGCCGAGGCCCTGGGCGGCGCGTTTGCTGTACTTGAAGGTCTCAAAGCGCAACTCGATCCTTGCAACATTTTGAATCCCGGCGTACTAGGACTCGGCGGACCGACGTGGTGAAGGCCCTCGCCATCGACGTGGGCTCAACGTCCATTCGAACCGCGCTCGTGGATGAACGCGGCGTCGTCACGCACGTCCATCAAGAGCACCTCACGGTGCGCAGCCCCCAGCCCGGTGAAGTAGAACTCGACCCCGAAGAGATCGCCCGACTCTCCTTAGAACTCGCCGCGCGCACGCTGGAAGTTGGCGGAGGTTGTGACGTCGTGGGTATCACCAATCAACGCGCCACCACCATCGTTTTTGATCCATCGACCGGCGTCGCGGTCGGCCCGGCCATCAGTTGGCAAGACCTTCGCACCGTCATTGACTGCCTCGTCCTACAGGGCCAGGGACTACGACTCTCGCCCAATCAGTCGGCCACGAAACTGAGCTGGCTGGTAAAGCACTCCGGTAGAGACACGAAGGATCTTCGATTCGCCACAATCGAAACGTGGATCGCGTGGCACCTGAGTCAAGGCTCGACGTTCGTCACCGACACCTCCAACGCCGCCATCACCGGTCTCGTCGACGCCACGCTGAGCGGATGGGACGCGGGCGTGCTGAAACTGCTCGACCTGGACGCCACGATGCTGCCGACCATTGTTGACACCATGGGCGCCTTCGGCGAAGCCAGCGCGCTCGTGGGCGCACCGCCCATCACGGCTCTAGTCGGTGACCAATCGGCCTCACTCTTTGGTCAGTCGTGCGTGACGAGCGGTGCCAAGATCACCTTTGGGACGGGCGCGATGCTCAACATGGTCCAGAGCACGAACGCGCCGACGTCGATGAACCGCTTCGCGTCGGGTTGCTACCCCATCGTTGCACGAAGCGCTCACGGCGTCACGACGTGGGGCATCGAAGGAATCATCCTCAGCGCCGGCGCGTGCGTCGAGTGGTTGCGAGACCTCGGTCTCATCAGCGAGCCCAGCGAAAGCGGCGAACTTGCCCAATCGGTCGACTCGTCTGAGGGCGTCTCCTTCGTACCCGCGTTCTCCGGTCTCGGTACCCCGCAGTGGGACTTTGGCGCGCGGGGTGCCTTTTTCGGACTCACTCGCGGATCCACGCGCGCGCACTTGGTACGCGCCGTTCTCGAAGGCATCGCCCAACGTGGTGCCGATCTCCTCGACGCCGCCGAGGACCAAGTCGGCATGGGGCTGAGCGAACTGCGCGTCGACGGCGGCATGAGCGCGAACCACTTCTTCATTCAGCGCCTCGCCGACTTCTCCGGCCACGCGGTCACGGTCTCGTCCGAGCGCGAAGCCACGACCCGCGGCGCAGGCCTCATGGCGCTCGTCAGTGCCGGTCACCTTTCACTGAGTGACGTCGAAGCACTGTGGTCACCGGCTTTCGTGGCGACGCCTTCACTGAGTGACGACGACCGACTGGCGACGCGCGCAACCTGGCAGTCAATCGTTCAACGCGTCGAACGAACCATCCCGGAACTCTCCGACGTTGCCTTCTAAGCCTCCCAGAGAGTGCTCGCGAGTGCCTCGACCAACAACGTCTTCCTTTCGAGCAGTGGCTTCGCGAGCATGAGCGCGCGCGGATGACTGAGCGCCACGAAACCCGTCACGACGCCGTCACGTGAGTACAGCGCGAGCCACTTGCTTTCTTCGGGACTTCCGCTCACGCGTACGACGTCGTCCTCAGGGTGCGGGTGACCAAGCATCTGAATCTTCTTGCCGTATTGATCAGACCAGAAGTAGGGCACCATGGGCGCCGGCGATTCGCCGCTCATCCAGTAGTGCGCCAAGTGCGCGGCGTGGTCGGTCGCCACCTGCCAGTGCTCGATTCTCACGAGCTCCTCGCTCACCGTGCTCGTCCAACTAAATCGCGCAACGTCGCCAATGGCCGCGACGCGCGGCGCCGCTTGGAGATCAAGGTCCACCACCACCCCGTCGTCGAGCGTAAGTCCAGAGCCTTCCAACCACGCCAGATCTAACGACGAACCCACCGCCGCCAACACGGCGCTCGCTTCGACGCGCGACCCATCCTTCAACTCAACGACGAAGCCCCCGCGGAGCGCTCTGACGTCGCTGATCTTTTGGTTGGTGCGCACTTCTATGCCAGCGTCGTGACCAAGTGACGCGAGCCACTTCGACACGTCCTCTCCCAACACTGAAAGGAGCGGACGATCAGCGACTTCGAGCACCAAAGGCGTGAAGCCCCGGGACTTTAGTGACGTCGCGACCTCGGCACCGACGAAGCCCCCGCCGATCACCACCACCACGCTCCCCTGATCCAACGAGTCGAGCGTCGCCGTCAATCGCGTGACGTCATCGTGGTTACGTAGTGTCGGTAAGGACTCCCCGGACGGAACGCTCAACGCTCGAGCCCTCGTGCCGATCGCGAGCACCACGTGCGTTCCAGTGACACTCGAACCATCGGAGAGGTCGACCGTGGTCGTGGCAACGTCAAGTTTCGTCGCGCGCACCCCCAGGCGCAGGGTCACGCCCGCCTCGTCCAACAGTTCTGGTGTGGCGAGCGTGGCTTTGGTGACGTCCCACTTCCCCGAGAGCACTTGCTTGGACAAGGGAGGTCGGTCGTAGGGCGCGTGCGGCTCTTCACCAACAAGGGTGATGTCACCCTCGAAGCCTTCGCGGCGCAGGGACTCAACGAAACGCCAACCAGCGACGCCAGCGCCTACCACCGTGACGTGATCAGTTGGGAGAAGTTGGCTCACGATGCGAACATCGCGAGCCACTGTTCGGAACTTCTTGGTTCGAGCACGTAGTTGCGTCGGCGTACCTCGCCCATGGTCAACGAGGTCTCGGGCGAGTACAGGTGTCCCGGAAAGAGGACCGTTTCATCGCTCACGAGAGCCAGTCGCTCGCTCAAGCTCTTGTACATCTCACCGGGATCACCCCCGGGCAGATCGGTCCGGCCACAGCCGTCAATGAAGAGCGTGTCACCACTGAGTAGGCGACCCTCGACGAGGAGACACTGACTACCGGGTGTGTGACCCGGCGTGTGCAACAACGTGATCTCGGTCGCACCAACTTGTACAACGTCACCGTTTCGATGAAGAAGCAACACGTCGTCGCCAACACCCGTGCGCGCCTTCACCCACTCCACTTCCTCGGCTTGGACGTGGACGGGAATTCTCGAGCCCGATTGCAACTCGGCAATACCCGCGATGTGTTGGTTGGCCATGAGCGTGCCGCCGACGTGGTCGGGGTGAAAGTGCGTCGCGACGGCCCCAATAACGCGCATTCCGTCGGCTTTGACGATCGCGACCAACTCTTCGGGGCGATAGGCCGGATCGACCAGCACGGCGTCGCCCGTCTCCCTGTCGCCAACGGCGTAGACAAAATTGCGCATGGAGCGAGCGACGTCGTCGTCTTGGGCAAAGTCGTGCCCGGCGAGAAGCTGGCGAAAGTAGAGACGTTCGCTCATTCGCCCTCGGCGACCTTGGCGATTCGAGGTGTCAACTCCTCGACTTTGGCCTTCGTTGTCGCCAGTCGCGCCTCGAGAGCCTCAATGATGGTCGTCGCCCTCTCCAACTTTGCGAAGAGGTCGTCCACGGAGACTTCGCCCTCGTCGAATGAGGCCACGATGGCGTTCAATTCATTGGCCGCGTCGTTCCATTCATGCACGTCACTCATGACGGTGTCTCCTTCTTCTGCATTACTTGTGCTCCAAACGTACCGTCACTCACGAGGACGTGAATCTCCTCACCGCTCGTGACGTCGCCGAGCGATTTAACGACGGCGCCATTGGCGTCGGTCACGACCGACCAACCCTGGGCGAGTCGACGGACCGGATCGTAGGCACCCAAGAGTTGTCGATTGCTCGCGAGCATTTGCGCGGCCGACGCAACGAGGTGGCGACCTTGGATGACAAGGCGTTCGCGGGTGCTGGCGAGGTGTCGCTCTTCCGCGCGCAAGCGGTCACGCACCGCGAAGATCATCGTGCGACGACGCTCGCCGAGATAGTCCATGGCCTCGTCGAGCACGTCGGTCGATAGCTCAAGAAGTCGCTGCGAGGAGTAGCGCACGTTCGTGTCGTACCAGTTCTCCACCATCGCTACTAACTCCTCACCCAACTTCGTGGGCGTGATGGCCCTGGTGTGCGCGACGAGGTCGGCCACTGACTCATCGCCCGTGTGACCAATGCCGGTAAAGACCGGCGTTGACGAGAGCGCGATAGCCCGCGCGACTCGTTCGTCGTCAAAACAAGCAAGGTCGCCCTTTGATCCCCCGCCGCGCACCACACAGATGACGTCGACACCATGTTCGTCGAGCGATTCGAGCGCGCCGACGATCTGCGCGGGCGCCTGCTCTCCCTGAACGAGTGTCTTGATGAGCACGATGTCGAAGCTAAATCTCGAGTTCAACAACTGTCCCGTGAAGTCCGAGTATCCCTCGGTCCCGGGACTCGCGACGAGTCCAACGTGCAACGGCACGGGTACCAAAGTCCGGGCCTTATTGCGGTCGAGAAGTCCCTCATTGGCGAGACGGAGAATGAGCTCTTGGCGACGACGCGCCACGTCACCTAAGAGACCCTCAACGTCGATCTCGGTGATAGCAAAACCAATCTTTCCTTGGGGCGCGTACACGTCGACGTAACCAAAGAAACTTACGACCATGCCGGGCTTAAGGTTCACGCCCTCGGCGGCCAGTTTCCGCTTGAGCGGCGCCCAGGGCGTCGCCCAACAGTGCGCGTTCAAGACGGGGCGTTTGGTATCCGATGAGGCCGATCCAGCGTCGACCAGATCAACGTAGACGTGGCCCTTTTCGTGGACCTTCGCGATCTCGCCACGGACCCAGTGGGGGCGACGCCGTCCAAATTCGGACTCGAGGTGCGCCGTGAGGAGTTGATAGAACTCACCGACCTCTAAGACCGGCTCCTCGAGAGTGTCGCTCACCACGTGCCGAGGCTACCGTCCAAGGGTCACATCACTTCACCGCTTGTCAAGTTTCAAAAGTTGTGAAAGACTAGGAGTGGATGGTGAGTCGACTGGGTGGCCGCACTGCTTGGCAAAAAGTAGTGAGGAAAGTCGGGGCTCCAAAGGGCAGGGTGCTCACGAAACGTGAGTCGCGGTGACGTGCAGGACAGTGCCACAGAGAAAAGACCGCCGATGGCTTGGGCAACTAAGAACAGGTAAGGGTGAAACGGTGCGGTAAGAGCGCACCAGCATCTTGGGTAATCAAGGTGGCTAGGTAAACCCCACCCGGAGCAAGATCAAACATGGGAGGCAGCCCGCGCGCCTTGTAACAGAGGCACTCCCGAGGTAGATCGCTGAGATGGATGGCCGCCCATCCTTCCTTCGGGAAGGTGGACAGAACCCCGCTTACAGGTCGACTCACCATCCTTTTTCGACTCATCCAACTAACTACTCGAAAGACGGAATCGTGCTGCATCTGCCTTACCGCGAACTCCCCGTCGGGGATCCGGGCATCCCAGAGACGCGTTCTCCCCTTCGTTATCTGGTGTGGTTAGCGCGCCACCAGCGTTGGCTCCTCACACTCAACGCCCTCTTTGGCATTGGCTGGATGGTCTCGCAGGCGCTCGTGTGGGCGGCCGTGGGCGCCGCCATTGACCACGGCGTCGAGAACCACGACTCGGGTTCGCTCTTCAAATGGGTCGCGGTCGTTGTCGCCCTCGGATTCTTACAAGCAGTCTGTGGCGCCCTTCGCCACCAACTCGCGGTGATGAACTGGATGAACGCAACGTATCGAACCATTCAAGTCATTGGTCGTCACGTCGCCAAAACCGGCCCCGCGCTGACCGACGAGATACCGGCGGGCGACGTTGTCAACACCGTCGCCGCCGACGCGATGCGTATTGGTGGTTCCTACGACAGTTTCGCCCGCTTCATGGGCGCGATCGTCGCGTGGATTGTGGTGTCCTTCATTCTCCTCGCGACCTCGCTCCAACTAGGTCTCATCGTGCTCCTCGGAGTGCCCATTCTGGGCTCGCTCACCGTGCCGCTCATGAAGCCCCTACACCGTACCCAAGCCGCTCAACGCGAAGCGGCGGGACGTCTCGCCGCGTTGGGTGCTGACACCGTCGCGGGACTACGCATTCTTCGAGGGGTGGGCGGCGAGGAGGTCTTCCTTAATAACTATCGCGCGCAGAGTCAACTGGTGCGCGTCGCCGGAACGAGGATCGCCGCGCCCCAGGCGGGCCTCGAGTCGGGGCAGGTGCTCTTACCAGCCGTGCTGACCGGACTCGTTACGTTCCTTGGCGCGCGCGACGTAATGAACGGAACGCTGCAACCGGGACAGCTCGTGGCCTTCTTTGGTTACTCCTCGTTTCTCACCACGCCGTTGCGTACGGCCATTGAGTACATCATTCAATCGACTCGGGCCTACGTCGGCGCCGGGAAGGTTTTGCGCATCTTGAGAGTCCAGCCCATCGTCACCGAACCAGAGAGTCCCGTGGCGTGGCCCCTGCGTCTCGTTCGCCTCGAAGACCGACGAAGCGGCGTCTTCGTTGAACGTGGTCAACTGGCCGCGTTCGTCACCGACACCCCTGACGAAGCGACATTGATCGCGGATCGTCTGGGCCGCTTCGTGGCCGACACCGACGACGTGTTCATCAACGGCGTCGCCATTGGATCGTTCTCCCTCGACGACCTTCGCGCTCACGTCATCGTGAGCGAGATCGAACCACGTCTCTTTTCGGGTGAACTGCGCTACGAACTCATGCCTCACGGCATCGTTGACGACGAAGCCATCTTTCGCGTTCTCCAAGCCACGAGTTCACTCGACGTGCTCGACGCCCTCGAGGACGGACTCTCGACGACCGTCGAGGAGCGCGGTCGAGGGTTCTCTGGAGGACAGCGACAGCGACTGAGTCTCGCGCGGGCCATCCTCTCCAACGCCGACGTCTTAATCATGGTGGAACCGACCTCGGCCGTCGACACCCACACCGAAGGTCGCATCGCCGCTCGACTTCGAGAGGTGCGAGGCGACCGGACCACGCTCGTCGCGACGACGAGCCCGCTGCTGCTCGAGAAAATGGACGTCGTGTTCGTCGTCCAAAACGGCCTGGTCGTTGAGAGCGGTACCCACGCGCAACTCGTAGCGGGCTCGTCTCGCTATCGCCAGACCGTCCTGCGAGAGGACAGCTAGTGCAGTTACCTGTTGCCAACTCTCAGGTCGTTCGGGCCTACGCGCGCGTACTCATCCGCCAGCACCGCCGCCCGCTCGCGCGCATGCTCTCGATATACGCCTTGGCGTCGATCATGGCGCTCATTCCGGCGTGGGTCATTGGAGAGATCACCAACTTCGCGTCCGATAAGCAACTCACGTCGTCCAAGATCACGGTCTACGTCGCGATACTGGTCGTTTCGTCACTGGCGTACGCGGTCCTGACCTACTTCGCTCGTCGACGCAGTTACGTTCTGGGCGAACTGGTCTTCGCTCAACTCCGAGAAGAGTTTCTCCAGAGTGTGCTGGCGCTGCCCTTAGTGGAGGTAGAACGGGCTGGGACGGGTGACCTCCTTAGCCGTACGACGAACGATATGGAGTCGCTCTCTCGAACGGTGCGCTTCGCCCTACCCGAATGGCTCGTCGCCATTTTGCAGTCGTTACTGACTATGGGAGCGATGTTGCTCGTGAGTCCCTTGGCCTCGGTGGCGAGTTTGATCTCGCTCCCGTTTCTCTTCTTCTCCACCCGCTCCTACTTGCGCTACGCAACGCCCGGCTATCGGCGTGAACGAATTAGTTACGCCACGATGTCGGGATCAGTAGCCGAAACCGCTGAAGGGGCGCGCACGATTGACGCCCACCAACTGGGTGCTCGTCAAGCGTCGCGCATCGAGGACAACGTTCGCGAGTCCTTCTACTCAGAGATGTACACCCTGTTACTGAGAATGATTTGGTTCCCGACCGTAGAGGGCGCCTTCGCGCTCGCGGTGGCGGCGACGCTGGCGTGGAGTGGGTGGCTCGCGATCAACGGACACGTGTCCATAGGTGCCGCCACGACCGTGACACTCTACGTCGTGCAGATCAACGATCCTCTCGACCGCGTCGTCTCCTGGCTCGACGAACTCCAGATTGGCCAGACGTCGCTCGCGCGCTTGGTGGGTGTGTCGGTCGTGAAGGACGATCGACCGACCAAAGGACCCGAACCCTCCAACGAAACCATCACGATGGAGAACGTCCACTACGCCTATCGCGAAGGTCACGACGTCCTTAATGGCGTCACCTTGACGGTCAAACCCGGCGAGCGACTCGCCATCGTCGGTCCTTCGGGAGCGGGTAAGTCCACGATTGGGCGACTCCTCGCGGGCATCGACGCACCGCGAAGCGGCTCGGTTCGTGTGGGCGAAATCGAACTATCCCAGATGCCGCTGGCGAGCCTGCGCGGTCACGTCGCCCTCGTAACCCAAGAGCACCACATCTTTATCGGGTCGGTGCGCGACAACCTGGCCCTCGCCCAACCCGACGCCACCGACGCGCAGATTGAAAGCGCGCTCGAGGCAATCGACGCCCTCGAATGGGTACGTCACCTCCCCGAGGGTCTCAACACCGAACTTGGCACGACGGGTTATCCCATCACACCCGCTCAGGCCCAGCAGTTGGCTCTCGCGCGATTGGTCTTAAGCAACCCCCACACGTTGGTCCTCGACGAAGCGACCGCGATGCTCGATCCCCGGGCCGCTCGTCTTCTCGAACGTTCGCTGAGCGCGGTCTTAGATGGTCGCACCGTCATCGCCATCGCCCACCGACTCCATACCGCGCACGACGCCGACCGCGTGTGCGTGGTTATCGACGGCCTGGTCGCCGAACTCGGTACGCACGATGAGTTGGTCGCGCTCAATGGCGAGTACGCCGCACTGTGGAGTAGCTGGCGTAATGAAAAGCCAATGGCCTCGTAGGCTTCACCTGTGGCGGAGCATCTTCGAGGTGATGAGGTACTCGCCTGCGTCCATCGCGTCGCACTCAGTCGAGGCGAACCTTTTACTTTCGTCGCACCACCCATAAGCGCAGAGATGGCCCGGCGACGTCGAAGCGCGCGCGAGCATCGTCAAGAAGTTCTCGAACTGCTACGTCACCATCATCCAGAGGCCGTCACGCCAACGAGTCAAGAGGAGACCGCCGCTGTGATGTCGAGCGGGTGTGCGTTGATACTGCTCCCGCGTCTCGCGAGTGACGTCGTGGGCCGCCGATCCACGTCAATGCACGCGCTGGTGCGCGTGGGTCGAGTGGAGGATCACTACACCTACGCGCCGCTGCTCATCAAGAACCACGAAGTGGTCGAAGCCGCCAGCACGCGGCGTACTCTCGAGGGTTCGCTCGAGAGCCTTCGCCCGAGTGACGCGGTCTTTCACGACGGCGTCGGTACCCGCGCCGCGCTGCCCATGACGCGCAGCGGTCTCTCACTCGCCCAAGCAACACGAATTCTCCAGTCGACGGGTCACGCGGATCCAAACGCGCGCGCGGGCGTCGTCGATCGACAAAACAAACTGTGGTGGGTCGAACTCGCCGGGGACAACTACCCTCGTTTCAACCTCGCGGCGTACGACAATCTCTACGGCTCGCGTCTCGAAGTGCTGATCGCCCACGACGCGTGGCAGGCGTCCGGCGGCCCCTTTCCCACCGCTCCCTACTGGCACCGTGACTGCCCCGAATGTCCCTACAGCGAGCACTGCGACGCAGAACTCGAGCAACGTGATGACGTCTCCTTAGTTCGATTTACGTCCTTCGATCAACAACTCTTGCTTCGCGAACACGGCGTGGAGACCCGCGCCGATATGGCTCGGATGGATCCAGCCCGCGCGCGACGCGCTCGCCGGTCGCTCCTCAATCCCCTCGAGCCCCACGACCGTGAGGAACATCTCGGACGGACCATCGACAAACTTGATGACCTTATCTACCGAGCGCGCGCTCACGAACATGGATCGTCGCTTCGAATTATCGACCCCGATCGCATGGGTTGTCCTACAGCCGACGTCGAGGTTGACGTCGACATGGAGAGTTACGAAGACGTGACGTATCTCTGGGGCGCCTACGTCACGATGAATCGAACGACCGAGAATGTGTCGGCGGGCTATCACTCCTTTGTTGAGTGGGGCGACCTTTCTCGTGAGGCCGAGACCTTGAACTTCGCGCGCTTCTGGTCGTGGTTAGGTGAGCTCCAGGCGAACTGTGACGAGCAGAAACACACGTTCGCTGCGTACTGCTTCTGGGCCCAGGCCGAAGACGGCGCCATGAACCGAGCCGTCGCCCAACCAGTCGAGAATGGACCAACGCTGAGCGACCTGAGCGACTTTAGAAACAGCGATCCTCCCAGGTGGCACGACCTGCACGAACAGGCCAAACGTCAGATCCAGACCGAGGGCCCCCTCGGTCTGAAGCAGCTCGCCATGGCCGCCGGCTTTCACTGGCGCGATCCCAATCCGAGCGGCGAAGCCTCCATTCTTTGGTACGAAGAGTCGACCCGCGACGAAGGACCCGACGCACTCGCGTCTCGTCAACGCATTCTCGAGTACAACGAGGACGACTGTCGAGCGACCAAGGCACTTCGGGACTGGTTGAATGGCCCCGCGCGGTCACTTCCTCACCGTGACGACCCCTTGTAGAGACCGAGCAGTTCATTAGCATTGAACGGTGGCTTCCCCATCGTTGTTACCGCCTTCGAGTGCTGCGTACCGCCGAAGCGCACGAGCTCTGGGCGTTGGCTCGAGTCTCGCCGCCCTCGCCCTCGCCGCTCTCAGCGCTCTTGCGATCACGGACCTGGCTCACCACGAGATTCCGCGAGGCATTTGGTTGCTCGTCATTCTTTTAAGCGCGCGCTGGGGAGTGAGCGCCGCGCTTCATGAGTGGGATGAGAGTGTGACGTCGCGTCTTCGAACGGCGTGGCGTCGTTCGGTCGTCAACTACATGGCTTTGCCCCGTCGCGAGGGCGAACGCGGGCGCAGCGATCTCTCCCTCGCCATCGACCACGCGTCCACCGCGCCGTCGCTCGAACGCTTGGGGGCGAGTGCGCTGAGTTCACTGATTGCTTTAGTGATTATTTTCTGGGCCGCCGGATGGCTACCTTTCGTTATCACGGTGGCGCTCTTGGGTCTCGCCGCGCCGCTCTATCAACGTGCCGGGAAGCGAAGTTCGCAGATGGCTAACGCGTACCAAGAGCGTCGTGAGGCCTTGGAGACACGCCAACTCGAAGTTCTCCAACACGCGCCCGAGCTGCGCGCGCTCGGCGCCGTCGCGTACGGAGCCAGCGAAATTGGGGCTATCTCCGAGAGCGAACACACCCTCGCGTTGCGAGCCGTGCGCGTTGCCCTGGAGTCCTCATTGGTGACGGAGTTTCTCAGCGGCGTCAGCATTGGCCTGGTCGCCATGGTGGTGGGATTTTCTCTCCTCGGCGGCCACCTCAGTCTTCTTCGCGCACTCATCGCGGTGCTCGTGACGAGCGAGTTGTTCATTCAAGTACGTCGCTTCGGCGTTGAGTTTCATCGCCGCGACGACGCGCACATGGCCCTTACACTTTTGGACACCTTGACAACGCGTAGCTCGGTGCGAGCGATTGACGTGCTTCTCGCGGTCCGCGGACTCGTCACCGAGGCCAACCCAGCGGCCATCGCGCTCGACCTTGGCGCCGGTGACCGAATCGTCATCACGGGACCCTCTGGCGTTGGCAAGTCGACCCTGCTCCACACCTTGCTCGGCTGGCGCCCATCGCAAGAGGGGTCATTTGAGCGAACGGGCGCGGTCGTGGGTTACGTCAGCGCCGAAAGTTCGCTGCTCTCGGGATCGTTGCGCGAGAACTTGACGCTGGGTTCGATTAGAGACGACGCGGCGCTTCGCGACTCCCTCTCCGCCCTCGGTCTCGACGGTCAACGATTCAACGATCTTGACGTGGAACTCCTCAGTGACGGACGAGGCATGAGTTCTGGCGAACGAGTGCGTGTCGTGCTCGCACGAGTCCTGCTCTGTTCGCCGTCACTGCTACTCCTCGACGACATTGCGGGCGTGCTCGACATCGAGGCCCGAGAGCATGTGCGACAAACTCTCGCGACGCTGCCCCAACTCGCCGTCATCGAAGCCACCGTCGACACGGCACTCCTAACTGACGCCACCCATCGAATCGAACTTCGATGAAGGACGACGACGCGCCTCGACTCGTTCGTTGGATCCGCCGGGCGCAACCACCGCGCGGAGCCCTCTGGCGAGCCCTCGCCGCAGGTTTTGTCGCCTCGACCACCAACGTGGCACTCCTCGTGGGCGCCGTCGCACTCCTGGTCGAGAGCGCCACGCGACCAGGACTTCGAGCTGTCGCCATCGTCCTCGTCGTCATCGAACTCTTCGCCTTTTTGCGCTCACCGCTTCGTTTCGTGGAGCGTCTCTCCGCGCACCGCCTCGGCTACGCGGCAGTCACGCACTGGCGCCAATGGCTCGTTCGCACCGTCGGTAATCTCGATTTCTCTGTGTGGCGCCTCTACGGCGCCGGGGATCTCCTCGAACGCGCGCTCAGCGACACGGACGATCTTCAAGATCTCTGGCTTCGCTTCATCATTCCCTTCATCGACACGCTGGCAGTCATGGTGCTCGGCGATGTCGTCATCGCCCTTCTTCCTCCGCACGGCCACTGGTGGGGATACGCCGCGACCCTTCTCGCCCTCCAACTTGTTGGCGTAGCCGGTCTTATTTTCAGTTCAAAGAGGGAGTTCGCGCGCGACCGCGCACTTCGAGTTGCGCGCGGTTACTATCGCGCGCAACTCGTCGAACTCAGTGCGGTGACGCCCGAACTTCTCCTGCTGCATCGCGAAGCCTTCGCCACCGAACGATCGACCAGCGCG
The DNA here is from genome assembly GCA_036511495.1 of Acidimicrobiales bacterium. Lineage (GTDB taxonomy): Bacteria > Actinomycetota > Acidimicrobiia > Acidimicrobiales > RAAP-2 > RAAP-2. Next base: position 644 of record DATCCC010000023.1, on the reverse strand, counting down.
GCCAACGCCCTGGAGCAAGCCGAACGAGCACTTCGTCGTCAACGGCGCCTCGCCGACGCCTCTGTCGTTATCCCCAGCCTGGCGGCCCTGGCAGCACTCGCGTTACGTCCCGCCACGTCCTCGGTGTGGCTCGTCGTCGCGGCCGTCATCGGACTCTCCACTTACGAAGGACTGAGCGCGATTCGTTCGTCGTTCGTCGCCGCGGTTGAGGTGAGCGGAGGAGGCGAGCGTCTCGAGGCGCTCGAACACGACGGGCCAGAAGGTACGTTGGCGTGGCCCCTCGACGCAACGATGCGTCTTCGTGACGTCACGATCTACGAAGACGGACGTGCGCTGGTGAACAGCGCAACGGTCACGATTGCCTCGGGCACGCACGTCGCGATCACGGGCGAGTCCGGTGTCGGAAAGTCCACGCTGTTGCGCGCCTTGGCCGCTCTCGACCCGATCGAGAGCGGAACGGTCACTATTGGCGAAATCAATCTCTTGGACATCGACGACGCTGTTTTGCGCCAACGCGTGAGCTACCTCGCCAGCGAACCGGGTCTCACGCGCGGCTTCGCTCGAGACGTCTTGACTCTTGGCCGCACGGGCTCGAGAGATCCTCACCGCGACTTGGCGTCACTCGGACTCTCGAGCGACCCGAC
>DATCCC010000022.1:0-21205 GCA_036511495.1 Acidimicrobiales bacterium | reverse complement strand
TCCATCGCGATGGGCTTACCGAGGGTGACGGTCATGTCAGTGTTGTCACCAGGCATAACCATCTCGGTGCCCGTAGGCAGCTCGATGGTACCGGTGACGTCAGTGGTACGGAAGTAGAACTGCGGACGGTAGTTGGCGAAGAACGGCTTGTGACGGCCGCCCTCTTCCTTGGTCAACACGTAGACCGCAGCCTCAAAGTTGGCGTGAGGGGTGATGGTGCCGGGCTTGCAAAGGACCTGGCCGCGCTCGACGTCTTCCTTCTTCGTACCACGCAGCAACGCGCCGAGGTTGTCGCCCGCGCGACCCTCGTCGAGGAGCTTGCGGAACATCTCGATGCCGGTCACGACGGTCTTTTGCGTGTCGCGCAGACCAACGATCTCAACCTCGTCGCCGACCTTGACGACACCCTGCTCGACCTTGCCGGTGACGACCGTGCCACGACCAGTGATGGACATGACGTCTTCGATCGACATGAGGAAGGGCTTGTCCAGAACGCGCACGGGTTCGGGGATGTAACTGTCCACCGCGTCCATGAGCTCCATGATCTTGTCGCCCCACTCCTTGTCACCCTCGAGGGCCTTAAGGGCGCTGACGCGAACAATGGGCGTGTCGTCTCCAGGAAAGTCGTAGCTCGTAAGGAGCTCGCGCACTTCCATCTCAACGAGCTCGAGGAGCTCTTCGTCTTCGACCATGTCGGCCTTGTTGAGGGCCACCACGATGAAGGGAACACCCACCTGGCGAGCGAGCAGTACGTGCTCACGCGTCTGGGGCATGGGACCGTCGGTCGCCGAGACGACGAGAATCGCGCCGTCGACCTGGGCGGCGCCCGTGATCATGTTCTTCACGTAGTCGGCGTGACCGGGCATGTCGACGTGGGCGTAGTGACGATTGGCCGTCTCGTACTCCACGTGAGCAATAGAAATAGTGATGCCGCGCTGGCGCTCTTCGGGGGCCTTGTCGATCTGATCGAAGGGCGTAAAGGCGGATCCAGGGATGCGCTCGGAGAGAACCTTGGTGATCGCCGCGGTAAGAGTGGTCTTACCGTGGTCGATGTGACCCATGGTTCCAATGTTGACGTGCGGCTTAGTGCGCTCGAACTTCTGCTTTGCCATTGTCGGGGACTAACTTTCTCTCTCGTGACCGTTTCACGATGAATCGGTCTGTGTTTTCGGCCCTCCCCGACTACGGTTTGGACCTGGTTGCTACTGGGTTTCCAGCTTCTTACGCGCCGGTGGCCTTGGCGACGATCTCTTTCGCGATCGCCTCAGGAACCTCTGCGTAGGACTTGAACTGCATACTGTACGTCGCTCGCCCTTGGGTGCGAGAACGCAGGTCAGTAGCGTAGCCGAACATGTCGGCCAGTGGCACAAGGGCTTTAATTACTTGGTTATTGCCAACTTGCTCCATACCCTCGACCCGGCCGCGTCGTGACGACAAGTCGCCAATGACGTCGCCCATGTAGTCCTCGGGGGTCACTACTTCTACGGCCATCACGGGCTCTAAGAGCACGGGACTAGCCAGACGGGTCGCCTTTTTCACGCAGATCGAACCGGCGATTTTGAAGGCCATTTCGGAGGAGTCGACGTCGTGGTAGCTACCAAAGGTGAGTCGCACGCGTAGGTCCACCATGGGGTAGCCCGCGAGCACGCCCGACGTCAACGCTTCGACGATGCCCTGATTGACCGGTCCGATGTACTCCTTGGGAATAACGCCGCCACTGGTCTCGTCCAAAAACTCGTAACCCCCGCCGGGCCCCGTGGGCTCGACGGTCAAGACGACGTGGCCGTACTGACCCTTACCGCCAGTCTGGCGCACGTACTTCTCTTCGACTTTTTCGACCTTCTTGCGAATCGTTTCGCGGTACGCCACCTGGGGCTTACCGACGTTGGCGTCCACGGAGAACTCACGAAGCATCCGGTCGACGAGTACTTCGAGGTGCAGTTCACCCATTCCAGAGATAACGGTCTGACCAGTCTCTTGGTCGGTGCGCACGCGAAACGTCGGGTCCTCCTCGGAAAGTGCGTAGAGCGCCTTGCCGAGCTTCTCTTGGTCGACCTTGGTCTTTGGCTCGACGGCCACGTGAATTACGGGCTCGGGGAACGTCAGCGTCTCGAGCTGAATGGGCTGATCAGAGTCGGAAAGCGTGTCACCGGTCGTGACCTGCTTAAGGCCAACGGCCGCGACGATGTCGCCGGTTCGAATCGTGTCTAAGTCTTCGCGGTTGTTCGCGTGCATCAACAACAAACGACCGAGGCGCTCACGCTTCATGCCCTTGGTGGTGTTGATGACGGTGTCGCCCTTTTCGAGGGTGCCCGAGTAGACGCGTAGGTAGGTCAACTTACCAACGTAGGGGTCGGTCATGATCTTGAACGCCAACGCGGAGAAGGGCTCGGTGTCACTGGGCTTGCGCTCGAGGACCTCTTCCTTACCCGGCTTGGTGCCTTGGGTCGGCGGCAGGTCCACGGGCGAGGGCAGGAAGTCCACGACCGCGTCGAGCATGGGCTGGACGCCCTTGTTCTTAAAGGCCGAGCCGTTAAGAATCGGCACGCAGTGTCCCTCTAAGGTTCCGCGGCGAAGAGCGTGACGCACGTCTTCGACGGTGATGTCCTCGTCGCCGAGGACCTTCTCGAGCAAGTGATCATCAAACGTCGTCAACACGTCGAGCAACTTCGTGCGCCAGATCGTGGCGAGCTCTTTCATGTCGTCGGGAATCTCCACGGTGTCGAACTCTTCGCCCTTGTCGTCGTGGTAGAGGATTGCCTTCATCGAGGTCAGGTCGACGAGGCCTTGGTAGTTCGATTCGGCGCCCACGGGCAGCTGGGTCACCGCCGCCACGCAGTCGAGCCGGTCTTCAATCATGTCCACGCAGCGAAAGAAGTCCGCGCCGACGCGGTCCATCTTGTTCACGAAGCAGATACGCGGCACGTTGTACTTGTTGGCCTGGCGCCAGACCGTCTCGGTCTGGGGTTCGACGCCGGCCACGGCGTCAAAGACCGCCACCGCGCCGTCGAGCACGCGCAACGAGCGCTCGACCTCGACGGTGAAGTCGACGTGGCCGGGGGTGTCGATGATGTTGATACGGTGACCGTTCCAGTAACAGGTGGTCGCGGCCGAGGTGATCGTGATGCCGCGCTCCTGTTCTTGGACCATCCAGTCCATGGTGGCGGCCCCGTCGTGGACCTCACCGATTTTGTAGTTCTCGCCCGTGTAGAACAAGATGCGCTCGGTCGTCGTGGTCTTACCCGCGTCGATGTGGGCCATGATGCCAATGTTGCGAACTTTGTCCAGGGGGTATTCGCGTGCGGTCATTTCCTTACAAACTCTCTTTACTTACCAGCGGTAGTGGGCAAAAGCCTTGTTGGACTCGGCCATCTTGGCCATGTCCTCGCGGCGCTTAACGGCCGCCCCCACGCCGTTGCTGGCGTCGATGATCTCGTTGGCCAAACGGTCGGCCATGGTCTTCTCACGACGCTTCTTCGCGAAGTCGGTTAACCATCTTATGGCGAGCGTGGTCGAACGACGCGGACGAACCTCAACGGGCACTTGGTAGGTGGTGCCACCCACGCGGCGGCTGCGCACTTCGAGCTCGGGACGTACGTTCTCCAGCGCGCGCTTCAAGGTGGCGATGGGGTCGGTGCCGGTCTTCTGCTCGACCTGCTCCAATGCGCCGTAGACAATGCGCTCAGCGATCGTGCGCTTGCCGCGCTCGAGAATCTTGTTGGTGACCTGGGTGACGAGGACCGACTTGTAGATCGGGTCGACGGGAATTTCACGGCGTACCGCGGGGCCCTTACGAGGCATTATTTCTCCCTCTTGGCGCCGTAACGACTACGGGCCTGCTTGCGGTCGCGAACACCCGAGGTGTCGAGCGCGCCGCGGATGATCTTGTAGCGAACACCGGGAAGGTCCTTCACACGCCCGCCACGCACCAGCACAATGGAGTGCTCTTGGAGGTTGTGGCCGACGCCGGGAATGTAGGCCGTGACCTCGACGCCCGAGGTGAGGCGAACGCGCGCGACCTTGCGGAGTGCGGAGTTGGGCTTCTTCGGCGTGACGGTGTGCACGCGGGTGCAGACACCACGACGTTGCGGGGCCCCCTTCAGGGCCGGCGTCTTCGTCTTTGAAACCTTGTCCTGTCGGCCCTTTCGGACCAACTGTGCGATTGTGGGCACGCGGAACCTCTCTTGTTGGTACTTCTCTGGGCGCCCCAGCAAAGCCGGAGCGCGGACTGTCAATCCTACGACAAACTTGCGTCGTACGGCAAGCCCGGCGCCGCTCGGCGAGAGCGGCGACGGACCTACGCGCTAAAGCGCTTGGCCCCCGAGTTGATCTTCGGGGTTATCAGCGTCGTTCTCGGGTAGTGCCGACTCGTCATAGGTGGCCGTGCCGATGTTCTGGAAGGCGCTCAAGTCCGCACTAAAGGAGTCGTCACTGCTCAACTCGCCCAAAAGACTGGCGAGGTCGAGGTCGTCGTCGCTGACCTGGGCCCAGGCGGGCAGCAGTTCGGCGTCGGGCATGTCGAGACGCAGTTCGCGCTTGTTGTAGTACTCCAGACCCGAACCGGCCGGAATCAACTTACCGATGATGATGTTTTCCTTCAGACCCACGAGGTAGTCACGCTTGCCTTCGATGGCGGCCTCGGTAAGAACGCGCGTCGTCTCTTGGAACGACGCGGCCGAGAGCCACGAGTCGGTGGCGAGCGAAGCCTTGGTGATACCCATCAACTGGGCACGACCGTCGGCGGCCTCAGAGCCACTAGCTTCGAGTTCATCGTTCGTGTCATTGAAGAGTTTCACGTCAATCAACGCTCCGGGCAGCCACGTGGACTGACCAGCGTCAACGATCTGCACGCGACGCGTCATCTGGCGCACGATGAGTTCGATGTGCTTGTCGTGAATCGACACACCCTGGTCGCGGTAGACGTTCTGCACCTCTTCGGTGAGGTACTGCTGGGTCTCGCGCGTTCCACGGAACTTCATCATGAGCTTGGGGTCGAGCGGTCCGTCGTGCAACGGCGTACCGACTTCGACCTCTTGGCCGTCTTCGATCAAGAGGTGACGAGCGATGGAAATCGACTCTTCTTGGAGTTGACCATCGTCGCCCACCATGGTGACCTTGCGTTCGCGACCAACGAGCTCGACGCGCACGACGCCCGAGAACTCGGCCACGGCCGCGGCCCCCTTAGGGGTACGCGCTTCGAAGAGCTCGACCACGCGCGGTAGACCGTGCGTGATGTCGCTCTCGGACACACCACCGGAGTGGAAGGTACGCATCGTGAGCTGGGTTCCCGGCTCACCAATGGACTGCGCGGCAATGACACCGACCGCTTCACCGAGCTCCACGAGTTGGTGGGTGGCGAGGGAGAGTCCGTAACACGCGGCGCACACCCCTTGGATGGCGTCACAGGTCAAGGTCGTGCGAACACGAACACGATCAACGGAATCGTCGTCGCGCAGTCGCTCGACGTCGTCCATCAACAACATGGTGCCGCGAGGGATGAGCGAGCCGTCCGAGAGCGTCACGTCTTCAGCGGACACGCGGCCCCAGAGCTTGGTCTCTAAGTGAGAACGCACGGCGCGCGTGTCGGGGGCGACGTGTTCAATCCACATCCCTCGGCTCGTGTTGCAGTCGAACTCCTTGACGATGAGCTCTTGGGCGACGTCGACGAGTCGACGGGTCAAGTACCCAGAGTCAGCGGTACGAAGCGCCGTGTCACCGAGACCCTTGCGGGTGCCGTGGGTGGAGATGAAGTACTCAAGGACCGAGAGGCCTTCGCGGAACGAAGACTTAATCGGGCGGGGAATCATCTCACCGCGCGGGTTGGACACGAGGCCCTTCATGGCGGCGATTTGGCGGATCTGCTGGGAGTTACCACGAGCGCCCGAGTCCACCATCATGCGGATCGGGTTGTCCGAGATCGCGTTCATCGCGCGGTCGGTGGCGTCGCCGACCTCTTTGTTGGCGTTCGTCCAGATCTCAATCTCTTGCTGGCGACGTTCGTCGTCGACGATGACGCCTCGGCGGTAGTTGGTCTCGACCTTGGCGGCCTGCTCCTCGTACTTGTTGAGAATCGCGGCCTTTTCGGGCGTGGTGACGATGTCGTCAATCGAAATCGTCAGACCCGAGCGCGTCGCGAATCGAAAGCCCAGCGACTTGATGGCGTCGAGTGACTCAGCAACTTCTTGGCGCGAGTAACTCGCCGAGATCTCTTCGACGATCGTGCCAATCGGCACCGCGTTCTTGCCAATGACCTCGTTCACGTAGCGAAAGCCAAAGGGCAACGCTTCGTTGAACAAAACTCGACCGGGCGTCGTCACGAGTGAACGTCCCGCGCCCGAGACCTCAACGCCGGCCGCCTCTAAGCGCGCGTCGAGTGACGAGCCCCCTAAGGGTCGGATCTCGATCGCGCTGCGCAGACCAATGAGTTTGTCCGAGACGGCGTTCTCGATTGAGTAGACGTGGCGGTAGTTCTTCGGGTTCTCGACCACTTCGTCACAGGGCAACGTCAAGTAGTACGCACCAAAGACCATGTCCTGAGCGGGCTCAGTAATGGGTCGTCCGGTGGCGGGCGTGAAGATGTTGTTCGTGGAGAGCATCAAGATGCGTGCTTCGGCCTGCGACTCAGCCGACAGCGGCACGTGCACGGCCATCTGGTCACCGTCGAAGTCCGCGTTGAAGGCCTTGCAGACGAGGGGGTGAATCTGGATTGCCTTGCCGTCAACGAGAATCGGCTCGAAGGCCTGGATCCCGAGACGGTGCAGCGTCGGCGCACGGTTCAACAACACCGGGTGCTCGCGAATAACCTCTTCGAGAACGTCCCAGACCACGGTCTTACGGCGTTCGACCATGCGCTTGGCGCTCTTGATGTTCTGAGCCATCTGGGTCTCAATGAGGCGCTTCATAACGAACGGCTTAAAGAGCTCGAGGGCCATCATCTTGGGCAGACCACACTGGTGGAGTTTGAGCGTCGGTCCTACAACGATGACCGAACGACCCGAGTAGTCGACGCGCTTACCGAGCAAGTTCTGGCGGAAACGTCCCTGCTTGCCCTTCAACATGTCCGAGAGACTCTTCAGTGGTCGGCCACTCTGTCCGGCCACCGGGCGTCCACGACGTCCGTTATCGAAGAGTGCGTCGACGGCTTCTTGGAGCATGCGCTTTTCGTTGTTGACAATGATGTCCGGCGCGCCGAGGTCGAGCAAGCGCTTCAGGCGGTTGTTGCGGTTGATGACGCGGCGGTACAGGTCGTTGAGGTCGGACGTCGCGAAACGTCCACCGTCGAGCTGCACCATTGGACGAAGGTCCGGAGGAATGACCGGCACCGCTTCGAGGATCATGGCGCGCGGGTCGTTCAAACGGTGACCGTGGACGTCACGACGGTTGAAGGACTGCACGATAGCGAGGCGCTTGAGAAACTTCGCGTGACGCTGCGCGCTGAGCGGCTTGCGGCCGTCCTTCGCGTCAATCATCTCGCGCATGACCTTCTCCTCGTCGTCGAGGTTCATACGGTCAATCAGTTGGAGAATCGCGTCAGCACCCATGCCACCTTCGAAGTACTCGCCGTAGCGAAAGTCCATCTCGCGGTACAGCACTTCGTCTTCGATGATCTGGCGTGAGTGAAGACCTTCGAACGTGTCAAAGGCCTGCTTGGCGAGCTCGCGCTCTTCGGCGAAACGTGAACGAACGCCGTCGAGTTCCTTCTCGGTGCCGCGCTGGAGAGCACGAAGCTCTGACTCTTTGGCGCCTTCAGCTTCGAGCTTGACGGCACGCGCTTCAATTTCCTTCAACTTGTTGTCGAGGGCCTTGACTTCGCGCTCGGCGATTTCAAGAATCTCTTCGTTCAGGCCCACGCGCAGCTCGGCGAGTTCGGCGTGACGGCGATCGACGTCAACGTAGGTGACCATGTGGGCGGCGAAGTAGATGACCTTCTCTAACTGCTTGGCCTTCAACTCTTCCTTCGGCGCGGTACCCATCAAGAGGTACGCGAGCCACGAACGAGTACCGCGCAGGTACCAGATGTGCACGACGGGTGCCGAAAGGGCGATGTGACCCATGCGCTCGCGGCGCACTTTGTCACTCGTTACCTCTACGCCACAACGCTCGCAGACAATGCCCTTAAAGCGGACGCGCTTGTACTTGCCACAGGCGCACTCCCAAGCCTTCTGGGGTCCGAAGATCTTCTCGCAGAACAGGCCGTCCTTCTCGGGACGCAAAGTACGGTAGTTAATCGTCTCGGGCTTCTTCACTTCACCCGAAGACCAACTACGAATGTTCTGGGCCGTAGCGAGACCAATACTGATCTCGTCGAACTGGTTTACGTCGAGTGGACTCATGACAACTTCCTTTCGGCGGCACGGCGGGCGTCTTCTTCATCACTGCCGCGCTCGGGTCGACTGATGTCGATACCCAGTTCGCGCGTGACTGAGAAGAAGTCCTCTTCGGTGTCGGCTAGATCAACGTGGGCACCGACCTTGTCGCGCACCTCCACGTTCAAACAGAGTGACTGCATTTCTTTGATGAGCACCTTGAACGACTCGGGGATTCCCGGCTCGGGGAGGTTCTGACCCTTGACGATGGCCTCGTAGGCGCGCTCGCGACCCTTCATGTCGTCAGACTTGACGGTCAAGAGTTCTTGAAGCGCGTACGCGGCCCCGTAGGCCTCGAGGGCCCACACTTCCATCTCACCAAACCGCTGACCACCGAACTGCGCCTTACCACCGAGTGGCTGGGCGGTGATCATCGAGTACGGACCGGTGGCGCGCGCGTGAATCTTGTCGTCCACCATGTGAGCGAGCTTCAAGATGTAGGCGTAGCCCACCGAGATCGGACTGTCGTACGCCTCGCCGGTTCGACCGTTGTAGAGCGTGACTTTTCCGTCGTTGTCGCCCGCCAACAGTCGCTTGCCGTTTTGGCCGTCGACGTTCAGTGTTTCGAAGGTCTGTTGAATCGTGGGCTTGTCCTTCGCGCGCTCGGTCTCGTCCCAGTGCGCACCGTCGAACGATGGCGTGGCGACGTAGACCGCGGGCTCGGTACGAGGGCGGGTCTTGCGATAGGGACGGTTCGCGGGATCCTTCTGGTCGTCGTGGCCCGACGTACCAACGGCGGGGTTGACTTCAAGACCCGCCCATCCGTGACGAGCGGCGTAGCCCAAGTGACTTTCGAGCACCTGGCCGACGTTCATTCGACTCGGCACACCAAGGGGACTCAAGATGATGTCGATCGGCGTTCCGTCAGAGAGGAACGGCATGTCCTCTTCGGGCAGAATCTTCGAGATAACGCCCTTGTTGCCGTGACGTCCGGCGAGCTTGTCGCCTTCGGAGATCTTGCGCTTCTGCGCGACGTAGACCTTCACGAGCTGATTGACACCCGGCTGCATTTCGTGGTCTTCGTCACGGCTGTAGACCTTGACGTCGATGACCTTGCCGGACTCGCCGTGGGGCACCTTCAAGGAGGTGTCGCGCACTTCGCGGGCCTTCTCACCAAAGATGGCGCGGAGCAGACGCTCTTCGGGCGACTGCTCGGTCTCGCCCTTGGGGGTGACCTTACCGACGAGGATGTCGCCGGGCTGGACTTCGGCGCCGATGCGCACAATGCCCAAATCGTCGAGGTCGGCCAGGATGTCGTCGGGCAGGTTCGGGATGTCACGAGTGATCTCTTCGGCACCGAGTTTGGTGTCGCGAGCGTCAATCTCGTACTCCTTTACGTGGACCGAGGTCAAGACGTCGTCACGTACGAGGCGCTCACTCAAGATGATGGCGTCTTCGTAGTTGTAGCCCTCCCACGGCATGTACGCCACGAGCAGGTTCTTACCCAAAGCCAACTCGCCGTTGGACGTGCTCGTGCCGTCGGCCAAGAGGTCGCCGGCCTTCACGTTCTCGCCTCCAAAGACGAGGGGCTTCTGATTGATCGACGTGTCCTGGTTGGAACGACGGAACTTGTTGAGGTTGTACTGCTTGCGGCCAAAGGCCTTGCCGTAACGATCGGTGACGTCCTTCTCGTACTCCACGACGATGCGGTCGCCCGAGACGGACTTCACGACACCGTTGCCCTCAGCGATGAGCACGTCACCCGAGTCGAGTGCGGCGCGCGCTTCCATGCCGGTTCCGACGAACGGAGCCTCGGGCATGATGAGCGGCACGGCCTGCTTTTGCATGTTGGCACCCATCAGTGCGCGCTGGGCGTCGTCGTGCTCGACAAAGGGGATCAGCGAGGTCGCGACCGAAATAATCTGCTTGGTGGAGACGTCCATCAACTCGACTTCGTCGGGCTTGACGAAGTCAATCTCGGACGTGGTGGAGGAGGACTTGTTCGACGAACCAACGCGCAGTCCCGTACCTACGGGGCCACGGCGAACGAGGACGCGGTCGGCCTTGATGGTGCCGTGGTCGTCGACTTCGGTGTTCGCCTGGGCGATGACGAAACGCTCTTCTTCGTCGGCCGTGAAGTACCTAATCTCACCAGTGACTTTGCCCGACGCCACCACGCGGTACGGCGTCTCAATGAAGCCGTACTCGTTGATGCGCGCGTAGGTCGCGAGGTAGCCAATAAGACCGACGTTGGGGCCTTCGGGGGTTTCGATCGGACACATACGCCCGTAGTGCGAGGAGTGGACGTCTCGAACTTCCAGGCCGGCACGCTCACGAGAAAGTCCACCTGGTCCCAGGGCCGAGAGACGACGCTTGTGGGTGAGTCCCGACAGCGGGTTGTTCTGGTCCATGAACTGACTGAGCTGGGAGGTAGCGAAGAACTCTTTGATCGCCGACATCACGGGACGAATGTTGATCAAGGTCTGGGGCGCGATGGCCTCGACGTCTTGGGTGTTCATGCGCTCACGTACCACGCGCTCCATACGTGAAAGGCCCGTACGAAGTGCGTTTTGAATCAACTCGCCCACGCTGCGGATGCGGCGGTTGGCGAAGTGGTCCTGGTCGTCGATGTGGTACGTCGTCTCTTTGGCGGTGCGGTCGCGCGCCAAGTTCAACAGGTACGTAGCCGTGGCCAGAACTTCGGCCTTCGATAAAACGTGCAGGGCGGTGTTGGGCAGTTCGAGCACGTCGCCGAAGAGTTCGACGTTCTTCGCGACTTCGCTACCGAGCTTGCGGTCGAGCTTGTAGCGACCGACACGACTGAGGTCGTAGCGCTTCTCTGAGAAAAAGGCGCCCTCGAAGTACTGACGAGCGGCCTCGACGGTCTGGACTTCACCGGGACGCGCGCGACGGTAGATCTCGAGCCACGCGGTCTCTTGACTCGCGCGCAAAAAGTTCTCGGGCGTGTCGTCGATGTTGTACTTTTCCATGTGCTTAGAGATTTCGAGGTGGGCCTTCTTCCAGTCCACGTGGAACTGGTCCTCGAGGAAGTCGAAGTGCGCAATGAACTTCTCAAAGAACTTCTCGTCCATTGCGGTGTCGAGCGCGCGCAGCAACGTAAAGATCGAGATGCGACGCTTGCGAGCGATGCGCGCACCGGCGTTCGCGGACTTGTTCTTCTTCTCTTCTAGGTCAACCTGGAGCCACTCACCACGACTGGGGTGAATGGTTCCTTCGAAGGCGACCTTCTCGTCCTTACCGGGCTGAAAGAGTACGCCGGGCGAACGGACGAGTTGGGACACGACCACGCGCTCGGTGCCGTTGATGATGAACGTGCCCTGCTCGGTCATGATCGGGAAGTCACCCATGAAGACGGTCTGCTCTTTGATCTCACCGGTCTCGGAGTTCAAGAAGCGTGCGCGAACGAAGATGGGTTGTGAGTACGTGGTGGCGCGCTGACGGCACTCTTCCACGGTGAACTTGGGCGGACTCTTTAAGTCGGCGTCATCAGGGTCGAACTCGAGTTCGAGCGAAAGTCGGCCCGTGAAGTCGGTAATCGGCGAGATCGCCTCGAAAGCCTCGCGCAGACCCTGCTTCATGAACAAGTCGAAGCTGTCGCGCTGAATTTCGAGAAGGTTAGGCAGGGGGTGTGCTTCACCCAATGCCGAGAAGTTAAAGCGCTCCGGGCTAGTGGACCGAGACGTCAACGGTCATCCTCCGTGTGAGTGGGTGGGTGGTACGCGCCGGGTCCGAGCACAAAACGGCGTCAAGGGATGACGAAGTTGAGGGCAGGAACACGGTCTTACAACTCTAGTGGTTCTGCCTGAGAATGCGCAACTGGCGCTCCCCAAAGGAGATACGCGCCCGTGCACAACGGTTGCGCTCACCCTAGGCAGGTTCACCGCTCAGGTCAAGTATTTCAAACCTAAGAAAAAGCTCCGGCCGGGCAGAACCCGGCCGGAGCCCTCCAAACAGCGATAATTACTTGACTTCTACCGTCGCGCCGGCGGCCTCGAGGGCAGCCTTGGCCTTTTCGGCGTCGGCCTTAGAGACCTTTTCGAGCACGGGCTTGGGGGCACCGTCCACGAGGTCCTTGGCTTCCTTCAGTCCGAGGCTGGTCAAGGAACGTACTTCCTTGATGACCTGGATCTTCTTGTCGCCGCCGCTGGTCAAAATGACGTCAAAGTCGCTCTTCTCCTCAACACCGGCGTCAGCGTCGCCGCCGCCCGCGGCGGGCGCCGCGGCAGCAGCCGCGGGAGCCGCAGCAGTCACGCCGAACTTCTCCTCGAACTCCTTTAAGAGTTCGCTCAGTTCGATGACAGAAAGCTCCGCGATGCCGTCGAGAATCTGTTCCTTGGTAATGGTTGCAGCCATGGTGATTCCTTTCTCTTCTTATTTCGTTGTTGGTTATTCGGCCGGTTCGCTCGCGACGTCATCAGACGCCTCGGAGGTCTCGGTGTCGGAAGGGACCTCAGTGGCTTCAAGGGCCTCGGGGATCTCGTCCGCGACTTCGGCGACCAAGGTCGCGTCGTCGTCGCTCGCTGCCGGAGCAGCTTCCTCGACCCCGGCCGGAGTCTCGGCGGTCTCTTCGACTTGCTCGACGACCGGGGCGACAGCTGCGCCACCCTTGGCGTCGATCAAGGCCGAGAGGCCGTAGGCGAAGTTTTGCGGGATGGCCTTTAAGAGACCGGCCATGGTCGCGAGTGGTGAAGCGAGCAGACCAGCGAAGCGCGCGAGCAATACGTCGCGCGAGGGCAGGTCGGCCAGTGCCGTGAGGTCTTTGAGCGAGAGGGGCTTGCCGTCAAGCACGCCGCCCTTCACGATCAACGTTGGCGTGGCCTTGGCGAAATCGCGTAACGCCTTCGCCACTGCCGAGACGTCACCGTTCACAAAGGCAATCGCGGTAGGACCAACGAGGAACTCGTCGAGCGACGCCACGGACGTCCCCTCGATAGCGCGACGAACGAGCGTGTTCTTAAAGACCTTGTAGTCGGCGTCGAGGGTGCGCAGCTGACGGCGCAGCGTCGAAATCTCCGCGACGGTCATGCCGCGGTACTCGGTGACGACCGCCGTTGAGGTGCCGTCGACCTTGGCCTTCAGTTCGTCGACGGTAGCGACCTTGGCGGTACGAACCTTGTTCATAGTGACTCCTTCACCGGATGCCGCCCGGTAACGGGCCTCGAACATCCAAGCGAACGAGTTCCACAAGGAAACTCGAACTCCTCGTCAGGCGAACTTTCGTCCTTTACGCACTCGCGTGCACCGGATGTCTTCGGCGTTCTTTATAAATCTGTCGCACCGACTTCGTGCAAGGTTGTCCAGCGTACTAACGAAACGGCTACGTCGTCAAAAGGGGCGACTAGGCCGAGGCCAGAACCTCGTCTTGGTCACGGGTGCGCGCCGGGTCAATCTTGACGCCAGGTCCCATCGTGGATGAGACCGTGATGCTCATGACGTAGCGACCCTTGGCACTCGCGGGCTTGACACGAAGGACTTCGTCGATGACGGCCTGCACGTTACGAACCAAGTCGTCGCGCGAGAAGCTCACTTTGCCAACGCGAAGCTGCACGTTACCGATCTTGTCGGTGCGGTACTCAACGCGCCCACCCTTGAATTCGGTGACGGCCTTGGCGACGTCGGTGGTGACCGTGCCAGTCTTGGGGTTCGGCATCAGACCACGTGGCCCCAGTACTCGACCGAGACCACCGACTTGACCCATGAGGTCCGGCGTCGCGATCGCGACGTCGAAGTCGAGGAATCCACCAGCAACCTTAGCGACGAGGTCTTCGGCACCGACTTCGTCGGCGCCGGCGTCACGAGCGGCCTGGGCGGCTTCACCAGAAGCGAAGACCGCGACGCGGTTCGTCTTACCGGTGCCCGCGGGCAGCGAGATGGTGCCGCGCACTATCTGCTCGGCCTTGCGCGGGTCGACGCCGAGGCGAATCGCCAGTTCGACGGTCTCGTCAAACTTGGCCGTCGAGACGTGCTTCACCTTGTCGATGGCCTCGACCACCGTCAAGAGCTCTTCGCGATCGACTTGGGCGAGGGCGTTCTTGTAGTTCTTACCGTGCTTCATTACTTTTCTCCTAGCCCGCGACCGTGATGCCCATCGAGCGCGCCGTGCCGGCCACTTGAAGCTTGGCCATCTCGACGTCGTCGGTGTTGAGGTCTTTCAGTTTGGTCTTCGCGATCTCTTCGACCTGATCCATGGTGACCGTGGCGACGACTTCTCGGCCCGCGAGCTTCGCGCCCTTGGCGACACCAGCCGCTTGGCGAAGGAGCACCGGGGTCGGAGGCGTCTTCAAGATGAACGTGAACGTGCGGTCCTCGTAGATCGAGATCTCGACGGGGATGACAGTCCCCTTCATCGACTCGGTCGCGGCGTTGTACTGCTTGCAGAACTCCATGGTCTGCACGCCGTGCGGCCCAAGCGCCGTACCAACCGGCGGTGCGGGCGTCGCGCCACCCGCTTCGAGTTGAATCTTGACTACTGCGACAATATTCTTGGCCATGGCCGTTCTCCTTACAGTTCTCTAAAGCTTCGTGACCTGCGTGAAGTCAAGCTCCACGGGGGTCTCACGTCCAAAGATGTCCACCAACACCTTGACCTTGAGTTGATCTTCGTTGATCTCGGCCACGTGACCCGAGAAGGTAGCGAACGGTCCGGTCTTAATCTGGACGGTGTCGTTGACTTCGAACTCGTGGGTCGGCATGCGCCGCTTCGCGGTGGGTACCTCGACGCCTTCGACGTGGGGGCGAATGATGTTGTCGACTTCGCGCTTGGTGAGCGCCGTCGGCTTGGTCTTCTCCGCGCCCACGAAGCCCGTCACGCCGGGCGTGGAGCCAATGACGTAGAAGATCTCGGGATCTGGTTCACAACGAATTAAGAGGTAGCTCGGGAACATGCGCTTAGAGACGGTGACCTTTTTGCCGGACTTGAACTCGGTCACGTCCTCTTCGGGCAGGTAGATCTCGTAGATCGAGTCGCTCAACTCGCGACTCTTGATGATGTTGTTCAGCGCGCCGATGACTTTCTGCTCGTGACCAGCGAAAGTGTGCACGATGTACCAGCGACCGGGGCGGTCGAAGGCGCTTTCGACAATGGGCTCGTCGTCCTCGTCGTCGAGAATCGTAACGTCGAGAATCTCTTCGTCGAGCACCACGTCTTCGGTCACTTCGTCGAGGGGGGTTTCTAGATCACTCATATTTGCCTACTTGGTAAAGAGGAACGAAACGAACTTGGAGAAACCAAAGCCGAGTCCGAAAATTAACGAGGTCATAAAGATCAGTACGAAAAGCACGATGGTCGAGTAGTTGATGACTTCGGGTCGTGTGGGCCAGGAGACTTGGCGCATCTCTTCGCGAATTTGGCGAAAGAACTCCGCGGGGGTGGCGCGGTCGCTGCGACGACGTTGAACGTCTTGCGGCGTGCGACGTGGAGCAGCGGCGCCGTCGGCGCCCACCTGTCCCTGTCGCTGCATCATGCGCTTTTGTTCGCGGTTCATCTCACGTCTCTCGTTCAAACTTCGTTACAGCTATTTGGATTACAGCGCCGAGCAGGGCAGGAGGGACTCGAACCCCCAACCACCGGTTTTGGAGACCGGTGCTCTACCAATTGAGCCACTGCCCTATCGTCACGCACCAAGAAATTGGACGTGTCCCTAGGGACGTCAATCTTACCATTCTCGCGACGACGCTCATTTGGTGGATGAGCGCCACAGTCTAGAAATTGCCAGGGGCCAAGCATAACTGGCCACCGAGTGACCTCAACTCGCCCCACAACGCACCTGTGTTGGTCCCGCGGCGTTTAGGCTCCCCGCGATTCAAGGGCCCGCGTCCCCCTTCTCCCTGGCCAGCGAGTGCGAAGGAGTGCGGGCGAGCAGCTCTGGGTCGTAGAATGCCGAGCCAAGGAGGGCCACTATGCAATGTCGGGCGTGCGAAGGGGATACTCCGAGCGACAAACCGTTCTGCGCGAACTGTGGGGCCCGAGTCGCGCCGCAGTGCTCATCATGTGGCGCTGAGATTCTCGAAGGGAAACCTTTTTGCGCAAACTGCGGAACGGCAGTTTCGGGCGCCCTTGCGCCCTCAACGCTGAGCGGTGCGAATCAGGGAGCTACGTCGTCGCCCTCAACAGCGACCGTCGAACCGGTGGCCGAGAGGCGACTGTGTTCAGTCTTGTTTGTCGATCTTGTGGGATTCACACCGTTGGCCGAGTCGCGGGATCCCGAATACGTTCGAGAGCTCCTTTCGCAGTACTTCGTGCGAGCTCAGCGAATTATCGATAACTACGGCGGAACCGTAGAAAAATTCATTGGCGACGCCGTCATGGCGGTGTGGGGCGCACCAGTCGCGAACGAAGATGACGCGGAGCGAGCAGTTCGCGCCGCCCTGGATCTTGTGGCGTCGGTCACCGAACTCGACAACGACACGGGACTGGGTGGCCTTCGTGCTCGCGGGGGCGTGGTGACTGGTGAAGTGGCCATCACGATAGGAAAGGTTGCCGAAGGCATGGTGCTCGGCGACACCGTGAACTCCGCATCGCGAGTACAGAGCGTGGCCGAGCCGGGAACGGTGCTCGTCGACGAATCCACGTGGCGAGCGACGTCGGGCGCAATCGCCTTCGAAGAAGTGGGAGCACTTGAACTGAAGGGAAAGTCGCTCACGATTAATGCCTGGCGCGCACTTCGAGTCGTCGCACAAAGAAAGGGGCTCGGCCGAAGCGAACGGCTCGAACCCCCCTTCGTTGGACGCGAGGAAGAAATTCGGCTCATTAAGGATCTCCTTCACGCCACCCAACGTGAGCAGCGAGCACGTTTGGTGTCGGTGACCGGCGTTCCCGGAATCGGGAAGAGCCGACTCTCATGGGAGTTTCTTAAGTACGTCGACGGGTTGGCCGACGACGTCTACTGGCACCAAGGTCGCTCGCGCGCCTACGGCGAAGGAGTGACCTTCGGAGCGCTCGGTGAGATGGTGCGCATGCGCGCCGGAATTCTCGACGCCGAAGACGCAACGTCCGCTCTCGAGAAGTTGCACACGAGTCTGACCCTCTTCGTTCCTGACGTCGAAGAGCGCCGATGGATCGAACCCCGTCTCGCTCACCTGCTCGGACTCAGCGACGCGATGTCGAGTGACCGCGAAGAACTGTTCTCGGCGTGGCGAAAGTTCTTTGAACGCATCGCCTCCGTGGGACTGACGGTGCTCGTCTTCGAAGACCTCCAGTGGGCCGACGCCGGACTCATCGACTTTGTCGAGTCCATTCTCGAATGGTCGAAGAACTTCCCGCTGCTTATCGTCACCCTTTCGCGTCCAGAGTTGATGGAACGGCGCGCGTCATGGGGCGCGGGACTTCGTAACTTCACGTCACTTCACTTAGAACCCCTGTCGTCCATCGCAATGCGCGAATTACTCGACGGCTTCGTCCACGGACTCCCACGCGACGTGTCCGACCAGGTGCTGGCTCGCGCCGAAGGCGTGCCGCTCTACGCCGTAGAGACGATTCGCATGTTGGTCGACCGAGGCGCACTAGTGCAGTCGGACGACGGCTACCGCGTCGAAGGCGACATCAGCACGTTGGAAATTCCCGAAACACTTCACGCACTCATTGCCTCGCGTTTGGACTCCCTGCCGCCACGTCAACGAGTCCTGCTCCAAGACGCCGGGGTCGTGGGCTCGACGTTCTCCGTCGAAAGTCTCCGTGTCGTCAACGGCGCGGTGGCCGAGGAGATCGAGAGCGAACTTCGCGACCTCGTGCGAAAGGAGTTCCTCTTCGCTGACAACGACCCTCGTTCCCCCGAGCGAGGTCAGTACGGCTTCGTCCAAGGCGTCATTCGTGAAGTCGCCGTGGGCACGCTCGCGCGTCGAGACCGTCGAGCGAAACATCTCGCTATCGCGCGCTACGCCGAATCCCTTGATGATGAAGAACTCGCCGGCGTCGTCGCGGCCCACTACCTCGAGGCCTACCGGGCGACGCCGGAGGAACCAGACAGTGATCACGTCATACCGCGAGCACTTGAATGGACGGAGCGCGCGGGCCAGCGAGCACTCTCGCTCGGCTCACCAGAACAGGCTGCCGTCTTCTTCAACCAAGCCATCGAACTAGCGAGTGACGATCGACTTCGGGCCAGACTCTTCGAACTCGCGAGTCAGGCGGCGAGCCGCCTCCAGCAGACAGCGCAGTGCGCTACGTACTTGGAACGGGCCATCGCGATCTACGAATCTCTCGGCGACGTCAACGCCACCGGTCTCGCAATTGCCAAACTGGCGTTGCCACTTCCAACTCTTCAACGCGCGGTCGAAGCGGTGGAGCGCTGCGAACGAGCCTTCGAACGCGTCGACGGTGCGGAGTCGCGAGTGCGCGCTGCACTCGCCGACGCAATAGCGAGCGTGCTCTGTCACACCAGTGAGGTCAAACGCGCGCTCGAGTGGAGCGAGGTGGCTCTCAGTTTCGCCGAAGAGCTTGACAACAGCGCACTTTTGGCGAACGCACTCGGCTCGAAGTCGTTAGCACTGTTCACTATGGGACGACACCGCGAGGCAGTGATTCTGGCCCGAGGTATGGCCGCCATTGCCGACGAAGCCGGTGCCCTGATTGAGCAAGCTCGCTCGCGCACGGGACTGAGTCTTTACATGCTGCCCGACGATCCGCGGGCCATGATCGTAACGGCAAACGAGGCGATTGAACTCGCGCGTCGCGCCGGAACCCGCGGCCTCGAGATCACGAACCTCCTGAACATCGCCGAGACCTCGCTCTACCTCGGTCTTTGGGCCGAAACACGTATCGCCATCGAAGAACTCTTGCAACGAGAACTCGTTGGGTGGCACTCCAAGTGGCTCAAAGGGCTCGAGGCCGTACTGGCGGCGATGAGTGGCGAGGCCGAACTCTCGCAAGATCTCCTCGCCCAAGCACTCCAGGAAATCGTCGTGGCGGGTGGTGAAGAGGGCGGCCAACTGGCCTCAGAGACAACACGGTTGACGACGTTGGCCTTCACGGCGCTCGCCTCGGGCGATCTAACTGGCGCGCTTCGCCACGCGCGTCGTGCCATAGAACTTGATCCCATGGGTATTAACACACCCGTTGCCCTCAGCATGGCCTCGCGAGCCGCTTTGTGGCTAGGAGAGATTGACGAAGTTCGCGACCTACTTGGCGCCATGCAGCGGCTGCGCGGGCGATATTTATCGGCGCAACGTCGCACCACCGAGGCGGGACTTGCCGCGCTGGAGGGTCGCCCGGGTGATGCCGCGGAGATCTATCGAGACGCGATCGAACAGTGGCGAATCGTCGACAGCGTGTTAGATCTCGCGCTCTGTGAACTTGATCTCGTGCTCGTGCTCGGTGCCGATCACGCCGACGCCACGATAGCCAAAGAGGCGCGCGACATCTTCGTACAGATCGGGGCGACGACAATGGTTGATCGGCTCGACCAGTTGACCGACGCCGCGACCAATTGATCAGGACAGCTCGGACATACGCCGTTAGTCTTAAGCAATAGCGCACAAGGGTCGACAACGCCGTTGCCGACGTGGGTGCCACGACGAGGAGTATCGATAATGTTCCACACTGTCGTAGTCGGAGCCGACGATTCAGCGACCGCACGCCGCGCCGTCGAGGTCGCCGTCGAGCTAGCAAGGGTATCGTCCGGTCAGTTACACATCGTCTCGGCGTTCGATTCGAAAGTGTACGGCGCCCCCACCGGGGGCGAATTTCAAGTCCTGGCCACTGCGAGTGACGTCGACGCGCTGCTGCAAACTCTTTCCTTCATCGCGAAGAAAGTTGGCGTCGAACCGGTTCTGCACTCGGCCAAGGGCGACCCGGCCGACCTAATCATCAAAACGGCCAACGATGTTTCCGCCGACCTCGTTGTCGTGGGAAATCGAGGCATGAAGGGCGTACGCCGAGTGCTCGGCAGCGTGCCTAACTCCATCGCCCACGGGGCCTCCTGTTCGGTCCTCATCGTTGACACCACTGAGTAACGCCGTCGGTGCTTAACGACCGACCTTGGGCCGCACCTTGGTGCCCACGTTGGGGGTCAAGAACCACCACCGGAAGAGTTCGCCGTCGTGAGGCGGCCGTAATAAGACAACGACCAAACCAGCCGGCCGCTCGACTTTCTACCGAGACAATCCCGAATTGGTAGCCAGAGGCGACATTGTCTGGGCCGATTTGGGAAGCCGCGCCGGACGACGTCCGGTGTGCGTGTTGACTCGTGACGCCGCCACTCAAGTTCTCTCGGCCGTGACCTGCGCTCCGATTACGCGAACGGTTCGCGGGATTCGCTCGGAGGTCGAAGTTGGCCCTGACGAAGGACTCCTCGAAGTAAGTGTGATCACGTTCGACAACATCGTGACCCTGCCGAAGGACATTCTCGCGAGCGACCGGATCGGCCAACTCAGCGTTGCCAAACGGGCTCAGCTTGACCGCGCACTGCGCTACTCGCTCGATATTCAGTACTGAATCAACAACCACGAGGAATCGTGCGACCGGTTTGACAACCGATCCTTCAGCGAACCAATTAGGTCGCGCACGACCAGGTTGTACATCTGTCAACACCCGGTGGCGCCGTTGGAACTCGAACCTTTAGCGGGTCTCCTTATGCACAGTGTGCTTGCGCTCCCACTGGCAGAACTTCTTCATCTCAATGCGCTCGCGGTCGTTGATCTTGTTCTTGGTCGTGATGTAGTTGCGCCGCTTGCAGTCCTCGCACGCCAGGGTCACCTGGATGCGCTTTTCGTTCTTAGCCATTCTTTTCTCCTCTTCGTACTACATGGGCCCTGCGTTGTGCCTGGTAGCGGCGGCGGGACTCGAACCCGCGACAACACGATTATGAGCCGTGTGCTCTGACCACCTGAGCTACGCCGCCTGGCGAGCCCTCTGTCGGGATTGAACCGACGACCCCTTCCTT